>JAYVIW010000069.1:0-35569 GCA_043769905.1 Bacteroidota bacterium
GCAGGTGCACAACTTAGAATGTACTCCCTTGTAGATACAGGCTCTATGCCTATCAATATTGCATCAATGCAAGTTTTATTGTTGTTTTAATTTTAAAAATAATCTCACCATGAAAAAAATTTATATGTCAAAAACAGTATGGTTCAACATTGCACTACTTTGTCTTGCAATGTTTGACAGGCACTTCTTTGAAACTTTAGGAGTAAGAAATGATTTGTTGCCTAAAATCGAAATTATTTTAGTGAAAGTTTGTGCAATAGGCAACCTTATACTAAGGTATTACAGTACATCAGAAAAAATTGAACCACTTAATACTGAAAAAGATAAACTAGGATTATGGATTATTGTGGGTTGTATATTATCAAATTAGAAAAAATAATTATGAAAAAATCACTTATATTATGGTTTGCTATGCTAACAATTTTGTTTATAGCAAGTTGCAAAACAGCACAACCAACAATCCACGACACAACAACCATTGCAATCGCAGAAGTAACCGCAAAAGACAGCACCAAAGTTATTGATAGAAGCCTAGCAATATCAGACAGCCTAAATGTTGTTATTGGAAATTTACGAACTGGCAACAATTTATGTGATAGCTTATGCAAAATAGAAGTTGAAAGATTGTTGATGCAAATAAACACTATTAAAAAATCAGGAACCAACAGCAGTCAAGTTTTTTATGACAAAAAAACCAACAGTATAAATGTAATTGCAACCGTTGGCGAAAACAAAAACGAAAATACACAAACCAATAAATCAAGCGTTGCCAAGACAGCAAAAACACAAATAAAAGAGGTTGCAGTACCAGCAGAATTTAGCAAAGAACAAAAATTTAATTTAGCGACTGGTCGTTTTTTTTGGCTTTTTTTATTGCTTTATTGTGGTTTAAGATTATACAAATTTACAGCAACAATAACATAATTAAACATTTTTTATAATGGAAAATCAAGAAAACAAACAAAAAAAATCAAGTATTCTATCGGCTAAAAACTTAACCATTGTAGGCTTAGGAATTTGGGTTTACATTTTATTGCACCGCAAGCCAATTGATTTTAACTGTCCAACAGTCGAATGTCCAAAATGTCCAACAACAGACAATCCCGAATCAATTTGTGAAGTTATGCCATATAAAAAAGTATTAGAATTATATCAAGGCAAAGTCATTAGAGACTGTAAAGGATATATTTTTATGGTTCACAAATCAAATTTTCTATTAATTGGTAATACAGAGCCAGCACAAAGATTGAAGCGGCTTCCAATTTATGAAAATATGTTCTACGTCAATTTTGATATTTGGGAAAACGCTTGTATTACTAATCCTGACAACATAGGACATTTAGATTTATCTAACCAACCTTAAAAAATTAAAGCATGACACCAAAAACAAAAAAAATATTAATTGGCGTAGGCGTTGCCTTTGCAATCGGAGCAATTTATGCCAAAAACAAAGTAGATAGATTAATAGCCATTTGGAACAAAATGGACATTATTCCCAACGAAATACGCAACGTTGATGTGAACCTGCAACGCATTAGATTTAACATTGACATTCGTTTGCAAAACAATACACCTGATAATTTTTACATTTCTGGCGGTTGGTTTGCCGATTTAAAACAAATGAGTTTTTTTTATGATGGTCAATTCATAGCCACAGCCGATGTAATTATAAACAAAATTGAAGTTCCGGGCAGTGGTTCAACCATCTTAAAAAATATAGAAGTGAACGCTCCGACAGTTGGAGCAATTAGAAATTTATCGACATTATCAAATTTTAATATGTCCAAAATTACATGCAGTGCCGTGATCAAAGCATTTGGCAAAGAACACACACTAATTCAATAACAAAACCAAACAAAAAACTAACAAACCCATGAATGCAGCCGAACAATTTAACAGCCTAAACGGAAAACTAAAAGTTTCACGCAAAACACTAGAGACGCTATTGGCAAAAGCCAAACGAGAGCGTGACACTCGTGTTTCAAGTCGTGTAATTGTTATTTTGGACAGCAACCCCGATAAAACATTGTTTTCTATCGAGTTAAAAAGTTTGATTAAACCGTATGGGTTAAATGCTCCAAGACATTCAGGTTTCGCGAAAGTTGGATTAGATTGTTACGGTCGTCTTTATCCTGGTTATATGTTTGACGGAAACGGCAACGTTGTACCATCTCCGAACACTATTGCTGGAATAGCACCACCAAAAAGAAAACGAAAAACAAGCAATTGCACCACCGAAAAACCCGATTGTCCAGAAACCAAAATAGTTGTTGCTGAAAAAAAGAAAACTACTAAAAAAATTGTTGCACCAATTGTTGAAAAACGCAAAGCAACTAGCGATTACGGTAAAAAACGCAAACGCATTAAAAACAATAACTTAGTAGAAAAAACAGAAAAATATGATTTTATTTATGAAGTAACATCGAAAGGTTATGATATAAAATCATTTTTTAATTTGTCTCTTTCTAAAAGTGTAAAAAACAAAGTTTTGTCAGACACAATAGATGGATTATTTTATTATGATGCAACTGAAATAGGACTCAAATCATTAAAAAAAGAATTTCCAAATAATCGATATGGAGATAAACAATCATTGAGTTCAAAAGATTTAAACAAACCAAGCAAACCAACACCACCAACCAACAACAACGACAACAACGGAAACAAAAAAAAAAACACTACCGTAAAAACCGCTAATGTAAAACCAGCCAAAACTAAAACAATAGACAAAGAAGTTAAAAAAAATCAATCTTCTGATGTTTATGTAATGAAATTGGCAAATATACATTTAGATATAAAACGTTTTCAAAATCGTGATGCACTTGATGAAAATAAAGTAAACAATATCGTTAATAATTTTGATTCAGTACAATTTGACCCATTAATTGTTTGGCATGACCCAAAACAAAATAAAGATTTTTTGTTAGCAGGACACCACCGATACGAAGCATTAAAACGATTAAAAAAAGTTAATGTAAATGTCAAGTTTGCCAATGATAAAAACGAAGCACAAGCCATTAAATATGCTATTGAAGAAAGCAACGCCAACCGAACGCTAGAGCAACCGTTTGAACGTGCCAAAATTTATGCAAAATTGTTTAGTAATGGTGCAACCAAGACCGCACTAAAAGAAAAAGCAAAAGCACAAGAGGGCAAAAATGCCACCGAAGTTTTGAATTTAGCATTTTTGAACGCAAACGGCAGTGTAATTCAATCGTTAAAATCATTAAAAAACACGCCAGACGTACAAAGTCAAGAATTGATTAAAACAATTGCTGACTGGATAGGAAACGCCCGTTTTAATAACGAAAAATTGACCAACGCCCATGAAACTGAAATGTTTAAATTTTTGTCGGACAAAAGCAATTTTCAAAGAATTAAAAACCGAGCCGATTTTTTACATAAAATGTCGAGTGTTGCGACTATGTTTTTTGATTATTCAAATTCATTAAATTTAGAACGTTTCAAATACAAAACAGAGGGTGAAAGCGTTTATGATTTGGAATACAACGAACTAAAAAACCGAATTGAAACTATCATCAACAATAAACAATCTTTGCTAGATAGAATTAAAAATCCATTTAACAAAGATTTTATTAAACCAACCGACAAAGATTATAATTCGATTATAAAAGCGTTGGACGTTGCAATAGCAAAATATGACAATGAATTAAAAGCAGTGCAAAAGAAAATTATTGAATTATCTCAAAAAAAAGGTAAGTACACCAGTGCAGGAAGTAATCAAGTAGGGTTGTTCAAACCAAAAAGAAAAACATTACTTGACATTTTCAAAAATTCAAAAAGTCCTGATAATCTAAAAGTTTCCGATGCAATTAATAACGGTTATTCTAAAACACAAATAACAAATTTTTTGAATAGTTATTATGATTTTTCTAAAAAGCAAGCACTTAAATTTTATGATTTGAATGCTAGTAAACCAGCACTAAAACAACCAGAAAACACCAATAGTTTAGCTTATAAATTAGCCAATAAAAATGCACAACCACATGAATATTATATTATTCCTGACAAACAAATTGCACAATTTATTGGCAAATTAGAGAAAAAAAACAAAGAAAGTGTAGCAATAACATTGGCTGGTGGAGAGGGCAGTATGAAAACTCGCCTTTGTTTCCAGCTAATGAATTGCTTCGCACAAAATTATAAAGTAGGTCATGCCAGTATTGAGGAACACCCAGAAAGCAGTTTGTACGAAAACAAAATAAACCAATATTTGACAGCTCCAAATGTTTTAAGCAACATTACAGCTCCCGAAATTAAAAGCATTCAAGACGTTCATAAATTGGTGCAAGAAAACGATGTTATTATTATTGATAGTTTCAGTAAATTGGAGGAAATGCAACGTGGTATAGGTCTTGACAAAGATTTTAGAAAGGCTTATGATGGAAAACTATTTATAATTATTTTTCAATTAACCACAGATGGCAAAATGCGTGGTGGATCTAAATCTCAATTTGATGGAGACATAATCGGTAAAATTAACGTTGAATTAGATTATAAAAATAATACAGCATATTGGTCCAAAAATAGGTATTGCAACGCGAATTTATCGGAACATAAATTTAATATTTTTAGTAAAAAAATGGTCGAGTTGCCAAAACCAATCGAACAAACAACAACAACACAAAACAAATGGTCATGACAAAAGAAGAATTACAAAAACAATATAAAAAAATACTTGCCGAAAGAACGGCATTAAGGCTTAAAGTTGGTGCAATTTCATTGGGTGGCTCATTGGCTGGAATATGTTATGCTCATAAGCAAAAAGAATCATTAATTGCAAAATTTGCTTGGTTCTTTGTTGGTGCAACAATTGTTTCAATACCAACAACATTGCTTTATGCTGATAAAGCATCAGATATAGAAGCACGTCTCAATGAAATTAAAGACGAATTAGAAAACAATCACGGAGTTGAAATAATTGACTAAAACAAACATCATGACAAACACAAACATTGCAATTATCGGACTTATTGGCATTGGAGCTTTGATTTATTTTACAAAAGATACTAGCGACCAACCAACAATTACAGATCCAGAAATTGACCCAACACAATCAACAGGAGGCGGATCAACAACAACACCAACGCCATACGTTTTAAATTTAGATTTATTACTGGCCAAAGGCAGCAGAAACCCAGAAACTAAAGAATTACAAAAATTACTCAACGTTTCGGCTGATGGAATTTTTGGAAGCCAAACAGAAACGGCTTTGTACAACAAAAAAGGAATTTTAAAAACAACCTTAAACCAGTACAAAAAAACACCAACAACAACCGTTGCACCGTTCAAAATCGGCGACTTTGTTCAAGCAAAAAAGTTTTTAGGTGCAAAAGTGTATCAAGATAAATTTGTGAACGGACAGCACAACAATACTGGCGTTTATCTCGACACTTATTTTTGGACTGAAAACATCGGTAAAATTATAGCAATGACACCAGACAAACAAAATTGTGTAGTATTTGCACAAAGTTTAGTTATTGGCGACCGCAATGTATGGGTAAAAACAGAAGATATAGAATTAGTATAAAATTTTGAAAAGTTCACACCGTGAACACCGTGAACACCATGAACACCATGAACACCGTGAACACCATGAACACCATGAACACCATGAACACCATGAACACCATGAACACCATGAACACCATGAACACCTTAGACATTTTATTAAGTTTAAATAATATATATTATTGACAACAAAAATGTATGGGTAAAAACAGAAGATATAGAATTAGTATAATTATTAAAACATTAATATTTTGGAAAATTACGAAAAAATACAGGGATTAAATGGTTACAGATGGAAACCAAACGCAAGTCAAAAAGCAGAATATAAAGCTAGAATGCAAGAAAAAGAATCTTTGCCAACATTTACAACAAGTCATGCAATAAGAAACGGTTGTATAGTTGAATTTTATTCAGTTTCAAAAGGTAAAAAAATAAAAGGCGAAGTTGTAAAAAACACGTATGGTGCAAAAACCAATCAACACACTTTTACAATTCAAGAAAATGATGGTACAAAACATTTAGTAAAAGGCAGAAATTTATATCCAAATATTATTTCACACGTTCAAGGAAATGAAAGTAAAAACTTAAATAAATCATTAAATAAACCAAATACCATGACAACAACCAAAAAAAAACCAACGGCAAAACGCAAACCGTCCGTTAGAACATTAAAAAGTGTATGTTCAAAATTAGCACCAGAGTACGGCAAAAAAGTTGATGGAACTTTAAAAAAAGGATTTCGTTACAAAGATGGCAAAGTAGTAAAAGCAGCTGCAAAAAAACGAGCAACTAAAAAAACTACAACCACCACAAAAAGAAAAACAACCACAAAAAAAAAGTCAGGACTTCTCGGATTGGGATTTCTAGGAATTCTTTAAATGGTATAAAACATTTAAGAAACGGCAACTATCTTGAAGTTAATTCTATCAAACCCGAAGTTTCGAGAGATGCAATTTTCAAGATAGTTTCTAACAAAGTGCGGAAATTTAATTTAAATAAAGCACGAACTGGTAGTATTTATTTTGATTTAGAAACTGAAAACAAACAAATATTTTCTATTCGTATTTCAGATCATACTAAAATAAATTATACAAGTTCTGATTTTGATGTAATTGACAAAGATTTGTCGGGAGATATAATAATTAATATTTTTAGTAATGACTCTAAAAAAGAAGCTTTAAAATACATTAAAAATTATTTTGCTTTAGTTCCAAAAATAAAAGATACAGATGTATTTGTTTATGTACCATACATAAAACCAGCTTTTACAATTTCTGATGATTACAAAATATTATTTTTAAAACATAAAATTGATATTACAAAATCTAAAATTCAAGTAAAAGAACAAATTATAAAATATTTGCTTAGTAAAAAAATTACTGGAATTTTGACTAAAAAAGAATATGAAAAATCAAGAGGTTTATTTCGTTTAAAATCAGTTAATGAAATTAAGGGAGTAATAACTTGGATTGCGACAACTGGCGGTCAAGTTACTATTAATGGAAATACTGGTAAAGATTTTAGAATAGATAATAAAGAATTTCAAAAAATACTCTCGTTTTTATAATAAATAGTTTGTTAGTTTTTGTTTAAAATGTCAAAATTTAGGTTTTGGCATTTTTTTTGTTATGTTTACATCATGGAAAAATTTAATTATATTCAACCCGATTATTTGTTTTGTGAATTACCTATAAAAGACAATACTTTTAATGACAACAGAATATGGATTTATTGCCGTTTGTCATTGTCATTGGTAGAATTTGTAAACGTTGACGATTTCAAAGATATTGAATTTAAAGGAAAACAACAATTGTTTCAGTATGAAAATAATATGGGTTTTGTAGAAAATTATTTTGCAATTTATGTTCAAAATAATTGTGAAGCAATGCAAACAAATGAAGATGAAAATCTAAAAAATGCTTGGAAATTTTTACAAAATTATTTTATTTGGGAAGATAACAATTTATAAATTCTTCGAATAATCTTCGGGCAAAACGGCATCAATATCACGCAAATACTTTTCTAAAGCAGTCATTGATGTATGTCCAGTAATTAACATTAATTTACTTTTTGCTTCAAATGGTGTGCTATTTTCAGCAAAATTTTTGTATAATTTTGTTATAAATGTGTGCCTAAAACTATAAAAACCATAATCAGCACCAAGATTAAATTTATCTTTAATTTTTTTAAATTTTTTACCAAAAAAACCTCTTTTATTATTTTCGGTAGTTGTCCATTCTTTTCCAAATCCATCAGGTGTAAACAAAAAACTTTCAGGGTCAAAATTGCTTAATTCTGGCAATTGATTAATTAATATTTCTGGCAAAATTTTTGTTTTTACGAGTTTATTTTTTGCTCTAACATATATTTTTCTATCAATTAAATTTATATCTTTAATTTTTAATCTTACAACTTCAACAGGTCGCAAATAATTGTATGATATAAACTGAATAAATAAAAGCAATTCTTTGTCATTTTCTCGTAAATAATCAAAAATGTCAATTTGTAATTTGTTAGAATAAGTTTTGTTACGTTCAGGATTAGAATTTAAAATATTTATTTGCTTTACAATATTTTCTGTTACTATATCATTATCTACTAAAGTTTGATAAAACATTGATATTACAGCTCGTGCATTATTTCGGTTTCTGGCACTAGATTTTTGTAACACAAAATTCAAATAGTTAATAATTGCGGTTTTATTTACTGATGTAACAAACCTATCTTTAAAACCATTATCAAGTAACCATTTTTCAAATTGCGTAATTCTAATTCTAAAATCATCGTAACTTGTAGCAGTAACCGATTTTATTTTTAACTCCAGCACAAATTTAACAGCTTCAGAAACGGTTAAAACTTTTACCTGGTCCACATCGTTAATTTCATTATAAGGATTAAATCCATTTTTTAAAATAGAATGTATTGCCAATTGCAAATTTTTGGCGGCAAGTTTTCTTTCAATTAATGATTTATATTTATGCAAATTGCTATAAATAGGCGTTTGCCGTTTCATTTTGCCGTCAATTGGATTTCTAAATTCATAGTAAACAAACCAGCGTTTTTTTAAATCGCCACCAGCATTGTAAATTTTAGGAACAGAAAATAATTTTATAGGCACAATTTGAACGTTTTTGTATGCGTTTTTGTATTCATTTTCGATAAGTTGAATAATTTTTGACATAAAAAAACGGTTTAAAATTTCTTTTAAACCGCATAAAATATAACTTTTTTAAATCTTTAATTTAGTAGCGAGAGACAGGGTCGAACTGTCGACCTCAGGGGTATGAATCCTGCGCTCTAACCAACTGAGCTACCTCGCCAAATATTGATTTTAATTCGGGTGCAAATATAAGATTATATTTTATGTAGACAAATTAATTTTAAATAAAAAAAAAATTGATTAAAATTTTTTTTGAAATAAATTTTCTTATATTCACAAAAAATTTAGTTAGTCAAATGGATTCCAAAATACGTTACGAAATAGAAATTCCTATAACATCATCGGCATCTTTGCTATGGCAGTATATTTCATCACCCTCAGGTTTGTCAGAGTGGTTTGCTGATAATGTAAATTCTCGAGGAGAGTTTTTTACATTCATATGGGACGATTCTGAAGAATATGCAAGAATGTCTTCGAAAAAATCGTTTGAAAAAATAAAATTTCGCTGGATTGATGAAGAATCAAAAGATACCGAATATTATTTTGAAATAAAAATCCTTGAAGACGAAATTACCAAAGATGTATCGTTGTTAATTATAGATTTTGCTGAACCAGATGAAGTAGAAGAATCTATTAAACTTTGGGAAAACCAAGTAGCCGAACTTAAACATGTTATCGGTTCCATATAAATAAATGGTTTTTTAGACTTATATTTGCCGTAAAATTTAATTTTACGGCTTTTTTTATGATTATTTATAACGGAAATTTGGTTAACAACGAAGACGATCAATTACAAAACAATCGCGCTTTCCTTTATGGTGATGCTGTTTTTGAAACCTTAAAAATTGTTGACAACAAAATTTTATTTCTCGAAGACCACTATTTTAGGCTCATGTCTTCAATGCGAATTATTAGAATGGAAATTCCCATGAATTTTACTTTAGAATTCATCGAAGGGAAAATATTAGAGCTTGTAAAAGTCAATAAAATTGCTAATTCTGCAAGGGTTCGTTTTACGGTCTTCAGAAATTCTGGTGGGTATTACTTGCCAATTTCCAATGAAATATCTTATTTAATTGCTGTTAAACCTTTAGAAAATAAAGAGTATTTAATTGACAATTCCAATTATGAAGTTGATTTGTTCAAAGATTTTTATGTTACTAAACATTTATTATCGACTATAAAATCGACCAATAAGCTGATCAACATTACGGGAAACATTTTTGCTAAAGAAAATGGTTTGGACAGTTGTTTGTTGCTCAACGATACTAAAAATGTTGTTGAAGCTTTAAACGGAAATATTTTTATGTTACTCAATAACAAACTGATAACTCCTTCAATTTCTGAAGGATGCTTGAATGGTGTTATGAGAAAACAAATTTTTGCACTTGCTAAAAAAACACTAGGTATTGAGGTTATCGAAGAGAATATTTCACCGTTTGACCTTCAAAAAGCTGATGAAATATTTATCACAAACGTAATAAAAGGTATTCAACCAATAACCAAATATCGCAAAAAAACATTTTCAACAAAATTATCAAATGAACTTTTGATAAAATTAAATGAAATTATTTAGTTAGAATTCGGATTATCAGGTGCGTTTGACCATAAAAGGTATTCTCCACCCAATTCTGTAATTTTTTCTTTCCAAAACCCCAAGCTTGTTTTTTCAAGAATTTTACTTTCATCTTTATTGGCAGCAATTATCCATGCTTTTGATTCCATTTCTTTTTCTAATTGCTGCTTATCCCAACCAGTATAACCAAGAAAAAAACGAATATTATTTTTTGTTATTTTCTTAGCAGAAATTTGTTTTTTGGTCAATTCAAAATCTCCACCCCAATAAATTCCATCTGCTATTTCTATGCTATTTGGAATGATATTGGGTACATTATGAATAAAATACAAGTTGTCCTGCTCAACTGGACCTCCGTTATATACTTCAAAATCAACATCTAAATCATGTATCAAATCTTTAATTAAATATTTCAATGGCTTGTTTACAATAAATCCTACCGATCCTTCATTTGTATGATCTGCCAATAAAACTATTGATCGATTAAAAGAAACATCACCAAGAATAGATGGCTCGGAAATTAATAATTGTCCTTTTATAATTTTTTTTACAACCATAAGAATTATAATTTTTCATAAAATTAAACAAAAAAAGGGTTGTCACGAAATAATAAAAAATTTTTTACAAAAAAAGCCACACTATAAAGTATGGCTTAATTTATATTTTGTAAAAAGACTAGTTTACTGAACTGTCTAAATCTGCACCAGATTTGAATTTTACAACATTTTTAGCAGCGATTTTGATTGTTGCTCCAGTTTGTGGGTTTCTACCATCTCTAGCTTCTCTTTTAGTCACAGACCATGATCCGAAACCTACTAAAGATACTTTTCCTCCTTTTTTCAAAGTGGCACCTACATTACCTAAAAATGATTCTAAAGCTAGTTTTGCAGCAGCTTTTGTAATTCCTGCGTCAGCAGCCATAGCATCGATTAATTCTGATTTGTTCATAATGAATAATATTAATTGTTGGTTAAAATATTTTAAAAGCATTACAAATTTATCAGTAAAAATGAACCATGCAAGTGTTTCACATGATTATTTTTGCGTTTGTTAATAAGTCGTTAAAAATGTTCATAACCACCTAAATAAATTACATTTTTTCGGGTAAAACTCTTTTTAAAATGCAACTGCATTTATTGAAAAAGCCATTCCGTTGAGTATTTCCGTGGTTTTCATCCGTTTTTTTCCAGGAAACTGCATACTAGTTACGTCAAGAAATCCATTTTCAACAGCAATTTTAAATTCTTTTTTTGTAGTTATAATTGTTCCGTATGTATTAATTTGATTTTCTGAAATAAAATTTGCTTCGTAAATTTTTACATTCCACTCCTGATTTTCATCTTTAATATTGCAATACGCGGCAGGATATGGAGATAATCCTCGAATTAAATTATGTATGTCTTGTCCTGATTTGGTAAAATCAATTTTGCAATTTTCTTTATTAAGCTTGTATGCTGATTTTATATTTGAATTTTCGGTTTGAGCAGTAGTTATTGCTTTCTGATTTTCAATTAACTTTAAAGTTTCAATAACTGTTTTGCAACCCAAATTCATCAATCGGTCGTGCAACTCACCAGCATTCTCTGTCCTTGAAATCGAAATATCAGCACTTAAAATCATAGCACCAGTATCAATTTTATCATCAATAAAAAATGTTGTCACGCCAGTTTTGGCTTCACCATTTATAATTGCCCAATTTATTGGAGCGGCACCACGATAATTGGGTAACAAAGAAGCGTGAAGGTTAAAAGTGCCAAATTTAGGCATTTTCCAAACCGCTTCTGGTAACATTCTAAAAGCCACAACGACCTGAAGGTTTGCGTTTAGGTTTTTCAAATCTGATAGAAAACCTTCATCTTTCAAATTGGTTGGTTGTAATAAATGTAAATTATTTGCCAATGCAAATTCTTTTACAGCAGAATATTTGATCTTTTGACCACGACCTGCTGGTTTATCGGCTGCTGTAATTACACCAACCACATCAAAATTATTTTTTATTATGGTGTCCAAAATTCCGACTGCAAATTCTGGCGTTCCCATAAAAACTATTCTTAATTTTTCCATATTTTTTAATTTACGCGATACAGATTATACACATTTGACTGAAATTGATTTGATATTAAATTTCATGTAAATTTGTGTCATTTATATCATCTTCTAATTTAATTTATATTTATTACTTGCCAAAACTTTAATTTTGTTATTTTCAATTAAGTTTTGGATCACCACAATAACATCGGTAGTGCTATATTTTGTTATTTTTTCAATTTCTCTTGAACTCATTTCTTTTATTGTCAACAGTTGAATTATTTTATCGGATAATATTTTAAGATCTGCTTTTTTATTTGGCTTTGTGATACAAAATGAGCAAATTCCACAATCAACTGAATCATTTTCGCCAAAATAAGTCAATATTTTTCTACTTTTGCAATGGTTTGTATCGTTGACATAATCCAAAACACTACCGAAATTTGATTTTTTAAGATTATTTTGATTCTCCAAAAATTTTGCAACCTTGTTTATTGTTCGATCATCATCTCTTATTTCATTTAAAATTATTGCAATATCGTTGGTTTTGGCTCTATAATCAATAATTTCTTTCTCTTTTAATCTAATTAAAACCTCATGCACTACTTTTTCTTCGACCCCAGACTTTCTTGAAATTAGACCAACATTAAATTGTGTTTGTGCCTCATAAATGCCTGGATAATTTCGTAAAATTGTTAAAATCACCTGTTCATCTCGTTGATTCAAACTTATATACCTGATGAGTTCCTTAGACTCAATTACAAACTGCATGCTTAGTTTTTCAGAGAAACCTTTCGACATGCTTATTATTCCTTGATTATCTAAAAAATTTATTGCGTTAAAAGTTTTTAGTATTTGGAAATCATATTTGGAACAAAACTGATTTAGATTAAACGAAAATTCTTCGCCAATTCCTTCATTAAAAGCTATTTTGAAATAATTACATAGCTTAATATACATTGTTTTCAAAAAAATCTTGTCTGGCAATGAAGCAAGAAATTGATGCTGGGCATGAATTTTATCAGATTGGCTTGTCAATAAAACAGCAAATGCTTTTGCACCATTTCGTCCGGCTCGACCTGCTTCTTGGTAATAATTTTCTAGATTTTCAGGCAATTGTACATGAATTATCGACTTCACGTTTGATTTGTCAATACCCATTCCAAAGGCATTGGTAGCAACCATAACCTGAACATTTTCATCCATCCACAACGACATGTTTTTGTCTTTATCTTTTAACGACAAACCTCCATGATAATAGGTTGATTTAAAACCAATTGCTTGTAACTGATTCGAAATGTCCAAACATGCTTTTCTATTTCTTACATAAATTATTGAAGATTCTGGATTTTTTTTTAAAATTTGTTCAATTCTAAACATTTTATCTTCGACCTCAAATACCATGTAAGCAATATTGTCTCTGGCAAATGATTTTTGGAAAACCGCAGGTTTATTGAGTCTTAATTGCTCAATAACATCATCTTTTACGCGTTTTGTTGCTGATGCCGTCAATGCTAAAAAAGGTGTTTTCTCGAAATGTTCTTTTAACAAATTTATAGACAAATAGGCAGGTCGAAAATCGTGTCCCCATTGCGAAACACAATGTGCTTCGTCAATTGCAATAAGGTTTATTGGTAGGTTTTTAATTCGATCGAGAACATATTCGTTTTGTAAACGTTCAGGTGAAATGTATAAAAACTTATAATTTCCGAATGCACAATTGTCCAATAAAACCAATAAATCATCAGTATTTATGCCTCCAATTATTGCCATTGCCTTTATGTCTCGTTTTTGAAGATTAGCGACTTGGTCTTTCATTAAAGCAATTAATGGCGAGATAACAAGACAAATTCCATCCATCATCATTGCCGGCACCTGAAAACAAATAGATTTTCCGCCACCTGTTGGCATTACTCCAAAAGTGTCTTTTCTAGCCAAAACCGATAAAATAATTTCATCTTGGGGAGAACGAAAGGTGTCATAATTCCAATATTTTTTTAGGGTTTCGTTGGCGGTCATTTAAGCATTTAAGTTTTTGAAAACATTATAAATTCAAGCATATTTATTTAAATTTAATACTATTATAAATATCAAAATATAACATTTTTATTTGATCACAATTCAAATCAAAAGTTTAACTTAAACTATTCTATTTGGTTAATTGCTAAGAAAGATCCTCATTTTATATTATTTATAATCATCATTTGTTCAAAATCAATCACCAAAAGTTCTTGTTTAGATTTCATTTTTTTGGATACAATAAATTTAGAACCTTTGTCACAATATCGGACTTATTTAGAGAGAATTTTAACTAAAACCCCAGAATTCGTTAAGATGTTAAAAATTATCGTCTGTGTTTTAATTTTACCATGAATAATAATTAAATCCGACTAATTATAAAGTATATTTTTCGCGGATAAAAATTCGCACATCACTTCCAAAAGGTTAACGAATTACAATAGTTTAAAATATATATTTTTTCTCCACCAGTGTTTGTATACATAATACAACATTCAATAAATGCTCCACAGGCTACCTCCAATATTTCTCCAACAAAATATTCGTGTTCTTCTATTCCTAATCTTTCTAATTTGAAATATCCATGTGGATTGATATATTTTACTACTAAATTTCTCTTTTACAATAAATTTAAACAAAGTTAATGAAAAATAAATCGAATTTAATTATTTATATTATCCAATATAAACAAAACCCGATTCTCAACGGAATCTTTTGGAACTTCGATAAGGTCATAACCGTATTCTTGATAGGTATTTATAAGATGGACATGAATTTCTTTGGCTTGTTGATAATTTTCGTAACGTTCATTATCAGATATATAAATTTTTTCCCAAGGCGGCAATACAAATATTTTGGTATATATATTTTCTTTGCAAGCCAAATGAAAATGATCTGGAAAATCGTATCCTATATATTTCATATAAGCCAGAACATCAGGAATTCCTCGATCCAAAAAAACAACTTTATGCGAAGTTTCCATTGCATTTTGAAATTGTTTGATGCGACCTTGTAGCAATTTTTCACTAAAAAGTATAGGATTTGTCAAAAAAAGTTGGTCAATTCCATCTGTTTTTGCTTTAAGCGTAACTTGCCTAGAAACTTCCTCATAACAGCAATAACCCTTTTCAATCAAAGCATTAATAACAGACGTTTTTCCGCTTCCAGGACCACCAATAATGACTATAATTTCTTTTTGCATAATTTTGTTTAGCAATAAATTTTAAATGTTTTTTTACAAAATTAAATATTCATTAAAATAATTTTTTAAGCATTCGGTAATCTAATTAAATAAAAAAATCCTAACTAAGAATATTAGGTAGGATTGTGAGTATTAAGAGTTTATTTTTTTACATCAATCTGTCGATTATTGATTCAATCGAAATACCTTCCGCGTCTGCTTTATAATTTTTTACAACTCTATGTCTTAATATTCCGGTTGCTACAGCTTTAACATCTTCAATATCTGGCGAAAATTTTCCGCTAAAAGCAGCATTGGCCTTTGCAGCCAAAATCAAGTTTTGCGAAGCTCGTGGACCTGCACCCCAATCGATATAATTTTTAATAAAATCATTTGATAATTGGTTGTCTGGTCTTGTTTTACTGACTAAAGTTACTGCATATTCTATGACATTGTCGGCTACAGGAATTCTACGAATTAAATTTTGAAAATCGATAATTTCTTGCGCTGTAAACAATGGATTGATAATAACCTTCTTATCTGAAGTAGTACTTTTTACAACATCAATTTCTTCTGCAAAACTAGGATAATCAAGTTTAATAGAAAACATAAAACGGTCTAGTTGCGCTTCTGGCAATGGGTAAGTTCCCTCCTGCTCTATTGGGTTTTGGGTTGCTAAAACAAAATAAGGCAAATCTAACTTATAATTATGACCCGCAATAGTTATGGCACGTTCTTGCATGGCTTCAAGCAAGGCTGCTTGAGTTTTTGGTGGTGTTCTATTTATTTCGTCTGCAAGAATAATATTAGAAAAAATTGGTCCTTTAATAAACTTAAATTGTCTGTTTTCGTCCAATATTTCGCTTCCCAAAATATCTGAAGGCATCAAGTCGGGCGTAAACTGAATTCGCTTAAAATCTAAACCCAATGCTTGTGCAATTGTATTGACCATTAATGTTTTAGCTAATCCAGGTACACCTACCAAAAGTGCATGTCCACCAGAAAATATACTTAATAAGATTTCGTCAACAACCAATTCTTGACCAACTATTATTTTTGAAATTTCTTTTTTAAGTTCGATTCTTTTTTGAACCAAGGTTGCTATTGCTGTTACGTCTGACATTACAATTTATGAATTTAAATTTCTGAATTTAGATTTCAGTTTTAACTGAATATTGAAAGCTAAGATTGTTGATTATTTTAACCATTTATTAGCGAAAACACAGTCTTTATAATCAGTATTTATTTTAATATAAGTTTCGTTGATTTTTTCTTCTGTCCATTTTCCAATTGCGTTGATTTGTTTTTCTTTCAAAGCAAGCTCTTTTATTTTTATATAATCTTTGGCATAATCTGCAAGATGTTCGTTTATTCTGTTGGTTACAGTCATTAATTTGTAACGTTTCACACTTTTTTGATCTTCATCAATAAACGGGCTTGTTACTTCTCCGTCTTTCAAAGTCGATACTTGTGCATACATTTGCGGATCCATTTTAGTCATTTCAAATCGAATATCTTGAGATTTTGGATTTACTAGTTGACCGCCATTGGCACGAGTTTCTTTTTCATCAGACATGGTTCTGGCTGCGTCTGCAAAAGAAATTTCTTTGGTATCTATTCGTTTTTTGATTAAATTAATTTTCTCTTTGGCTTCAATCATTGATGCTTCCGACACTTTTGGAGCTAATAAAATATGTCTTAAATCAACTTCTTGACCTCTAATTTTTTCAACTAATATAATATGAAAACCAAAATCTGTTTCAAATGGATCTGATATTTCGCCTTCAGCTAAAGAAAATGCGATATCTTTAAACTCTTTTACAAATGGTGTTTTTCTGGTCATTTTATAAAATCCTCCTTTGGGTCTAGAACCGGGATCTTCTGAATATAGCACCGCTTTGCTAAAAAAGCTAGCGCCGCCTTGCACCTCTTTTTTAAATCCTAGTAACTTATCTATGACTTTTTGTTTTTCTTCCTGCGTTACTTTTGGAGTTATAACAATTTGAGCTACTTCCATTTCTGCACCAAACATTGGTAATTCTGAGGAAGGAATTTTCTTAAAAAAAGTGCGAACTTCTTCAGGTGTAATTTCTACAGCATCTACAATTTTTTTTTGCATTTCTGAAGTCAATTTATTTTCTTTTAAAATTTCAAGAAAATATGCTTTAAAATCTTCTTCATTGTCTTTCTTATAATATTTTAAAACTTTTTCCATTGACCCAACTTGTTCTATCATATAAGTCAATCGGTCGTTCATCATTGATTTTAATTCAGCATCACTGACAACAATACTGTCCTGAATTGCCTGATGTGCATAGAGTTTATCTTCTAAAAGTTTGCCCAACATTTGACAGCGACTAATGTCTTTTATTGAATTTCCTTGACTAGATATTTCAATAAACGATTTGTCAATATCAGAATCTAAAACAATATAATCGCCAACTGCTGCAATAATTCCGTCAATTTTTTGTCGTCCTAAAATCGTTTTTTCTGCCTTAACGGTATCAGTTATTACTTCTTGGCTATTTGCAAAAGCAATAGAAAATAAGAAAATTAAAACAGTTTGAAGGAAATATTTTTTTGGGTATTTCATTTTATTTTTTTTTGGTAATTTCTTTTTTAACGTTTTCAAAAACGTTTTGATTCACTTTAACAGTATATTCTGATTTTAGTGTATCTACCCAATTAGATTCTAAATATTGTTGATAATCATTAACTGCTTTACCTTTGCATTCAGCTAAGGTTTTCGTTGCTGCAGGCAAGACTTTATTGACCAGTGTTACAAAATAATACTCACCTAATTTTGTAATTTCCGAAACGCCAACAACAGGTTTGGTACCTTTTGGAATTGCATCATTACCTTCTTCATAAACACCAGCACTAGCCATAACGTCAACTTTTTCTTTTGTATTTAATTTTTCTTTTATTGCATCTGGAGTTTCATTTGACTTGAGCATTTTTAGTGCCAATTTAGCAACATCTTCTCTAGTAGATGAGGCAACCGTGATATCCAAACGCCTTTTCCATTGGTATTTTTCTTTATTCAAATCATAAAATTTCTTTAAACCAATTGAGTCTGTTTTTGATTTTTCCCAAATCTCTTTTTCCATTAAATCAAATAGTAGCAATCCGTCACGATATTCGTCCATCACATTAGCAAATTCTGGAAATTCTTTTTCTAGATTATCATTATAAAAATTATTGATTTTTTCGTCTTCAAATGATTTATAAAGTTTTTCAACCAATTTGTTTACTGGTTTCGTCTTAATATTTGATTTTTGCTGGTCTTTTATATAGTTCAAAAACACATCCCCGCCAACTTTCATATCCTGAATTGAAACTAAATTGCCTTCAAAATTTTTTTGATTTGAAGGTAAATCCCATTTGCTGTCGTAAAAAGTATCGTTAACTGTCTTTTGAACATTAGCATACATTTTGGCATCTTTCTTTATAGTATATTTTTTTCTTAGTTTTTCGTTTAAAGATGCAGTTATTAATCTTGAACGCTCGTCTTTTGTTATTTTTTCGGTCAATTCGGTTTTAGAATCAGCTAATGATTTAACAGAAATTTTTTCTATTAATTTTACAATATGCCAGCCAAAAGCAGATTTTATTGGTTTAGAAACTGGATTTTCTGTTGTCAACGAAAAAGCAGTATCTTCAAATTCACTAGAACTTAGTTGACCCGAACCAAACTTATTCAAAACACCTCCTTTTGGTGCTGAAGCCTTGTCTTCTGAATACAATTTAGCTAATGACTCAAAATTTTCTCCAGCCTGAAATTTTTTGTAAATGTCGTTAATTGTACTTTCGGCTTTTTCATTCAACTCCTTGGTGTCTGTAGTTGGTTTCATTACCATAATGTGAGCAACAATTACCTCACCACGGTTGTCACGATTGTCTATTACTTTAATTATGTGATAACCGAAACGGGTTCTTGTTGGGTTAGAAATTTTGCCTTTTTGAGTTGTAAAAGCAGCTGTTTCGAATGGATATACCATTCTAAAAGCCGAAAAATATCCCAAATCACCTTTATTTTCTTTTGCTGATGGATCTTGAGAAAACTCTTGTGCTAGTTTACCAAAATCTTCTCCTTTATCAGCTCTTTCTTTTAGATCTTTCGCTTTGTTAAAAGCTAATAATGAATCAGCTGGACTTGCGTTTTCATCACAATTAATCAATATGTGTGCTGCACGAACTTCTTTCAACGAACGGCTGTAACCCTCGTTTAACAATTCCTCAGTAACTTTTGTGTCTGTAAAATAATTTTTTGAAAGTTGCGCTCTATAACCTTTTAATTCGTTGGTGTATTTTTCATTTTTTTGTAAACCTAAATCGTTTGCTTTATTTATTTTTAATTTATAACCAATAAAAAGATCTAAATATTGGTTCAAATCCTTTTGAGATTCGTCTTTTACCAAATCGATATTTTTGTTATATACCCTTTTAAACTCGTCAGTAAAATAAGGTTTGTCTCCAATAGTGAATAAAACTTCTTTCGAAGCTTTTTGGGAAAAGGTTACAAAATTTAAAATCGTAAAAAGCGCCAAAAACAAATGTTTAATTTTCATTCTCTAAAAATTTCTAGTTAATATATAGGTATAAATTTAATCTTTAATAAATTTTCATTTTTTTATAATTTACAAAAATAGCAATTCAAACCCATTATGCAAATATCGTGATTAGTATTAACAAAAATTTATTAGCAGATTAAAAACTAATTTTAATAGGGATTGAAACATATTACTAATGAAAATTGTTACGAAAATGTCGTTTTTGCCAACTTTTTTTAAATCAACAAAAAATACGAAGAAAAAATACCGTATCCCTCACTCATTCAAAAAATCAAAATTGATAATTGCATTCTAAAATTTTCAACAAAAAATAGTACTTTTGCAATCCATTTATAAAAATTATGAATTTTTTAGAAGAAATAAATCGCCGACGCACGTTTGGAATCATCTCGCACCCTGATGCGGGAAAAACGACATTGACTGAGAAATTATTACTTTTTGGCGGTGCAATTCAAGAAGCTGGAGCCGTTAAAAACAATAAAATCAAAAAAGGTGCCACATCAGATTTTATGGAAATCGAACGTCAGCGTGGTATTTCGGTTTCTACCTCGGTATTGGCCTTTAACTATAAGGAGAAAAAAATCAATATACTAGACACACCCGGACACAAGGATTTTGCCGAAGATACTTTTCGAACTTTGACCGCTGTTGATAGTGTTATCGTTGTTATTGATGTAGCAAAAGGTGTTGAAGAACAGACCGAAAAACTTGTTGCCGTATGCAGAATGCGGAAAATTCCAATTTTAGTTTTTATCAATAAATTGGACCGTGAGGGAAAAGATGCGTTTGATTTAATGGATGAAGTAGAACAAAAGTTAGGACTTCATGTTACGCCAATGAGTTTTCCCATCGGTATGGGGTATGATTTTAAAGGAATTTATAATATTTGGGAAAAAAATATCAATTTATTTAGCAGCGACAGTCGAAAAAATATTGATGATGTTGTAGAAATATCGAATGTTTTAAGTCCAGAGCTCGAAAAAATTATTGGACAAAAACCAGCTGGTGATTTAAGAGAAAATCTTGAATTGATAACAGAAGTGTATCCTAAATTTGACCGTCAAGATTATCTTGATGGAAAATTGCAACCCGTGTTTTTTGGTTCAGCTTTAAATAATTTTGGTGTTCGCGAATTGTTAGATTGTTTTGTAGCGATTGCGCCATCGCCAAGACCAAAAGAATCCGAAACCAGATTAATCGACCCCAAGGAAGAAAAAATGACTGGTTTTGTATTTAAAATCCATGCTAATATGGACCCAAAACACCGCGATAGATTAGCATTTATAAAAATAGTTTCTGGAACTTTTGAACGTAATAAACCCTATTTGCACGTTCGACAGAACAAAAATTTAAAATTTTCAAGTCCAAATGCTTTTTTTGCCGAAAAAAAAGAAATTGTTGACATCTCGTATCCAGGAGATATTGTTGGCTTACACGATACCGGAAATTTTAAAATTGGGGACACCTTGACCGAAGGCGAAATAACAAGTTTCAAAGGAATTCCAAGTTTTTCTCCTGAACATTTCAGATACATCAACAACGCCGATCCTTTGAAATCAAAACAACTCGAAAAAGGCATCGACCAATTAATGGATGAAGGTGTGGCCCAACTTTTTACATTAGAACTTAACAATAGAAAAATTATTGGTACAGTTGGCGCCTTACAATATGAGGTAATTCAGTACAGATTAGAACATGAATATGGTGCGAAATGCTCTTATGAAAATTTCCCAGTTCACAAGGCTTGCTGGGTCAAACCAAATGATAGTAAAAGTGATGAATTTAAAGAATTTAGGCGCATAAAACAAAAATTTCTAGCACATGATAAGTATGGCCAATTGGTTTTTCTGGCGGATTCTGATTTTACTATTCAAATGACTCAAAACAAGTATCCGAATGTAAAGTTGTTTTTCACATCTGAATTTGATTAATTAATAATTTCAAAAAAAATCAATAATAAAAAACTTTGAAATACTTTTTATCGACTAAAACTGCTTTTTATCTGAAAGTACATAATTTTAGTTTATTTTTGTAAGATTGAGTATTACCTTTGTGACGAAATTAAAATATCAATTATGAAAAATAATCTAATAAAAATATTTATACTTTTTACGGGTCTTATCTCTGACTTTGCATTGTTTAGTCAACCTAATGGAGATACTGCTGCTGGAGACCTTGAAGGTAATGATGCTCCTGCAGCTCCGATAAATTCAAAATTATTTATATTGGCTATCATTGGTCTCTTTTTTGCCACATACACTTTCAAAAGAAACAGAAGAATTGTTCAATAACAATTTTTAACTACAGTACCTAAAATAACTATTTAAGCAATTAAGTAGTTTTTTTTCTATCTAAAATTTACTTGACTAAAACTTATGCAATATAAATATAGTTGGTCGGTTGTGAAGGTCAAGTGTTGCTTTTTTCCAATCTGCCACTTTCATTGTTTTTATGTATTCCGTAGATAGTGTGATATCGGTAGCAATGCATAAATGGGTACTTGGTTGTAGTGTTAACAATATTTCTTCAAGCATTTTATTATTTCGATATGGTGTCTCAATAAATATTTGAGATTGTCCGCGGTCGAGAGATATCTTTTCTAAAAATTTTAAGTAATTTTTTTTTTCTGATTTATCAATAGGAATGTATCCGTTGAATGCGAAATTCTGTCCATTCATACCAGAAGCCATCATAGCTAACAATATTGAAGAAGGCCCTACTAAAGGCACTACTTGAATCCCTTTTTCGTGAGCCATTTTTACAATAACTGCTCCTGGATCTGCAACACCTGGACAACCAGCTTCACTCATTAAACCAACATTTTTACCTTCCAAACAAGGTTGAATCATTTTGTTATGATCATTTATTAGTGTGTGTTTGTTAAGCAGAAATAATTTCAAATCTGCTTGCACTTTTTTTGGATTTGTGCTTTTAATGCACTTTCGGGCAGTTTTATCATTCTCAACAATAAAAATATCAATAAAATCGATTGTTCTACTAATTGATATTGACAAAACATCTTCAGGATTGCATTCCCCAAGTACTGTTGGTATCAAATATAATTTACCTTTTGCGGCCATACTAATTGTGTTTGTCGATTAATTTCTTAGAAATAATATCACAACTTTCGTTTAGCATTTCAAAAGCCATATCAAAACCATTTTGCAAACCATAATAAGGGTCTGGTACATCAACATTTTCGTCAGGAAAAAGTTCATTTAGAATCAATTTCACTTTTTGTTTAGCTTCTTTATTTGGAGCTAATTCGATGACATCTTCATAATTAGAACTGTCCATAACGTAAATATAATCAAAATCGTCAAAGTGAGATTTGTTGAACAATTGACCTTTTTGTTTGGATATATCAATACCATTTTTTTTTGCTGTTGCTATTGATCTTGCGTCTGGATTTTTACCAACATGCCAATTGCCCGTTCCTGCTGAATCAACAAAAAATTTATCTTTTGGGAGTTTCGAAGCCAAAATTCCTTCTGCAAGTGGAGACCTACAAATATTACCAAGGCAGACCATTAATATTTTGACAATCATATTATAACGATAATTTCTTTTGAATATCTTCTACGTATTTCTTAAATTGCTTGTCGGTCGAAACCAAGTTATCAACAGTTTTGCAGGCGTGTAACACAGTTGCATGGTCTCGGTCTCCAATTTGAGAACCAATATTAGCCAAAGATGCTTTTGTGAATTTTTTTGCGAAAAACATTGCCAATTGTCTAGCTTGAACTACATGACGTTTTCGAGTCTTGGATTGTAATAATTCTAAATCTAATTGGAAGTATTCTGAAACCGTTTTTTGGATGTATTCTATAGAAACCTCTCGTTTCACATTTTTGACAAACTTTTCGACAACTTGTTTAGCTAATTCAACGGTAACTTCTTTTTTATTAAATGACGACTGAGCAATCAATGAAATTATCGCTCCTTCAAGCTCACGAACATTAGACTTAATATTTTTTGCAACATATTCTATAATTTCTTCAGGCATTTCTACACCGTCTCGGTAAAGAATATTTTTCAAAATTGCAATTCTGGTTTCGTAATCAGGTTGATGCAATTCGGCAGACAATCCCCATTTGAATCGAGACAACAAACGTTGCTCTATGTCTTGCATGTCAACAGGTGCTTTGTCAGAAGTTAAAATAACTTGTTTACCGTTTTGATGTAAAAAATTAAAAATATGAAAAAACACGTCTTGTGTACCTGTTTTTCCTGAAAGAAACTGAACATCATCTATAATCAAAACATCTATTAATTGATAAAAATGTATAAAATCGTTTCTATTATTTTTCTTAACGGCTTCTATATATTGTTGTGTGAAAATTTCAGCTGAAATATACAATACTGTTTTTTCTGGATATTTATCTTTGATTTCAACTCCAATAGCATGAGCCAGATGCGTTTTACCTAGCCCTACTCCACCAAAAATAAGCAATGGATTGAAAGATGTTCCCCCAGGTTTATTGGCAACTGCCATTCCTGCCGAACGAGCCAATCGATTTGAATCTCCTTCTAAAAAATTATCAAAACTGTAATTCGCATTTAGCTGCGATTCGATTTTAAGATTGCGAATTCCCGGGATTACAAATGGGTTTTTTAATTCTGGATTCAAATTTTTAAACTGAGCGTCAACATCCTGTGGTTTCATAGAACCCCGATGTGCACTTGGTATTTGTTCCGTAAACGGTTGTTTATTGCCATAAGTGTTCTCCATTCTAATTTTATAGAGTAACTTTGCATTTTTACCAAGTTCTTTAGTCAAAGCCGTTTTCAATAATTTAACATAATGCTCTTCTAGCCATTCATAAAAAAATTTGCTCGGTACTTGAATGTGCAATGCATTATCGGTCAATTCAACTGACTTTATAGGTTCGAACCAAGTTTTATAGGCTTGATCATGAATATTGTCTTTTATGAAGGTTAGACAATTTTCCCATACCGTTTCAGCAGTTTTGTTCATTTTGTTGTTAAATTATAGATTTTTATTAAAGATTACATAAATGTAATATTTAGGTTTAATTATCATATTATTGGGTCTACAAATATGTGAACAATTTTGGTTAAAAAAAAATAAAATAGTAATTGATTTTTAAAAAATATTGTTGTAAGAGTAAGCAACCAAACGTTAAAATAACACTAAATTAATACAATTAAAATATGAAAGAAGATTTGCAAACCGTAAGAGTACGGTATTCGGAAACTGACCAAATGGGCGTAGTCTATCATGGCAATTACGTACCTTATTTTGAAATTGGTCGTGTAGAATGGCTTAGAAACAAAGGAATTTCTTATAAAGAGCTTGAGAACAGTGGCATTGCATTGCCAATCGTTTCAATGACATTAAATTATAAAAAACCCGCTCGTTATGATGATTTATTGACCATCAAAACTATGTTCAAAAGTTATAGCGGTGTTAAGGTTGCTTTTGAATGTGAAATATCAAGCGAGCAAGGCGAGTTATTAACAACAGCAAGTTTTTTATTGGTGTTTGTGGACCTAAAAACAGGTCGCCCAACAGAGCCTCCGAAAGCCATTTTGACTATTTTAGATACTTTTGATTGATTGTATTTTTTAATGAAGAATTTGTTTCAAATGTCAAATAAAATATGAAAAAAGGTGTACACAATATAAAGTAAGATATATCTGAAAAACTATCAAAAAATGTTTTATAAAAACCAACATGATAAAAATGATAAACAAAATAACCAACAATTGTAAGAAAAAGCAATAAACCACTATAAAAAAAGGCATCATTTGAGTTTTTACAAACAAAACCAAAAACGAAAGCTAATAAAATAAATATTAATGTCAAGTCAAAAGGCATTAAAACTGATGATTGCGTTATAAATGGATTGGCAATTTTAAAGTCTTCAAAATGATTGATAACAAATGGTAAAAACGTCAATCCAAACACAATGAATGCAATTGTACCCATGAAAAACAATTGTTGTAAATTGATTTTTTTACTTTTAAGCGCAAATGTAAATGTAATTATAAATGGGATAATTAGCACATTTCTGGTCGATAATGACAACCCAATAAATATTGCAATTAAAAATAATTTTGAATAATTTAACTTTTTTTGATTGAAATAAAAAACCATTACAAACAAAATTATTGAAGCATTTAAAAAAATATTACTTCGACAAGCCACTTCCCAAAGACAGAAAACGCTAGAAAGTATCAATAAAATTGAATTAGTTTGAATGTTAATTAATGTTTTGTTGTATTTCATAATCAAATAAAAAACTATTATTCCCAAAATTGAAAAATAGCCCAACTCCTTTAAAAAATAAAATGGCAATGCCAAAATATAATAAAACGGCATTGGACCTGGCAAATTATTCATGCTAGACCTTGCAAAATAAACATATTTATCATTGAAATAATTATCCCAAAACGAAGTTATAACACTCCACCTATCAACATTCAAACTTTCAACATTTATTTTCTGAAAAACAAAATAAAATAGTAAACAAAATATAAAAATCAATCCAAAATTTACCTTTGACAAATAATTATTATATTTAATTAATTTATTTCTTGATTTATAAATTATAAAATAAATCACTACTAACAAAAGTGAAATTATTAAATATAAATCAGTTTTTCTACTTAAATATTTAACTGAAAATATAAAATTAATAAACAAAAATATAAACAAGCTTAAATTATGTTTCGAAAGGAAATTTTTAAGCATTTTTGAATAATTGAAAATTATAAATGTTGTTTTTGCTCAAAAAGTATTGAATTGATATCTTCAAAACACCAATACCGTAGGTTACACTTCGTGAAAAGTTGATTGATGATGATTCCTCGAAATATTTAGTTGGACAAGTAATTTCGGCAACTTCAAAATCTTTAAAAAAAATCTGTGCCAAAAATTGATTGTCAAAAATAAAATCATTTGAGTTTTTACTATAATCAATATTTGTTAAAACCCCTTTAGAATAAGCCCGATAACCAGTGTGATATTCTGACAGTTTTTGCCCCATTAATACATTTTGTGTAAATGTCAAAAATCTATTAGCAACATATTTATACATTGGCATTCCACCTTTTAAAGCACCATTTCCCAAAATCCTTGAACCAATAACAACTGGATAAACTTCATTTGCAATTAAGTAACTCATTGAATGAATCAATTTAGGAGAGTATTGATAATCAGGATGTAACATTATTACAATATCAGCATTTAATGACAATGCTTTATTGTAACAAGTTTTTTGATTACCGCCATATCCGAGATTATTATCATGCTTAATAATGTATTTTATACCAATATTTCGAGCAATTTCTATTGTTTCGTCTGGACTATTATCATCGACCAAAATAACTTCATCGACAATATCAAACGGTATTTCTTGATAGGTTTTCAATAGTGTTTTACTAGCATTGTATGCTGGCAATACAACTATTATTTTTTTATTATTTATCATAAAATATTTATCTCCACCTCAAAAATATCGTTAAAAATGTCGAATATAATTTCGGCATTTTTTTTGCGAGTTGCAATTTCTATTTCGCAATTCATTTCCATTTTTTGGTTAATTATTAGCAGGTTTTTTTCTTTAATAATACGCATTATTTTGTTCAAATTTTTATATTCAAAAGTTATAATATAATGAATATCAATGGTTTTTTTAATGATTATTGCGTTTTCAATAACCATTTGGGCAGTGGTTTTGTATGCTGAAATCAATCCGCCAACTCCCAATTTGGTACCGCCAAAATAACGCAACACAACAATCAAAACATTTGTGATTTCAAAAGATTGAATTTGTCCATAAATTGGCATTCCGGCACTGTTGCTGGGTTCGCCATCATCATTAGCACGAACTTGAATTTTGTCGGTGCCAATTTGATAGGCATAACAAAAATGTCCTGCTCCAAAATGCTGCTTACGCAAATTGTCAATTATGGGTTTTAATTCTTCAATCGCCGAAAAAGGAAAACCATAACCAAAAAATTTGCTGTTTTTTTCTTTCAACAAAACTTCATTTGTTGCAACTTCAAATGTTCTAAAAGTGTCCAAAATTAAAATAAATTTTGGCTTTTGAAACTTTCACCCAATTTTGGTGTATTTACATCAAATAAATCGGCAACATCTTCTAAACCAACTTGGAGATTCCAAATTATAAGCCCTAATTTATGGGCTGCATCGGTATTTTCTTTTTTATCATCTACAAAAAGGGTTCTTTTTTCGGATAAATTGTGGTTTTTTATTAAATGTTTGAAAATGGCTTCATCGGGTTTTCTCATTCCGATTTCATAAGAAAAATAAACTTTCTCAAAACATTTATAAAAATCTGCAATAAAAGACAATCCTTCTGTTTCTTCAAAATGTTGAATATGAATAGCATCAGTATTTGATAAAAGAAACAACCTATACTTTTGAGATAATATTTGTAAAAATTCCAATCTATACAGAGGAAAATCGCCCAAAATGTAATTCCAAGCTGAGCGAATTTCGCTTAAATTAGCATTGGGAAGATATTTTTGGAAACTTTCTAGAAACTGATTTTCGGTTATTTTTCCGGTTTCGAATAACTGGTTTTGAGCTTTCAAATCATCATTCCAGTCATTTAAACCTAAATTTTTAAAAGCTTCTGAAACTTTTTTATGATTCAAATTAATGAAAATATCTCCAAAATCGAAAATTATTGTATTAATCATAATTTCTAAAAATTAAAAGTTCATCATCAAGAATTGTAGTTTTTGAAAAATATTTTTTTTTCAATATTGGTGCTTTTGTTCCATCTTCAAAATAAGAATTTGTTTTAAAAACTCTTGCTTCGTCCCAGAAACCAGCATCAATAAAAGTTTGCAAGGTTTTACGTCCGCCTTCAATTATTACCGATTGAATGTTTTTATTGAATAACATAGTTGTGATTTCGTGAGCTAAATTATTTTTTGAATTTATATTTTTATCAGATATAATTATAGTTTCTAATTGATTATCAAATATATAACTTTCCTTTGAAATTCGATTATTAATATCTAAAACAACTCTAATTGGGTTTTTGCCATTCCAATCTCGAACATCAAGTTTTGGATTGTCATCAATAACGGTTTGAGTTCCAATCAAAATAGCTTGTTCCTCACTTCGCCATTTGTGTGTCAATTGTCTCGAAAATTCATTGGATATCCAAACAGGTTTTTGTTCATTTTTGGTCAATGGAGCAATCAATCCGTTTTGGGTTTCGGCCCATTTCAAAATTATAAATGGTCGTTTTTTTTCGTGAAATGTAAAAAATTTGATATTCGATTGGTAACATTCTTTTTCTAAAACACCAACTATGACATTCTTCCCAGCCTGTAACAATTTTTTGATGCCGTTTCCAGATACTTTTTCGTTAGAATCGAGAATACCAACTACAACATTTGGAATATTATTTTTGATAATAAAATCACAACATGGTGGTGTTTTTCCAAAATGAGAACAAGGTTCAAGACTTACATAAATTGTTGACTTTGAGAGTAATGATTTATCTTTTACAGCATTTATGGCATTAACTTCTGCGTGATTGCCGCCAAAAGCGGATGTAAAACCTTCGCCAATAATTAGGTCATCACAAACAATTACAGCACCAACCGACGGATTTGGCATTGCTGCAGACAGTCCGTTTTTGGCAATTTCAATGCAACGTTTTATGTATTTTTCGTTTGTATTCACATTACAAAAATACTACATTTGTTTTTATGAATATTAGAATCATAGAAAAAAACGACAACCAACAAATTGGCGATTTAGTGCAAAATGTATTGATGGAAATGGGAGCTCCAAAAATAGGAACTGCTTATGCCGACCCATATTTATTCAATTTATCAGAAGTCTATTCGGAGCCAAAAACGGTTTATTTTGTCATTGAAAATAATGGAAAAATAATCGGCGGAGCAGGAATTGGTATTCTTGAAAATGACATTTGCGAACTTCAAAAAATGTATTTTTTACCAGAATGTAGAGGGCTTGGACTAGGTTCACAACTTATGGAAATGTGTTTGGAGAAAGCAAAATCATTTGGCTATGAAAAATGTTATTTAGAAACGATGCCTTATATGATATCGGCTCAAAAATTATACAAGAAATTTGGTTTCGAAAATATTGATGCTCCAATTGGCAACACTGGTCACACTAGTTGCCCAGTTTGGATGATAAAAAATTTATAGCCAATATTTACAAAATTGGAAATTTGATTATGAAAATAAAAAAATACAAGTCATTTTTTAAAAAACAATTGGTTCCATTGTATGATGAAGTCGAAGTTGAAAGTTTCTTTTTTATCATTCTAGAAAATAAAAATAATTTGAAACGTATTGATTTGGCACTCAATATTGATTTGGAATTTTCTGAAATCGATATTAATATTTGGAACCAAATTATTGAAAAATTAAAACTCGAAATTCCGATTCAATATATTTTAGTAAAAACTAGTTTTTATGGTTTAGATTTTGAAGTTAACGAAAATGTATTGATTCCAAGACCCGAAACTGAAGAGTTGGTCGAATGGATTAAAAACGAAAGTCTAAAAAAGAAGCCCTTGAAAATTCTTGATATCGGTACTGGTTCGGGTTGTATAGCCATTTCGTTAGCAAAAAACATAACAAATTCAGAGGTTTTTGCAATTGATATTTCTGAAAAAGCATTGGCAATTGCGCAGAAAAATGCAATTTCAAACAATGTAAAAGTGACATTTATTGAGCAAAATATTCTAGAAACTTTTAATTTAAACCAACAATTTGACATCATTGTTTCAAATCCACCGTATGTTAGGAATCTTGAAAAACATGAAATCAAAAAAAATGTTTTGGATAATGAACCACATCTGGCATTATTTGTTGATGATCACGATGCATTAATTTTTTACAAAAAAATTGCTGCATTGGCTAAAATAAATCTCAACAAAAGCGGATACCTCTTCTTCGAAATCAATCAATATCTAGGTAAAGAAACTGTTCATTTATTAGAAAATTTAGGTTTCAAAAATATCGAATTACGACAAGATATTTATGGAAATGACAGAATGGTTAGAGCAAATATTTAGTTCGCAGATTTAAAAAATATAATTAAAATTCAATACCCCAAAAATTTCCATAATATTTGGGGTATTTTTTATAAAACAAATCATCTACAAATTATCTGGCAGAGTCTACTAAACCCTAACAATATTGGCCCCTATAGCCCGCAAACGTTCATCAATTCGTTCGTAACCTCTGTCGATTTGTTCAATATTTTGAATGGTGCTTGTTCCTTTTGCAGATAATGCAGCAATTAACAACGAAATTCCAGCACGAATATCCGGCGATGACATGGTTGTAGCTTTGAGTTGCGATTTAAAATCGTGTCCCATAATCACAGCTCTGTGAGGATCACAAAGCATTATTTTGGCTCCCATATCAATTAATTTATCTACGAAAAATAATCGACTTTCAAACATTTTTTGATGAATCAAAACATCTCCACGCGCTTGTGTTGATACTACCAAAATGATGCTCAATAAATCTGGAGTTAAACCTGGCCAAGGTGCATCGGCAATTGTAAGAATAGATCCGTCAATATCAGTTTTGATTTCATAACCTTCGTTGTGTTCAGGAATATAAATATCGTCGCCACGTTTTTCGAGTGTAATTCCAAGTTTTCTGAAAGTATTTGGAATTACTCCAAGATTGTCCCAAGAAACATTTTTTATTGTAATTTCGCTTCTAGTCATAGCTGCAAGGCCAATCCATGAACCAATTTCAATCATATCTGGTAAAATTCGGTGTTCGCATCCACCAAGACTTTCAACACCATCGATAGTCAATAAATTTGAACCTATTCCAGTAATTTTTGCACCCATTGAATTTAACATTTTGCACAGTTGTTGCAAGTAGGGTTCACAAGCAGCGTTGTAAACTGTTGTTGTTCCTTCGGCCAAAACTGCTGCCATAACTATGTTTGCGGTTCCAGTAACAGAGGCTTCGTCAAGCAACATATAAGCTCCTTTTAATCGTCCTTCTACTTCAACTCCATAAAAATGATCTTCTCTTTCGTATCTAAAAGTTGCACCAAGATTTATAAATCCTTCAAAATGAGTATCTAATCTACGTCTACCAATTTTGTCTCCTCCAGGTTTCGGTATATATCCACAACCAAAACGTGCCAAAAGAGGTCCAACGATCATTATTGATCCCCGAAGAGAACCGCCTTCTTTTTTGAAAGCTTCTGTTTTAAGATAATTGATATTTACTTCATCAGCTTGAAAAGTGTAATCTCCAACGCCATTTTTTTGAATTTTAACACCCAAATTACCTAATAAAACTATCAGTTTGTTAACATCGATAATGTCTGGAATATTAGTGATTCTTACTTTTTCTGAAGTTAATAATGCTGGACATAAAACTTGCAACGCTTCATTTTTTGCACCCTGTGGATTAATTTCTCCTTTAAGACGAATGCCGCCTTCGATTTTAAATGTACTCATTTTCTAATTTTAGATACTAGATTTTAGATATTTTATTAATTGAAAACTATTTTTTTACAAATGGTTTCTTCTTAGCAGGTTTGTTTGCTACAATTTTTGGCTGACCTGCAGGCATAATTTTGTTAGAAACACGCTTGTTCGTTCGCATTAAATCATCTGTTTTAAGCAAAGATTCCGAGCTAGTTATTAGATTAAGTCTTCCATCAGATAATTCATATAAATGTTCAAAAATTACTTCATCGGTAACAGTATCTTTATTCCAACTCAAATAAGACTTTTTCATGTGATTAGCAATCACTTTAACAAGTGCAGCTTTCAGTTCGCCTTCTTCCCATTTGTTGGCAACATCAATCATATATTTGATATTATTGCCATAATAACGATATTTTGGATGGTTTTGAGGATATGCCAAAACATCTGGTTTCATTTGCAAAACTTCTCGAGTCGGAATCGGATATGGCGAATCTACTTTTAATTGAAAATCAGACATAATAAACAATTGATCCCAGAGTTTATGTTGAAAATCAAGAACATCACGTAAGTGAGGATTTAAACTTCCCATAACCTGAATAATGTATTTGGCCAATTTATTTCGTTCATCATCATCTACAATTTCAATGGCTTGAAAAATTAATTTTTGCAGATGACGACCATATTCTGGAATAATAAGATGCTGTCTTTCAGAATTATATTCTAAGTTAAACACAACATCATTAGCATTTTCTTTTATATATTTTGCATTCATATTTATAGTGAAACGATTCCTTTTATAACGGAAACTTCTTGGTATTTTTGAATTATCTCGGCTGAATTTTTTACAGTTACGTCGACTGAAATACTAGTATATTTTCCAGTTTTTGATTTAGTAGTTTTGATTACTGCACCCATGCAATTAAAAGCATCTTCTACAAATTCAACATTGTTTTCTGCACTTGGTACAATAAATTTAAATAAATATTCCGTTGGCCAATTATTGCTATTGTCTAATTCAACTTGCAATCGGTCATAAAATTCTTGAGCTTCTTTTTCTTTATTATTGTCCATTTGATATTAAAATATTTACAAAGATAGTAATTTCATTTTTACATTAAGATTTTTAAGTCCATTTCACAAGTAATTACCTTTAAAAAACAAGAACTAGATATACTAATTTAGCATGGAGACAAAGTTAAGAGAAAAACTTTAATTTTAACACATGAAAACAATCCGTAAAATTTACGACACGGCTTTTAAAGTAAAGGCTGTAGAAACTGAGTAATGAAAGATCCAACATTACAGAACTAGCTAGAGAACTTGGAATTCGAGTTACAATGCTTTATAAATGGCGCAAAGACTACGAACAATTTGGTACCGGTAGTTTTCCAGGCAAAGGAACATTAAAACAAACTCCAGAGCAAAAAACAATTAGTGAGCTGCAAGCAAAGCTAAAAGATGCCTAGATAGAACGCAATATATTAAAAAAAGCAATAGGCATTTTTTCCAAGAGCGGTCGATAATATTTGATTTTATAAAAAATCATGAAAAAATATTTCCGATTGAAAAAATGTGTCAAGTGCTAGAGGTAAGTTGCAGCGGATATTACCTATATAGAAGCAAAAAAATATCAGTTAGATTGCAGAGAATTATTGATATAAAAGAAAAAATAACAGCTACTTATTTTGAGACTAAACAACGATATGGAAGTCTAGGGATGACACTTGAACTGAAAAGTTTAGGATATAAAATCTTAAGAATTACAGTTGCTAAATACATGAAACAAATGGGTCTCAGAAGTAAATTAAGCAAAAAATTCAAAGTTACGACCGATTCAAAACACAATTATTTGACAATAGATAATGTTTTAAATAGAGAATTTAATCCAAAATCACCATCAAAAGTTTGGGTTTCAGACATTACTTACATTCATACAAAAGAAGGTTTTTTATATCTCGCTACCGTTATTGATTTATATGACAGAAAAGTAAATGGCTGGAGTTTATCAAGCACCATGAGCACCCAAGATACAATTTTAAAGGCATGGCGAATGGCAGCTCAAAACAGAAATGTAGAACAAGGATTGATATTTCATTCCGATAGAGGTGTGCAATATGCAAACAACAAATTTGCAAATGTGTTAAAATCATATCAAAAAATCACTCCAAGTATGAGCCAAAAAGGAAATTGCTGGGATAATGCGGTGGCAGAAAGTTTCTTTAAATCATTAAAAACTGAACTCATTTATGGTAATAAACTCATATCTAAAGAACAAATGAAGCGCAAAATCTTTGAATATATAGAAATTTGATATAATAAAAAAAGAAGGCATTCAGCTTTAAATTATAAAAATATCGACGAATTTAATAATCAATTTAATTACAAAAATGTAGCTTAACTTAATCTCCACTTTTTATTTGTATATCCAGTTTTTAAGATTCGTAAATTCTTGATCCATATACTATTCCGAGGTACCTATATGCTATTGAAAACCTGTTATAAATATGTTGTTAATAATTAATTTGATATCATAGTGCATAATTAGTAAACTTCAATTCTACAGCTTTTTAACTTTAGAACTCAGTAAAGTGACCATTTTAAATTTTATCTTTTATTTCTACCAAAATTTGATTACTGAAATCAATATAATAAATTACGCATACTACAATTGCAATGAAATATTTCTTCAAGTTAAATTTTTTTGAATTTTAGATTACTACAAAACTCAATTTATAACAACCAATATATTTACTGCACTATTGATTTATTAGAATTTGTCGATTTATAAATCAAATTTCTAGTCCGTGAACAGTCCAATTATTTGTCATCTTAATTGTCGATCCCTATTTTTGATAGATCTACCGTGTGCCGAATTGGATTACATCTTACAAAAAATAATTATTAATAAAATTTTTACTTTCAAAGAAATACAATACTTAGCAAAGAAAAAAAAATCCCCATCATTTCTGATGAGGATTTTTAAAAGAAAGGCGACGATCTACTCTCCCACAAATTGCAGTACCATTGACGCAGGCGGACTTAACT
>JAYVIW010000070.1:0-11386 GCA_043769905.1 Bacteroidota bacterium
TATGCCGCCGACCAGGCTTTATATACGGTAGAAGCAAAATCGTATGAACCGAACGGTTATAATCTTTACAACATGGCTGGAAATGTCTCAGAATGGACTGACTCATCTTATGATGCAGCTTCTTACGAATTTGTTTCTTCTATGAATCCAAATGTTCCAGACTTGAAAAATATGCGTAAAGTAGTACGTGGAGGTTCATGGAAAGATGTTGCTTATATGTTGCAAGTTGCTACTCGTGACCATGAATATGCGGATTCTGCAAGAAGTTATATAGGATTTAGAACAGTACAAGATTACATGGGAACTCAAACAACAAAAAACCAAAAATAAATCAATAAACATTAACCTTACTTACAAAAAAAAATTATTATGGCATTAATTAGCAAAAAAGTGATGAATTTCGCTTACGGAATGGGAGCAGCAGTTGTAATTGTTGGAGCATTATTCAAAATACAGCACTGGCCTGGAGCAAGTCCTTTATTAATTATAGGTCTACTTACGGAGGCTTTCATTTTTGCATTATCTGCATTTGACCCTGTTGATAAAGAATTGAATTGGGCATTAGTTTATCCTGAGTTAAATGATGGTGGTGTCGCAAATAAGAAAGATGCAAAAAAGCCAGAAGATGCACAGGGTTTATTATCTCAAAAATTAGATTTAATGTTAAAGGATGCAAAGATTGATGCCGCTTTATTTTCTAGTTTAGGTTCTAGTATTCAAAATTTTGAGTCTGCTGCAAAAGGTATCGCACCGACAGTAGATTCTATAAATTCTACAAAAAAATATGCAGACGAAATGTCTTTGGCTGCTACTCAAATGGAATCATTGAACGGGTTATATAAAATGCAGTTGCAATCAGCTGAAAAAAATGCAACTATAAATGATGCAGTTGCTGAAAATAATTTAAAATTAAAAGACCAAATGCAATCATTAACATCAAACTTGTCTTCTTTGAACAACGTTTACGGTGGAATGCTTTCTGCAATGAGTAACAAGGGATAATTAGTTTTTTAACTACATAATATTATATTAACAAACTAATTAAAAAAAAATGGCAGGAGGAAAATTAACCCCTAGACAGAAGATGATTAACCTGATGTACTTGGTTTTCATAGCGATGTTAGCTTTAAATATGTCCAAAGAAGTACTTTCGGCTTTTGGATTAATGAATGAGAAATTTGAAAGTTCAAATATTTCATCTGTTGAAAACAATAAAAGTATGTTAGAATCTTTAAAATTAAAAGGTTCTGAAAATGCTGGAGAATTTGGTGCAGCGAAAGCTACGGCTATTAAGGTTGCTGATATATCTAAATCTTTTTATGATTACGTGCAAACATTAAAATCCGATGCTACAAATGGGATCGAAGTTGATGAAACAGGAAAGTTGCCTTATGAATCAATGGATAAAGGTGCTTTCATTGATGAAACGTGGTTTGCGGGGGACAATTATAGTCCTAAAGGAAACGCTATAGTTGCTGCAATGTCCAAATATGTTGCAGATATGAAAGAAGCTACTAAAGGTCAAACTAAATTAAATGGTATAATTGGAGAAATTGACAAGAAATTTAGTACTGCAGATGTTAAAGACGGCGAAGGTATTACCAAAAAATATTTATCATATCATTTTGAGCATTTTCCTGCTATCGCATCTTTAACAAAACTGACCGCATGGCAGAATGATATTAAAAAAGCTGAATATGACACATATAGTACTCTTTTAGGAAAAGCCGCAGTCGATGCTGCATCGTATAGTAAATTTAAAGGTTTTGTTGTTCTTGAAAAAAACGCATACTTTCAAGGTGAAGCAGTAAAAGGAACTGTTGTTTTAGGAAAATACGATCCAGACACTAAACCAACTGGTTTTACAGGGCCTGGTAGATTAGAAAATGGTCAAGCCATTATTTCTGAAACTGCTGGTGCCGTTGGTGAGCGAATATTGAAAGGGCAATTTACTTTTACAGAAAATGGAAAGACAATTCCAGTACCGTTTGAAGGAAACTATGTTGTTGTACCAAGACCAAATTCCGCAACTATATCAGCAGATAAAATGAATGTTGTTTACAGAGGTGTCGTTAATCCTATCACAGTATCTTTTGCCGGTGTCGCTGATAACAATGTTACGGCATCTGCTCCAGGAATGTCTAAAGGTGCTGGTGTTGGAAAGTACAATCTAAGCCCTGGACAGGGAACTGAATTAAAAATTAGTGTAAATGCTAAATTACCAGATGGTAACGTTGTATCTGATGCTAAAGTATTTAGAATTAAAGGTATTCCTGGTCCAGTAGGAGCTATAGGTGGAACAATGGGCGTTCAAAAAGGTGCTAAATCAAGACTGATGGTATCTCAAGTTTCTGCAATCCTTCCTGATTTTGATTTCGAAGTTAAATTACAGGTTGTTGGTTTCACACTTAAAGCTGCTGGACAGGCAGCAGTAATTGTATCTGGTGACAGAGTTAATTCGCAATGTGCGTCAGCTTTAGCAAAAGTTACAAGAGGGGATCAAGTTACAATTTCTGACATTAAAACTAAATTGGTTGGTTCAGATATCTTATTACCAAGAACCGCTCCAGTATTATACGAAATACAATAAATTTTTATTCTCTACGTTATTTATCAATAAAGATTAAAAAAAAATATAAAATGAAAAATTTTTTAACAGTTGTTGTTTTGGTTACTAGTTCTTTGTGTGCAAGTGCTCAATCTAATTTGCTTAACGCAAGAACACCTGACCAAATAGGTAAAAAATCTGCTGCACAGTTAATTTCTGATAATGATAAGCCACTTCCTTATGGTTATGTTCACGATCGAGATGTATTGTTAGGTAAAGCTACTTGGGAATTAATTGATATTGACGAAAGAGTTAATTTTCCTCTTTATTATCCAGTGGATACAACTAATATCGGTAAAGATAGACGTTCTCTTTTTGATGTATTGATAAAAAATATTAAAAACGGTAAAATCACTGAAGTGTATGGTGATGAATATTTTAATACCAAAAAGTCTTTAAAAGATATGGGTTCATCCTTTTCTTTTGTAGATACGACTGACGCAGGAAAGGAAGAAATAAATGCAAATAGGGATTTGTATTATCCGCCAGCTTCCTCTGGCTCTCCTGAGAGGGTTATCAAAAATAAAAAAGGGAAAATTATCAAAACCATTCCTGCTGTTGCTGCATCAGCTGGTGTAGGAAAACAGTTAGATCCGCAGTATATAGACAAAAGAGATCTAACCTCGCAAGATGTATCAGGTTACAAAATTAAAGGTTATTGGTATTTTGATAAACGTCAAGGTGAATTAAAGTATAGATTGCTCGGACTTTGTCCTGTTTCACCAGAAGCACGGGATATAGGAAAAGACGTTCAAGATGTAATTGAATTATTTTGGGTTTATGTACCATCTATTCGGGATGTCCTTCATGATGCTATGGCTTTTAATGATCGAAACTCTGCGATGCCAGTTTCATTCGACCATTTGTTGAACGCAAGACGTTTTAGTGGTGTAATCTATAAAGAAGAAAATGTTTATGGCGACAGGTCAATCGAGCAATACATGAAGGATAATGCACAAAATCAATTATTAGAGTCAGCACGTGTTAAAGAGAAAATTCGTGATTTTGAGTCAGATATGTGGAATTATTAATTTGATTCCTCTTAGTTATAACAAAAACGCTTGCTAATTTAGCAAGCTTTTTTTTATTAGATTTTTACTTTTAAGAAAATTTGGTATTATGTAATGTTATATATAATATTTATACATGGAAGCTGATTATCTTATTGTAGGTGCTGGACTTGCTGGAATTGCATTCGCTGAAAAGTGTTTGCAAAACAATAAATCGATATTAGTTTTTGATAACAAGTCGCAAACTTCTTCAACAATTGCTGCTGGACTATACAATCCAGTAATATTAAAAAGGTTTTCAGGTTTACAAGATGCGCAAGCGCACATTGATTTGTTAAGAACATTTTATAATTCAATTGAAGTTAAACTTAACGTAAAGATTGACTTCATAGTTCCTATTTTAAGAAAATTTTTTTCAATTGAAGAACAAAATAATTGGTTTATAGCTTCAGACAAACCTAATTTAAGTCCTTTTTTATCTTTAGATTTAATCAAAACCAAATACGCTGGTATTGATTCTCCTTTCGATTTTGGCGAGGTGTTACAAACTGGTTTTGTCGATACGGCGTTATTATTAAAATCTTATCATTCTTACCTTATTGATTATAGTTTGCTTAGTGATGAAGCTTTTGATTATAATAAAATTTGTTTTGTAGATAATTATATCATTTATAATGAAATAAAAGCAAAACATATTGTCTTCGCAGAAGGATTTGGAATGGGTTCTAACCCATTTTTTAACGATTTACCTCTAGATGGAACAAAAGGAGAATTATTTATTATAAAAGCGCCTAATTTGAATTTAGATGTAATTGTCAATACAAGTGTTTTTATATTGCCTCTTGGTAAAGATTTATTTAAAGTTGGTGCTACATACAATTGGATCGATAAAACTAATATACCAACCGAACATGCCAAGCTAGAGTTAATAGATAGAATTAAAGAAATTATTAATTGTGATTTTGAAATAATAAATCATTTTGCTGGAGTTCGACCTACTGTGAAAGATAGAAAAACGTTAATCGGGACACACTATATACATAAGAATGTTCATATTCTTAACGGTTTGGGAACTCGTGGTGTAATGTTAGCACCAACAATGGCAAAAATATTATTCGAAAGTATTGAATACAATATATCCATCGATTCGACAATCAATATTGATAGATTTTATAAAAAAATGAAATAAAATTTTATTCAAATTTTTTCTCATAACTCACAAACAAATTGATGTAAATATTTCTAGAAAGTCTCATTACGAAAGGGAATAGTAGTATCAAAGCAACAATTATAGCAATAAAAGTAACGCCTACTTTGGCATGAAATCCAAAAAAAGCTACTAAGAAAACTGCAATCATTATCATAACATTTAGTCCATAACTAACATACATGGCACCGTAAAAAAATGAGGGCTCTATTTGATATTTCAGTCCACAATGTCCGCAATGTTCATTTATTTTTAATAAATTCGCAAAATGTAAAACATTTTTATCAGAGTACATACTTTCTTTTTGGCATCTTGGACAAGTACCTAGTAAAATACTATTTATTTTTAAACCTTTTTTTAACATTTTTTAATAATTTATTTTATTCAAAAAATCAAGAATGCAAATTTACAATTTTTTAAAGTGTTATAAGTTAAAATTGAGTTACTTTTGCACGTTTTTAAAACTTAAATATTTAATTAAAACAATATTTTTTTTATTTGGTTTTTAGTTTTGAAACAGTCAAACTTTATTTTTTTTTTAATGTTAAACATACACAATTTGTCGGTTTCCTTTGGTGGAACATATTTATTTGAAGAAGTAACTTTCAGAATGGGAGCGGGCGATAGAGTGGGACTTGTTGGAAAAAACGGCGCTGGTAAATCAACAATGCTCAAAATTTTAGCAGGAGATTTTAAACCCGATTCGGGACAAATTGCCACCGAAAAAGAAGTGCGAATAGGTTTTTTACGTCAAGATATCGATTTTGAACAAGGTCGAACTGTTCTTGAAGAAGCTTATCAAGCCTTTACAGATATACAAATTGTAGAAAAAAAACTAGAATCAATCAACCATCAGTTAGTAACACGAACCGATTATGAAAGCGCCGAATATAGCCAAATAATCGAAGATTTATCAGATTACACGCATCGATTTGAATTGCTTGGCGGATACAATTATGTTGTAGATACCGAAAAAATACTTTTGGGTTTAGGTTTCAAACGCGATGTTTTTAACAACCAAACCGAAACTTTTTCTGGCGGTTGGCGAATGCGTATCGAATTAGCCAAATTATTGCTTCAAGCCAATGATATTTTGCTTTTAGACGAACCTACAAATCACCTTGATATCGAAAGTATCATTTGGCTGGAGAGTTTCTTACGCAATTATCCGGGAGTTGTTGTAATCGTTTCGCACGATAAAATGTTTCTAGATAATGTAACCAATCGAACAATTGAAATTTCAATTGGCAAAGCCTACGACTTTAATAAACCATATTCTCAGTATTTAGAATTGCGTCACGAAATTCGTGAAAAACAATTGGCAACTCAAAAAAATCAAGCCAAAAAAATTGAAGAAACCGAGAAGTTAATTGAGAAATTTCGTGCCAAGGCATCAAAAGCATCGATGGCGCAATCGCTAATCAAAAAACTCGATAAAGTAGAACGTATTGAAGTCGATGAAGACGATAATTCGGTTATGAATATCTCATTTCCAGTTTCGAAAGTGCCAGGAAAAGTAGTTATCGAAGCCGAAAATGTAACCAAAGCCTATGGAAATAAAATCATCTTAAAAGACATAGATTTATTGGTCGAACGTGGTTCTAAAATTGCATTTGTGGGACAAAATGGACAAGGAAAATCAACTTTTATCAAGGCAATTGTAAACGAATTTGAATATGCTGGCAATATAAAAATGGGTCATAACGTGCAAGTAGGTTATTTTGCCCAAAACCAAGCCGAATATCTCGATGGTGAAATTACACTTTTGCGAACAATGGAAGATGCTGCAACCGACACAAATCGATCAAAAGTTCGTGACATGCTAGGTTCTTTTCTCTTTCGTGGCGACGACGTAGAAAAGAAAGTAAAAGTACTCTCTGGTGGCGAACGCAACCGTTTGGCATTATGCAAGTTATTGCTGCAGCCAATCAATGTTTTATTGATGGATGAACCAACCAATCACCTAGATATTAAATCAAAAAATGTCTTGAAAGCAGCACTTCAAAAGTTTGAAGGAACGCTTCTTTTAGTTTCTCACGATAGAGATTTCTTGCAAGGAATGTCAAACTTAGTTTACGAATTTAAAGACCAAAAAATCAAAGAATATTTGGGTGATATTAACTATTTCTTAGAACAACGCAACTTAGAAAATATGCGAGAAGTTGAAAAAAACGATATTGAAAAAAAAGCTGTTTCATCAAATATAATCGAGAAAAAATCACTTTCATACGACGACCAAAAAAAATCAAAATCATTGCAAAACCGTTTGTCAAAAGTCGAATCTAGCATTAAAGATTTAGAGCGAGATATTCAGCAAGACGACAAAGCACTGGCCTCGAATTATGACAAACACATCGAAGACGCCAAGTTCTTTACAGCATATAACAAGAAAAAAGCCGATTTAGACAAATTGCTCGAAGAATGGGAAAATGTGCAAGGTGAGCTTGATGGCTTATAGTTTTCTTAGCCGCTAATCCTGCTTTTCGCTGCAAGTCCTCACAAAAAAAGACAATTTTCTATTGATTTAAAAAGAGCTTCCGCTGGTCGCTTTTTTAAATCAAGAAAATTTCTCTTTTTTTGTTCCGGGCTTTTCACTACAATCAGGGCGAAAAAAAACTACTTTACAATCAAACCACTTCGTTTAAAATGGGCAATAGCCTCAGAACTATTTTTGAAACAACAAACTTCAACCTTTAGACTTTCTAGATTTTTTAATGCAATTTCGGCTTTATGTTTCTTTGTTTTTTCCAGTTTGACGAATATAAACTGCTTTTATAGTCAACGGAAATATTTTACAAATATTTTCATACAAATAAGGATCGTGTTGCGAATCATCACCCAAAAGCGTGAACTCTAAATTAGGATAAAACTCTAAAATATGTTTTATTTTTTCAACCTTATGATTATGGTTGCCACGACCCGAAAAAAACAAATCAATGAGGCTATTTTTAATGTCTTTTAGCAACAAAACTGCTCTAGGCAGATCGTGAATTTCTGTAAATTGTGTTATAAATCTATACAAATTCCATTCACTACTCGACACATAAAAAAAAGGATTTTCTTCAGATTTATTGTTTTTTCCAGCTGTACTTAAAGCTAAATGATGCGCTACAATATCTTCAAAAACTTTGCGATCAAATAAATTTTTAAACAACAAAATATATAATTTTCGCATCGGACTTTGCGTGTGTGAAATCAAGCAAACCAATTCGAATTTTAATAATAGGTGGTGACGGAACCATCAAGTTTGTGGCTGAAGCATTGGAAAATGAAGATGTAATTTTCGGCATAATTCCTGCGGGTTCGGCCAACGGATTGGCAGTAGATTTAGGTTTGCCAGAATCTATAGAAGATAATCTTACTATTGCTTTTAACAGTCATTTCATTGAAATAGATATGATTGCAATTAATGGAAAATAAAGCATTCACTTAAGTGATTTGGGTTTAAATGTTTCATTAGTTAAGAATTATCAAAATAGTGACGTGCGCGGCAAGTTGGGCTATGCCTTGCAAATAATTACAACTTTGTCAGAACTTGGCGACCCTTTTGCTGCAACTATCAATGCTAATGGCAAAACAACTTGCTGTGAAGCAACCATGATTGTCATTGCCAATTCGCAAAAATACGGCACTGGTGTAACCATCAATCCTGATGGAAAAATGAACGGCGGTAAATTCGAAATTGTGATTCTCAAAAATCTTGATTTAATAGTTTTTACTAAAATTTTAAACGGACATATTCCTATAAACAGTGAAGATGTTCAAATCATTTCAACCAAATCGGCATCAATCACAACCAGTATCCCAACCAGCTTTCAAATTGATGGCGAATACTTAGGCGAAGTGACCAATTTAGATATAAAAATTTTGCCGTTGCAAATGAAAATAGCAATTCCAGAAAAAGATGTTTAAGATATTAAAAATTCATAATTTAGATTTAGCAATTTCATCAACAATCGTGTTTCCTTGCGCAATAATTTACGGTTTTCAATCTAATTTATTGTTTAACGCCCCAGTAAACACAATCGATCATGCTACTATTTTAAAAGCCATAATGGGTTTGTATTTAGGTTTTGGAATCCTCTGGATTATTGGAATTTTTAATAAATATTATTGGAAAACCGCGACAATTTCAAACATGATTTTCATGATTGGCTTAGGTTTAGGTCGAATAATTAGTTTGATTACAGATGGAATTCCATCTGTTATTTTTGTTGTCGGAACAGTGGGTGAGTTGGTTTTAGGATTGTATGCTTTGTACATTTTCAATAAAACAAATTAACGCTAAATAATTAAAAATTTGGCATCTAACAGCAATCCTAAAGCAAGACTAAAGTCTAAACTCTAAATAAAAACACACGTGCAGAAATATTAAATTTTGCTCAAAAAAACGTTCTCATTACTATTTATTTGAAGTGCTAATGTTTGACATTGGTTTAGGTAAATCAATAAAAGCACAAAAGAGATTGCTATTAGTCAAAGTTTTTTAGGCGGTATTGTCTATTAAATAATATTATCTATATATTAGTTTTTCACCAATTATAATTAAATTCTAAATGTAGTATTAATTAATGCATGAAATTAAATGTAAGTCTTGCTTTATATTTAATTTCAACGATAGGTTTATCTAACTTTTACTTAAAAACACAAAACATGTCTACTGAAATAAAAGCTAAAAAGACTTTAAAAACATAAAATTTCAATAAAGCTGAGAATCATACCAACTTGCAAAACCCAGTGTTGAAGGCACCAAATCATAACTAAACAAAAAACGCATGAAATAACCTAATAATTGGATTTATTGCCAAAACGATTTTTTTTAACAATAATCGGCAATGAATCAAAGCTAGAAAATAGTTATTTGGCAACCGATATTGGTCAAAGTGTGTGTAGTGGTGCATTTTGAAGGACACTTAAAATTTTAAAATTTATGTGTCAAATTGATTTTTAAAGGGGTTTCGCTCTTGCCAAATCACTTCAGGTTCAAAATATTTGAACAATTTAGGCATGAATTTATTGATGATTTTGTTGTTGTGTTTTATAAAACCAAACATTCTAATGGGTTTTGCACCAACCGAACTTTTGATTTCAAGGGCGGTTCGTGCAAAAATGATTTTCTTGAATTTTTTGTTAATAGAATAATTAATCATATCATACAACATGTTCAAATATAGCATTGTTTCACGCTGAATGTTGTCGTCATATCCTAGAAAATAAGTGTCGATTGTGTCGCCATTTTTTATTAACGTATTGAAACCTATTAATTCGTTATTAATAAAATATCCATAAAATAAAAAATCATGATTGAGTTGTTTTTTGAGTTCAATAAAATGATTTTCGGATAAGTAAAAAGTATTGAAAGGGGCATTTTTAGTCACGTTCATATACAATTCGTTGATTCGGGAATTATGAATAATAATTTCTTCTAGAGGTAATTTAGTTTTAACGATTCCTTCAGATTTCTTGTGCGATCTTTTGAATTGATCTCGATATTTTTTGGACAATGCACCAACATAATCATCAATCGAATGACATTTTGTTGGGATATTGAAAACCATGTTAGGTTGGATTTCGAATTTATAAAAATCTTTAAAAGCATCAATTTTAAAACGGTTGGACTCTTGCAAATAAAAATCCTTATAATTCAGAATATGAATGCTTTTGCCTTGGTTTTTAAAAATTGTTTCAATTTCTGTAACGGCATCATTAAGGATAGCAATAAAATCAGAAAATGAAATCGATTGGTCATAACTAAATGCATTTTGACCTGTAAGCATGTTGTTGCCAATCAACAAAACATTTGATGCAAATTTCTTAAAAACAAAATCTCGAATTTTGGAACGTACACAATTTTTATTTACTCCAAAAGACTGAACAGTTGTTAAATTTATCATTTGCGTTAATGCTATTCCAAATAATTTTTGGTTTTGGAATAATCCAACGTAATGACATTGCATATTTATTGGAGCCGATTTTTCTAGCACTTGTAGGTAGTTGGTTGATAGAAAAATATTTTCAATAGCAAAATTATTCCACCTTTCTGGAAGCTCGCAAGTTTTTTTGTAAATTTTATAAGTAAAAGAAATATCCAAAAGTTGTTATAATTTCGTCAAAAATAACTAAATTTAGGTCATAATTAAAAATCTTAACAAAATGAAAACATATTCGGAAACAGAAGCAAAACTATTGCTAGAAAATCTTGATAATTGGATTTATAAAAACAATGCTATCGAAAGAAATTTTCTTTTTAAGAATTTTTCTCAATCGATGACATTTATTATTCAAGTAGGATTTTTGGCTGAAAAAGTAAACCATCACCCCGAAATTTTTAATGTTTATAATAAGGTTCAGATTCGTCTTTCGACACGCGATGCTGCTGGTGTAACCGAGAAAGATTTTGATTTGGCTAAAAAATTTCAAAACCTCATTTGAGCCTCTTTTCGAACCAAACTTGAAGGTGCAAGAATTTACAAAAAATGATTGGCTTGAAATTACTGAAGAAACTTTCAAAATTGTTTTCGATAAATCGGCTTTTAAAAGAACCAAATTTCAAGGATTGAA
>JAYVIW010000071.1:0-2036 GCA_043769905.1 Bacteroidota bacterium
AAAATACATTTACTTATGAAAAAAATATTTTTATTGGCTATTTTCATTCCGATGATTGGTAATGCGCAACTCAAAGACTTGATAAAAAAAGGACAAAGTAAAATATCTACTATTACTAAAACCAATTCTGGGATAGATATTGCTGCTGGTTTGAAGGAAGCGCTGAATAAAGGCGTTACAGATCAGGTCTCTAAACTAACTGCTCTAGATGGTTTTTACAAAAATGAAGCGGTAAAAATAATGATGCCAGCTGAATTGCAAAAAGTAGATAAAACTTTAAGAAAATTAGGCATGAGCAGTTTGGCTGATGATGGAATTAGAGCTTTGAATCGTGCAGCAGAAGATGCTGTAAAAGAATCTACTCCTATTTTTGTTTCGGCAATAAAAAATATAAATTTTAGTGATGCTAAAAATATTTTGATGGGTAAGGAAAATGCCGCAACTGCTTATCTGCAAAACGCTACTACTAAAGATTTATATACAAAATTTAGTCCTGTTGTAAAGCAATCTATTGGAAAAGTAGGTGCCGATGTGATTTGGTCTAATATAATTACAAAATACAATGCCATCCCTTTAGTTAATAAAGTAAATCCAGACATTACTGATTATGTTACAAACAAAGCTTTAGAAGGAGTTTTTAAGATGATTACTGTGGAAGAAAAAAACATAAGAACCAACCTAAACTCAAGAACTTCTAATTTACTACAGCAAGTTTTTGCTATGCAAGACAAAAAATAAAATCATCTAATTATGAAAAAAACAGTTTTATTAATAGCCTTATTACCATTTTTTGGCTGTGCTGAATTACAACAAGTTGCTAATCAACTGCCTGGAATTTTAGAGCAAGGAAATGTAGACATTGCTAGTGGTTTGAAAGAAGCACTAAACAACGGAATATCAAAACAAGTAACAAAATTGACTGCTACCGATGGTTTTTTTAAAAACGAAGCGGTAAAAATTTTGTTGCCTGAAGAATTGAAAAAAGTAGATTCAGGATTACGTAAAATTGGTTTAAGTAGCTTAGCTGACGAAGGATTAAAAGCTATAAATCGTACTGCCGAAGATGCCGTAAAAGAAGCGACTCCAATTTTTGTTGATGCTGTAACTGGAATGAGTTTTACCGATGCAAAAAATATTTTGATGGGAAACGAAAGTGCTGCAACAACTTATTTACAAGGTTCGACATCGACTGCATTATACGGAAAGTTTAATCCTGTAATTAAGAGTTCTTTTGCAAAAGTAGGTGCTGACAAAATTTGGGCAAACATAATTACGAAATATAATAGTATTCCGTTGGTTAAAAAAGTAAATCCTGATTTGACCGATTATGTTACAAACCAAGCGATGAATGGTGTTTTCAAAATGATTGCTGTCGAAGAAAAAGAGATTAGAACCAATATAAATGCTAGAACTTCTAATTTATTAAAGAATGTTTTTGCAATGCAAGATAAAAAATAATTCCTATTAGGTAAAATTCTGTTTTTTAACGCCTTAATGATAAAATAACATTGTTTTAACGTTAAATTATAAAAAGAATTCCGTTCTTTGTATAAGAATTCATAGAATTTTGTTTGGTTTGGTTAGTTTATAAGAAAATCAGCATTTAGGTGCTGATTTTTTTGTTTCAAACATCCTTAATAAAACCTTCGTATTCAAGATAAAACTGCTCTAACTTGTTCATTTTTTCGTTAAAAAAATCGAATATTTCGTCCCAATATTGTCTATTACTTACGCTAACTTCGAGTTTTTCGACCCAAATACGGCTGATGGTTTTTTCGCTTTCGAGCGTATATTTGTTTTCGAAAACCAAATCTTTGATGTATTCTTCTTCAAGAATAGTTTTTAATGATTCTAATTTTTCGAAATAAGATTTTCTCTTATCGGCATCACGCATTTCTATATCAATAAGAACTTGTGCTTTCTTATTATCTACAAAAAATTTAAAGGAAAAATCTTTAATTTTTGTATCGTATAAAATCCATTTTCTTGGATATTTCTCGGCAAATGAAATCCAGAATTCTCGTTTTAATCTTTGG
>JAYVIW010000072.1:0-25516 GCA_043769905.1 Bacteroidota bacterium
AAAAAGCCAAAAAGTTATCTCCGATTTTAGCCAAGAAACCTAAAAAAATAATTTAAATCCTATCTTAATTTATAAGATATTTGTCCAAAGAATAGGTCGTTGCATACCCAAACAATTGTTGCATGAAGGCACAGCCGAAAAAGCAGATTTTTTTGAACCCGAAATTTGTGATTTGAAATATGTTTTGGCAGTTCACGAAAAGCAATATGTGCAAGATTTATTAAATTTAACATTAGAGGCAAAAGCAGCTCGAAAAATTGGATTTCCGCTTTCTAACGAATTAATAGAAAGAGAATTGCGGATCGCACAAGGCACAATTTCAGGTTGCGAAATGGCTTTGCAAAACGGTATCTCTTTCAACATTGCAGGCGGAACGCACCACGCATTTACTAACCGTGGAGAAGCTTTTTGTACGTTAAATGACCAAGCAATTGGGGCTCAATATTTATTGGATAATAATTTTGCAAAACGAATATTAATTGTTGATCTAGATGTGCATCAAGGTAACGGAACGGCTGAAATTTTTGCGAAAAACAACCACGTTTTTACATTTTCAATGCATGGAAAAACCAATTATCCGTTTAAAAAAGAAACTTCTGATTTAGATATTGCTTTAGAAAATGGTTCAAATGATGCCATTTTTTTATCATTATTGAACCAAACATTACCAAGGCTAATTGAAAACCACAAACCCGATTTTGTTTTTTATTTATCAGGAGTCGATATTCTCGAAACCGATAATCTAGGCAAATTGTCTTGTACAATTGAAGGATGCAAAAAACGAGATGAAATTGTTTTATCAACCTTCAAAAAACTCGAAATTCCTGTTCAAGTTAGCATGGGCGGTGGATATTCGCCAAATATTAAAACAATAATCGAGGCCCACGCCAATACTTATAGGGTTGCAAGAAATATTTTTTAGATTTAAGTATTAATAAATAAAATTAATAAATAAACCTTACACTAAATTAATATATTATCAATTAAACTATTATAGGGTTGAACTTTTTTTTGACGTAACATTCTTAAAATCTACTACACTTACAAAATTAGCTAAAGTAAAGACCAACTTTTTAAATAAAAGTTTAAAGATTTTTCAGTGAATTGAATTTTGAGAATTAAAAAATTAACTTCTAAAAAATTATAAAATCTAAAACCGAAATTTGATTAATCTTATGATTAAATAAAATTCAGGAATATTTTAATATAAAAAATGGTTTTACAAAACTATTGTAAAACCATTTTAATTTTTTTTATATGACGTTTAATTTGTTTCATTTAACAATTTTGAAATTTCGTCTAATTTTGGAGTTAAAATAATTTCAATTCTTCGATTTTTAGATTTCCCTTCTGGAGTATCGTTCGAGACTAATGGAGCAAATTCTCCACGGCCTGCCGCCGTAAGATTTTGTTTGTTGATTCTTGTGTTTTCATTTAATATATTTACAATTGCAGTGGCTCTTTTAGTTGATAAATCCCAGTTGTTTTCTATTAAACCGACCGAACCAGCAAACTTGTCATTATCGGTATGACCTTCAATCAATACTGCTATTTCTGGGTTGTCTCCCAAAACTTTGCTCACAGCAAGAACTGCTTTTTTACCTTCAGAATTAACGTCATATTTACCTGATTCAAAGAGCAATTTGTTTTCCATAGACACATAAACTTTTCCTTCTTTTTGTTGAACTGTCAAACCTTTTCCTTCAAATGCTTTAAGAGATTTCGACAATGTTTCTCTCAATTTTTTCATGCTCGCTTCCTTAGCTGCTATGATTGATTCTAGTTCTGCCAATCGTTTTGAATTATCTGCCAAATCTGCTTTCGTTTTATTGAAACGATCTTGTTCGGCTGCTAATGCTTTTTCCTTAGCTTCAAGTTGAGCTAACAGTTCGCGATTTTTCGTCAAGTTTGCTTGCAATGATTCATCGCTATTTTTCTCAAGCGCTTTATATGAATCTTGCAATGTTTTTAGATTTTTTGCACTTGATGTATAATCAGCAAGAATTTTGTCTCGTTCACCTTTTATTTTGTCATAATCTGTTCGTAAATTGTTTTTTTCTAAATCTAATGCGTTTTTGGCTTTAGTAATGCTATCGTTTCTATCGACCAATTGATGATTTTCTTTTTTCAAATCAGAAAATTTTGATTCTAAATCATTGAAAATTTTTTTAGAAACACATGAAGTTGATATTGATAAAATTACTGCAGAAAGGATGATTTTTTTGAACATTTTTGAAGTGGTTTTTTTATATTTTTACAAAAATAATAAATAGATGTTTATGTTTCATTACAATAATTTTTCAAAATCAAAAGTTTAATAATGTTTTAGCTGATTTTAATTACAAAAAATTTTAAAAATTTTCTTTTAACGACTTTGCTAGGAGTACATTCGTAATCAATAAAAATTCATCTTTAGTTAAAACATTTTCATTATGGTTTTGCTTGCAGTTTTGGTTTTATAGTGATGTTGGACTAACTCGAAAACAAATTTATTATTTTCAATTAAACGATTGATTGTAGTTTGTTTTTTGCTATTTTTTATAAAAACTTATTATATTGAAAGTTATAATATTAATTGATATTATTTGCTATATTTATTGATTTTTTATGCAAAATACTAACGCGTAACATTATAAAAGTTATTTGAGTTGTTCAATTCTAAAAACCGTTAATATTAAGCGAAAACAAGTGTTGCACTAAACAAATAAATTGCTCAAAACGGGGTTTAATATCCGCAGTAATACTTAATTATTCTACAACTATTTTTTTTACAACTTTGTTTGCTCCGTTTCGAATATTGACCAAATAAACGCCAGCTTCCAAATTATCCATTCCAACGTGTTGCTCGAAAGTGCTTGTTTTAGTATAGTTTTTTGTATAAATCTTCCTACCACGGATGTCATTTATTGTTATCTGAATATCATTATCAGCATCAGCATCAAACGAAATTTTAAAAGTTCCATTGTTTGGGTTTGGGTACAAGTTAAAGTTGTTCAAACCAAAACGTGCTGTTCCTAAATTAGGTGCTATCGCAAACCGTGTGGTATTAACAGCATAAAAAATATTTCCCACTGATTGCACCATTATTCTGCAATTGGACGAAGTAACATTGTTTGGCACTGTGATAACTTCAGAACCATCATTAGCAGTATTCGCTAGAAGTGAAGTTGCAAATGTAACACCATTATCTGTAGACAAAATGATGGTTACTTGTGCTGTATTAACACCGTTAGCAGTTGTTCCTGCGACATTCCAAGTAACAGTTTGTGATGAGTTGCCCAACCAATTTATACCTGTTGTATTTTGAGAAGTTACCGCAAAAGGGCCAGAAACACCGTCTACTGTTACGACCATGGTGTCTTCTCCTGTTTGTCCTCCTAAGTTAGTGTTATTATCTCGGGCTGTCAAAGTATAATTCATTGTTCTAGCGACACTTGGTGTAACTTCCCAAGTTGATGAAAGGCTTCCTGCAACAACCGTAGCAAGTTTGGGCATATATCGGTTTGGAAGAACTGTTGGCGAAAAACTTCGAGAAGAAACACCAACTGTTGCAGTGGCTAACGGTGGCTGTGTTGAAGTGTTGTTATTGGTTTGTTCCCAGCAATAAGTAAGTCCACTATTATTTGCATCAGTTGCCGTTCCTTTCAATAAAAACGGGGTGCTTTTCGGAATCGTATAATCTAGTCCCGCATTGACTATTGGCGCTACATTGTTGTTAGTAATGATAACTGGGCATGATAAACCTGTAACCAAATTAATCATTTCATTTAGGCTTATTGTATGAAAATATGAATCAGAATTATTTTGAACATTCGGGGCGCATATACCTGCATAGGCCATTATTGTAGAGCCGCTTCCGGGCTCAACTGCAGTTGGCCCATTAACATTTCCACCACACGAATTTCTAAAAGTGTGGTTGGCACCAAATTGATGTCCCATTTCATGAATGACAAAATCAATATCAAAAGGGTCTCCTACTGGCGCACTTTGTCCTGTTATGCCGCTTGCTTTACTTCCGTTATCACAAGGGCTAGTGCTTGCAAGCCCACCGCCACCGGTGCTCACTGTGTGGCCAATATCAAAATTGTTACTGCCAATAATGCTCGTTATTTGGGCTTGGCTTTCGTCAATAAGTAAGTCAGCATCATCATTTGAAAAATTGTCTGATGTAATAAATATTATCAAATCGTTTGTACCAATTAGCGTCAATCTCATGGCCATATCGCGTTCAAAAATACCGTTTACTCTTGTCATTGTTACACCCATTGCTGCTAAAACAGCTGCTTTTTTTTGTACCAATGTTCCAGATCCTAATCCAGCTTGATTAACATGAAATGATGCATATTCAATCGTGCAGGCCATTGCCAACCTGAATTGTCTGAATTTTCCGTCACCAATCTTTTGATTATTTACGAAGTTTGTTGTATTATCCAGCGCGTTGGTATTTAGATTTTGAGATTTGCATTCAAAATCTCTCGTTCTTGAAACGCTTGATTTGTAATAAACTATATAATTATTTAAATCTTTTGTAAAAGTGTCTATGTAAGTTGTTTCGCGTTGCCCTGAAAGTATCATTGCATGAAAGCCAAACATGGTCAAACTAAATCTAATTGTTGCAGTTGGGTCATCAATTCCTTTACCTGAATAAGAATTTATATTTGGAAATTTTTTAGATAATTCATTTTCCAATACTGGTGCTTTGAATATTTTATAAGCATTTAAACTGCCGTCAGCATTTGGAAATGATAAAATAACATTTGAATCAATATTTGATAAATCCAACGGAGCCAGTTGCAACTGATTTTTAAGATTTTGTATATCTAATGCAAATAATATAAAGTCACTAGGCACGCTAGCGCGATCCATTTTAGTCAATGAGTCAGTTGATTTTGTATCTATTTTTTTCCAAACATTGTTTTGGCTGTATGAATTTATTGTGTTTATTATCAAAAATAAGAATAATGATTTTTTCATAAGTATGTTTTTAGTAAATCTTCAAAAAGGATAAACAAAAATATTAATTATTTTCGGGATATCTAAAGTTTTAATAATTTTAATTTTAAAATTATGAAACATTCTCGATGAATATATCTAATAAAAAAACCCTAAATACTTTATAAATAAGTAGTTAGGATTTTATAAAGTTGGTCTACTAGGACTCGAACCTAGAAAGACTGCACCAAAAACAGTTGTGTTACCATTACACCATAGACCAATATGGTTGTTTAAGCGAGTGCAAATTTAGTATAAATTTTATTTTCTGCAAATGTTTTATTGAAAAAAAACGAAAAATAATTTATTAGTATTAAAAATTCATTTAAAGATATTTAAAATTAAAATTTTGGTTAAGAAAAATATGTTAATGTAAACCACATTAAACAAAAAAATAGTTTCTTTGTGGATTAATAAAATTATAATTTTTATCGATGACAGCAACATTTGACTTCAAAAAATGGAACACCGTTACTGGTTGGTTAGTTTTTGCAATTTCACTTTTGGTTTTTTCAATAACTGTTGAACCAACCGTAAGTTTCTGGGATTGTGGTGAGTATATTGCAACATCGGCCAAGTTACAAGTTGGACATCCACCAGGAGCACCGTTGTATCAAATGTTGGGTGCGTTTTTCGCAATGTTTGCTTTTCAAAAAAGTGATATAGCATTGATGGTCAATATGATGTCAGTTATATCAAGTGCTTTTACGGTTTTATTTGCTTTTTGGTCATCTACAATTATTCTCAAAAATATTATTTCTTCTTTTTCGGTGATCGACAAATCTGGATACATTGCCATTTTGGGTAGCGCAACAGTTGGTGCCTTGACGCTAACTTTTTCAGATAGTTTTTGGTTCAATGCCGTCGAAGCCGAGGTTTATGCCATGGCTACATTATTGATTTCACTACTTTTTTGGTTGGGTTTGCGATGGGAACAAGATATGAATTCGCCTCGAGGAAACCGTTGGTTATTACTAATTTCGTTAGTTATTGGATTGTCTTTTGGAGTCCACTTCATGGCTTTATTGACCATTCCCTCAATTGGGTTGATGTACTATTTCAAGAATCATGAAACCATCAATATCAAAAATTTTATTATTGCCAATTTTTCGGTAATTGCGGTTTTGCTATTTATTTTTAAGTTGTTGTTGCCATTAACCATGTCATTATTTGCGAAGAGCGAAATTTTTATGGTCAATAGCATTGGTTTGCCGTTCAATTCTGGTACAATTTTATTTACGATTTTTTTAGTAGCTAGTTTTTATTTTGCTTTACAATATACCAAAAACAAAGGATTCGTAAATTTCAATACGCTTATTTTGTGTGTTCTATTTATTTTAATTGGATTTTCGACATGGATAATGTTGCCTATTCGTGCCAATGCAAATACGCCTGTAAACGAAAATAAGCCTTCAGATGCTGCTGAAGTTTTATCTTATTATAACAGAGAACAATATGGTGAAAACCCACTTTTTTACGGTTCACAATTTACCGACTTGTTTGCTGGTCTTGATGAAGACACGCCGTTTCTTAACGATAAAATCAACTATGAGCGCGATTATAATTCTGGCAAATATGTCGTTGTTAATAATTATATAAACGCTAAGCAGAACTCTAATGATTCTCAAAAAACAATACTTCCAAGAATGTGGAGCACCGATAATGCCGAAAATTACATGGCTTATTGTGATGAACTGCAGTTTACTATCAACCCCAATTATGACTATGAAAGTGATTTGGCGGGTTATGGAATTGATCTTGAAAAATTAACCGAAGAGCAGCACGATCAAGCTTTGGAACAACTCAAAAGCGAAATTGTAAAAACTGTTGCCGAGTTCAGATCTGCGCGCGTGCAAGGAAAAGTTGACAACGAGGATTTTATTAAATTTTTAAAAAGTTATAAAGACTATTTGATTGTAGAAAAGCCATCAACAGCCGATAACATTGGTTTTATGGTTAATTTTCAATTTGGTTATATGTATGCAAGATATTTACTGTGGAATTTTGTGGGCCGCCAAAACGATGAACAGGGTAGGGCGGACGTCCTTGATGGCAATTGGCTTAGCGGCATTAAATTTATAGATGAACTGCATTTGGGTTCACAGTCTGATTTAACAAGTGATGCCTTGAACAATAAAGGTCGAAACACTTATTATTTCTTGCCTTTTATATTAGCTATAATTGGTATTTTTTATCATTCTAAAAAAGATTTGAAAAGTTTTTATGTGCTAATGATTTTATTTTTAATGACTGGACTAGCACTTAAAATTTATCTAAATGAACGACCATTTGAACCTCGTGAACGAGATTATGCACTCGTTGGTTCATTTTATGTATTTGCAATTTGGGTTGGTTTTGGCTGTTATGCAATTTATGAATTTATAAAAGATTATTTGAAACCAAAAATTGCTGCTCCAATAGCAATTGCTGCTTGTTTGATTGCTGCGCCGGTACTTATGGCTTCTCAAAACTGGGACGACCATGACCGATCTGGTAAAAAAACGGCATTATCACTCGCAAAAGCTTATTTAAGTTCTTGTGATCAAAATGCTATATTGTACACTATTGGTGACAATGATACTTTTCCACTTTGGTATGCTCAAGAAATCGAAGGTTTCAGAACGGATGTTAAAATCAATTGCACAAGTCTTTTTATGACCGATTGGTATATAGATCAAATGAAAATGAAAACTTATGAATCTGATGGATTGCCTATTTCGTTCACACACGAACAATATGTTGGAGACAAACTTGATTTTGTTATTGAAAAAAGACTAACTGACGAAAGGTTAGATATTAAAGATTTTATCAAATTCATAAAACTTGATGATCCAAAAGCAATGGTGCAAATGGATAACGGTATAAAATATCATTTTTATCCAACGGACAAAATTAGAATTCCAGTTGATAAAGCAACAATTATAAAAAATAAAGTGGTCAACCCTAAAGATTTTGATTCTATTGTTCCCTATATAGACATTGACTTTAAAGATCAGGGAATTTACAAAAATAGATTGATGATGTTAGATATTTTTGTAAACAACAACTGGAAAAGACCGATTTATTTTTCTCCTGGAGCATTTGGCGATGATGATTATATCTGGATGAAAGAATACCTTCAACTCGAAGGACTGGTTTATAAGTTGGTTCCAATAAAAACCCCAATTCCTGAAAACGCTAGCCTCGTTGACATGGGTAGAATAGATTCTGAAGTAATGTATAAAAAAATTATGGACTGGGATTGGGGCAATTCTGACGGAGATATTTACCATGATGTAGAAACCCGAAGAGAATGTATTTCGTATAGAACCAACATCGGCAGATTGATGGAGCAGCTTATTCTTGAAGGTCAAAATGAAAAAGCTAAAAAAGTAATTGAATTAGCAATGACTAAAATGCCATTAGAGAAATTTGGCTATTATACAGCCCTTGAGCCATTTGCTGACGGATATTATAAATTGGGCGAAAAACAAAAAGCTAGAGAATTATTGACCAAACTAGTAACAAAGTATAAAGAACAACTCAAATTTTTTGGTAATATGAAATCTAGAGATCAAGCAGGAGTTGCAATAGAAATTCAACGATCATTGATTTATTACAAAGGTTTGCTTGAAATATCTAAAAATCGAAATGACATGGATTTTTTTAATAAAAATATGCCAGCATTTGTAACTTACAATAAAATATTTGAGCGATTTGGTATTGAGAATGATCTGTAGATTTTTACAAAATAGATTTTAAACGATAGTTAACATAGTTTATAGAAGCAGTTAAAGCGATAAGCTTGACTGCTTTTTTAAATAATTTAAAATAAATGAAACCCTACTGGATAAAAACTCATTTTATAGTTAAAAAAATATTTTCAAATTATGTTTGGAACATTCCTAATAACGATAAAAAAATTTATCTAACTTTTGATGACGGACCAACGCCAGAAATAACGAATTGGGTTTTATCAGAATTAAAAAAATACAATTTCAAAGCTACTTTTTTTTGTATCGGAAACAACGTAGAGAAGTACACATCGATTTATGATAATATTCTAGCACATGGGCATGCTGTTGGAAATCATACTTATAATCATTTAAACGGATGGAAGACAAATGATAGTTTTTATATCAAAAATGTTTTAAAATCAGAGAAATTTAATCGAATATTTAAACTGTTTCGCCCTCCTTACGGTAAAATAAAACCAGCTCAATCTGTAAAATTAAGAAAACTAGGATATAAAATTATTATGTGGGACGTGCTAAGTTCCGATTTTGATACAACAATTAGTCCAGAAAAGTGTCTAGAAAATGTTCTTGATAATATCGAAGAAGGCAGTATTGTGGTATTTCACGATAGTGTAAAAGCTTTCAAAAACTTGCAATATGTTTTACCAAGAACATTACAAGTTCTTCAAGAAAATCAATTTACATGCGAAATTATAAAGTGAAGTATACAACAAAAACTACAACTGTTCTTGTACCAAACTAATGATAGTATTTGCATCAAGTTCGCCTGACTGTCGCCACATTATTTGCCCGTCTTTATAAATCATAAGTGTTGGCAAACCTTTTATTCTAAGAGCATCAGCAAGTTCTTGATTTTTATCAACATCAATTTTTATAACTTTTGCTTTGTCTCCAAGCGCAGCTGCCACATCACGAATAACAGGATGCATTGATATTGATGATTCATTCCAATCAGTATAAAAATCGATTAGAACAGGAGTTTGTGCACTAATAAGTTCTCCAAATTTTGACATAAAACCAAAAAGTTTACTTTAATAATTTTGCTTTAAATATGCAATAATACTACAAATATAATACATTTAAGAAATTATACCACATTTTTGCCTTTTTTTAGTTCAATTACGGTTATTTCAGGCATAATCCCGACCCTTCCTGGATATGCATGAAAGCCGAAACCACGATTTACATAAATATTTCTACCCAAATTTTCATATAAGCCAGCCCACTGTTTATAAACATATTGAACAGGACTCCATTTGAAAACACCCGGAATTTCAATTCCAAATTGCATGCCGTGTGTGTGACCCGATAGTGTCAATTGAAAGTGTTTTGGGTGGTCTTTAACTTCATATTCCCAGTGACTAGGGTCATGACTCATTAGTATTTTAAAATCGTTTTGAGTCAAGTTTTCAGATGCTTTATTCAAATCTCCTGCTTGTTTGAAATTGTGTCCCCAATTTTCAACTCCAACAATTACCAACTGACTATCGCCTTTTTTTATAATTTTATTAGCATTTAATAACAAATCAAAACCTATTTGCTGATGTAAATTTTTAACATCTTCAAAGTTTTTATGTTTATCTAATGGGTTATTCCAATCAACATATTCGCCATAATCATGATTTCCTAAAACTGAAAATTTTCCAAATGGATGTTGCTTTATTTTATTAAATGTGTCAATCCAAGGAAACATTTCTTTGGCGTGGGTATTGACAATATCACCAGTAAAAAGAAATAGATCAGAATTTTGTTGGTTTATTAAATCTATTGCATAGTTAATTTTTTCAGGATTATCAAAACTACCACTATGAATATCTGATATTTGAGTTATCGTAAAACCATCAAAATCGGCTGGTAAATCATCAAAAAATAATTGTTGCCGAATTACTTTAAAATTATATTTTCCATAAGTCATTCCATAAATTAAAGATAAAAAGGGAACTGCTGCTACTCCAAGAGCAATTTGTGAAATGAATTTTCGTCTTGACGGCAAAAAAGATGCGCTGTTGTTTTGATTATTAAAATAACAAAAAAAACCAAAAAACATTCTAACAAAATCTTCTCCAAACATTATTAATGAAATAACCATTTTTGGAATTAAGACCAAAATAAATACTCCCGTGGTGTACATGTTTGTTTTGGTCATTCCCGACGAACGATCAAATTTGGCAAGAAAATAAAATATTATAACAAATATAAATAAGTTTATTATTTTATAATAATTTAAGTATTTTCTGTCGGATACTAATGTTTTTATGGCCTGATATGCATATATTTCGAAGAATAAATAAATTATGCAATAAATGGTAACTAAAATTAATATTTTCAAAACAAATAATTTTTTAACAAAGGAACGAAGAAAATCATTTTATTGACAGTTTATAATAAAACATTAACAAAATTAACGTTTTTTGTATTTTTAATTAATTTTTTTGAGGCCTGATCAAAAAAGCCAGTGGATATTTTTTTTTTAATTCCAACATGTTTTTTTCAGCTTCAATTCTAGTTTTGAAATTTCCTACCCAAACCTTATATATAGGAGTAAAAAAAACAATTGTACCGTCGATGTTCTTATTGTTTTTTCTAAAATCTGCCAAGGTAGTTTTTGCAGTTTCGGTTTCTCCATTAAAAATCTGAATTCTAAAACGATCATTTGAAGTGGTCGTCGCGTTTATTTTTCTTTTATCATTCAATAATTGTTCAAATTTTGAATCTTGCACAACATTAACAGCCGACTGAGAATAAATATTAGGTATTAGTTTAAATGATAAAAGCAGATACAAAATACTTCTTTTTAAAGTTGAAATTTTCATAAAACAATGATTTTCTTGCAAATGTACAATTTATTGAATAAATCATTAAGAAGTTTATTATTTAGAATTAATATAAATTGAATTTAAGTTATATTTTGGTTTTTTAGAGTAATTCTTATGTCGTATTTTTGTGCAAGTTTTTAAAGAAATAATGATTTTAGCAATAAAATTAGTATCAAAAAATCACAATAAAGTACACAAGAAGATAATAATTACTCTATATGAAAAAGGTGGGAACCCCTAATTTGATTAAAAAGAACTTCATTTTTAGCTTAGTTATTTCACTAAGTTTATCGATGTTTTCTTTCTCTCAAGAAACAGCCGCACAATCAGCAGCAGTAACTGCAGCAGCAGCTCCAGTAGCAGCACCAGCAGCAGGCGATCCGGCAAAAGGAAAAGAAATTTTCAACGCCAATTGTGCAGCATGTCATAAACTTGATGCCAAAATGACTGGCCCAGCATTAAGAAATGTAGGAGCAAAATATGAAGCTGAGTGGCTTTATAAATGGATTGCCAATAGCCAAGCATTAATAAAATCTGGTGATGCACAAGCTAACGCTGTTTGGAATGAATACAAACCTTCAGTAATGAATAATTTTCCTCAACTTTCAAAAGGGGATATTGATAATATTATTGCGTATACGATGGAACCGGTTGCAGTAGCAGCGCTGCCAGTGCCAACCCTAGGCGGAAAGGAAGTTAGTGGTTCAAGCGTTGATAACAATCTTATATTGGGTGCTTTGGCACTTGTAATGGCAATATTAATTGTAATGTTATTCATGGTTAATAATGTATTAACTAAAATTGCTAAACAAAACGGAATAGAAGTCGACAAAGTTGTCGCGGTTCCAACAACTCCAATTTGGATAAAATTTGCAAAAAATCAATTTTTAGTATTGGTAACTTCAATATTGATGTTATTATTAAGCGCCTATTTTGCATATGCTTATTTGATGCAAATTGGAATAGAGCAAGATTATGAACCAATCCAGCCTATACATTATTCGCATAGAATTCACGCTGGAAGCAATGGAATTGAATGCAAATATTGCCACTCATCAGCAAGAGTGAGCAAGCATTCAGGAATTCCTTCCTTAAATGTTTGTATGAACTGCCATAAGCAGATTGCCGAAGTTTCAGACACTACCGCAACAGCAGATTACTCAAAGGCCTTTTATGATGGCGAAATAAAAAAATTATACAAAGCCGTTGGATGGGATCAATCAACACAAAAGTATACCGGAAAAACCGAGCCAGTAAAATGGGTTAGAATTCACAATTTGCCAGATTATGTTTATTTCAATCATGCACAACACGTTACAGTCGGTGGAATTGAATGTCAAACTTGCCATGGTCCAGTTCAAACTTATGAAATAATGAAACAATATTCCAAACTAACGATGGGTTGGTGTATCAATTGCCACCGTGAAACCGAAGTTAAAATGGATGGTAACGAATATTATACCAAAATTCATGACGAATTATCTAAAAAGTATGGAGTTGAGAAGTTGACTGCAGCACAAATGGGTGGTTTGGAATGTGGTAAATGCCATTATTAAAAATGTTTTTAGTGTTATAATCATTAATTATTTGATTTGAATTAACACGGTATGTTTATTTGTTAAAAAAAATTAATTACAAAGCTAATATTTATATATAATATGTCATCAAACAAAAAATACTGGAAAAGTGTTGAAGAACTAAACGAAAATAGTTCTATTGTTGAGGCACTTAGAAATAACGAATTTGTGGAAGCAATTCCTACAGATGAATTTTTAGGAGACAAGGATGCTCTTTCAAGCTCATCAACAACACGTCGTGATTTCTTAAAGTACGTCGGTTTTAGTACTGCAGCTGCATCCTTGGCTGCTTGCGAAGGTCCAATTAACAGATCAATTCCTTACGTTTTCCAACCTGAAGAAATTATTCCAGGCGTTGCAGACTATTATGCAACTTCAGTTTTTGATGGATATGATTTTGCTAATTTATTAGTTAAAAATAGAGAAGGTCGTCCTGTAAAAATTGATAACAATACCACTGAGGGTGCTAAATTTTCTGCTAATGCTAGAATTCATGCTTCAATATTGTCTCTTTATGACAGTATGAGAATCAAAAATCCAAAAATTGCTCAGAAATCTGCAACTTGGACAGAAGTTGATAATAAGGTAAAAGCAAGTTTAACTGCTGCAAAAACGGCGGGAAAGCAAGTTGTATTGCTTACAAACACGTTAGCAAGTCCATCTACAGAAAAATTAATTTCGGAATTTATTTCAATGAACCCCACAGCGAAGCATGTTATTTATGACGCAGTGTCTTCATCAGCAGCACTTGATGCCTTCGAAATGAAATATGGACAAAGGGCATTGGTTGATTATGATTTCTCAAAAGCAAATTTAATCGTTTCAGTTGATGCAGATTTCTTAGGTGATTGGCAGGGGGGGGGCTATGATAAGGGTTATGCTCAAGGAAGAATTCCAAAAAACAAGTTCATGTCAAAGCATATCCAAATGGAAGCAAACATGACTTTATCTGGAGCTTCTGCCGACAAGCGTGTGCCAATGTCAACTGCCGTTCAAAAACAGGCTTTAGTTCAAATTTATAATGTTATTGTTGGTGGTTCAACGCCAGTTAGTTTAGACGAAAAAATTAAAACTGAAGTTAATAAAGTTGCTCAGCAATTAAAATTAGCTGGTACAAAAGGTGTTTTAGTTTCAGGAATACAAGATAAAAATGCTCAGTTATTAGTGCTTGCAATTAATGGACAATTAGATAGTGAAGCTTTTAATTTGACCGGTACACGTCAAATTCGTAAAGGTTCTGATTCAAAAATGAATCAATTAATTGCTGATATGAAAGCAGGTAGCGTTCATACATTAATTATATCCGGAGTAAATCCGGTTTATTCATTGCCAAATTCAAAAGATTTTGTTGACGGATTGAAAAAAGTGTCTCTTTCTGCAGCATTATCTTTAAAAGAAGACGAAACAGCATCAATAACTACAATTGCTGCTCCAGTTCCTCATTATTTAGAATCTTGGAACGATTTAGCAATTACTGAAGGGACTTATTCATTAACACAACCAACAATTCGTCCTTTATTCAATACCAAACAATTGCAAGATTGTTTATTGACTTGGAATGGAATTACTACTTCATATTACGATTATTTGAAAGCTAATTCTGCCAATTACACAGCAGGTTCATCTTGGAACAAAGTTGTTCACGATGGTGTTTTTGTTGGAACAGTTTCGACTGCTAATGCAATAACTGTTGATGTTAGCGGTGCTGCAAATGAATTGGCATCATCAAAACCACTGGCTGATTTTGAATTAAATCTTTATACCAAAACAGGTTTAGGAGATGGGCAACAAGCCAACAATCCTTGGCTGCAAGAGTTACCAGATCCGATAACAAGAGTTTCATGGGATAATTATGCAACTGTTGCCGAATCAGATGCTAAAAAACTTGGTTTAATAAACGAAATTGTTGCTAATGGTGGACTAAACGGTAGTGTAGTTAACTTAGTTGTTGATGGAGTAAAACTTGATAATGTTCCAGTAATTATTCAACCAGGTCAAGCTGTTGGAACTATAGGTTTAGCATTGGGTTATGGTAAAAAAGCGGCGCTTAAAGAAGAAATGCAAGTCGGTTTAAACGCCTATGCTTTATATAAAAATTTCAACAATGTTCAGTCGGTAAAAATGACTAAAGCAGATGCAGATGATCATGAATTTGCTTGTGTACAGTCGCAAAAAACATTGATGGGCAGAAATGATATCGTCAAAGAAACTACTTTGCAAATATTCGTTACCAAACCAGCATCTGAATGGAATGAGCAACCTATGGTGTCATTAGACCATAAAGAAGTTTTGGCAACATCTGTCGATTTATGGGAGCCGTTTGATCGTTCAGTTGGTCATCATTTCAATTTATCAATCGATATGAATGCTTGCACAGGTTGTGGTGCTTGTGTAATTGCTTGCCACGCCGAAAACAACGTTCCAGTAGTAGGAAAAATGGAAGTTCGTAGAAGTAGAGATATGCACTGGTTGCGTATCGACAGATATTACTCATCAGAAGAAACCTTTGAAGGAGATAATAAACGTAAAGATGAATTCGATGGCTTAACTGGAGAAAAAGGTTCTTTAGGTGGTTTTGGCGAAATGGAAAATCCAGGAACTAACCCACAAGTTGTTTTTCAGCCTGTTATGTGTCAGCACTGTAATCATGCGCCTTGTGAAACTGTTTGTCCTGTTGCTGCAACATCACATTCACGCCAAGGGCAAAATCACATGGCTTACAACAGATGTGTTGGTACACGATATTGTGCAAATAACTGTCCGTATAAAGTTCGTCGTTTTAACTGGTTTCTATACAACAAAAATTCTGAGTTTGATTATCATATGAATGATGATATGGGGAGAATGGTATTGAATCCTGATGTAAATGTTCGTTCTCGTGGTGTAATGGAAAAATGTTCAATGTGTATTCAAATGACACAGTCAACTATTTTAACCGCAAAACGTGAAGGAAGAACCGTAAAAGTTGATGAATTTGCCACAGCATGTTCAAATGCTTGCTCTACGGGAGCATTGGTTTTTGGAGATATCAACGAAAAAGATAATCAAGTTACCAAATTGACAAAAGATGATAGAATGTATCATCTATTAGAGAGTGTTGGTACAAAACCAAATGTTATCTATCATGTAAAAGTTAGAAATACATAGATGTTGTATTTTGAACAAAGTATTTTCAGAATTTGTAATATATTTCAAATAATAGAATTAATAAATTGAGTGCATAGAGTTTATTGAAGATTCTCACAAATCTAAAATCTATAATCATAAATCTAAAATCATAATATGTCGTCTCACTACGAAGCACCCATTAGAAAGCCATTAGTTATTGGTGATAAATCTTATCATGATGTAACTGTAGATGTTGCTTATCCTGTTGAAGGAAGAGCCAACAAACATTGGTGGATTGTATTTTCAATCGCATTAACAGCATTCCTTTGGGGAGTTGGTTGTATTATTTATACTATTTCAACAGGAATCGGAACTTGGGGTTTAAATAAAACAGTCGGTTGGGCTTGGGATATCACGAACTTTGTTTGGTGGGTTGGTATTGGTCATGCTGGAACATTAATATCAGCAGTATTATTGCTTTTTCGTCAGAAATGGAGAATGGCAATTAACCGTTCTGCTGAAGCTATGACTATTTTCTCAGTTATTCAAGCTGGATTATTTCCTATTATCCACATGGGTCGTCCGTGGTTGGCATACTGGGTTTTACCTATTCCTAATCAATTTGGTTCACTTTGGGTAAATTTCAATTCGCCGTTACTTTGGGATGTATTTGCAATTTCAACATATTTATCGGTTTCTTTGGTATTTTGGTGGACTGGTTTATTGCCTGATTTTGCGATGATTCGTGATCGAGCTGTAACGCCATTCAATAAACATATTTACTCAGTTTTGAGTTTTGGTTGGTCAGGTCGTGCTAAAGATTGGCAACGTTTTGAAGAAGTATCCTTGGTTCTTGCAGGATTAGCCACTCCACTTGTATTATCTGTTCATACAATAGTATCTTTTGACTTTGCCACATCTGTAATTCCAGGTTGGCACACAACAATTTTCCCACCATACTTTGTTGCAGGAGCTGTTTTTTCAGGTTTTGCGATGGTAAATACTTTACTTATTATCATGAGAAAAGTATCAAAGTTGGAAGCTTACATAACTATTCAACATATCGAATTAATGAATATTGTAATCATGATTACAGGTTCAATAGTTGGTGTTGCGTACATTACTGAGCTTTTCGTAGCATGGTATTCTGGAGTAGAATATGAACAGTATGCTTTTTTAAATAGAGCAACAGGCCCATACTGGTGGGCATATTGGTCAATGATGACATGTAATGTTTTTTCTCCACAGTTCATGTGGTTTAAGAAATTAAGAACAAGTATTATGTTTTCATTCGTAATATCAATTGTTGTAAATATTGGAATGTGGTTCGAACGTTTTGTAATTATCGTAACTTCACTACACAGAGATTATTTGCCATCTTCTTGGACAATGTTCTCTCCAACATTTGTTGATATCGGAATTTTTATAGGAACAATCGGATTTTTCTTTGTATTATTTTTATTGTACGCTAGAGCTTTTCCAGTTATCGCACAAGCTGAGGTTAAAACAATATTGAAATCATCAGGAGAATATTTTAAAAAACGCAGAGAAGCAAATACAGATAAACATCATGAGTAATAAAGTTATATACGCTATTTATAATGATGATGATATCTTGATGGATGCTGTAAAGCAGACTCGAGCAGCGCATCATCATATTGAAGAAGTCTTTACTCCTTTTCCAGTTCACGGATTAGATAAAGCAATGGGAATCGCTCCAACTAGATTGGCAATTTGTGCTTTTATTTACGGATTATGTGGTTTATCTTTCGCAACTTGGATGATGAATTATATTATGATTGTAGATTGGCCACAAGACATTGGCGGAAAACCAAGCATGAGTTATATTCAAAATATGCCAGCATTTGTTCCGATTATGTTTGAAATGACTGTATTTTTTGCGGCGCATTTAATGGTTATTACCTTCTACATGAGAAGTAGATTATGGCCATTTAAACAAGCCGAAAATCCAGATGTAAGAACAACTGATGATCACTTTTTAATGGAAGTTGCTATTAATGGTGACGAAAAAGAAATGATTAAATTTTTTGAAAGTACTGGTGCAGTAGAAGTTAAACTAATAGATAAGCACTAATAAATATGAAAAGCTTATATAAAATAGCCATGTTGACAGCAGTAACTTTATCAGTTATTTCTTGTCGAGACAAATCTAAACCAAACTACCAATACATGCCTAACATGTACGAAGCTGTTGGTTATGAAACGTATCAAGAATCTAAAGCTTTTAAAGGTGGAGTTGTAAATCAACTCCCAGCAAAAGGTTCGATTAAAAGAGGATTTGAAATTTATGATTATGAAAATAATACTGCTGGATATGATGCAGCTAAATTAAATACTAAATCTCCACTTGATTCATTAGCCATTAATGCCGACCCAGAAAAAACTAAAGAATTGTACGAAATTTATTGTGCAATTTGCCATGGTAATGCAGGAAACGGAAAAGGTAAATTAGTTGAACAAGGTAAAATTCTTGGAGTTCCAGCTTACAAAGATCGAGAAATTACTGTTGGAAGTACTTACCATGTTTTGACATACGGAATCAATACCATGGGGAATTATGCCAATCAATTGAATCAAAAAGAACGTTGGTTAGTTGCTGATTATGTAATGAAATTAAGAGCTAAATAATAATTGTAGAATAAAAAATATGTACACATTATCATCTAAAATAAAAATACTTGCTATCATTCTAATGCTTCTTGGAGCACTTGGAATTGGTTATGGTTTTTTATCAGTTCCTAAAGATATCGCTGCTGTCGAAGCAATGCTAAAAGCGGAATCTCATGGTCACCATGAAGCAGCAGAAACACATTCAAATCATAGTGAAGTTGCAAAACACCACACTGTTGAAAAAGCAAAAATTGAACACACTGAACATGTTGAACATGTTTACCATCAGTTGCAAAACAAACCATGGTCTGCTTTTTATGTAGCTTGTATTTTTGTGATGTTAATTTCGTTGGGTGTTCTTGCATTTTATGCTATCCAACAAGTTGCACAAGCAGGTTGGTCACCAGTTTTGTTTAGGGTTATGCAAGGAATAACAGCCTATTTACCTGTTGGTTCAGTAATATTCTTTTTGTTTTTGCTATTAATGGGAATGCATTTATTACCAGGTAATCATATGTTTATTTGGATGAATGAAGGAATTGCTACTAAAGGACATGAAAATTATGACGCAATTATTGCTGGTAAAATAGGTTATTTAAATTTCCCTTTTTGGATAATAAGAGCAGCTGTTTTTCTATTAGGTTGGAATTTATACAGATATTTTTCCAGAAGAAATTGTTTGGCTCAAGATGAATCAAATGATAATAGTTTTTATAAAAAGAACTTTAACATTTCAGCAATGTTTTTGGTTTTCTTTATTGTTACAGAATCTATAATGTCTTGGGATTGGATTATGTCAGTAGATCCTCACTGGTTTTCGACTTTGTTTGGTTGGTATGTTTTCGCTAGTTTCTTCGTAAGTGGCATAACTACAATTTGTATGGTGACTTTAGTTTTGAAATCTCAAGGATATTTAGAGTACGTTAATACAAGTCATATTCATGATTTAGCAAAATTCATGTTCGGAATAAGTGTTTTTTGGACTTATTTATGGTTCTCACAATTTATGTTGATTTGGTATTCTAATATACCCGAAGAAGTTACCTATTTTGTTCAAAGAATTACAGAATTTAATTTACCGTTTTTTGGTGCTGTAGTAATGAACTTTGTTTTTCCAATTTTGATTTTGATTAACACTGATTTCAAACGTTTAACTTGGATTTTAGTTATGGCTGGTACAGTAATTATATTAGGTCATTATGTAGATTTTTTCAATATGATTATGCCTTCAACAGTGGGTTCGCAATGGTACTTTGGGGCATCTGAACTAGGATCGTTATCATTCTTTGTTGGGTTGTTTATATTTGTAGTTTTCTCAGCTTTAACAAAAGCACCATTATTACCTAAAAGAAACCCTTTCATCGAAGAAAGTAAACATTTTCATTATTAATATTTTAAACAAATAAACAGATGACAAGTTTGTTGATAATTATAGTTTTAGCATTATTAGCCGTTGCAGTTTGGCAATTAACTAAAATATTCGATTTGACTCAAGTTGGTAAAAAAGAATCTTCTTCTGACGATTCTCAAGTTGCCAATGATAAAGACAATAATATTCAAGGATATATTATGTTTGCTTTTTTAGCTTTCATTTATATATTTACAATTTACGGATTGTTGAAATGGGGTCCATTAACCTTGGGAACATCAGCATCAGAACATGGTTCTGTGATTGATAATTTATTTAATATTTCATTATTATTAATATTTTTTGTTCAAACAATTACACAATTTTTATTGTATTATTTTTCTTTCAAATATCGTGGAAGAAAGGATCAGAAAGCATTGTATTTCGCAGACAATAATAAATTAGAATTAATCTGGTCTGTTATTCCAGCTGTTGTTTTAGCGGGTTTGATTCTTTATGGATTATTCGCTTGGACGGAAATAATGTTTGTTGACGAAAAAACTGAAGATGTAATGGTTATAGAGCTTTACGGACAACAGTTTAATTGGAAAGCACGTCTTTCAGGTGAAGACAATGTTTTAGGAAAGGCGAATGTTCGCTATATTCAAGGAATCAATTCAACTGGAACTGATCCTTCAGATAAATATGCTCAAGATGATATTGTTGTAACTGAATTGCACATTCCAAAAGGAAAGAAAATTCTTTTCAAAATGCGTTCTCAAGATGTTTTACATTCTGCATATATGCCGCACTTTAGAGCTCAAATGAATTGTGTTCCTGGAATGGTAACTCAATTTGCATTTACACCAATTTACACTACTTCTGAAATGCGCGAAGATGATCTTATTGTTAGAAAAGTATCTAACATTAACAACATTCGTATCAAAAAAAGTAACGATTTGATTGCTGAAGGCAAAACAGGATTGGACCCTTACGAATTTGATTATTTGTTACTTTGTAATAAAGTTTGTGGGGCATCTCACTACAACATGCAAATGAAAATTATTGTTGATACTCCTTCGGATTTTAAAAAATGGGCAAAAGCTCAAGATAAATTCGGAAAATCTATTAAAGATGAACAAATGGCAAAAGATTCGACAGCTGTTACTAAATCTTTAACAATTGTTGATGATAAATTAGCGGTTAAATAAATTAATTTTGTACTAAAGAAAAATATTATATATTATGTCAGCACACAGCCACGACCATTCTGATGATCACGACTTAGATCACGGACACGAGCACCACCACAAAGACACATTTATTACTAAATATATTTTTAGTATTGACCACAAAATGATTGCCAAACAATACCTTTTGACAGGTCTGATAATGGGAATTATTGGTATATTACTGTCAATGTTGTTTAGATTACAATTAGCATATCCTGAGCAACCTTTTAAAATTTTTAGTTTTTTATTAGGTGATAAATTTGCTCCAGATGGTGTTATGCGTAATGATATATATCTTGCATTAGTTACCATTCATGGAACGATAATGGTTTTTTTCGTTCTAACAGCTGGTTTGAGTGGAACCTTTAGTAATTTATTAATACCACTGCAGATTGGTGCACGAGATATGGCTTCAGGTTTTTTAAACATGATTTCATATTGGTTATTCTTTTTGTCGTCAATAATTATGATTTCATCTTTGTTTGTTGAATCAGGTCCTGCTTCTGCAGGTTGGACAATTTATCCACCGTTATCTGCCTTGCCACAGGCGATTCCAGGCTCAGGAATGGGTATGACACTTTGGTTAGTTTCAATGGCTATATTTATTGCCGCTTCTTTAATGGGTTCATTAAATTATGTTGTTACTGTTATCAACCTACGTACTAAGGGAATGTCAATGACTAGGTTACCGCTTACAATTTGGGCGTTTTTTGTTACAGCTATTATTGGTGTAATTTCGTTTCCAGTTTTGTTTTCGGCCGCTTTATTATTGATTATGGATAGAAGTTTCGGTACATCGTTCTTTTTATCTGACATATATATAGCAGGAGAAGTATTGCATTATCAAGGCGGTTCGCCAGTTTTATTTGAACATTTATTTTGGTTTTTAGGCCATCCAGAAGTTTATATTGTTTTGCTTCCGGCGTTGGGAATAACATCTGAGATTATTGCTACCAATGCACGTAAGCCAATTTTTGGATACCGTGCCATGATTGCTTCAATATTAGCTATTGCTTTTTTATCTACTATTGTGTGGGGTCATCACATGTTTTTGTCAGGAATGAACCCATTTTTGGGATCTGTATTTACATTTACTACTTTGTTGATTGCAATACCATCAGCAGTAAAAGCATTTAATTATATCACAACATTATGGAAAGGTAATTTGCAGTTAAATCCTGCTATGTTATTTTCAATTGGTTTGGTTTCTACATTTATTACTGGCGGTCTAACTGGTATTATACTTGGTGATTCTACTTTAGATATTAATGTTCATGATACCTATTTTGTAATTGCTCATTTTCACTTAGTAATGGGAATATCTGCACTTTACGGTTTATTTGCTGGTGTTTATCATTGGTATCCTAAATTATATGGTAGAATGATGAATAAAAATCTTGGATACATTCACTTTTGGGTTACAGCAGTTTGTGCTTATGGTGTATTTTTTCCAATGCACTTTATAGGTATGGCAGGTTTACCAAGACGTTATTATACTAATACTAACTTTCCGCTATTTGATGATTTGCAAAATGTAAATGTTATTATTACTGCTTTTGCATTAGTTGGGGGTATTTTCCAACTAACTTTTATTTACAATTTTTTCCACAGTATGTTCTATGGAAAACGTGCAGAACAAAATCCTTGGAGGTCAAATACACTTGAATGGACTGCTCCAGTTGAACATATCCATGGTAACTGGCCAGGTGCTATTCCTGAAGTACATAGATGGCCTTATGATTATAGCAAACCAGGTCATGCAGAGGATTTTGTACCTCAAAACGTACCAATGATGGCCGGAGAAGAAGAATTACATCATTAATAAATGATTACATTATATTTCAAAATCTGATAAGTAATTGCTTATCAGATTTTGTGTTTTAAAATAATATTCTTTTTAACTTTGTTTTTAATTAAATATTATTGCATGTTTTTTCAAGCGATTAGTTATTTATTAATAGATAGCAATTTCATATAAACTTTAAACTAAGACTAATAACCATAAATGAATGAAAATCTTAATCCAACGAACGAAAACTTTAATCCAGAGGAACTCGATCTTGAAAAAAAATTACGACCGCTTTCGTTCAGCGATTTTACTGGGCAAGAACAAGTTTTAGATAATTTAAAGGTCTTTGTAGAGGCGGCAAATCAAAGAGGAGAAGCGCTTGATCATACACTTTTTCACGGACCACCTGGGCTTGGTAAAACAACATTAGCCAATATTTTGGCCAACGAATTAGGGGTTGGTATTAAAATCACTTCTGGACCTGTACTTGACAAGCCTGGTGATTTAGCTGGTCTCTTGACTGGCTTAGATGATAGAGATGTATTATTTATTGATGAAATTCATAGATTAAGTCCAATTGTAGAAGAGTATTTATACTCAGCTATGGAAGACTTCAAAATTGATATTATGATTGAGTCTGGTCCTAATGCTAGATCGGTACAAATTAATTTAAGTCCTTTTACATTAGTTGGTGCTACAACGCGTTCGGGTTTATTGACTGCACCAATGCGAGCTAGATTCGGAATACAAAGCCGTCTACAATATTACGATACCGAATTACTAACTACAATTGTGCAGCGAAGCTCAGGTATTTTAAAAATGCCAATAACAATGGAGGCAGCTATCGAAATTGCTGGAAGAAGCCGGGGAACTCCAAGAATTGCCAACGCACTATTAAGACGTGTTAGAGATTTCGCTCAAATTAAAGGCAATGGTAGTATTGACATTGAAATTGCCCAATATTCACTTAAAGCTTTACATGTTGATGCTTTCGGACTTGATGAAATGGACAACAAAATTTTGAATACAATCATTGACAAATTTAAAGGAGGTCCTGTTGGTTTATCAACATTGGCAACTGCCGTTTCTGAAAGTAGCGAAACGATTGAAGAGGTTTATGAACCTTTCTTGATTCAACAAGGTTTCCTGATGCGAACGCCTCGTGGTCGAGAAGTTACGGAGAAAGCATATAAGCATTTAGGTAAGATTAAAACCAATATTCAAACAGGGTTTTTTTGATACAAATTTTAAAAAAACAAACAGGTTATATTTCAGAATAATATATTTTTATTGTTTTGCAAAAATGTATTATTTTAAGATATTCAATTTTTAATTATCCTCTGAGTATTTCCTTTTCTCCGTGAATCTCAGTGTCTAAAAAATCATTAAAATATTGTCTAAAACACTAAATACCAATTTCATCAAATCCGAAGCCAAACGCCTTGGTTTCATGTCCTGTGGTATTAGTAAAGCTTCATTTTTAGAAGTTGAAGCGCCAAGATTAGAACATTGGCTCAATACCAATCAACATGGTCAAATGCATTACATGGAGAACAACTTTGACAAACGTCTTGACCCAACAAAATTAGTTGAAGGTTCCAAATCAGTCATTTCATTATTACTCAATTATTATCCTGAAAAGTTACAAATCGATGATACTTTTAAGATTTCTAAGTATGCCTACGGGCAAGATTATCATTTTGTAATCAAAGAAAAGCTAAAAGAATTATTGGTTTCAATACATGACAAGATTGGTGATGTTTCAGGTCGCGCTTTTGTCGATTCAGCACCTGTTTTAGACAAAGCTTGGGCCGCTAAATCTGGTTTAGGTTGGATTGGCAAAAATTCAAATTTGATAACCAAACAGGTAGGTTCATTTTATTTTATAGCCGAATTAATTATAGACCTAGAACTCGATTATGACAACACAACCACTGACCATTGCGGCTCGTGTACAGCTTGTATTGATGCCTGTCCAACTAACGCTATTGAAACCCCTTATGTTGTCAATGGCAGTAAATGCATTTCTTATTTCACGATAGAATTAAATGATAATATTCCGCATGAAATGAAAGGCAAATTCGATGATTGGGCTTTTGGCTGTGACATTTGTCAGGATGTTTGCCCGTGGAATAAATTTTCAAAACCTCATTCTGAGCCGCTGTTCAGTCCAAATTCAGAAGTGCTAGAATTTACAAAAAATGATTGGCTTGAAATTACTGAAGAAACTTTCAAAATTGTTTTCGATAAATCGGCTTTTAAAAGAACCAAATTTCAAGGATTGAA
>JAYVIW010000073.1:0-45702 GCA_043769905.1 Bacteroidota bacterium
AAAAACACTATTAAAATTTTGATTACATTTTTCATAACTTTTATTTAAATTTATTTATAATTTTTTAGTTTTCTGTCGTTCGAAACTGTCTGCCAACGTCTCGTGGCTTGGCGTCAGTTGGGGATTTGGTTAGCCTGAACTTTCAGTAAATCACTGACCACAAAAGTACAAAACAATGTGTAAATTCAAGACCAAAACCCCAATTGCGCCAAACCGCTGTTAGTGGCTGGCGTTTTACTATTTTAGTTTTATTGTACTATTTTCATTTTTGTCAAGTTGATATAGAATCCTGTCCGATTGTTCAAAATTTATGTTTTTTTCTTTGCAAATTATTTTAAGCTGTTTTAAGTATTCTAAATAAAGTGATACTTGCTTTTCAATATTACTAAAATATGTTGGTATGTTTTTCCCATAAATTAGTCGATAAACTCTTTGGTCAATTATTTGATAAATTTTGGGGTTTTTAAATCTTAATATTGTTGAAGCCATTGCTAATTTTACGCCTTTGGTTAATAAAAGTTTTTCTAAAATATTAGTTGTTAAACTTTCATTTATATTACTATCATTTCGGTCTATTGTGTTTATTAGCGATAAAGTTTCGTTGTCGATTTCTGCATATCGATTTACCTTCCATAAAACTATTTGATTTACTATTTCTTGATCAAAATCAGACGAAATTAAGTCAAGTCTTTCAGTCAGTTCTGGTTGAAAATTGTATTTTTCATTTTTTAAATGTTCTTCCGTAATTTCGATGTCATTTATAGTTATCATAGTTTAATTTCGTTTTGATTTATACCGTTTAAGTTCATTAATGTGAATATAGTTTTTTCAGTTCTTTTGCAAAGCAATACTAATTTGCTAACATTTGCATCTTTAATTCCCTCGAAATGAGAAAGGACAAAGCTATATTTTTCGCCAACGTCAAAAGTGTTTGTAATATGAAGCATTTCGCCTGACATTGCAAGGTTTACTATTTGTGTAAAAATAATGTCTCTTGCTTCAACAAGTTGTTCAATAACTCTAATTATCTCCGTTTTATCTTTCGCCATTACTTTCAAGCCTTAATTTTTTAATTTTTTCAACTTGTTCAAATGCTTCTAAACGAGCTTTCTCTATGGATAAAGAATTTTGCCTCTGTTCCATTTCATTAACTGCTTTGAATGCTTTTTTTCTACTTTCAACCCAAGCAAGTCCAATTAATCTTTCTTGTATTTTAAATATTTTCGCACGTATTTCTCTACTTGATTTCATTTAAGATTTTTCTTTCGGTATTCGGTTTTCTACGCTTGCCACTAACGTCTCGTGGCTTGCAGAAGTTGGGGATTTGGTTAGCCCGAACTTTCAGTAAATCACTGACCACAAAAGTACAAAACAATGTGTAAAGTCAAGACCAAAACCCCAATTTTTGCAAACCGCTGTTATGGGCTGGTTGTTTGTTTACGTTGATTTTTGTTTTTAAATTAATTTCAAAAATAGTTTATTTTTTGGTTTTAGCAATCTTCAATTTCGTTTTTTCTTATTTTATTCAGAATTTTTTTTCTCGAACAATTTGTTAAACACGAAACTCAACAATTTCTGATGAAAAACACAAGTAATTATACGATTTTCTTTTACCAATATTTGTCAAACCCAAAACTCAACTATTTCTGAAGAAAAATTCAAATAATTTTACAATTTTCTTTTACCAATAATTGTCAAACACAAAACTCAACGATTTCTGATGAAAAATACAAATAATTTTACAATTTTCTTTTACCAATAATTGTCAAACACAAAACTCAACGATTTTTGATGAAAAACACAAATAATTCTACAATTTTCTTTTACCAATAATTGTCAAACACAAAACTCAATAATTTCTTAAATAACAAACCTAAAATTTCAATTTCCATTTCCAATTTATTTTCATTAAAATAGGAGCGAAGCCAACTCGATGCGATGTTATTCCAGTAATTTTCAACCAATAAAATCAACTAATTGCCTGCATAAATTCACCTGGGAATTTTGGTGCTCGAAACTAGCCCATAACGTCTCGTGGCTTGACGTCAGTTGGGGTTTGGTTAGCCAAATGTATTGAATAAAGACTGAACTTCCAAGTACAAAACCGACTTTGGAGTTTGCCCCAAACCCCCAATTGCGTCAAACCGCTGTTGGTAGCAGGTTTTTTAAAATTCGTCTTTCTCTTGTAAAAGTTGATATTTCACATAGAAATAAACCATGCTTGCTCTAAATGTAACGGGTTCATTTTTATATGCTATTTTATCAGTTATTATTTCGGAGACTTTATTCATGTTATCATTTTTACTAATATAGTGAAAGCCTTTCCATAAGTATTGAAAATCATTTATTGCAACTGAATAGATCTCGGAATTAATTTCTACATTCTTTTGAAATTTCACTGGTAAAGAATAATATAATTTACTCCATTCATATGCAAGATTACAAAATTTTTCATTAGTACAAATTTCAGAATTTTGTACTATTTCTGGATTTGTTAATTGCCTTATTAAAAGTGAATCTAATTTAGTTGTAATTTTATAATTTTCACTATTTTTAGTTTCAATTAAGTTTGTTTTTAAAAGTCCGCTTTTATGATTATTAATAATATTTTTGTAATAAGAATAACTTATAAAAAATTCATTTAATACATTTTTATCAAAAGTTTCGCAGTATACCTTGTTATCTTCAGTTAGTTGAAGACTGTACTTTATATTTTCAATGTTTTCAGGTTTTTTTAGTAATTCTAAATCAAAGTCATAAAATTCGGTAAGATTTTTTTCTAAATAATCTGTTATTTCTTTTGGAAATTGCATCGTAATTTTTGCTTCGCAATCACATTTTTTTAGTTCTTTTTCTACTTTAGTTGGTCTCATACCTTCAAGTTTTATGACTTCAGTAAAAAAATCATTTTTGATATTTTCATATTCTATGTCGAAAACAACATTTAAATCATTTTTCTCTTTCAATTTAGAATAACTTGTTTGAAAATCTGAACTTAATAAATCATAAAATACTTTTTTCTCATCATTACCACTACAACTAACATCCTGATTACAAGAAATTAAAATTGATAAAAAAAGAATGAATAATAAATTTTTCATATAATATTTGTTTTAAATTTTTAAGGAGTTTAATTTTAGAATTACTTAATTTCAATCATTTTGACTAAGAAAAAAATCTCTTTAGGATTTATCCATTTAACATCTTTTAAAGTTTTTTTTGGTTCTTCTAATAAAAAATAATTTGAAATATCATCTAAATCATTTGCATTGTAACTTCCACTATTTATTTCATCGAATGTTAAGCCTCTGTTCACACTACCATTATTTATTATGTATCCATTCTTATGATTTCTGATATCAATTCCAAAATAATATAAATGATCCATATTCAAAACAAGATAATTTTCATTATTAATAGAATGGATGTTTAAACTTATTTTTTCATCATTTTTATTGTTATCAATTTTTATTGAAATAGATTTTTTGTATTCATTTGTTTTTATTTCGTAAATATTAATCTGTAGATCTTCTGTTTTATTCGAATATTTAAGATTTAAAAATTTTGACTTGTAAATCGTGAAAATTGGAAGTTTTTCTGAAAGTAAATCTAAAGATTTGAAATACAAAAAGTCGGTTTCTGATTTATATTGTTTTCTTTTATTAGCTTGGAAGGATTTTGGATAACAAAAATGATAATTATTGGAATCAAATATTTTTGTTAAATAAACTTCACTTTTATTTTGTTGTTCGTTAACATAGTAATTTTCTCCATTTTCATTTTCATAATATCCTGAATGATTACCTACATCCAATTTATCTTTTATAACTATTTTATCAATCGCTAATTTAAATGTTAATGATTTTTCCGATTTTGGGTTTAATATAAATTCATCAGTTAAAGTATAATTTGAATTTTTTCCTAATATTATATTTTCAGCTTTAAAATTATTTAAAATATTATTAAGACTATCATTTTTTTTAGATGCTCTTTCGATATTTTTTTTTTCAATTTTCAGTAAGTCATTTAAAGTAATAATTTCTAATTTTATTTCTGACAAACTTTCAAGTTGAACTTTATTTTGTGCTTCTAATTCATTAATAAGTAAATCTTTTTTAAAGTTAATTTTTTTGACAGAATCAATTTCCGCAATTCCATTTTCAAGTTGAAGCCTTAACTCTTTTTTATTTAATTTATCAATATTTTCATTCTGTGAAAACATGTAATTTGTATTAATTAATAAACACGTAATTACAATAATTTTTATTTTTCTCATTTGTTCTTTTTAGTTACTAATTCTCCCGTTCTGTTGTAAACTTGCTACCAACTCTAATTATACGAAGTAAAAATATTATCTTACTTCATCGTTCTATAATTCAAATATTTATAAATTATTTAGAAAAAAAACGCAATGCGTTTTTGCAATAAATTATTAATATTTTTCAAAAATAATAAATTTTATTGAAACATATCGTCCAATGGACTTTTTATTTTTTGTAAACTTTTATCGCTAACATGCGTGTACAAAAGTGTAGTTTTTATATCTTTATGCCCTAACAAATCTTGTATCAATCTAACGTCTGTGCCTTTTTCCAAAAGATGGGTTGCAAAACTGTGTCGCAGACTATGAATACCAACTTTTTTGTTAATTCCTGCCTTTGCCATTGCATTCTGGAAAACTTGCTGCACACTTCTTGAACTGTATTGACCGCCGTATTGACCCTCAAATAAATATTCTTTTGGCTGATAATCAATATAATATTTTCTTAATTGTTCTAAAATTACTTTTGGCAAATTGGCATATCTGTCTTTTTTGCCTTTGGCTCGAGCTATAAAAACCTGCATCGATTTGCTATCAATGTCGGTAACTTTCAAATTTATAATTTCTGACACACGCAGTCCCATGCCATAACTCAACTTTAACATCGTGTTATGCTTCAAATTTTCTGTTACTTCAAACAATTTTCGAACATCAACGCTGTGAATGACTTTCGGCAGAATACTATGCTTCTTGGGGCGAATCATTTCGATTTCGAAAGATTTTTTTTTCAAAACTTCAACAAAATAAAATTTTATGGCATTGGTTCTACTATGAAGGCTATTTTCAGATAATTTCAATTCATTTATACAATATAAAATATACCTTCGCAATAAATCCTCATCGCACTCTTTCAAAGGCTTTTCTTTTAATACATATAAGAGCTGTGCCAACTCATGACTATAAGTTTTAATAGTGTTTGGACTATAACCTTTTAGTTGTAAAGTTTCAATATATCTATTAAATTCTAATAAATTTATTGCACTAATTTTAGAATGAACTAATTTTCCAATATCTTTTAATCGCAGTCCAAAACGTTTTCTATACTCTATAACATCAGGCACATACCAGCATTTATTTGACTGACTCCAACGAATTCCAACTAGCTTTTTTACTTCTTGCAAAACACCAATATCATAATCAAATCTGATAAAAATTACCGATTTTTCTTTATGCTCTCCTAATTTATATTCTATCAAAACTCCCATTTTCTTTTTTTTTGAAGCTATTCCTGCTTTCATCCCGAATCTTTTAAAAAATTGCCAAAAAAAGCAATTTTCTAAAAGGATTCTCCTTTCAATCAGGGCTATTAATTTAAACCTTAAAAAAGTAACTTTTCAAGTATGAATTTAAATTTAAAATGTTTAAGTCATCTGAAAAATCTATGGCTTCGCCATCGTGAGTCACATGATATGTGCAAACATTTTCTGAATATTTTACTGCTAATTTAATCAAGTATTATTTTTCTAACATCACTCAAACTAATGTTTATATTTGCAAACAAACCCAATTGGGCTATATAAATACTAATTTTACTACCTTTTTGATTAACAATCATTTTACCAACCATTCCTATTAATGAGCCGGAAATTATCTCAAAATCATCACCAATTTCAAAACCTTTTTTTTCGATTTTCAAATTTTTGATCTCACAAAATAATCTCAAAATTTCAATTTCTTTTTCGCTAACAACCGCAATTTTACCCGAAACATATAAAAACCTTACAACTCCAAAAACCTTGAAAACTTCATTTTTTAATTTTTCGGTAGTGTTTATAAAAACATAACCTTTCAACAAAACTTCATCAACCCATTTTTTTCTGTCCTTCCATTGTTTTAATTCTCTTTTTATCGGCAAATAATTATCAATACCAATCTGATGAAGCCTTTTTGACACAATTTTTTCGGCTCTAGGATTGGTTTTTATTACAAACCATTGATTACTATTCATTACAAATTAATTCTAAAAAAACGGCAATTTAACTTTTAATTCTGTAAAAATGAGAATGTCAAATAGAACTTATTAACATAATTTGTAAAAAAATATTTAACCTAAAATACACATTCTAAAAAATTATTTGCTACTAAAAATTTTGTTAATTGCTGTAAATTATTTGAATAATTTATAACTTAACTACTTTTATATCTAATAGAAAGTTCTAATACATAATTTGGTTAAACAAAAAATCCCAATTGTTTTCAATTGAGATGTTAAAAATGGTGTATAGACTACTAATATTTATTCAAAATACCAATTACATAGTTTACCTCTTCAATCGACATAACTTGACTTATTGGCAAACTTAACACATTGTTTTGTAATTGTTCGGCAATGGGATATTTCAATTGATTAAAACTTGGATAACAATCTTGTTTGTGCGGTGCAATAGGGTAGTGGATAATGGTTTGAATATTTTTTGAAGTTAAATATTCTTGCAAATGATTTCGGTTTTCGGTGCGAATAACAAACAAATGCCAAACATGTTGACTTTCATCACTGGGTATTTTCGGCAAAATAATCTTTGAATTATTAATACCTTCAACATACATTTTGGCAATTTTTTGACGATGGCTATTTTCTTGATCTAGATATTTTAATTTTACGTTCAAAACTGAAGCTTGAATTTCGTCTAACCGTGAATTTAAACCTTGCAAAATATTTTCATATTTTTTGCTAGAGCCATAATTGCTTAATGTTCTGATAGTTTTTGCCAGTAAATCATCATTGGTTACAACAGCTCCTGCATCGCCAAGCGCACCAAGATTCTTTGTTGGATAAAAACTAAATGCGGCTGCATCACCTAAATTTCCGGTTTTAACATTTTCAAATTTGGCACCAATGGCTTGCGCGTTATCTTCAATAATTTTGAGGTTAAATTTTTTTGCCAAATCAGCCAATTCTTCCGAGAAAATTGCCTGCCCATACAAATGAACAATCATTATTGCTTTTGTTTTTGGTGTAATTGCTTTTTCAATTTTTGAAACATCAATATTGAAATTTTCAATGCTTGGTTCTACAAAAACAGGTTTCAATCCATTATCAGTTATTGCCAAAACAGACGCTATATAAGTGTTTGAAGGAACGATAATTTCATCATTTCTATCAAAAAAACCCAATTCTATATAAGCTTTTAATATCAATCGAAGTGCATCGAGACCGTTGGCAACTCCAATAGCATTTTTTGTACCTATATATGAAGCTAATTTTTTTTCAAAATCAAGAACTTCATTTCCCAACAAATACCATCCTGATCGAAAAGTTTTTAATAAACTATTTTCGATTTCGGTTTGGTGCTTTAGATTTATTTTTTTAAGGTCTAAAAATGGAATCATATTTTTTTGAAGTAGTTTTTATTTTTTCAAATCAAACATATCAAGTTACCAAAACTAAAATTCGGCAATCATTGAAATTTCAATGTTTACTCCTCTTGGCAAGCCTGCTACTTGAACAGTTTCACGAGCTGGTGCTTTTGATTCATCAAAATAATTGGCATAAATTTTATTAATTGCTGCAAAATCACTCATATTCATAATGAAAATTGTGGTTTTGATAACGTTTTCAAAGGTCATATTTGCAGCTTCCAACACGGCTTTCATGTTTTGCATAACCTGTTCGGTTTCGTTTTCGATTGAATCAATAACAAGTTCCATAGTTTTTGGATTCAATGCTATCTGTCCTGATGTATAAAGTGTATTTCCTTTCAAAATTGCTTGATTGTAAGGGCCAATTGGTGCAGGAGCTTTTGATGTATTGATTATGTTTTTCATATTATATATTTATGTTTTTAAATATTTTCTCGAAATGTAAATAAATTTTTATCTGGATAAAATAATGTGAATTACTTTTAACCTAACGATTTTCTTTCCAGTTGATCATTTGTATAAATATATGTTTCGTTATTGAATAATGTTTGATGAAATCATCAATATTTTTTGGTTTTAATAAAAACTAGACATTATTTTATTGTTTAAAGTTTTATAATCAAAAAAAAATGTCTTTTTCTAACATCAAATAGCTATCAAAATCAATACTAAAAACCGCGAAATTCAGTTTATTTAACTAAAAATATATTATGATTTTTTTGTCGAGCATGGGTAATTTTTGAAACATTGATTTTATTAATTCATTTTATTAACGTTGCCGCTGGTCTGGCGTTTTATTTTTCTCCCATTTTATATCGCTCAAAGTTGATGACTTTATTCCGATAAAAAACCCCCATGATGTGAATGCACCAAATGGCACCCAATTAAAATTCATTCTCCAGCTCAACAAATCTCTTTCTAACCGCAAATTGGTATAAGTAACGGCATTGTTCGCAAGGTCAAAGCCACTCGATGCACCTATTTTCCATTTTGGAGTAATATCTATATTTCCTGATGCCATTATTGAATTAGCCGAAAAAGTGTTGTTTCGAGTGTCATTTGCATAAGTCAATGAATAAGCAAACGTTAAATCCCATGGTATTTTGGCATTAAAAAATGTTGAATTATCGGGTTTATTTTCATCAACTTCAGTAAACAAACTTACGCTATTGTCACTCAAATTTTGGTTTTGACCAAATAAATCATCGCGGCGACCGCCACTATTTTCATTATCCTTGCTTTTTTTCTTATCCGTTTCCGATTCGTCTTTACTAGAAAAAGCATAATTCATTGTTAAATTGGCACTTGTTAACCTGAAAAGACTTCCTCCGTTATCAATATTATACGTTCGAAGAGCAGTTCCATTATTGTCAATAGCATAAGGATTGAGCGTAGCGACAACATTTACGGTCATTTTTTGATTAAATAATTGTGTACCAGTAGACACTTGTACAGGCAAAAACAAACTTGTGCCTAAATCATAACTCGATCTTAAAGCCAAATTATTAAGCAACATTACTTTTTTGGGTTCAACTTTTGTACTATCATTGTCGCGCACTTTGGCTTCAAATGTATTGCTAATATCAAAACCTATCGAACTTGAATAAGTGTTACTTGGTCCACCAAAAATTCCTTTTTCAAATCGGTTATAATCTTCTCTTCGTGTGCCAAGCGCATCTATAGCATAAGAATCAAAATATCGTTCAAAACTTGGTGTGTAACTATATGATATATTGGGTTTTATCAAATGTCGGATAGCCTGAATTTTTTTTCCATCTCCAAATTTAAAAGTTCCGTAAACTGTTGTTCCTATACTACTCGAAAAATTATAAGTTCTAAAAGCATCAAAACCATTGACTTCTGTCTCAATTTTTGTACTTGTGTTTGTATCAAAACTTTTTCGGATGGTTTTCAAATACCAAACTTCGTTATAATTTACTGATGCAGATGTACTAAAGTATTTAAATATTTTGAAATTGGTAGTCAACGGAATGCTATGTTGCATACCTACTTTGGCATTTTTGAACATGGCAGCTGTAAAAAAATCAGCATCATTGGTTGTAAATTCATTTCTACCATTGACCGTATATTGCAAGTTGATGTTTTTGCTGATTCCTTTTTTAATGCCGTCGCCTGGGGCAAATGGAAAAACTCTATCCACATTTAACTGAAATGTCGGCAAGGTCATGTTAATTTCTTGCGTATTGGCATTTTGCGAATGGGTTGCCGTCAATGACATGTTAACTTGTGGCACAGAGTTAAATCTTTTTGAATACGAAACAGATGAACTTAAAGTGTTATTCAATCGTGCTCCAGTATAATTAATACTAAATGATTGCTGGTAAAATTTACTACTACCAAGATTGACCGATGCCGAAAAATTTGAATTTGGGTCTGATTTTCCATCTCGAGAATGACTCCATTGTAAATTAAAAATATTCGTTTTTGAATAGCCGCTAAAACCACGTTCGCCATTTATTTGATTTTCAAATCTTATATTTACATTTCCTCTAAACCTGTATCGCTTGGCATAAGCTGATTCAAACCTAACGGCATAACCGCCATTGGCAAAATAATCACCAAGGATAGCCAAATCATAATTTTTGCTTAGATTGAAATAATAACCCCCATTTTGGAATGAAAAGCCCAAATTGGCATTATCTGCAAAAGTTGGTACAATTATTCCCGAAGCTCTTGTTTCTCTATCCATCGGAAAAAAAGCAAATGGCAATGCAAGTGGAGTAGGCACGTTGGCAATAACCAAATTAGTTAAGCCAGTAACAACTTTTTTACCAGGAACAAATTTCAATCTATTTGTTTGAAAATAATATTCTGGATCTTCAATGTCTTTTGCAGTTGTAAATCGTGCTCCTTTCATAAAATAAACAGAGTCATTTTCTCGTTTTGACAAGGCAGCCTTTACTCTAAATTCGCCTTGTTCGGTTCTTGAATTCCAGACTAAAGCTTTTTTTGTTTTAAAATTGAATCGTATTGAGTCGGGTTCAACCACACTTTCAGCTTGTTTAAAATTCGGATATTGCGATAATTTACCGATAGAATCTTTTATCCTACCAGCATAAACCTCATTTTTTTCATAATCAAGCACAATTATTCCTGATTTCAACGCTACATCTTGATAATAAAGTTCGGCTTTATTGAAGAGTGTAATCAACTTTTTCTTTTGTTCAATTTTGGCATAATCAACTGCCTTGTAAACAACTTTTGCTTCTAAAACAGCTTTTTTAGGTTTGATGGAATCTTTTTTAACAGAATCTTGTGTTTTAACAATATCGTTAATATTGATTATTGTTGTTTCTTTGACCGATTTTGAAGAAATTGCTATATTTTTTTTACTAATATCTTGAGAATAAGATATTGAAATAGTATTGGTTAAAATAAAACCTAAAAAAACGATATGAAATAAGTTTGTACGCAATGGTTTAAATACTATTTTTGTAAAAATATGGCTAGATTATTGTTGTGCCAAACTTACATGTTAATTTTGGTCAAAAATAAACAAATAATAAAAATTAGTAACATCGTTTCAAAAAAATTAACTTTTTAAAATGAAATTATATTTAAAAATAAAATCCTTCTTAATTTATGCATTATTATTGGTTCCAATAATAACATTTGCGCAGTCAAAATTCAAAGTTACACTCGATGCTGGACATGGAGGAAAGGATTTTGGAGCCAACTATAACGGTCGTGTAGAAAAAAATATTGCTTTGGCGGTAGTGCTTAAAGTTGGTAAAATCCTAGAAGCACAACCCAATATAGCAGTTAATTATACAAGACAAACAGATGAATTTATCGATTTGGTAGAGCGTGCCAATATTGCCAATCGGGTTGATGCTAATATTTTTGTATCGATTCATTGTAATGCAAACAGAAATTTATTGGCAGATGGAACCGAAACTTATGTAATGGGACTTTCAAAAAGTAAATCGAGTATGGATGTCGCAAAATCTGAAAATGAAGTTGTTACTTTAGAGAAGGATTACAAAAAAAATTATAAGGGTTACGATCCAAATTCTCCAGAATCTTATATTGGTACAACTGTTATTCAAGAAGAATTTATGGAAAATAGCATTGCATTGGCCAGCAGAATTCAGGATAAATTTGTAGAATTGGGGAAAAAATCTCGAGCAGGTGGCGTAAAACAAGCCCCTTTTATGGTTTTGCACAAAGCATATATGCCTAGAGTTTTGATTGAAATGGGTTTTATTTCAAACGATCTTGAAGGAGAAACTCTTAACTCTGAAACAGGACAAGACGATATTGCACTTGCGATTGCAACAGCAATAGTGAGCTACAAAAAAGAATATTTTGGAAATGGCGAAATTAGTGACGACAAAGATGTTTATATAAAACCTTTAGTAAACGATACACCAAAACCTAAAGTAGAAAAAAAAGAGCCTTTTGATGAAAAGGTAAAATCAGATTTGAGCTATAAAATTCAATTGGCAGTATCTTCCAAAAAAATTAAATTAACTCCAAAAAATTTTAAGGGTTTAAATAATGTTGCTGTAATTAGCGAAGGGAAAATTTTTAAGTACTACTATGGAAATACTGATAATTTTGATGAAATAACTTTGCAACTTAAAGAAGCGAAAGCAAAAGGTTACGCATCAGCATATGTGGTGACATTTAAAAACGGAAAAAAATTAAATTAAACAATAAATTTAAAATCATAATTGAAATTTTATTTTAAATTTGTTCAAAAATATTTACTTTGAAAATTAATAGAGAAATTAAAACCGCAGTTCTTGTAATTGCATCAATATTATTATTTATTTGGGGCTATAGTTTTCTGAAAGGTCAAAATATTTTAAATGATCACAAAAAATTATTTGTAGAATATGAAAATGTTGAAGGACTTGCTGCATCAGCACCTATAACAATTAGCGGAAAAATAATCGGAAAAGTAGTCGCAATTACACTCAATAATAATGGAAAATTACTTGTAGAATTACAAATTGATGACGAGAATTTTCCAATTTCAAAAACATCTTTGGCACAAATTTACGAACCTGGGCCAATAGGAGGAAAACAGATTGCAATTATTCCTAATTATACAGACAAAAATCTTGTCGTTTCTGGCGACAAATTATTGGCCAATGTAAAATTGGGTTTATTAGCATCATTTGGTGATAAAGTTGAACCTACACAACAAAAATTAAATGCTTTGTTGACCAATGCTGATGTGTTGATAAATAATTTGAATTCGGTTTTGGATCAAAAAACCAAACAAGATTTAAAAAACACAATTTCGGAACTCAACAAAACTTTAGCTGAATTTGGAAAAACAGCGCAAAAAGCTAATAATTTGATTGATACAAACGAAAAGAATATTGCCCAAACAATGGGAAATGTAAATCGTGCATCAGCCAATTTTGCAAAATTATCAGATTCATTAGCAAAATTAAAAATGGGACAAACCGTCAAAAACCTTGAAAACACATTGGCAAGCGTTGATAAAATAATGCTAAATCTGCAAGCTGGAAAAGGAACAATGGGTAAATTGTTGAAAGATGAAGCATTGTACAATAATTTTAATAAAACCTCAAAAGAATTAGAATTATTACTTAAAGATGTAAGATTGTACCCAACCAGATATGTCAACGTTTCGTTATTTGGCAAAAAAAACAAACCATACTTAGCACCAACCGACACTATAAAAAAATAATTTTATGAGTTATTTAGACAATATATTTTTTGGAATTTTATTAATATTAGGATTTAGTTTTTTTGCAATTAACATCAAAAAAATTATTCGAAACATTAAACTTGGTCAAGATGTAAATCGTAAAAACGATGCTGGTTTGCGTTGGAAAAACATGGCTTACATAGCTTTAGGTCAATCCAAAATGGTCAAAAAACCAATTTCTGGAATACTTCACATTATAGTTTATGTAGGTTTTGTAATCATCAACCTTGAGTTATTAGAAATTGTAATCGATGGTCTTTTTGGCACACACAGAGTTTTTGCACCTCTTGGCGTAGTTTATAATTTCTTGATTGCCTCATTCGAAATTTTGGCAGTTTTGGTTCTAATAGCCGTTTTTGCTTTTTATGCAAGACGAAATATCATCAAACTGAAACGTTTTGCAAGCTCAGATTTAAAAGGATGGCCAAAGTCTGATGCCAATTATATACTTTATTTTGAAGTAGTTTTAATGTCTTTATTCTTGTTAATGAATGCCTCGGATTTTCATTTACAAAATCTTTCAGGCGGATTTGGTCATTACATAAAAGCAGGTTCGTTTCCAATTTCTAGTTTAATTGCACCAATATTTAATGGAATGGAAGCCCACGCAGTCGAAATGCTAGAACGCACTTTCTGGTGGTTGCACATTACAGGAATTTTAATTTTCTTGAATTACCTATATTTTTCAAAGCATTTGCACATCTTATTGGCTTTTCCAAACACTTATTTCGCCGATTTGAATCCACTTGGTCAACTTGATGATTTGCCAGCAGTAACCAAAGAAGTTAAATTAATGATGGATCCAAACGCAGATCCATTTGCCGCAGCACCAATCAATGAAAACCCTGTTCCAAGCAAATTTGGAGCACAAGATGTTCAAGATTTAAATTGGGTACAATTGCTCAACGCATACACCTGCACACAATGTGGTCGTTGCACCGATGCATGTCCGGCAAACATTACAGGCAAAAAATTGTCTCCAAGAAAAATTATGATTGATACAAGAAACCGACTTGAAGAAGTCGGCAAAAATATCGATAAAAACAAAGGAATTTTTATTCCAGACAACAAAACACTGCTCAACGATTATATCACTCCCGAAGAACTCTGGGCCTGTACATCATGCAATGCTTGCGTTCAAGAATGTCCAGTTAACATAAGCCCTTTGTCAATAATTCTCGATATGCGTCGTTATTTGGTTATGGAGCAATCAGCTGCGCCACAATCAGTTAACGCAATGATGAGCAATATAGAAAATAATGGAGCACCGTGGCAATACAACCAACAAGACCGTTTGAACTGGAAAAATGAGTAAATGCAATCATGGCGTTACGGCAAAAAAGCCGTCAGGCTATTCGTTACAATCTTTTTTGGCAAGAAAAATGCCAAAAAAGGATTTTCACTACTATCCTTAACGCAAAACCAAATTAACAATAAAAATTCTCTTATAAAGTGAGCTTAAGAAAGTTTTTAATACATCGTAAAAAATAAATTAAAAACAGAAAAATCAAAATGAAATTAGAAGACATCGACAAACAATTAGTAGCAGCCACCGAAAACGGTCAAACTATTTCACCAATATTGCCCGAAGGCGTAAAAAATTATTTAATCGATATTGATGGTACCGTTTGCGACGACATTCCTAACGAAGAACCAGAACGAATGCTTACAGCCGAGGTTTATCCAGATGCATTAATCACATTAAACAAATGGTATGAAGAAGGACACATTATTTTCTTTTTCACATCAAGAACAGAAGCACACAGAGCATATACCGAAATTTGGCTCAAAAAACACGGTTTCAAATACCACGGAATGGTAATGGGAAAACCACGTGGTGGCAACTACCATTGGATAGACAATCATTTGGTCAAAGCAACAAGATATCGTGGTCATTTTACAGATTTAATCGAAAAAGAAGTTACCATCGAGGTGTTCGATGATGGACAACATGATCAATAATGAATTTTTTATATAATTTTTTTTGATAAGTCAAATTATTTTATATTCAAAATTTAAAATCTAATATAACTATGCAAGAAATACTAAACGTGCCTACAATGGCCGAAATGTTAGCCCAAGGCAAACAACCAGAAGTTTTATTTTGGGTAGGTTGTGCCGGAAGTTTTGACGACAGAGCCAAAAAAATTACCAAAGCATTTGTAAAAATTCTTAACCGATCAAATGTTTCATTTGCAGTATTAGGCACCGAAGAGTCTTGCACTGGCGATCCAGCGAAACGTGCAGGAAACGAATTCTTGTTTCAAATGCAAGCGATGATGAATATTGAGGTTCTAAACGCTTATGAAGCCAAGAAAATAGTAACGGCTTGTCCGCACTGCTTCAATACTTTAAAAAATGAATATCCTGAATTAGGCGGAAAATATGAAGTAATTCATCATACTGAATTTTTGAAATCTTTGCTTGACGATGGTCGATTGACAATCGAAGGTGGACAATTTAAAGGCAAGAAAATCACATTTCATGATCCATGTTATTTAGGTCGTGCCAACAATATTTATGAAGCACCTCGAGATTTGATAGCAAAACTTGATGCCGAATTGGTCGAAATGAAACGTTCCAAGGCCAACGGATTGTGTTGTGGTGCTGGAGGAGCCCAAATGTTTAAAGATGCTGAACAAGGTAACAAAGAAATAAATATCGAAAGAACAGAAGAAGCACTAGCTTTACAACCAGATATCATTGCTGCGGGTTGCCCGTTCTGTAACACAATGATGACAGACGGTGTAAAAAATCAAGAAAAAGAAGCAAGCGTAAAAGTTATGGATATTGCAGAATTAATTGCAAATGCTCAGGATCTTTAATTTTAGATTTAATTTGTACTATCAAAATTTCGAAATCTAATATCTAAAATACTAATGCTAAAGCCATTTATAGAACTCTCAGAAGAATCCAAAATTTGGATTTATCAATCTAATAGAAAATTTTCTGATGAAGAATTTTCTGAAATAGAAACAAGTTTACAATCTTTTTTAGAAACATGGTCAGCACACGCAACAAGTCTTGACTGTGGCTATGAATTAAAATACAATCGTTTTATAATCATTGCCGTTGATCAAGAAAATCAGGCGGCAACTGGCTGTTCAATAGATGCATCGGTACAATTTATTCAAAGTTTAGAGGCAAAATATTCAGTCGACTTGTTAGATAAAATGAATGTTACATTTAAAAATGGCGAACATATTGCCCACAAATCTCTGATTGATTTCAAGAAAATGGCAAAAGAAAAAGCCGTTACAGAAAACACAGTAGTATTTAACAATTTGGTCAATAACATTCAAGAATACAATGAATCTTGGGAAACAACTGCTAGCGAAAGTTGGCATAGTCGTTTTTTTTAACAAATAAATACATGAAATTTTCTAAATATAAAATATTTCAACTTTTTCTAATTATTTTGTTGGCAACCAATTGTGGAACAAAAAAAATTAATACAAATAATTTAATTTTCAAAAAAGAAAATATAAGTTTTATAAAAAAAGAAATACCAACTTTTGACCCAACTGAATTTGATAATTTAGGTCAAAAAAGTTGGGTTGACAGTATTTATAACCAACTTTCATTTGAAGAAAAATTAGGTCAATTGTTTATGGTTGCTGCTTTTTCTAATAAGGATTCGATCCATACCAATACAATTGATAATTTAATCAAAAACAATAAAATTGGTGGATTAATTTTTATGCAAGGCGGACCAGTTCGTCAAGCAAAATTGACAAATCGTTATCAATCAGCAGCTAAAGTGCCTTTATTCATCGGAATTGATGCCGAATGGGGGTTGGCCATGCGGCTTGATTCTGTAAATCGTTTTCCGTTTAGCATGACACTAGGTGCAATTGAAGATTTATCATTAATTGAGAAAGTGGGTCGTCAAATGGGCATTCAAACGAAAAAAATTGGAGCACATTTTAATTTTTCGCCAGTAATTGACATCAATACCAATCCCAAAAATCCAATAATAGGCGTTCGTTCATTTGGCGAAGACAAAGTTAAAGTGACCGAGCGTGCTTCTAGATTGGTTAAAGGAATGCAAAGCGAAGGAATTTTAGGTACAGGAAAACATTTTCCGGGTCATGGTGACACTGACAAAGATTCACATTATACTTTACCGACTGTTAGCTTGTCAAAGGAGAGAATTGAGGATGTAGAACTCTATCCCTATAAAAAATTATTTTCAGAAAATTTGGCATCGGTTATGGTTGCACATTTAAATGTGCCAAGTTTAGAAACTCGTTCCAATTATCCAAGTTCATTGTCCTATAATGTTGTAACAAATATTTTACAAAAAGACCTTAAATTCAAAGGATTGATTATTACTGATGCACTAAACATGAAAGGTGCAAGTAATTTTAAAGAGCCGGGCGATATTGATTTGGAAGCTTTTTTGGCCGGTAATGATATTTTGTTATTTGCAGAAAATGTTCCAAAAGCCATTGATAAACTAACTAAAGCTTTTAACGACACTTTGTTTACTGAGCAAAGATTGGCATTTTCTGTAAAAAAAATATTAAAATATAAATATAAAGTTGGTCTTAACAAAATCATACCATTAGATAAATCAACTTTGCTAAACGATTTGAATTCTCCTACAAATGCAGCTTTACAATATGAATTGTATGAAAATGCTATTACAGTTATTCAAAATAAAAATGAGTTTTTGCCCATAAAAAATCTAGAAAAACAAAAAATTGCTTATGTAAAGTTTGGAGAAGACAATAATGTTCCATTCATAACTACGCTCCAAAAATATTGTGATGTAACCGAAATTGCTGATAAAAACATTGACAGTTTATTGTTCAAACTAAAAAATTATACAACAGTAATTTGTGCTTTACATAAGTCAGAAAAAAATTGGCGTGTTCAAGAATTCAAAACTGATGAATTATCAGATTTAGAAAAAATATCAAAAAATAATAATGTTATTCTAAATATTTTTGCAAAGCCATACGCATTAATGCCTATTAAAAATTACCAAGATTATCAATCTATTGTGGTTTCTTATCAAAATAGTGAAATCGCACAAATAGTGTCGGCATCTTTATTGTTTGGTGCAATAGAATCTAAAGGGAAATTACCTGTTTCTATCAACCAAGATTTTAAAGTAAATGACGGTTTAATTACTAAAAAACTTAATCGTCTGGGTTTTTCAATAGCCGAAAATGTTGGCATGAAATCAGAAATTTTATCAAAAATTGATGTTTTAGCCAACAAAGCAATTGATCAAAAAATGACACCTAGTTGCCAGGTTTTAGTAGCAAAAAATGGTAAAATAATTTATCAAAAATCGTTCGGACACCAAACATATGCCAAAGAAATCAGTGTCAAAAATACTGATTTGTATGATGTTGCCTCATTAACTAAAATGATTTCGACTTTGCCAAATGTTATGAAAATGTATGACGAAAAGAAATTAAATCTTGAGACTTCGTTGGGCTATATGGTACCAAGTTTTGTAAAAACTGATAAAAATGCCATTAGTTTCAAAAATTTTATGGCACATTATGCTGGTTTTCAAGCTTGGATTCCGTTTTATAAAGCCACAATCGATAGTTTAAAATTGCCAATTGATAAATATTATAGAAAAGATTTTGAAATTGGATTTTCAAAAAAAGTAGCAGATAATATGTTTATTAAAGATAATTTTAATGATACAATCATGAAAATTATAGGAAATTCTAAATTAAGTTCCAAAATAGAATATAAATATAGTGATTTTACATTTATAATTTTGAAGGATTATTTGGAACGAGAAAACAGAAAAACGCTTGATATTTTGAGTTATGAAAATTTTTATAGTTCAATGGGAATGACTAATACATTATATAATCCGCTGTCAAAATTTAGTAAAACAACTGTTGCACCAACAGAGGTTGATAATTATTTTCGCCAGCAATTATTGCAAGGATATGTGCATGATATGACCGCTGCAATGCAAGGCGGAGTAGGCGGGCATGCAGGTATTTTCTCAAATGCAAATGATGTTGCCAAAATGATGCAAATGTTTTTACAAAAAGGAAAATATGGTGGCGTTGAATATTTTTCGGAAGCTACATTTGACGATTTCAATAATTGCTATTTTTGCGAACAAGGCAACCGCAGAGGTTTAGGATTCGATAAACCACAACTCGAAAAAGATGGACCAACTTGTGGTTGCGTCTCAAAATCAAGTTTTGGACACACCGGTTTTACTGGAACAATGGCTTGGGCTGATCCAGAAACTCAAATAGTTTATGTTTTTTTATCAAATAGAACTTTTCCAAACGCAACAATTAATTATTTGTCAAAAGGTAATATTCGCGAAGATATTCAGAAAGTTATTCAAGATGCCATTATAAAATAGCTAGATTTTTTTCTTAAAAAAATTAGTTCTATTTTAATATTAATTTTTACTTTATTTAGTTCAAAAAATGTAATTTTAATGCAGAAAATTTTCTTGAATTTTATTTTTGAACCTATAAATTTAACTTTAAATTTGGTCTTATCATTTTAAAAAAGAATAGTTTAGTATTCTAAAATAAATTTAATGAAAATAGCAATTGTTTGTTATCCAACATTTGGCGGAAGTGGCGTAGTTGCCACGGAATTGGGTATTGAACTAGCCAAACGTGGTCACGAAATACATTTTATAACTTACAATCAACCCGTTCGTTTGGCTTTGTTGAACAAAAATGTGCATTACCATGAAGTTAATGTACCTGAATATCCATTATTTCATTATCAACCTTATGAACTGGCACTTTCCAGCAAATTAGTAGATATGGTCAAGTTGCATAAAATAGAATTATTGCATGTCCATTATGCTATTCCGCATGCTTATGCTGGTTATATGGCCAAGCAAATGCTCAAAGATCAGAACATTCATATTCCGATGGTAACAACTTTGCATGGTACAGATATTACGCTAGTTGGCAACCATCCTAACTATAAAACTGCTGTAACATTTAGTATTAATAAATCAGATTATGTAACATCGGTTTCACAAAGTTTAAAAGATGAGACTTTAAGATTATTTGATATAAAAAATGAAATTGTTGTTATTCCAAATTTCATTGAATTGGATAAAAATGCTAATGATCCAAGAATAAAATGTTATCGTTCGGTTATTGCAAATCATAATGAACGAATAATAACGCATATTTCTAATTTCAGAAAAGTAAAACGAATTCCAGATATTATTAGAATATTTGATAAAATTCAACAAAAAATACCTTCAAAATTGTTAATGGTTGGCGATGGACCAGAAAAAGAAAAAGCAGAAAAATTAAGTCGTGAATTAGGATTAGAAAACAAAGTTATTTTCTTGGGCAACAGCAATGAGATTGATAGAATTTTGAGTTATTCTGATTTATTTTTATTACCATCAGAAACCGAAAGTTTTGGATTGGCTGCACTTGAGGCAATGGCTTGGGGTGTTCCAGTAGTTTCTAGTAATTCAGGAGGTTTGCCCGAAGTAAATATTGACGGTGTTTCTGGTTTTTTGAGCAATGTAGGAGAAATTGAAGAAATGGCAGAAAATGCAATTAAAATACTTGAAAACGAAAATGTTTTAAATCAATTCAAAAAAAATTCACTCGAAATTGCCAAAAAATTTGATATTAATAATATATTACCTTTGTATGAAAAACTTTATTTAAAAGCTATAAATAATTCAAAATGAAAATAATAATAATTCTGGTTTGTACTTTTTTAATGTTCTCATGTTCCTCAAAAAAAAATGTGACCGAAAATAAGTTATATGAAATATTGACTGAACAAGCAGATGGTGGCGCAAATATTCAGTTTTATGAATTGATAACAGAACCTAAAGAAATAAAAATGCTGTTGAATGATAAAAATTTAAAAAATAAAATTCAAAAAAATGATATTCAATCTTCAAATTTTGTTATTGTAAATATTGGTAAAAAAAGTATTGGAAACAACAAAATTGTGGTCGAAAAAGTGGAAGAAATTAATGATAAAATTTTGATAACAATTCAAAAACAAGTTATTAGTACTGAAATAAAAGAAAATTTTGAAACTGTAAATCCCTATTTAATTTTAAAAATAAATTCTAAAAAAGAGATTGAATTTCTATAAAAAAAAATCCTGATTATTACATCAGGATTTTTTCATTCTTTAAATTAAATTAGAATTGATAACGCAAAGAAAGTGCAATATCAGAACCATAATTACGACCATAACTGTTGTTTAACACAAATTCAGGTCTAAAGTCTAAAGATATTAATAGCGGAATTTCAAAATCATATTCTATACCAACGTCGCCAGCCAAGAAAGCATAAGTACCTCCATCAGAATAGTTTGGAAAATTCTTCTTATAATTATTGTTGTAATTCCAAGAGCCTAAACCACCACCAACACCTGCATACCAATTAAAATCGTTGTCAATGTTCCAAACCCATTGATAAATTCCTGTACCTTTTATAAAATCGAAATTATCATTGTTTCTCCAACCCAAATCAATTTCAAGTCGATTGTTTTCTTGGAGTTTGCGTTGGTATGAAATTTCTGCACCAAATCCGTCATTATTTCCAAAACGAAGTCCTAAAGCATTTTTTGAAATATTTTGCGCATTGGCTGTTGACATAATTCCTAAAAGGATTGCAAAACTGTAAATTAATTTTTTCATATTTGTTTTTATTTTATACAAATATAAAAAGTTAATCTTTAATTTGCTTATCAAAATTGTATTAATTTATTATATAATTTCGATATAAAAAAAAACCTTCAAATGAGTTGAAGGTTTAAATTAAATTTAGAAATTTTTTAGTTTTAAGTTTTCAGTTATATTTTGAATACCATCAGCGGGAGCCGATGGGGGCCAAATTGCTCTTGCAGTAGTACTAATATGATATTCAATTTTTGTTATAGCTTTTACTAAACCTATATTTTTTGAATAATATTGATCTGAAATAATTACATCATCAGCAATCAAAATTGGCAGTGTACTAAACTGTGTACTTGCATTTACACTTAATCTTAATTTTATAATATTTTTTTTAATATTTGTATAATTATTTCCATTATAACTCATGTTCGCACTATCTCCAGTCGCAGTGGACGTTAGTCTATAAGTTGCAGTAACCGGAAATCCTTGAAACGTTTGCGTAATTGTTTTATCGCCTGTATCTCCAACAACAGTATTGGCAGCTGCATTTTCTTTAAAGGCTGTAAAATCATTGATAGTTAGATTCAATGTGCTTCCACTAACAACAAAACTTATGTTTCCTGTTACTTTTACAGAACTTCCGTCAATACGCACTTTATTATTATTTAACATTGTACTGTAAAAACCAGTTGGTTTAATTGGGCTTGTTTTCATTAATTTAAAAGCCAAGTTGTTCAAGGTTACCTCACTTTCAACATACAATTCGTCAAGACCAGTAGTTGTTGAAGCCAGCGTATTCGGGAATGCTGTAACAATTGTTTGCGTATCATAAGTCCATCTGTTTGCCAATGTTGTTGGTAAAAATGTTGTTGGAGTATTCACTTCTAAAGTAACAGTAGCAACATCAAAATTATTTAAATTTGCATTTTCAACTATTTTGTAATCTAAGACATAAGTTCCAGCTAATGTATTCGCAGAAATTGTAACAATTCCATCTGAACCAATTGATAAACCTAGAGGAATTGAGCCAGTAGGAGTTAAAGTAACTAAATTTGGATTTAAAATGACATTATTTAATTTGTCATTACTTAAAACAGAAATTGTAGCTCCTCCTAAGGCTCCAAAAGGAGTAAATGTAAAATCATCATTTACTGCGTCAATTATTAAATTAGTTGATGTAGCTGGTGGCGGTATAACTGCTTCTGGTGCAACTTCATCATCTTTAGAACATGACAATATTCCAAAAAACAATACGGCTAGAGAAAAGATTTTAAATTTCATAATATAAGTTGATTAGATTATAAAATTAATATTTTTTTAAATTTTAAATAAGATGGTCATTAATATAAAAGAAAAATTTCGTTAAAATAACATATTTTATCGATAAATTACATTTTTTTAACATTAAATCAAGTTAGCAGGCTTAATAAATTTTCCATTTCTACAATTGAATTGTCATCATTTAGATTTTTAAAATCATTTTCATTGTATTTAAATATTTTCCAACGTTTTTTATTATATTCCAAGGCTGTTAAATTTTCAATCCAATCACCTGAATTTAAGTATATTGTGCTTCCTTTTTTATTACTAATATTTTGAATTTTTGGCTCGTGTATGTGTCCACAAATTACATAATCATATTTGTTTTCAATAGCCAAATCGGTCGCAGTATTTTCGAAGTTCGAAATATGTTTCACTGCCGATTTCACACTTGATTTGATTTTTTTTGAGAATGAATATGATTCGTGCCCCATTTTATTCAAACAATAATTTATAAATCGATTAAAAAGAATAAGATAATCATATCCAATTCCGCCTAATTTTGCAATCCACTTACTGTGTTGCACCGATGCATCAAAAACATCACCATGAAAAATCCAAGCTTTTTTATCGTCTAAATTTAAAATTAATTTATCTAAAATCGAAAAATTACCAATATGAGCATCGCTAAATTTTCGCAACATTTCGTCGTGATTACCAGTTATATAATAAACTTGGGTGCCTTTTGTAGTCAAATCAATAATTTTTTTGATGATTTTTAGATGCGATTTAGGAAAATAGGATTTACTAAATTGCCAAATATCAATAATATCACCATTTAAAACCAATATTTTAGGTTTTATTGATTGCAAATAATTGTATAATTCTTTGGCGTGACAGCCAAACGTGCCTAAATGAACATCGGAAATTACCACCAATTCGACTTTTCTTTTTTTATTCATAGGTAAAGAAGTTTTGCAAATAAATAATTTTAGTATTAATTGATGTGCGATTTTGTGTTAAGAAATTTATCAAATGTCAAAATGTAGCTTAAATTTGTTTTTCAAAATATTATAAATGTTTTCACTTAAAACTTAATTTCATAAATAAACCAATATCAATTAGAAACAGACTTCCAATTATTTTGCTATGTAAATTATTGTATCTTAATCTATTGCACTAATTATAAAATATAACCTTTTAGTGCCATATAATCTTAGGCCCCATTCAAAATAAATCTCATAATAATCAAAAAAAAAATTATATTTGTTTCAAACTAAAAAAATGGCAGGCAATAGTTACGGTACAATATTCAAATTAACTACTTTTGGTGAATCGCATGGAACAGCACTTGGTGGTATTATTGATGGTTTTCCACCAAATATAGAAATAGATTTTGAAGCAATTCAACATGAAATGAAACGCCGAAAACCTGGTCAATCTTCCATTGTCACCCAACGAAAAGAAGCTGATGAAGTTCAATTTCTTTCAGGAATTTTTGAAGGAAAGACTACGGGAACTCCAATTGGATTTATAGTTCCAAATACCAATCAAAAATCTGATGATTATTCGGATATAAAGAATAGTTATCGTCCAAGTCATGCAGATTTTGTTTACGAAAAAAAATACGGAATAAGAGATTATCGGGGTGGTGGTCGGAGTTCGGCAAGAGAAACTTCAAGTAGGGTAGTAGCGGGAGCCTTGGCCAAACAATTATTAAAAGATATAAAAATAAATGCTTTTGTTTCTGCTGTTGGAGAAATTAATCTCGACATTCCTTATCAAAACCTTAATTTTTCATTAATCGAAAGTAATGATGTTCGTTGTCCGCATGCACCAACAGCCGAAAAAATGATTGATTACATTAAGTTAATAAAGAAGCAAGGTGATACGGTCGGCGGAATAGTTACTTGTGTCATTCAAAATGTTCCAATCGGACTTGGCGAACCAGTCTTTGATAAATTACATGCAGAATTGGGCAAAGCAATGCTTTCAATAAACGCTGTCAAAGGTTTTGAATATGGTTCTGGTTTTGCAGCCGCAACAATGAGAGGTAGCGAACACAACGATTTGTATAATGATAACGGAACTACTCGAACTAATAACTCTGGTGGCGTTCAAGGAGGAATAAGCAATGGAATGGATATTTATTTTAGAGTAGCTTTCAAGCCAGTTGCGACTTTAATTCAAAAGCAGCAAGTTTTAACAAATGATAATCAAATTGTGGAACAACAAGGCAAAGGTCGTCATGATCCCTGTGTAGTTCCTCGAGCTGTTCCAATTGTCGAAGCTATGGCAGCACTTGTATTGGCGGATTTTTATTTATTAAACAAAATATATTAATTTTATTATAAACCATTAAAAATTAACATAAAACCAAAAATTAGCTTATGACAGCAGCAGAAGACCATTTGTTACAAAAAAAATCAGTTTTGGGAAATTTAACTTTCCAAATTTTAATTGCCATGTTGCTGGGTGCTTTTCTTGGTGTTTTTATTCATAACAATTACGATGTGCAAGCAGCACAAGGTTTTTCTGATAAGATAAAAATGTTGGCAACAATATTCATTAGATTAGTTCAAATGATTATTGCACCACTTGTATTTTCCACTTTAGTTGTCGGAATAGCTAAATTGGGTGACATTAATGCAGTTGGGCGAATTGGGGGTAAGGCAATGGCTTGGTTTTTTTCGGCTTCATTTGTTTCCTTATTGATAGGTATGTTTTGGGTTAATGTTCTAGAACCAGGAAAAGGAATTTCGTTAGGAAGTATTGATTTGTCCAAGGCAAGCGAAGTAACTGATAAAACACAAAATTTTTCTGCTCAAAATTTTGTCGAACATATTATTCCTAAAAGTATTTTTGAGGCAATGGCAACCAATGAAATTTTACAAATTGTAATATTTTCTATTTTCTTCGGGTTGGCCGCTGCATCTTTGGGCAACCATGTAAAACCGGTTGTTAATGCATTAGACAAATTTTCGCATATAATTTTAAAAATGGTGACTTATGTCATGAAATTTGCTCCAGTTGGTGTGTTTGGTGCTATTGCAGGGGTTTTTGCAATCAAAAATTTAAGCGATTTACTGATAACATATACCAAATTTTTTGGTTCATTTTTAGTTGGAATTGGTACGCTGTGGTTATTTTTGTTACTTGTTGGGTTTATTTTTTTGGGTTCAAGAATGAAAGTATTATTAAAACATATAATATCCCCAATTGTAATTGCTTTTGGAACAACAAGCTCCGAAGCCGTATTTCCAAAATTAACCGAAGAATTAGAAAGGTTTGGTGTAAAAGACAAAATTGTATCTTTTATGCTGCCTCTTGGTTATTCGTTTAACCTCGATGGCTCTATGATGTATATGACTTTTGCAAGTATTTTCATTGCCCAATCTTATGGAGTTCAACTCGATTATCCAACCCAAATAACAATGTTATTTGTACTAATGCTAACAAGTAAGGGCATTGCAGGAGTCCCAAGAGCCAGTTTGGTCGTTGTGGCTGCAACATGCGGCATGTTTGATATTCCTGTTGAAGGCATTGCATTGATATTGCCAATTGACCATTTTTGTGACATGTTTAGGAGTGCTACTAATGTTTTAGGTAATGCTGTCGCAACAAGTGTTGTAGGAAAATGGGAAAAAGAATAATTTTAAGACGATAGAATAAAAATTTACTGCAATAATAAAACGGCAGTTTAATTGCTTTGTCTTAAAAATGTTATTTTTGTTACATTCTCTAAAATTTTTATTAAAAATTTACAAATTAAATAATATCGAGTTAAAAAACTTTAATTCTTTTATCTTTTTTAGTACAAAAGTCGGCTATTTATTTCTGATACTGCTTATTTTTTAAAATTTCAGAAGCTGTTTGATAATAAGAGATTGTTTCATTTACCAAATCAATTCTTGATTTATCAAGCAGTTTTTCTTCGTACATAATCTGAAAATCAGCATTTAATTTTGGGTTAGGAATAATGGTCAAACCAAACTGCTTCACTTGTTGTTTAGGCGAAATTATAGTCAAAACATTGTCTTTAATTAATCCTAAATTTTGATACGTTGCAATCAACGCTCTAGGTTTGTAATCAGTTTTTAATACATCTTGACCATAAAATTTGGACTGATAGCTAAAATTTAATAATCCCAATGCAGTTGGCATAATGTCTATTTGCGACATTAATTTATTGCATATTGCACCTTGTTTATTTGGATCAAAAATCATTGCTGGAATGCGGTACTTGTCCATTGGTAATTCAGTTTTTCCAGAACTTGATGCACAGTGATCAGCAACAATTACAAAAATAGTATTCTTGTACCACGATTGTTTTTTTGCTATTTCAAAGAATTTTTTGATAGCATAATCTGTATATTTTACGCCACCTTCTCGAGATTTTGCGTCTCCAGGAATATCGATTTTTCCGCTCGGATAAGTAAATGGGCGATGGTTGCTAACAGTCATCCAATGGTTGAAAAAAGGTTTTCCTGTTTTGGCTTCAGTACCAATCGCTGTGATTGCTTTATTAACCATATCTTCATCGCAAACGCCCCAAATATTTTGAAAAGTAATTTCTTCTGGTTTAAAAGTTGTTTTATCAACTATATCATAGCCGTTTCCTGAGAAAAAATCACGCATATTATCAAAATAAGCATCACCACCATACAAATATTTCACTTGATAACCTTTTGATTTAAAAATGCTTCCTGTCGTAAATTTGTTTTTATTATCTTTACGTTTTACAACACTTTCGCCAGCAGTTGGTGGAACGCACATGGTAACGGCTTCTAAGCCTCTAACCGTCCGATTACCAACAGCATATAGGTTAGAAAAAAGCAAACTTTTGGTCGCCAAACTATCAATAAATGGTGTAATATTTTGCTCATTTCCATATATTTTAAGAAAATCTGCACTGTAACTTTCAATAGTTATCAAAATGACATTTTTCTTGTTTTCAGGCAGGTCACTTTTAATACTTCTAAAAGTAGAATTCGATGAAATTTCAGGAATTTGATTTTTTAAAATTGCAAATGCTTCATTAGTTGGTAAGGTTTTATAAAACTTAAAATAATCTAATTCTGAATTGGTAAATGCTACATAAAATTTATACAAACCATTAGATTGCAATTCATTAGTAAAAATATTTTGAGAATTTTCTTTTGATGATAAAAATGGAATAACCAACAATGAAATTCCAAACATTAAAAAATAAACAACAGACAATTTAATTTTTTCTAAAAAAGTTGGTATCTCGTAAATATAATTTTTGGAATATTTTATAATAAAATAAGTAATAATTCCTGCAACTAAAAACAAACTTCCAAAAATTGGAACAACAGGATAAGATTGCATAATGTTGCCAATTACTTCATTGGTATAAACCAAATAATCAACGGCAATAAAATTATATTTTACGCCAAATTCATTCCAAAATAAATATTCACTTATTGCGTTTTGTAAAATACAAACTACAAACAAAAACATAACAAAACTGAACAACCAAAACCTGATTTTGGTTCTATATTTTGGTATAAATAGTAATAATCCGAATAAAAGGGTTTTGATCAAGATAAATATTAAGCCAATTTTTGGAGCTTCACCACCATATTCATTGAGGATAGATTTTCCAGAATATACGTATAACAAAAGGGTTAAAAATAATCCAAAAATGATGTAACCATAAGGTTTTAAGTACTTTGAATTAGAAATAAAAATCAAATATAACCATAAAAAAAAACTCACAATTGCAAATACAAAAATATCTGATAAAAATCCTAGTGCAAAAATTTTAATACATTCTAACAACCCAAAACTAGATTGCGTTATGGGATGAAAAATTAAAATAATTCTGGTTATAAAACTAATTATAAAATAAAAAATTGCAAGATTATATATAGGAGAAAATTTCTTTAGAAATGTCATAAAATTTAATTTTCACAAAAGTAATAAAAGCATTTTAAAGTTTTGAATAGAATAAATTAATATATTTGAAAAAAGAAAATATATGAACGATACACATTTACATTTATTAATCAACCATTTTCCTATAGTTGGAACTATTTTTGGACTCGGAATTTTAATTTTTGGAATTATTCAAAAAAATAAATCAGTTCAGAATACAGCTTATATTATTTTTTTAATTTGTATGATTCTTGGAAAATTTTCAATGTTTACTGGCGAAAAAGCCGAAGAAATTGTTGAGAATTTAGGAATTTCTCACGAGTTAATACACGAACACGAAAAACAAGCTGAAACTTATATGAAAATGGCTTATGCACTGGGCTTAATTTCTATTATTTCGCTTTTAGCAAATGTAAAAAACCATCCTAAATCTAAATTGTTTTCGATTTTGACACTAACTTTGGCAGCGGTAACTATTTTCTTGTCTAAGTCTGTTGGAACTTCTGGTGGAGAAATTCGACATACAGAAATCAATCAAAGTATTGAAAATCATTCTAAAAAATAATTTTAATTTTATTTTATAAATATATTTTACTTCAACAATTTATAATTTTTTAAAATAATTAGTTTTTTAAACAAATTTCATTCTACATTTGCACTTTAATAAAACAAAAAATGTTTACAAATAAATTACATCATCATCAGTTACATATTTGCTTTCAAGCGATGTGTTCATGATATGTGTATAAATCATATTCTAAAACCCGTTTGAAATTTCAAACGGGTTTTTTTATAAATCATTTTTGAAGTTTTGAACAAAATTTAAAACCAAAAAATGAATACTTTAAAAATTGCAGTTCAAAAATCAGGTCGATTAAACGAAGATAGCCTTAAAATTCTGAAAGATTGTGGCATTTCTATCAACAACGGTAACGATCAACTTAAAGCTGAAGCCACTAATTTTCCAATAGAATTGTTATTCCTCAGGATTTCTGATATTCCACAATATTTAATTGACGGTGTGGTCGATGCAGCTATTGTTGGAGATAATTTATTAGTCGAAAAAGGAAAAAACATTCAAGTAGTTGAAAAATTAGGATTTTCGAAATGCAAAGTCTCAGTTGCTGTTCCGAAATCATTCGAATATAATTCAATTAAAGATTTAGATGGTTTGCGTATAGCAACTTCGTATCCAGTTACAACCATTGATTTTTTCAAAGCAAATAATATCGATGTCGATTTGCACCAAATATCTGGTTCTGTGGAAATTGCACCAAATATTGGACTAGCTGATGCTATTGTTGATATTGTATCTAGTGGTAGCACGCTTTTTAAAAATAACCTAAAAGAAGTTGCGATAATCATGAAAAGTGAAGCAGTTTTAGCCATTTCTCCTAAAATTTTAAATGAAAATCAATTAATTTTAAATAAATTACAATTTAGAATTCAATCTGTTTTACGAGCTAGAAAATCAAAATATATTTTGATGAATGTTCCTAACGATAAAATTGATGCAATTACTCAAATCCTACCTGTTTTAAAAAGTCCAACTGTTGTTCCTTTAACCGAAAATGGCTGGAGCAGCGTTCAATCAGTAATTGATGAAGACCAATTTTGGGATGTTATTGACCAACTTAAAGCTGCTGGAGCAGAGGGTATATTGGTTTGTCCAATTGAAAAAATGGTATTTTAATTCATAAATATTTAATTATACAAAATGTACAAAATATATAACCCTTCAAAAGCAAATTGGCTAGAAATTATAAAACGACCAACGCAATCCTTCAAAGATATTGAAAAAAATGTAAAAGAAATTTTCAAGGAAGTTGAGCAAAAAGGCGACGATGCAGTTACAAAATACACTTCAATTTTTGACGGAATCACTATAGAAAATATAGAAGTTTCGTATCAAGAAATCGAAGAGGCAACTAGTTTTCTTTCACAAGAATTAAAAGATGCAATTCAATTAGCAAAATCAAATATTGAAAAATTTCATAAAGCACAAATTACCTCCAAAGTTGAAATAGAAACTATTGAAGGCGTAACTTGTTGGCAAGAAAAACGACCGATTCAAAAAGTGGGTTTATATATTCCTGGCGGAACTGCACCGTTATTTTCCACAGTTTTAATGTTGTCAATTCCTGCTCAAATTGCGGGTTGTAAAGAAATTATTTTGTGCTCACCACCAGATAAATCAGGAAAAATAAATCCAGCAATTTTGTTTGCAGCCAGTTTGTGTGGTGTTTCTAAAATTTTTAAAGTTGGTGGCATTCAAGCCATTGCTGGAATGACTTTTGGTACCAAAAATATCCCACAAGTTTATAAAATTTTTGGACCAGGAAATCAATATGTAACTGTTGCTAAGCAAGTTGCAACACAATTTGGTGTAGCAATTGACATGCCTGCTGGACCAAGTGAGTTGTTAATTGTAGCCGACGATACAGCAATTCCGAGTTTTGTAGCTGCAGATTTGTTAAGCCAAGCTGAACACGGTGTAGATAGTCAGGTGATTTTAGTTTCTACCTCAAAAAAACTTATTGATGAAGTTGAATTCGAAATCAACAAACAAATTCAGGTATTACCCCGTAAAGCCATCGCTGAGAAAGCGATTGAAAATTCAAAACTAATTTATGTCAAAAAGCATGAAACTGCTTTAGATTTAATTAATGAATATGGTCCAGAACATTTTATTATCTGCACAAAATATAAAGATTTTTATATTGATAATATCCAAAATGCAGGTTCTGTTTTCGTAGGAAATTTTACACCTGAAAGTGCTGGCGACTATGCGTCTGGAACCAATCATACTTTGCCAACAAACGGATTTGCTAAAAATTATTCTGGCGTAAATCTTGATAGTTTCTTAAAATCAATGACTTTCCAAAAAATTTCTCAAAAAGGCATCCAAAATATTGGTCAAGCAATCGAAATTATGGCAGAAGCCGAAGGTCTACAAGCACATAAAAACGCTGTTAGTTTAAGATTGGAGCATTTAAAATAGAAGAAAGAATTAAGAATCAACATATTTAACCTTTGATTCTTGATTCTTGCATCTTCAGAATTTAAAAAATATGAAAACATTCAAAATACAAAATCTTATTAGAGAAAATATAAAAACATTGAAACCTTATTCTTCTGCAAGAGATGAATTTAAGGATTTTGATAAGAAACTCATTTTTCTAGACGCCAATGAGAATCCCAATGAAAACGGGGTAAACCGTTATCCAGATCCGCAGCAAAAAACATTAAAATTGGAACTTTCCAAAATAAAAAAAATTAATCAACAACAAATTTTATTAGGAAACGGAAGCGATGAAGTTCTTGATTTATTGTTTCGTGCTTTTTGCGAACCAAATAAAGACAATGTAATTACTTTGCCGCCAACCTACGGTATGTATGGTGTTTTAGCCAATGTCAATGCGGTCGAAAACAAAGAAGTTTTATTAAACAAAGATTTTGAACCTCAGGTTGATTTGATTTTATCAAACGTTGATGCTAATACTAAAATGATTTTTCTTTGTTCGCCAAACAATCCAACGGGCAATTCATTTGCAGATCAAAGTATCGTAACTTTACTAAAAAATTTCAACGGTATTGTGGTTTTAGACGAAGCCTATATTGATTTTTCTAAAAAAGAAAGTTGGTTACAAAAAATAAATGAATATTCAAATCTTGTCATTACACAAACACTTTCCAAAGCATATGGAATGGCAGGAATTCGATTAGGAATTTTGTATGCCTCAGTTGAGATAATAGAAGTTTTAAACAAAATAAAACCTCCGTATAATATTAATGTTTTAACTCAAAGTAAAGCATTAGAATACATTAGCAATCAAAGTGTTATTGAAAATCAAATTGCAGAAATTAAAGACCAACGAAACTTAGTTTATACACAATTATTAAATACCAATTTTATAAAAGAAATATACAGTACCGATGCTAATTTTATACTTTGCAAAGTTGATGATGCCAACAAAAGATACAATCAATTGCTAACAAACGGCATCGTAATAAGAAACCGAACAAATGATGCGCTGTGCGAAAATTGTTTGCGAATCACTATCGGAACCGAAGTAGAAAATCAAAAATTAATTGAAATTTTACGTAAATTAGATAACAATTCATAACAGTTGCTCCAATGCAAACTGGTTACACATTCAAGAATATAAAATATGAAAAAAGTACTATTTATTGACCGTGACGGCACAATGATAAAAGAAACAGTCGATGAACAAATCGATGCTTTCGATAAAATGATTTTTTATCCAAAATGCATTCCTTTTCTGAGTAAAATTGCACAAGAATTAGATTTTGAGTTAGTAATGATTACCAATCAAGACGGATTAGGAACTGCAAGTTTTCCCGAAGAAACTTTTTGGCCAGTGCATAATTTCATTATGAAAACCTATCAAAATGAAGGGGTAACTTTCGATAAAGTTTTTTTAGATAAAACATTTCCACACGAAAACAAAAACACAAGAAAACCAGGAACAGGATTGCTAACCGACTATTTTTCATCAGAATACGATTTAGCAAATTCATTTGTAATTGGCGATCGATTAACAGATGTTGAATTGGCTAAAAATTTAGGTTCAAAAGCCATTTTTATTAACGATAATACCAATTTAGGAACTGGAGAAATATCTGTAAAACGAGAGGAACTTGATTTTTGTATTGCCTTAGAAACCAACGACTGGCAAAAAATTTATGAGTTTCTTAAACTAGAAAATCGCTCAGCCAAAATAACCCGTAAGACAAATGAAACCTATATTTTTATCAACCTGAATCTCGACGGAACTGGAAAAAGTAAAATCGAAACTGGCATCGCTTTTTTTGATCACTTGCTAGACCAAATTGCACGCCACGGACAAATGGATTTAGAAATTTTAGTCAAAGGCGATTTGCAAATTGATGAGCATCATACCATTGAAGATACAGCAATTGCGCTAGGCGAAGTTTTCGCCAAAGCATTGGGCAATAAATTAGGAATAGAACGTTATGGATTTTGTTTACCAATGGACGATTGTTTGGCACAAGTAGCTATCGATTTTGGTGGAAGAAATTGGTTAGTTTGGAACGCAGAATTTAAACGAGAAATGATAGGACAAATGCCAACCGAAATGTTTTTTCACTTCTTCAAATCATTTACTGATGGCGCAAAAGCAAACTTGAATATTAAAGCCGAAGGCACAAACGAGCATCACAAAATTGAAGCCATTTTCAAAGCATTTGCCAAAGCAATAAAAGTTGCCATAAAACAAGATGTCGATAAAATGATTTTACCAAGTACAAAAGGACTGCTTTAAAGTTAATAGTATACGGTTATTCGTTAATAGTCTTTAAAAATCGACTAACACAACTATCAAACCACAAGAAAATCATGAAAATAGTACTTATAAATTACGGCGCAGGAAACATACAAAGCATTCAATTTGCCTTGCAAAGATTGGGTTACGAAGGAATCTTATCAAATAATATACAAGAAATTCAATCGGCAGATAAAGTCATTTTCCCGGGGGTAGGTGAGGCGAGTAGTGCCATGAAAAAACTTCAAAAAAGCGGTTTAGATAAAATTATTCCAACATTGAAACAACCCGTTCTTGGAATCTGTCTCGGAATGCAGTTAATGTGCAATACATCCGAAGAAGGCAATACCACAGGGTTGGGCATTTTTGATGTAGATATTGTCAAATTTTCTAATGCTGTAAAAGTGCCACAAATGGGCTGGAACAACATCTATAATCTAAAATCTAGTTTGTTCAATAACATCTCAGAAAACGAATACATGTACTTGGTTCATAGTTTTTATGCACCAAAATGCCAAGAAACAATAGCATTTACCGATTATGAAAAAGAATACTCATCAGCATTACAAAAAAATAATTTTTATGGCGTACAATTCCATCCTGAAAAAAGCGGAAAAATTGGATCACAAATATTATCTAACTTTTTAGAATTATAACATGGGCGTTCGAGCGGGCTATCATTCCAATCTTTTTGGCGAAGAAAAATCGCCAAAAAGGATTTTCCCTTCTATCCCTAACGCAAAACCCAACAAACATCAACTAACAACCAACTATGAGGATCATTCCAGCAATAGACATAATCGAAGGAAAGTGCGTTAGACTTTCCAAAGGCGATTACAACACCAAAATAATCTATAATGAAAATCCATTAGAAGTCGCAAAACAATTCGAAGCGCACGGCATTCAAAACTTGCATTTAGTTGATTTAGATGGCGCAAAATCAAGTCAAATTGTGAACCACAAAATCTTAGAACAAATTGCTGCACAAACTTCTTTAAAAATCGATTTTGGTGGCGGATTAAAATCAGATAACGATTTGCGAATCGCATTCGAATCTGGTGCAAACCAAATTACAGGTGGAAGTATTGCCGTAAAAAATCCAGATTTATTCAAAGAATGGATTTCCAAATATGGCTCCGATAAAATAATTTTGGGAGCCGATGCACATAACGAAAAAGTGGCCGTTTCTGGTTGGTTGGAAGAAAGCAACAAAGCCTTAATTCCGTTTATTCAAAATTATCAAAAATTCGGAATTCAAACTGTTATTTGCACTGATATTTCAAAAGACGGCATGCTTGAAGGACCAAGTTTTGATTTGTATGCAAAAATATTAAAACAATCAACTGGAATAAAACTAATCGCATCAGGCGGAATTTCCACCTTTGACGAATTACCAAAACTAGCACAAATGGGCTGCGAAGGAACAATAATCGGAAAAGCTATTTATGAAAATAGAATTACGTTGAAACAATTAGAAAAATATATAATTAGTTTTTAGTTGACAAATTTTTTATCAACCACAAACTACCAACCAACAACTTTAAAATGTTAACAAAAAGAATCATTCCTTGCCTCGACATAAAAAATGGTCGAACTGTAAAAGGTGTCAATTTTATTGATCTAAAAGATGCTGGAGATCCAGTTGAATTAGCAAAAAAATATGCAGAATCAGGCGCAGATGAACTTGTTTTTTTAGATATTTCTGCGACAGAAGAACGCAGAAAAACATTAATTAATTTGGTTCGAAAAGTTGCCGAAAATATTAACATTCCATTTACGGTTGGCGGCGGAATTTCATCAATACAAGATGTTGAAATTTTATTAAAAAACGGAGCCGACAAGGTTTCAATTAATTCATCAGCAGTCAAAAATCCGCAATTAATTAACGATTTGGCACTTGCATTTGGAAGTCAATGCATTGTGGTTGCTGTAGATGCAAAACAAATTGATGGCAAGTGGAAAGTACATTTGATGGGCGGAAAAATTCCAACCGAAATCAATTTATTCGACTGGGCAAAACAAGTCGAAGCACGCGGTGCGGGAGAAATTTTATTTACATCCATGGACAACGACGGCACAAAAAAGGGCTTTGCTAACGATGCGTTATTAAAACTATCAAAAATTGTAAACATTCCAATAATTGCATCTGGTGGAGCAGGAAATATAAAACATTTTGTAGATTCATTTATACTAGGAAAAGCCGATGCAGCATTGGCAGCAAGTGTTTTTCATTTTCAGGAAATTGAAATTTCAGTTCTGAAACAAGAACTTAGAAACAAAAACATTAACGTCAGATTATAATTGATTTTTGACACTATTGTAGACATTTAATTTAAAAATATGACCATAAATTATCTAAAAAATCCAGAAGGATTAATTCCAGCCATTATTCAAGATGCTTCAACTAAAACAGTTTTAATGTTGGGTTATATGAACGAGGACGCATACCGTAAAACTTTAGAAACTAAAAAAGTAACTTTTTTTAGTCGTTCTAAAAACCGACTATGGACAAAAGGTGAAGAAAGTGGCAACTATCTCAATTTAGTAGAAATTAACGTAGATTGTGATAATGATACGCTGTTAGTAACAGTAAATCCAGATGGGCCAACTTGTCATACAGGTTTAGATACTTGCTGGCAAAAAACTAATAATCAAGAGTATGGATTTATTTCAAAACTTGAAAATAAAATTCAAGAACGCAAAGAAAATGCAAATTTTGATAAAAGTTATGTCGCCACTTTATTTGAAAAAGGAATTAATAAAATCGCTCAAAAAGTAGGTGAGGAAGCCATTGAAGTCGTTATCGAAGCCAAAGACAATAATAATGATTTATTTCTTGATGAAAGTGCTGATTTACTTTTTCATTATCTTATTTTATTACAGGCAAAAGGGTTTAAACTCAAAGACGTTGTTAAAGTGTTAGAATCTAGATCTTTATAATAGCGGTAATAATATAATTTTCTAATCATTGATGTCCGATATTAGTTTTTATCGGGAATTAATCAAAGTTTTTTATAAAAATTTCGATTTTAAGGCTGATGTAGGAATCAGACAATTGTCTTTTTTTCCGTACCATTTATATCGATTTTTGGCAACAAAATCATAAATTACGTTACTAATTTTCATAGGAACAATTCTAAAAATTGTTCCATAATGCCAAATTCCGCTCAAGTCTTTTGCGATTTCTATCGCCGCCGAAGATTTGTAGTAATAAGCAACCCCTGAATTATACAAAATAATGCTATCTATATTTTGATTTTGAATACCAATATGTTGCAAAATTTCTTTTCCCAAATCTGATTGTAATTGAACAAATCTAAAAATATCACTAACATCATATTTAATTATAAATTGAACTGATGCTTCGCAAAGATTGCAAAGGCCATCAAACAATATTATTTTTTTATTTTTTGGTAATTCCATTGTATTTTGTTTACTTAAAACTATTTTTTTGGAAATTACTGTACTAACTCCAATGCTTCCAAACTTACATTTGAAGTAAAAACGCCATAATTTACAACTGCTTTATTTCTCTCAATTTTATCAATTGTTCCAATTGCTTTTCCGTCATACATGCGGACTCTATCTCCAATTTTCAAGACTGGTTTTGGCTTGATAATAATGGTTGGTTTTAATTTTTTTTCTTTTTTTTCAACACGAATTGCTTCAACTTTTACCTCAATTTCTTTTTTGACTGCAATTTCTTTTTCTTTTTTTACTATCGATTCTTTTGCTGTAGCTTTTATCCGTTTGGAATTGTCCATTTCGACAATTTTTAAAAATTCTGCAACCAGTTCTTTCTTATTCTTATTGTTAAAATATTTTTCAGAAATCGAATCGACTTTTTGACCAATATAAATTAGTTTTTGATTACTGTCATATAATTCTTGATAACTTTCGAGTTTCTCTTTTATTTTGATGTTGGTTTTTTCCATCAATTTGCTTTCTTCCCTAGCTTTGGATTCAACTTCTTTTAAATCTTGTGATGTTTTTTCCATTCTTGAACGTTCCTTTTGCATTTTGGCAATTGTGTTGTCAAAACGAACTTTTCCAGTTTCGATTTTCTTTTTTGCACGATTTATTAGACCAAAAGGAATACCATTTTTTTGTGCAACTTCAAATGTAAATGAACTTCCAGCTTGCCCCAGAGCCAGTTTATACATAGGTTCATAGGTTTTCTCGTCAAACAACATATTGGCATTTGTGGCAAACGGCAATTCGTTAGCTAAAATTTTAAGGTTTGAGTAATGAGTTGTAATAATGCCAAAAGCTTCGCGATGGTAAAATTCCTCTAAAAAAATTTCTGCCAAAGCACCACCTAAATCTGGATCTGAACCTGTACCAAATTCATCAATCAAAAACATGGTCTTGGCATTGCATTTTTTCAAGAAATAGTTCATATTTTTCAATCTGTAACTATAAGTACTCAAATGATTTTCAATAGATTGATTGTCACCAATGTCTGTCAAAATTCTATCAAATAAAAAAGTTTCACTGCGTTCATGAACTGGAATTAGTATAGCAGATTGCAACATCAATTGCAATAAACCAACAGTTTTTAGCGAAATTGTTTTTCCACCAGCATTTGGTCCAGAAATTACAATTATTCTATTATTTTGATCTAATTCGATAGTTTGCGGATGCGTAATTTCTTTCTTTTCATTATTATTCAATAGTAAAATCGGGTGAAAAGCATCTCGAAAATACAAGCGACGTTCATTGGTTATTTTTGGTAAAATTCCATTTATTTTTCGAGCATATTTTGCTTTAGATGAAATTACATCAATATCACTCAAAAAATCTTGGTATTTGATAATTAGGGGTAAAAAGTGACGGATATTGTCGGTCAAATGTTTTAAAATTCGTTGAATTTCTTCTTTTTCTTCATATTCAAGATTACTTAATTCACGAGAATATTGTAAAGTTGTTTCGGGTTCGATGTAAGCAATACTACCTGTCTTGGAGTTGCCCATTATTGATCCTTTTACTTTTCGGCGGTACATTGCCAAAACCGCCAAAACTCTCCGATTATTAACAAAACTTTCTTTAATATCGTCTAAATATCCTAGTGAATTATATTGTGACATTGCAATACCGAAACTTTGGTTGACTTTGCCGCGAACTGCACTCATATCTCGACGAATGTTCAATAAATCTGGACTTGCATTGTCTTTGACTTCGCCATATTTATCCAAAACATCATCAATCATATTAATAATATCTTTGGTATATTCGACCTTTAAACCTCTAATATTTAGGTTGGGATAATATTCATCAAACTTTTTTAAGTACAATAACAAAAAATTTGAAGTTGTCGAAATAGCATGAATTTTTCTAAAACTTCCAACTTCTAGAAAGCTATCTTCAATCGCTAGAAACTTGATTTCGTGCGATATGGTTTCAAATCCGTGATTTGGAATGGCGTTGTTATTGTCAAACGATGAACGGTATTCAGAAGTTTGTAACAATGCCTTTTCTAGAGTTATTGCATCTTGAAACGGAATTATCTCTAATGCTTTTTGAGCACCAATCTCAGTATTGCAACCAGCAGAAATTGTTTCTAAAACTGTTGGAAATTGTAAATCTTGCAATGTTTTTTCTGTAATCGAGATCATTTTGAATATTTTTTGCCACAAAAGCACAAAGTCTCGAAAATTATATTTTTATCACAATGTTATGCCAATAAAATTTATGACTTCGAGACTTTATCAAAAAGTTTAAATGACTCTTCAAAGTTACGATGTTTCGTATTAACAAATAAATTTTCTGCTTATATTTGACAAAAATTAACTTATGTTTGATATTGAATTTCTAGTTTCCTGGAAAAATGTTCTAAATTTTGAAATCAAAAAAACATATTTTCAGAATTTAATACAGGATGTTAAATTTGAATATGAAAATTATTCTTGTTTTCCGCCAGAAAATTTAATTTTTGCTGCTTTTGACAAATGTTCATTTGATGATTTGAAAGTTGTAATTATTGGTCAAGATCCATATCATGGTGATGGAGAAGCCAATGGTTTGTGTTTTTCGGTCAATGATAATATTAAAATTCCACCTTCATTACGAAATATTTTTAAAGAAATAAATATTGATTTAGAAAAAGTTTTGTTACCAACATCTGGGAATTTAGATCGTTGGGCAAAACAAGGAGTTTTCTTACTGAATAACACATTAACTGTTAGAAAAAATATGCCAAATAGCCACAGCCAATTAGATTGGAAAATTTTCACAGACAATGTAATTGAAATAATTTCTAATCAAAAACAAAATGTAGTTTTCTTGCTATGGGGAAATTTCGCATATAAAAAAGGTGCTAAAATAGATAGAAATAGACATTTGGTTTTGGAATCTGGTCATCCTTCTCCTATGAGTGCCAACCAAGGAAAATGGTTTGGTAATAAGCATTTTAGTAAAACAAATGCATATTTAAAGTCTAATAATTTAACTGAAATTGATTGGTAATTTATTCCAAAGTCAAGGCTCCTAAAATCTCATTGTACATAAAATTTCCACCAGGATATTGGTCTGTATAATCTAAATTAAGCCATATTTGGTCGTGTTCATCAATGTGATAATGCAGCTGTTTTCCTTTTGATTCTTCAGGAAATAATACTTTTTTTATTAAATAATTTACATTTTCAAGTTTGTTTTTATGTCCAATTAAAATTTCAGGATACATATGCCCAGTTGTGTGTATTAGGCGAGGTGTCCCACCAATTGCTCTTACACAAGCTGCCATCAAAATAGAGTAGTCATCACAATCTCCTGAAAGATAGCGAGTTGATTCACTTGCTCGGGCAATATACTCGGAATTTTTTGGATCTGAAACATAATTCCATCTGGAATTTATTTCTTTAAAAACCGCAAAACATTGAATTAAAACCCTGTAGTTTCCTTTTCGAGTTTTTGTAAAATGCTTACTTGTAGCCATAATTGCAAAATCTCTAACTCGAGGGTTTTCAAATTCAATTGCATTCAATACTTTATACTTATTTGGAAAAGGTAATAATTTTTCGATAATAATATCCTGTGGATTTGGATGGTCATTCATCGTATAAAGCATTGATTTATAGTCACCAAAAACATTTGAAAAGCCATATTTCCCAAAAACAGTTCCAAATAATAAAGCTAATAAATACAAAAAAATACTTAATAAAGTAATTTTTCTCATTGCACGGAGAATGTATTGAATTGCTAGCGTTATTATTAGAAATAAGATAATTCTATCAATTTGCAATGGCCAATTAAAATCAATTATATTTTGATGAATAATTATAAAAACTGGAATTGTAATCAACACCGTTAGCACAAAAATAATAATCGAATCCCAAGGCTTATTAACCTTGAATCTTGCTGATAAATACCTATAAAAAAGTTTAAATTTGTCTATCATTAGTTCAAACGAAACAATTAAATTGCTTTAACGATCGACGCAAATGTAATCTTTTTATCAATAATTTTGAGGCTAAATAATTGATGTTGAATTTTGTCCAAAGTTTTTTGATCTAAATTGTTTTGAGACCATTTGGTAATTGATAACCAATCTTGAACATCTTCAATTTTCAGATTATATCTATTGGCTATTATTTCATCAATATTTTTAATTCGCTTCAGTATAGATGTTTTAGAATTGATAATATCTAAAATTTTGCGAATTACTTTCGGGTTTTTTTCGAGAAATTCGTTTCGACCGACAATAACAAAACATGGCCATGGAGTAGGACATTCGGCAATTTTTCTAAAAATTCCTTCATCAACGAGTGGTTTGGTCATGAACTTTTCCCACATAAAATAATCCGATTTACCTGCCGTTAAACTTTCAACTGCTCCATCAATTGTATTTACGATTTCAAATTCTAGATTTTCTGTATTCCAACCTTGATTTTTTGCATTTACATATGCCATTAGTTGAGATCCAGATCCCAATCTAGAAATCGCTATTTTACTATTTTTTAAATCAGAAACATTTTGAAATTTTGAATCTTTAGCAACGTGTATGCCCCATACGAGTGGACTTTTGACAAAAACTTGAACTATGGAACAATCGTTTCCCGCAACAATATCTTTAACAATTCCTTCAGTCAAAACAACAGCGATATCTGTTTCGGTTTCACGAAGCATTTGACACATTCTGCCAGTTCCTTCTGGAACATTTTTCCATTGTAAATCAATATTTTTGGCTTCAAACTCTTTATTTTCAATACATAAATGCCAAGGCAAATTAAAATGTTCTGGAACGCCAACGATTTTTACAGTTTTCAAAGTTTAGAAAATTTATGAATTAAAAATTTAGCTCGAAAGATGTTCAGTACATTGCTCTCTAATTTTCCAAATTTCATCAAATGTTAAATTTGAGATAGTTACTAACAACCAATTTTTAATAAAATTTTGATGATAATCTACTTTAAAATTGGCAATTTGACAATGTTCAATTTCAATTTCGATCAGCAAATCTTTAATTATTTTATTAAAATCTGCTTCCTTTAATGTTAGATGAACAACTTTTTAATCTACTTTTAATAACAATGTACTTGGGAAATAAATTCTAAATTATCATTAGAAAGTATATTACCAATGTTGGTGTTTCTCTCATTCATTTTATATATTCTAATAAATAATCGCACATTTGGAATATTATTTTTACTAGTAAAATCTTTAAAGTAAGCATGTTTTGAGCTAATATTTCCTTTTATTATTTTTGAAATTACGAAGAAATGTCATCACGATTTACATTGCGGTCATAAGGCATTTTTTTTGATGAAATAAATTGTTTCTTGAAAATTTATCAAAAAACTATTAAATATTATATAATTTTTTTGATAACTCTTAGTTTGTGCGTATGTTTATTTAATTCGGCATTAAAAATTCCTGAATGGTCCAATCTGTCAATTCTTACTCGACCACTTGCATGAATTATATAATTATCTTGCATAATAATGCCTACATGAATTATATTGCCATCATCATTATCAAAAAATGCCAAATCTCCTGATTCTGATTCTTCAATAAAACTCAAAGGCTCTCCTTGACTGGCTTGTTGACTGGCATCTCTTAATAATTTATAGCCGTTGAGTTTATAAACCATTTGTGTAAAACCCGAACAATCTATTCCAAATGGTGTTTTGCCTCCCCATAAATAAGGTGCATTGAGGTATAAATATGCTGTTTTTATTAAATCTGATTTCGGATTTATTCCTGAAATTTTTAGACCATCAAAAAAATATTTTTCGGTATTAATAGTCTCATAATCAATAAATGTCAAAGCGCTTCCTAAAGGAATTGGCATCAAAAAACCATCAGAATTTGTTATATATTCTATTAAATCTCCATTTAGAATATAATTTTGATTAGACAAATTGTCAAAATCAATATTGGATATTAGTTTGAATTGTTTTTCATCAATCCAACCTTCGTAATCATCAAATTGAAGTCTAATTTTTGACCAAGGTTTTTGGTTTTCTAAAATTTCGAAATGCTCACCGAACAATACTTGAGATACAATTTCGCTTCGATCAGAAGGTTCAATTCTTAATGGAATATTAGATAAATTACAAATTCCGAACATATACAATTTTTAAATTATTATTGCATTGAAATTTAATTTTATGAATATCTTTCGATCACAATTGCTGATGCGCCACCGCCACCATTACAAATTGCAGCGGCACCGATTTTGGCATTATTTTGTTTTAAAACGTTGATTAGTGTTACAATAATTCTTGCACCTGAACAACCTAATGGATGTCCTAAAGAAACTGCACCTCCATTTACGTTTACTTTACTATCATCTAAATTCAAAATTTGAGCATTTGCTATCCCGACTACAGAAAAGGCTTCATTAAATTCAAAAAAATCAACATCTTTAATATCAATTCCAGCTTTTGACAATGCTAATGGCAATGCTTTGGCAGGAGCAGTTGTAAACCATTTTGGTTCTTGGGCAGCATCTGCGTAACCAGAAACAAATGCCAATGGTTTCAAGCCTAATGATAATGCTTTTTCTTCACTCATCAATATAAGTGCTGCTGCACCATCATTTATTGTTGATGCATTTGCAGCTGTGACAGTACCATCTTTCGTGAAAACTGGACTTAAAGTTGGAATTTTATCTAATTTAACGTTTGTAAATTCTTCATCTTTTGAAACAATTATAGCATCGCCACGGCGTTGTGGAATGGTTACAGGAACGATTTCATTTTCAAATTTCCCTGAATTTGATGCCATTGCTGATTTTTGATAAGATTTTATTGCAAAATCATCTTGCATTTCACGTGTAATATTGTATTCGGTTGCACACAAATCTGCACATACTCCCATGGCAGTATTGTCGTATGCATCAACAAGACCGTCTTTTTGCATGCCATCAATCATTGTTGTAGGCCCAAACTTTACACCATTTCTTAAATTAACATAATGTGGAATGAGGCTCATGTTTTCCATACCACCTGCAATTACAACCTCTGCATCGCCACACATTATTGCTTGAGCGGCCATCATAACAGCTTTCATTCCTGATGCACAAACTTTATTGACAGTTGTGCAAGCTACTGAAATAGGTAAACCTGCGTATATAGCTGCTTGTCTTGCGGGCGCTTGACCTACGCCAGCTTGCACTACATTTCCCATAAAAACTTCATCAACAAATTCAGGATTTAGATTTATTTTTTCCAATGCACCTTTTATTGCTGTTGCACCAAGTTGGGTTGCAGTAACACTTGACAAAGCTCCCATAAAACTACCTATTGGAGTTCTAACTGCTGAAACGATAACTATCTTTTTATTCATTTTACTTATGATTTAATTTGAATACGAATATAATATTTTTTAAACAATTACTAATGATTATTAACAAAAAAACCACTAATCAAAGTGGTTTATATTGTGATCCCAGAAGGATTCGAACCTTCGACCTACGCATTAGAAGTGCGTTGCTCTATCCAGCTGAGCTATGGAACCGTTTTAATATTTCAGCTATTTAATTCCGTTGATAATAATCGTAGAAGTAACAACCTTTTGTCGGGGTGGCAGGATTCGAACCTGCGGCCTCCTGCTCCCAAAGCAGGCGCGATAACCGAGCTACGCTACACCCCGAAAACAAAATTTCAAAAAATATTTAACAAATAATAAGCGGAGAGTAAGGGATTCGAACCCTTGGTACAGTTTCCCATACGCATGTTTAGCAAACATGTCCTTTCGGCCACTCAGGCAACTCTCCAAA
>JAYVIW010000074.1:0-31441 GCA_043769905.1 Bacteroidota bacterium
GCAGGTGCACAACTTAGAATGTACTCCCTTGTAGATACAGGCTCTATGCCTATCAATATTGCATCAATGCAAGTTTTATTGTTGTTTTAATTTTAAAAAAAATCTCACCATGAAAAAAATTTATATGTCAAAAACATTTTTAAAAAAACATTGGTACTTAATCACTTTTGCGGTTACAGTTTTACTTGATATGCAAAATGATTTTCTAGAAACTTTCGTGGAAAACGAAAAAACTATTTATTTAATCCGATTTATAGGTATGGTTATTTTAGCCTATAAATTCAAAACCCAAAAAATAAATGAAAAACTATAAAATACTTTTGGAACTTATCGATTTCAAAGTAGGAGCAAGTTTGGGGGCTTTTTTCACTATCACGCAAATAGATATTGAGTTTTCTATGAAAGTAATAGCCTTCTTTTTAACAGTTGGCTATACTGCCAGACGGTGGTATTTATTGGAAACTAAAAATAAAGAGTAAAATGGAATTATCAAAAAATTTTAGCCTTGGCGAAATGACCATATCAGGTACAGCCAAAAGATTAGGAATAAAGAATATTCCAAACAAAACACAAATAGAAGCATTACGACTATTGGCGATTAATGTTTTGCAACCTATCCACAATCATTTTCGAGTTGCTATATTATTAAGCAACGCTTTTAGAAGCAAGGAATTGAACAAAGCCGTTGGTGGTTCTCGCACCTCTCAACACATGGAGGGCGAAGCTGCCGACATTGATATGGATAATACAACCATAAGCAACAGAGAAATTTTTGATTTTATAAGATTGAATTTGACCTTTGACCAATTGATTTATGAGTTTGGAAATAGCAAAAATCCTGATTGGGTTCATGTCTCGTGGAACTCAAAAGGAAAACAAAGAAATCAAGTTTTAATTGCCAAAAAGATTGCAGGAAAAACAACTTATCAACATTTTTAATTATGACAGAAATAAAAGAAATTTTCAGAAAAATATGGCAACCGCTATTGATAGCAGGATTGATTTTGATATGCGTTCAGAATTGCAATGACAAAGATATTGCAGTTTTAGATTTAGAAAAATCAAAAGAAACCAATAAAGAACTTTCGTCAAAATATTTGAAAAAATATTATGAATCAGAAAAAACATTGACTGATTTCAAGGATAGTCTGGCAAAAGTAAAACCTATTGTAAAAGAAAAAATTGTTTATTTGAAACAAATCCAAAGCGAAACAAAACCATTCGAAAAAGCCAACACGATTGATTCGTGCAACGAAAATTATAAACAAGCTGTTGATTATAGTCTTCATAAGGATAGTATTGCAAATGGTGTAATTTCTGATTTAACTAATGTATGTATTCAGTCAGATTCTATAATTGCTATTCAGGACCAGCAGAAAAAAGAATTGCTACAATCACTATTGTATAAATCAAATGCAATGAATGATTTAGAAAAAATAAACTTGAATAACAAAGATTTGATTAGAAAAACATCTAATGAAAATCTGTTTTGGAAAAGTATCACGGGTCTTGCACTTGCAGAAATTTTAAGAAATTTATTGAAATGAAAGCCGAAAAAACAATTGCTGCATTGACCCTGCGAAAATTTTTGATAATTGATAAAATCAACGCAACATCATTGCCAAAAATAAAAAACAAATTGTTTGAAGATTTGGGCAGGCTTGAATTTAGAATATCGTTGGCACGTAAAGAAGATTTAGGTAAAGTGAAAAATATTTTTGATTGATAGTTTTTTTTTAGTTTTTTTGAACCTCGAAAGCAATTTCGAGGTTTTTTTTATGTTAATTATTTTATTTATGTTTGTAAATAACTTTATAAATAATATCGATCATGAAAAAAATTATTGTTGCTTTATTGTTTTTATCAATAAGCGTGTTTTCTCAATCAAAGTGCGACAGCATTGTTATGACAACTGTTGATTATCCTGCGGTTATTGTCAATGTTGATAGTGCGCTAGCTAAAGATTTGTTTAATAAAACCAAAAGTTGGATTAACCGTTATTTTAAGAACCCTGAAAAAGTTATTATTGTTGCGGAAGACAATGTTTATCTCCGACTATCAGGGCTAGATGAATTTTCGTTTCAATTTATGGGCACTGCGACTTACTCTTTAAACTACGATTGCGAAATTAGTTTTAAGGATAGTAAATATAAAATTCAGTTTATAAATGTGATGAGTAAAGAATTAAAACCACAAAGCTATCCTGCTGGTTTTTTTAATGAAAATGGCGAAATGAAAGGTATTAAAAAGATTAATCTAAAAATGCAAAAAGGAGTTCTTAAAACATTAAATCGTATTCATTTTGAATTATATAACTCAATTTTAAAGCCTGCAGAGGGTTGGTAAAATTGCTAAAAACCGCCTACAAGCGGTTTTTTTTATGCGTTTACATAAAATATTTTGTCATTGAACAACATAATTTAAAATATATTTGTATGTTTGCAAAGTCAAATTCATTATTTAACTTTGTAATCCACAAAGTATTTTACCGAAAAATAGGCTATACAATAAAGGTGTAGTTCCTCTCGAAAAATTTTTACTGCAAAGTTAAGTTTTGGGTTTGACGACCGAGGGGGCTATGCCCTATTTTTTAATTTAATATTTTGTAAAATGTCAAAACCAAAACAAACAATCAAAGCTATTGGCGACAATAGCGTTTTAGAAAACTGGGAAATTGCCCAAGAACTCGTAAACTTCTTTAGCGAGTTGTCGCCACAAGAGCTGGCACAAGAAAATCAATCTTTAAAACTGTTCATCAATCTGTTGCACGAAACGGAGTACATGAACGATGTCGCACTTCGCAAAGAAGCCATGCGTTTGCAGTCACGAATGGACAATCTGCAAGTTATTGCCAGCAAGTACGACCAGAAACAATTGCAAGACAATTTAGAGTTTTTGGCTTATGGTCATGCCACAACCTACCTAATCGAAAAAGAAAATAAGGAGGTGGCAAGTGTCTAGCGTGGACATTACGGTGTACTACAGCAAGACTGTGTTACTGTCGCTAAAAGGGAAATCGTTCAAGGATTGTTGCGAGATTGTGTTTTCATCAGACTTGTTTGGTGAACAGCAACCTTTGAAAATTGTTTTTAATGGTACCAATAAAGTACTCTATGCTGATAGAAATTTGTTTAATGATTTTTTAAACGAAAGTTTGTCGATGTTTGACCTGATTCAAGCCACTGAGTGCGAAGAATTGTATAGAAACAAAACAGAAGTCATTACCGAAGATGGTTTTCATATTGAACCAGGTTATTTATGGAAACTAAAAGGGCAATGTGTGTACATGATAGATGATGATAATTTTATAGAGAGTCATCTGGACTTGAAAGCTTTTGAGGTTGCTTGTTAGGTGTTCTTATAAAAGAATATTTTTTATAAAAATATTACTATATGAGAATATTTTATATATTTGTGGCTGTAACTACGACTACAATTAAAAAACAATTAGTACGAAAGTATTAATCAAGAAACCCTTTGCAGTGTGTCGTAGCCTGTAAGGGGTTTTCTTATAAATTTAAAATTATTATGGAAAATTCAACATTACAAATTTTCAAAACAACTGCAATTTCAGATTCAGTTGGGGTAATTCCAGCCAAACCACTATGTGATTTCTTTGGTTTGGACTGGTCAAATCAGCAAAAAATGCTAAAAAATGATATTTTACTAGCTCAGTTAATGGTAAAAAAACCATCAACTGGAATTGATGGGAAGACTTACGAAATGATCCATTTTACTAAAAAAGGATTTCTTCGTTGGGTACAACTTATAAATTACAATATAGTAAAAGAAGAATTAAGAAATGATTTTATTGATTACCAACTTCAAATATTCGATTTTCTTTTTGAAAGTCATGAACAGCAATACAAGATGCAAGTTGAATATAAAAGAATGAATGAACTCGAAGCTATTATCAATGATGCACAAACAGAATTGAAAGCAATTAAAAAGAATATTGGGATTTATCTTAATGAACGTTACGGTCAAACAAAATTAGAATTTGTAGAGCAAAAAATATTGAATTAAAATGAGTGAATATAATAAAAAGTTGTTAGGTGTTTATCAAAACACTGAGATTTGTGCAATTACAAATAATGTTGAAAATGTTTTACTTAACGCAACTATTGTAGCTAAAATGTTTAATTTTGATTTGCAGTCTTATCTTAAAGGCGATGAAGCAATATATAATTTAAAATTTCTTTTTGACAGCAAACCTTACGACGTACAATGTTCTGAAAATAGCCGTCAGTTTGAATATCATTTAGATAATAAAAGAAGCATTGATGATATTATTGTTTTTGATGATAATGAAATTTACATTCATCATATGGCTTTTAGAATTTTAATATGTGCATTTGATCCATATTTTCAACATTGGTATGATAATGTTTTTTATGGTGGTTTTGTAAAAAGTTTGTGTTAAATTAAATTTTTTTGAATTTTGAATTTTCACCGTACGGTGGAAATTCGGAATTTTATTTAAATATAAGTAAAAATGGAACTGCGGTGCAAAAAAATAAAACTGTTCGATAAAAAAACCGAGTTATTTTGAATTTATTAAAACATCTACGTTAAAAATAACGTTGATGGTTTTCATATTGAACCAGGTTATTTATGGAAACTAAAAGGGCAATGTGTGTACATGATAGATGATGATAATTTTATAAAGAGTCATCTGGACTTGAAAGCTTTTGAGGTTGCTTGTTAGGTGTTCTTATAAAAACGTTATTTATACACATTATAAATAACGTTTTTTTTATAAATAAATTTGGATTTAATAAACGTTTTAACGTATATTCGCATGTATAATTTAAACGACCGGTGCAGGTCAATAAAGTCTGCATTATTACGATGGAAAATTCAACTTACATTTTCGTTCCTTACGCTAGTTCAAACAGAACAGCATTTCTTTCTAAACTTGTAGAAAGAACAGAAAACAACTTTAAAGACAAAGATTTAAATGGTGTTTATCCAGTTGCCCCTTTTGACTTTTGGAAACAAGACGACAAATATTTTTCAGAAAACCCAAACTGTTGTACTGCTTATCTTTTGATTGAAGCCCCAGAGTGGTTTAGCTTGAATGATTTGGAAACACTTTCGACTGCTGTTGAAAAAATATTAGATAAAGATTATGGAAACTGTCCTATTCGTGCGATCAAAGCAAGCAGAGAACATTTAATGATTGAGATTATTGATATGATGTCAAAAATTAGAGAAGCAATTGACACTAACAAAGAAATTGATTTTGCTACATCGGACAAAATAAGTGCTTTAGGATTAGATTATTTTATTGCTTTCAATAAAATATACATTTATCAAGAAAAATTGAACAAATACACTCGATTTTAATGAGAAGTTTATGTTATTCAGTAAGGCTTTCGAGCCTTACTGCAATATCTGATAAATGCTATAAAGCCATTGCCTTTGATGGATCAGAAGCATTGATTCCAAAAAGTCAGGTATTCGGGCAAGATTATAGCGTAAGTAAAAGTGAAGCGTACTGGATTAGTGAATGGATTTTAAAGCAAAAAAGCCTTCAATATTCAGGTAAAAAACAAGCGACATTCGATAGTGTTACTAGAAAAGAAGTTCCGGTATGGATTGTCGAAAAGCACGAGCCGCAAAAGATCAATCCAATTGAAAACAATACCATAAATCGATTAAAAAAATGATTGACTTACTACCAAAACAATCGAAAGCCATCACAAAGCAAATCACTAATAAAGTTGGTGCTTTGTTTATGAAAATGGGAACAGGTAAAACTCGTGTAGCCGTGGAACTGGTTAATAAAGTTCATGAGTTAGATTTAGTGGTTTACATTGCTCCTTTGAGCATTATTGTGCCAAAAGATGAGTCTATTCAGCCAATAAGTATAGAAGTTGAAAAATGGGGCGGATTCAACACTAAAGAAGTGATTTACATAGGTATTGAAACTATCGGCATGTCTGACAGACAATATTTGCAACTTTATAAAAAGATTGCTACTTCGTGGCGGTGTTTTTTGATTATTGACGAAAGTATCAAGGTTAAGAATATTGATGCGAAAAGAACGCAAAGGGTTATTGAATATTCAAAAATGGTTGAATATAAAATGATTTTGAACGGTGAACCAATTACAAGAGATTTACTCGATTTGTGGTCGCAATTTTACATTTTAGATCCTGAAATTCTAAACATGAGTTTGGCTGAATTTAAAAACACATTTTGCAAATACACTACCGTTACTAAAAGTTATCCAGGGCGATATAAGCAGTACACAAAGGAGTTTATTACAGGTTATGAAAACATTGATTACCTCTATTCTTTGATTGGTGAATATGTATATGAATGTGATTTAGAATTAAATGTTAAACAAATATTTGAAACTAAAACATTTTACCTTTCAGAATCTGAGCAGAAAGAATACGATTATCTGAAAAAAAAATACCTTGACAATGAAATGTTATTGATGCTAAACAATAATATATTTCTAGAAATGACACAAAAGATGCAACACGAGTACAGTTGTTCTGATGGTAAGTTTAGAATTGTTGAAGATTGGTACAAACTATATCCAGAAGAAAAAAGTATTATTTATTGCCAATATGTAGTATCTGCAAATGAATGCCGGGAACGCTTTCCAAAAGCATTGGTTTTAAATTATAATAGCAGTTTTGGTCATAATTTACAAGACAGGCCGTTTACAGTTTACTTTGATCAAACATTTGACTGGGCAAAAGTCATTCAGGCATCGCACCGGAACTATCGAACTGGCCAAGAAAATGATTGTCGCTATTTGCGATTGGTTTCGAGCGTTGGATTAGGGAAGTTGTATTTTGATAACAACACAAAGAAAATCGGAATTTCCGAATATTTAAAGAAAATTAGTAGCCAAAAATTAAAAGAGATTTTATGAAAAAAGAATTTAAAAGTCCAGTTTACAATATTATTGCCGTTCCAATAGATAAAATGGAAGCCAATAATTATAATCCTAACCACGTTGCAAAGCGTGAAATGGATTTGCTTTATCAAAGCATTAAATGTGACGGTTACACGATGCCAGTTGTGGCGTTTTTTGACCAAGAACGAGATAAGTATATTATTGTGGATGGATTTCACCGTTATACAATTATGCTAACTAGAAAAGATATTTTTGAGCGTGAAAAGGGAATGTTACCCGTTTCCGTAATCGAAAAAGACATTTCAGATAGAATGGCATCGACCATTCGTCACAATAGAGCTAGAGGTAAACATGAAGTGGAACTTCAAGCATCATTAGTCGGAATGCTGAAAGAAGGCTGGGACGAATTGAAAATAATGAAAGAATTAGGAATGACTTTGGAGGAAGTTCAACGGTTAATCGGCTTGAAAGGAATAGCATCAGAAATTAAAGGTGTTCCTTATTCAATAGAGCGTCAAATTGTGGAAGTTGAAGAAGATTTAAAAGATGGCGATTATGAGTAAATTTGATTATCGTGGATTTTATCAAAATTATGATATGTCACAAGAAATAAAAATAGGAACTGGACTAGTTAAAGTTCATGATATATTTGATGAACTTCCAGCTTTCATGAAATCTGCCGATTGTTTATTTATAGATCCGCCTTGTAATGAAGGAAATCTAAAAAGTTTTTATACAAAAGCTGATTTAGAAAAAAGAGCTTCTATTGATAAATTTAATAATCGTTTATTTGAATTGATTGATGAAATCAATCCAAAACATTTATTTATTGAGGTTTTTAAATCAAATTTTGATGAGATTTTTAGCAAATTAAATGAGCGATATGGTACTGATATGACTGTTTTTGAAAGTTATTATTACGGAAAATCTTCTAATAAATGTTGGATATTTTATGCTTGTTTAGAAGATATTAAATTTGAAATTCCAATTTTAGATGAAGAAAAAGCAATTGAATTTATTTGTAAAAATTTAGATTTTAATTACATTGGAGATTTATGTATGGGAAAGGGGTTGGTTGGTTTTTATGCTAATAAATATAATAAAAAATTTGTAGGCACAGAATTAAACAAAAAGCGATTAGCTTGTTTAATTGAACATATAAATCAAAACAAAATTATTGTAAGATAATGGGAAGAACAGCAATAAGGGGAATAGAAAATGTGCTAGAAGCAACTGTTAAGAGAATTTCTTATTTATTTGATAATTATGATAACATACAGCTCGCTTTCTCTGGAGGAAAAGACAGTACGGTTTTATTTCATTTGGTAAATGCCGAAGCAAAAAAAAGAGGTAGAAAATTCATTTTGTATTTTCAGGACCAGGAGGCGGAATATCAAGGCACAATAGATTTTGTAGAATGGGCAATGTTGCAACCAAATGTTATTCCGCAATGGTATCAAGTGCCAATATTTATGACAAATGCAGCAAGTCACGAACAATTGTTTCTTTGGGCGTGGGGCGAAGGCGAAGAATGGGTAAGAGAAAAGCATCCATTGGCTATTCATAAGTTAGAATATAAATATCCTAAACGATTTTACAAGTTTAATCTTTGGGTGGCACAGCAGAACCGAAAAAACTTTGAAGGAAGTTTTGTTTCTATAATTGGTTTGCGAGCTGAAGAAAGTCCAGACAGAAGATTTGTAATGTTTGGCGAAGATTCTGATTTGTTTTGGTTAAGACGAAAAACAGAACCAAATAAAGCATATCCAATAATTGACTGGAGTTATACCGATGTGTGGAAATATCTTGTAGAGAATAATTTGCCATATAACAAAGTTTACGACAAAATGTATATGCTTGGTGGCAATCTTCGCTATTTTAGAGTTTCAAACTTAGTTCATGAGAAAGCATTTCGATGTTTGACAGATTTACAGGAGCTAGAACCTGAAACCTACGATAAACTGGAACGAAGATTAAAAGGCGTTCATACTGCCGCTATGTATGGAAAAGAAAGTTTAATGTATTCTATAAAAGAACTTCCTAATCAATTTAAATCATGGAAAGAGTATAAAGATTTTCTTTTATCATCAATTCATCCTGATTTAAATAGGCTTTTTAGATTTCAATGGACTAGATTTGGAGATACAGATGACGTAAGGGCTTGTAAGTATATGGTTAAGCGTATATTACTCTGTGATTGGGAAGGTAATATTACTATGAGTAAAGATTTTTTTTATTATTCTAAAGAACACATATTAGAAAAAAACAAACTGAAAAGAGAGGATGAAATCATTAAAAAATGGACGCAATTACTATAATTTTAAAAAATAACCATGGAACAAACAAAACGAGAAAAAGTAGCGCAAATTATCCAAACTGCAAGAATGCAAAAAGGACATACGCAGCAAGATGTGGCAGACATGATAGGTTGCCAAGTTCAAACCATCAACAAAATTGAAAACGCCAAATATTCTCCAAATGCAGATATACTTTATTTATTATCAGATATTTTGGAAATAAAAATAACTTTAAATAATATTGAAGTATGAAAACACCACCAATGACTAAATTTTTAATTTGTCCAGATGAAGAAAACAAGGAATTATATATTCTACATCGAGAGTTTCCGAGTTGTTTGATTTGGATTAAGCAAGAAACTCCTGTTCGTTTTGTGATTTTAGATTTATATGATGAAGTCGATAATGAAAATGATATTTTAGAAATGGATTTTGTGCAAAAAGCAAAAGATTTTTACAATGTTATATCAGGAAATTCGTTGGGTAAAAACTAGTTGGTAAAGAAAATGCAATTTTCAACAAAAAAAAAGAAAAAATAACCAAAATCCGCCTTTGGCGGAAAAATTTTTTAAACAAAAAAGCGTTTTTTGCTTGTGCTTTAAAATATTTGTAATCTTCCCAATTGAACAAAAAAGAAAACCCTTTTTTGTTTAGTTCTGTTTTAACTTGACTACTCAAATTATTTTTTGTAGATTTGTCTTTGAAAATTGTTTGCTTCATGGCTTATAAATTTTTAGTGATTAAAAACCCCCGCCCTCGACTGCGGGGGTTTTGTGTTTTTTTACTAGATTTCGAAAGTTAGAATTTCGCTTTCGGCTTCTATTAGCAAAACATTTAATTCTGCTCGCATTGTGGCGGTTACTTTGTCAATAACATTGCTGTTTTGTACTGTGAATTTAAAACCCTGTGCATTTTCTAAATTTACTTTTGCATTGGTTTTGTCGTTTCCTGCATCAAACATTTTTAAGTCGTTTGATTTGTTTTTTAAAAACTTATACCTTTCAGAAAGTGCATCGAAATGTCGAATTCTTTCAATTCTTTCATCTGCTGACAAAATAGGCGTTGGCTTGAACTTTTCGAGCTGTTCCAAAACGGCTGTTTTTTTAGCATCTTCGGCTGTTTTTACTTCGTTTACCAAATTTAATGTTTTTGGATTTTTTTCCGTTGCTACGGCTTCTTTAACTGTGTTCATAAAATAGTTATTTAACTGATTATTAATACTTAAAGATACTAAAAACCTATGTTTTGAACAAATTATAATTAAAAAAAATGTCATTAAACTAAATATTTATAATGATTACAAATAAGATTAAAATATTAAAAAAAAGGCTCGATATTGCCAAAAAAATAAAAGTAAAAAATTGTAAAACACACATAACCAATAAACAAACATTCTAAAAATGTAGGTTTATTGTGTTTGTGTAAATCAAAATACCGTCCCGCTCAAAACTGTGAACCTCTTTACCTTTCGATGTTTAAATGAGAGATATGACGCAACTTACCATTTAGGCACGTTCCGCACCACCAATAAACAATAAGTAACACCTTATGTTTATTGATATTCTTATGTCACATAGGTACTCATTACCTATTAGTAATATTGTATCAATATAATAATCATGAGTAATAAAGTAATTACCATTCATCAGGCAGTTAAAAGAATGAGAGCGCTAACAGCTATCGGTGTTGCATTTTCATTTGAATACCTAACTTACAATGATACTTACCTAACATCAAAAGGATTTAAGACTGTCGATAATGCACTACTTCGTATGAGTTATAGGCACGACCAAAGCTACAAAGCAGACTTATTAATAGGTTATGTAACGTTACAGGGAGACAACCGTTGGTGTTACTTACCATTAATAACTAAGTTCAACAATTACATTGTAAAATGAGAAATACAAATATTGAGTACATTGGTAACGATGCTATTATTGACACGCCTCAGGTAGCCTTTACTTATCAAGTATCAGAAACACCTAGAGACTTCTTCCAGTTTAAAGGAGATAGCAATGGACTAGATTGGAACAATAAGTATAACTTTATTGGTGATTATGTGGTATATCCGTATGGTTCTAATAATGATTTGCCAGATGTTATTAGAAAGGTAGTGCAATCCAACTACATTGCTCCTGGTATTCTTAAAAAGAAACTGCAATTGCTTTGGGGATTGGGTCCTAAATTGTACCGTGAAAAGATTGAGAACAGTGTCCTTTCACGTGATTGGCAGGAAGATGATGAGATACAACAATGGTTAGATTCTTGGGATAGTGATAAGTATGTACTTCAATGTGCAACAGACTTTCAACATATCGAGGGTGTATTTAGCAGGTTCGAACTGACACGTGGTAGTAGAATAGGTAAGCCATTTATATCAAAGGTTGTCCATATGTTTCCAGACCGCACACGATTAGGTGGGCTTAAACAAAATCTAATGAGAGAGGCTACTCATGCTATTGTGACTGATTGGTCATTCAATACATTGAATGCTTTAATGCAATACAAAGTATATCCTCTGTTTGATTTTGTCAATCCATTTAGTAATTCTAATGCTGTATTATACAGCAATATGTATAGCTTTTGTACAGATTATTATACTGTTCCTGATTTATATGGTTCACTAGAATGGTTGAACAGGAGTACTGCAGTGCCGTTAATTTTTAAAGCATTATCTAAAAACTCCATTAATCTTAAATTTCATATTGTATCGCCCCAAAAATATTGGGACAATCAGGAAAATAGGATTAAAGAAAATTGCACAGCAAGAGGAATTGATTACAAACATTCTATGTTACTGGAGTATCAAAAAGAATTCTTACAAAAGATTGCACTTGTTTTATCTGGTGATGCTAATACCGGAAAGTATTTACATACAACCAAAGAATTTACAGTTGATGGAACTAACCTAATTGAGCACGGTTGGGAGATTAAAGTTATAGATCAGAAAATAAAAGATTTTGTCAATGCTCAAATTCAAATTAGTCAACGTGCAGATCATGCACTAAGTGCAGGAATAGGTTTGCACTCAGCTTTAGGCAATGTTTCTGAATCAGGCAAGAGCGATAGCGGTTCAGAACAATTATATGCTCTTAAAAATTATCTTTTGACAGGCATTGACATACCCGAAATGATTGTAATGAAAGCAATTAATTATGCTATCAAAGCCAATTTCCCTAATAAAAATCTGAAGTTAGGTTTTTATCATGTGCAACCAGAAAGTGAGCAAGATGTAACAGAAAGCCAACGCGTAAAAAATATAGTATAATGGAATTATTATTTGATGAAACAGGTACTCGTGGCAGTTCTGAACTAAAAGAATTATTAGGATTTATTGATGCAGATTTAAATTATAAAAATTTAAAATCAGATATAAGAACTGCAACACGTGATGTTATTGATTTGATTGGAAATGAAGTGTATGCTATAGCTATTGCAGCTTATAATACAGACCCCGTTAGCAATGCAAACAAAGAGTTAATCTATGCAATACGTTATCCTATTGCGGTAAACGCTTATATGCTTCACGCACCTTCAAATGATTTAGCACATACGAACAATGGCAGAAAGATGCGCCAAGATGACCATCAAAAACTACCATTTGAATGGATGCTCGATAGAGATAATGCATCATTAGAAAAAAGATACTATAGAGCATTGGAGGATTTAATTAGATTTTTAGACGATGCAACAGACACAATTTTAAAAACTGCTTGGATAGGTTCTAATTCTTATAAATTAACGCATAATCTATTTATTAGAACCGTCAATGATTTTGATAGATTCTTCTTGATAAAATCACGTTACCTTTTAATGAAATTAGTAGGTGGATTAGAAGATTGCGAGCAGTACGAAATTCGACCAAGAATTGGTAAAGATAAATTTGATTCATTAAAGACTAAACTCAAAGCCAATACAGCAATTACGGACGAAAAAGAAATTGAGTTAATCAGGTTAATCAAAAAAGCATCTGTAGTTTATAGCCTTGCATGGGCAATGCAACGGCTGTCAGTCAATATGTTTCCTGATGGAATACTGCAACATTACACCAGTGACAAAGCAACAACCCGTGGTCAAAAACCAACTCTAAAATCAGAAACCGAAGCCGCGCGCCAAGCTTTTATGTCAGATGCTAAAAAAGTATTTATCGAAATTGAATTACTTGTTGCACCAACACCAACAATTGACGAATTAACACCAATAAATCCAAATATAATCTATGGCGACAGTTTCCTTTCTGCTTAAATGCAAATATGTTTTTAATCAAATTATTAAACCTTTTGTTTACGTCTGGAATATCCGTAAACATGTGTTTTTTGATCGCATCAATGCCAAACTTTCTATGAAATTAGAAAATAGAGAGGTAGACCGCATCATTTTACGTGGGCAAATAATGCAAATGCTTCGTAAATTTTGCCGAGTAGATTCAAAAAGCATTTACATACCAAAAGATTATAAAAGCCGGTGCAAAATCCGTGAACAAATCTATGCACAATTTGGTACCGAAATGGAACTTTTAGATATATCGGTCAACAATAATTTACTCATTAAATAATATGGTTGCAGTTGAATCTCCTGATGCAAACTTTAAACGATACCTGCCCGAATCATTGGCAGAATGTACAAGTGAGCAATACATTGCAATGTCCGAATTAATAATGATGTTTCAATATTGCGAAATATCATATCAAGACATGAAAGTAGCAGCGATTTACAAATTACTTAATTTAAAACATGTTGAAAATAAGGATAGTGAAATAGAATTAGAAAAAATGTCTAATGTTTACCTATTATCAAATTATATCGATAATTTTTTTGATAAAAATGGTGAGGAATTAATTCTTAAACAAGATTATGTACACAATCCAGTTCCTGAACAGAAAGTTTTATTAACCAAATTTTACGGACCTAGTGACAATTTTATGAACATGACTTTCGGTGAATATACTGATGCACTTCGAATGATTCACGATTTTAGAGTTACCACAGACAGCAAATTATTGTACATATTGGCCGCTATTTTCTATAGACCCAAAAAATCATTTCATTTCGTAAAAAAGCATTTGCCTAAATACGACAACGACATACGAGTGCAATATAATTCGCACCAAATTGAAAAAAGAGCCAATAAATTCAAATATGCACCAATCGGGTTTATTTATGGTTTTTACTTATTATTTACAAGTTTTCAAAAATATTTGGTCGAAGCTAAAATTTTGTGGGCAGGAAACGAGATTGATTTATCAATACTTTTTCAATCATCATCAGATGAACCATTGACGGATTTACCATCAATCGGAATGGACGCAATAGCATTTACCATGGCCGAAAGTGGCACTTTTGGAACTTTAGAACAGGTAAAAAATACCAACTTTTGGGAGATAATAATAAGAATGTACGATTTACGCCGTGCAGATTTAGAAAAACAAAAACAATACGATGCTGCCAATAAACCGAATTAGAGAATATCAAGTAGAGATTAAAAATTTACTTTTTGACCAACAAAATAACCCATTGTTTGGCTATTGTGCAATGGTTGTTGATGATTCGCAACTTTCTAAAATTTTAAAAGAAAGAGTAGCCTCAGACAATACTTTTTTAATATCGGTTGTCCCTGATCACTATTTGAAAGGTAGCGAAGATGCCGCAAGATTTCATAACGCTTTGACCTTTTTTATTCTTGACAAAACCGATTATTCCGAGCATGATCACGACAGTTTTATAGATATATTTTCAACTACTCAAACTAAAGCTTTAGCACTGGTTAGACATATCCTGAAAGACAAAAATAATCAGACTGGCAATTTTTGTGGTTTTTTAAATTGGTTAGACGAAAATTCAATTAATATTGTTCCTGTTTGGGCTAAAGACGGATGCAATGGGTGGAAATTAGATTTTAATTTACAAACTTCGATTTAATTTTGGCAAACGACAATCAAATATTAGAAGATAGATTCATCAGGCGTGTACTTGCAGATACTGCCAAAGACATTTACAACGCTCAAAAAATTAAAATGTCCGATCGAGGATTTCAAAACTCCGATTGGCTAAGTTCTAGAACGTCCTCTGTTCAAGGTACTACAATGGATTTATTTCATTTAAAAAAGCATCGTTTTGTCGATATGAAATTTAGAGAATCGAGCAAGGGCAAGGTTCGTAAAAAAGCCAAAAATGTCTACCAAATCCATAATAAAATTATTTGGGGCAATTACAACCAAGTAATTAAGGAGTTGCATTATGGTTTTACAGAATCAGTAAAAAAGGAAATGCAAAGTATAGATTACCTATAATAAGTTAAGAAATGTAGCGTTAATATTTTTCTAATTTTAAATAATTTATACATGAAAAAACAGATTACCTCAAAAAAAACAGAAAAAAAAAGCTAAAAAATTAATGAATTTTTGGTTTAAAGTTTTGTTAGAAACAGAGTTTATGAATGAACCAGAACACCGAAAAGAATTGATGTTTATACAATCAGTTTTTAAATAATGGCAGCTTAACTGTCACTATTTTACAACACAAACCTTGCAAATGCAGGGTTTTTTTATGTCGCATAATAACCATTATAATAGGTGCAATTTTGGTATAAATTACACCAAAATGACAAAGACAATATCCGACGAAGTAATGAAGTTTTCGTTAGAAATAAACGGAAATCCAGCCCAAAAAGAACTAGCAAAACTTACCGATACTAACAGAGCATTCAAAAATATTCTTTCAGATTTGAATGCTAAAGAAGTCGAACGACGTAAAGAATTGGGAAAGCTTAACAACGAATATGCTACCAGTGGTCGTGCTATCGAGCAGATTAACAATCAAAATAAATCTCTTTCGAAAACTTATGACGCCCAAAAAACAAAACTTCAAGAAATTGAAAACCAATTTGGCAAAAATAGCCGTGAGTACAAAGACCAAAACGCAATTGTAAAATCAACCCTAAATACATTAGTTAAATACGAAGATAACATTGAGAAGTTAACTGACAAAAATCTTCGACTAGCACCAACAATTGATAAATTAAGCAAAGAATACAAAGATTTAAAGGCTGAAATCAAAAACACTAACGCCAGTATAGATGCCAATAATGTCAAAATTGCCGAATCTCAAAAACAAATAGGCTTAACCGCTTTGTCGATGAGTCAATTAAAACAAAAAGCCAACCAACTTCGATTGGCTTTAGAGCACCCAATTCCCTACACAAAAGACCACATTAAATACACTGCCGAACTCAAAGAAGTTAAAGATAGAATGGCTGAATTAAATGGTAAAGCTAAAGAATCTGGTTTATCAATATCATCACTCGCAGATGGTTTCAATAAATATGCTGCTCTCGGTGCATCGGTCGTTGCAGGATTAACTGGCGTTGTTTTATCTGTTCAGAAAATCATAGATATTAACGGCAAACTGTCCGATGCTCAGGCTGATGTTATGAAAACAACCAGCATGACCAAAGACGAAGTGGACGATTTAACCAAGTCTTTTGGGTTATTAAAGTCAAGAACAGCTAGAATTGAATTGCTAGGTATCGCAGCAGTTGGTGGCGAATTAAATATTGCGAAAAATGAAATATTTGATTTTGTGAAAGTAATGGACAAAGCATCGGTTGCGCTTGGAACTGACTTTGAAGGAGGTGCCGAACAAGTTGCTAATACTCTTGGAAAAATTAAAACTCTTTTTGCAGAAACTAAAGATGCAAGTGTTGAATTGACTTTTAATGCAATCGGCTCTGCACTTAACGATTTAGGTGCTGCAGGAAATGCTACTGCAGACAATGTTGCTGATTTTGTTACTAGAATTGGTACAATGCCAGAGTCATTAAAACCAAGTATTGCAGTTGCTTTAGGACTTGGTGCCGCTTTTCAAGAAACAGGATTAAATGCCGAAAAATCAGCATCAAATTATAGCAAAGTAATTTCAATTGCTGCAAATAATATCGAAGGCTTTGCAAAGGTTATGGGGCGTCCAAAAAAAGAAATGGAAACTTTAATGAATACAGATCCAAATGAATTCTTTTTACAGTTTTCAAGTTCAATAGCTAATTTAAAACCCGTTGCATTAGCAAAAGTGCTAGATAATTTAAAACTAAATGATAACGAAGTTAAACAAGTCATATCTTCTGCAGGGAACAATACAGATTTATTTCGTCAAAAAATTGAATTAGCTAATAAATCTTTAGGCGATGGAACATCAATGACAAAAGAATTTGATATTAAAAATCAAAATCTTGCTGCTACTTTAGCTAAAATAAACAAAACCGTATCTGGTTGGTTTTCATCTGAAACTTTTATCAAATGGTTGACCACAGGAGTAACTTGGTTAGCAACTTTTATTGGTGCAACTGATGATGTAAACAGTACAAGCCAAAAATGGAAAAATACGCTTGTATTTACAGCCAAAGTAATTGCAATTGTAACCGCTGCACTAATAACCAATACTGCTTGGCAAAGACTTGTTGCTATTTGGATAACGAGAAACACTGAGGCAACTATACTTTATACAATAGCTTCAAAAGCTAGGGCATTTGCAGAAGGAGTTACAATAGTTGCAACATCAGCATTATCTGTGGTAACAATGGTTTTGACTGGAAATATTGCTGGTGCAACACAAATGTTTAGATTATTCACAGCAACACTTATGACAACTCCTTGGGGTTTTATTCTTGGTGCTGTTGCTGCAATAGGTGCCGCTTATGTTGCTTTTGGAGAATCAGCAAAAGAAGCGGTAACCGCACAGTCGATGATTGCTGAAACAGCAAAAGAAGTTGACGCTTTAGTTTCCAAAGAATCGAGTACAATGATGTCTTTGTTAGCTATTATTCAAGATCAAACAGCATCACATAAGGCACGAAATGAAGCCTTGAAAAAAGCTAAAGAAATTGGCAAAGAATATGTTGCTGGACTTACAATCGAAAATTCAACGACTTTTGCTGGCAAGAAAATGATTGATGAATACATCAAATCTTTGGATAAAAAAATAACTCTTGAAGTATTAGAGAACCAAATCAGGAAAATAAAAGATGAAATTAACGAACGTAAACGTAAAGGTTTAGAAGAAGAAGTTGGAATTTGGGAAAAAATTTGGTTGCAAATGAAAAATGTTGGGAGATTAGGCGGCTATTCTAGCGACAAAGTAATATTAGCAACAAAAAATAGAGCTGAAGCATTAAAAGAATTGCAACGTCAGTTAAATTTTACCAATGCTCAAATGAAAGATTTTCTAAAAGCAAATCCAAATGTTATCAAAACAATTGGTACAGATGCAACTGATAATTTAACAGATGATACTGCTGGCAAAGCAGAAAAAAAAGCGAGTGATAAGCCAAAAAAATACGACGATTCCTATTTAGCCGATGAAGCCAAAGCGTTAGAAGATTTGTATCAAGTTCAAGTTCGTGCTCAAGAAACTAAGATTGCATTAATGCAAGATGGTTATAATAAAGAATTGGCATTAGAACAATTGGCAACCAATAAGAAAATTCACGAGGTTGAATTACAGACCAATGCTATTAATATGCTTCAAATTAAATTAAATAAAGATTTGACTGAAGCTAGACAGAATGGCGACACCAAACAAATTCAGTCTATCCTAAATCAAAAAAGATTATTGAAAGAAATTCAAGTTGAAAAAAATGCAATTTATTGCGATGAAGAAAAAGCACAAATAGTTAGAATTGCCACAATCGAAATTAAATCAGCTCAAGATAATTTCAAGAAAAAAGAAGAAAATTACAACCGTGAAAAACAAATTAGAGAATCTGCTTTTAACGAAGAACTTGCAAAACTTGGCACCAATAAAGAAGCCAGAGCAAAACTAAAAGAAACTTACGACAGAGATGAACTTGAAGCCCAAAGAAAATTTTTAACCGAATTACTAAAAGAACAGCAAGATATTTTGGATGGTAAAAATAGCCAAGTTGATTTATCTATTTTGTCTGATGAACAAAAACAAGTACTTATTGATAATCTTAATGGTACGATCAATAAATTATCAGAACTTGGTATTAAAATTGAAGAAGTTAGTCAAAAAAAATTCACTTTTTTAAACGGTAAAGGTACTGATATTTTCGGTCAAACGCCCGATGATTGGGTTGCCGCTTTTACAAATCTTGACACAACTGCAAAGAAAATTACGGCTGTCGAAACGGTTTTGGCTGGATTGCAAAATGCGTACGGAATTTACTCTCAATTTCAAGAACAAAACCAAAACAAAGAAAACAAAGAGTTTGATCGCAATCAAAAAATAAAACGAGATAGATTAAAAAAGCAGTTAGATTCTGGTTTTATTAATCAAACACAATACGACAAAAAAATAAAAAAGCTTGATGACGAGAAAGAAAAGCAACAAATTGACAGCGACTACAAGAAAGCCAAACGAGAACGTGAAAACGCATTGATTAATATAGCGATTAATACAGCCGTTGGTGTTATGAAAGCAGTAGCTGAATCTCCACTAACATTAGGTTTGCCTTGGTCAGGAATTATTGCAGGAATGGGAATCATTCAAGCGGCGTTGGTGCCAGAAGTAGTAAGAGGCGCCGAAGAAGGTCACTACGGAGACTACGTTACACGCTCGCAAGACAAGAAACGTTTCAAAGTCAACCAACGACTACCAATGCAATCAGGCTTGTTCAATAAATCAACCGTTTTGGTGGGCGAGGGTGCAGACAATTACCCAGAAATGGTCATTGACAGCAAAGCATGGAGACAAATGTCACCAGAGGTAAAAAATGCTGTTATCCGTGAAATTCGTGGTGTCAAAGGTTATGAATATGGTTTGTACAACCAATCGGTAACCCAAAAGCCACAGGCAAACGCCACTACTACAACAGCAACTAGCGACAACCAAATGGCTCAAATGATGATGGCAATGATGCAAGAAAATATGTTATTGTTGAAAGATTTACGAGAAAACGGATTGTTGGCGCGAGTGGACAGCACCGATTTACAAGGAATGAAAAAACTCAAAGAAGGCATCAAAGATTACGATAATTTACGAAACGGAAATAAAATTTAAAAATTATGGCTTTACAATATTGGGAATTTAGACCACAGGCACCATTTGGAGATGATACGCCTCTTACAAGAAATGTAATTACGATTGCTTCTGGCACTAATACCGCTACTACAAATGATTATATAATTATTGTAAAAGATATAATTGGTACACCATCGGCTCTTGGCTATACTAATATCAGATTTAAATGTTTTAAAACTGATTTTAATAGTTCTTATATAAGTGGTACAATCTTAAGTAATGCTGTTGGTGTTTTGCACACTGGCGTCAACACAATACCATACACAAATGGAATGACTGGTACTATAAGAATTGATTATAGTGCAATCAATGTCCCTATTAATACTAATAGTACTGGTATATTTATTAATTGTCAAATTATAGGTACTGATATTGGAGGAATTGATCAAATTATTGAAAATTCAATTTTTGAGATATTATTTTTTTTTAAAAGTGCCAATGCACCTTTTTTTAATATCTATCTCCCCCGACAATATCATTATTTCAATTCGCAACCCACTTTAAATAAAACTATTAATTTTCACGGTTTACAAAATGACTTCTTTGAGATTGACTCAAGTATTATTCATATTGCTTGCTCAAGTCAAGTCGCAACGCTTACGATTAATGGCTCCGTTAAAAGATTGACCATAATTGGTTCTGGCATTCGAGTCATTCCATTTACAATAAGTCTTATCCCGGGAGGAATAGCTGCCGTGCAACCAAATAATGTAAGGTTAGAGGTTTTTAATTTTAATGGTAATCCTAATGATTATTATTTACTTGCAATCGAGGTGTTAAATCAAGTTTTTACAGTTACAGTTGATGAAATTGTAGGTTTCTCTAGTATAGTTAGTCAACTTGTTGATATTTTTTCAACAGGCACGGTCACTTATACAAGCGTTTTGGGTTGGACTTACAATTTTTATACTCAAAACGGAATTACAACTTTTGTTATAAATTCTTTAGCAAATCAGGCTGTAAATCAGGGCTATTATTCGGATTTAATTAGAGTTTATGATAACGGAATTCAAGTAGTAATTATAAATGTGAACTACACGCTCAGCGATTGGATTGCTGCATTGCCTTCGGGGTTTTCACTCGATCCAAGTGTTTTTAAATTGAAAACTACAAATACTAATACTTATTTTCAATTTGATACTACTTTTATTGTTTATGAGTTTAATTCGGCTCTTGCTGTGCCAGCTTTTAAAAGTTATTTTATTCCACAAAAGCTAATTCCTTTTAATGGAGAATGTGAAATCAATGCAAACAAACCTATTCACAGACTATTTGATAGATTTGTTGAACCAAACGATATTTATTATCAATATAATCCTGCGGAGGTTACTCTTTTAGTAAAAGAAATTAGTTTTAATACTGGGTTAATTTTGAGACAAGCAACTTCTAATACATATATTATTACTGCTGGACTATTCAATAATGGCAACCAAATTTTTAATTTTAACAGTAAACCAAGCCGAGCAACTGTTAATAGTGTTATTAAGCTAAATTTCAGGGTGTTTTCTAATCAGGTAAATTTATTGACTTTCAAAAATGGTCAGTTAATCAGTTTTGATAACCAAATTGCACCTTATTTTGACTATGTAGTTTGTTTGGTTAAAAACTTTCTAAATTACAATCCTGGTGATATGATTATGTTTCAAACACAAGATCTTGATGGCAATGTTTTGGGTTCCAAAACATATTGCATCTTTCCAGAAGGCAAGCACTCTAATATTGTTACATGGGAAAATGAATATCTATTGCAAACAGCGTTGGAATTTACTGGAAATTATAACATTGGCTCTGAGTTTGAATTTCTAACCCACAAGGGCTATGCTAATTTAGTGGAATACCTAGAAATTTTAGAAACAACCAAAGAAACCAAATTGACAATCAACACAGGCTGGATTTTGCAAACAGATGTAGATGACATCGAAAGCCTGATGCGTTCCAAACGTGCTTGGATTGGACCCAACAATATCAATCTTCGACCAATTGGTAAAAAAATGACCAATCAAGACAGCGAACGCGAACTTATTGAATTTACTATTGAATTTTTAATAAACAGAAAAACCAATGAGGAAACTTATTCACTCTAAATTCGAGTTAGATTTATCGAATTTCAACATCTCAGAAACCGAAGAAAACAATTGGTTTTCAGATTCTTTTTTTACCAAATATTTATTTCCTTTCGAAATCAATTTAGATAAAGATTTAGACGTTGCTTTTGGTTTCATTTCAGAATACAACACCAATCCAGTAACTTATTACGAATGCAAATACTTGCACGACAATTATATTGGTGATGCCATTTTCGAAATCGACCAAATGCAAGAAAAGTTATCGGCAACTTTGCGTTTTGGTTTTGAAGAATTGCCAAGTTTTGACAAAAAACTTTCTGAATTATCACTTGATGTTTTCGATTTGCCAACAGGCGTAAGCATTTACCAACATGCAGAAACTATTATCAACCAGACTTGGCCAGCGGTCAACTATAATTTTCCGCAAATTCATACTGATAAATATGATACTGGACAATTTCCTTGGGGTTATTTTACTAAAATTATAAACAATAGAATCAATGGTGCTTTTCTAACTAATTATTATGACACAATTAATATTGAAGAAGTGAATAGGTCGATTATGCAACCATTGCCATATTGGATTCATATTTTAAAAAGAGGAATGTTTGATGCAAACTATATTCTTTCGGGCGAAATATTAAACGATGTAAGATTGCAAAAGGCTTGTTTGTTTTCCGTTGTTGATTATTATAAAACGATTGATTTAAAATTTTACAATATAAACATTCAAGAAAGTGAACGCTATGGACTTGATGCTCCCGATGGTAATCACTTTAGAAATTATTTTTACAAGTCTATCACAATAAATGATATTGGTTTTTTTATACTGTCGGGTAGTTTTAATCTTAATTATGGGTTTCAATATGGTACATATTTAAGAATTTACCATAACGGAACAATGATTTACGACAAAACCGATCTTGGATTTAATGGTCCTGATGAATATAATGAACAGGTTGAATTTACAATAAATTTTACAACAAACAATAATCTTATTGAAATTAGAAGTATGCAATTAACTGAAGACTTCACAGATCGTGAAGTTTGTGATTTTGACATAAATACTCTAGCTTTTGGTAATGTTGATGGAACGTTTAATACATCGGTTTATAACGAAAACAAAATCAACCTAAAAAAAGCAGTACCAGACATGACCTTTGGAGATTTTGTCAAGATGATCAAAAATTATTTTAACTATGATTTAACTATAGTAGGCAATCTAGCAATCATGAATAAAGTTGAAAGCAAAATAAATTATAATGACGTTCTAGATTTGCAATTTTCCGAAGTCAAGCGACCAATCAGAAAGTTTCATTCAGGAGTATCTTATCTTTTGAAATTTGTTGATGTCGAATATCCAGCAAAACCCTATTTGCCAGTCTTTCAAAATCAATCGACAGTGGTTACATCTGGCTTCAAAACAGACGAAAGAACCAACACAATTGAAATCAATGCCTTGCCGTTGCCTTTACTAAATCGCAACGGTGTAGATACTGCATTTGCATCCGAGGATGATAATTCAAAACCATATTTAGTGGTTTACGATGGTTTGGTTAATGGCAAGAATATTTCTAAACCAATAGACGAATATCTTTTACCATCTGTCCATGCTGCATATTGGAGAAAGTGGTTTGATTTAAGAATAAAACCGCATTCATTTAGCTGGTCATTCAAATCTTGGATTGAAAAAATAATTGACCTAAAAGCAAAAACCAAAGTATATGCTTTTGGAAATGTCCATATAATTAAAAGTATAACCAAAACACAGCTCAAAGAAGACTTATATCAAATAGATTTAGAAACCGAATCAATTAAGTAAATTATCCAATAAACCAATATCGCTATTGGCATCAGCTTGAACAATGTGTACATATATCATTGTTTGTTTTATATCGCTGTGTCCTAGCAATTTTTGCAAACGTTCAACTTGTCCGCCAGCGCGCAAAAACAACGTGGCGAAAGTATGACGACCAACGTGAAATGATACATGTTTGTTGATTTTTAAAAATTTCATAATCACTTTCAGTTCATCGTTTATGTGTTGGTCAGCATATTTCTTTTCAAATAATTCCGGACAGTCATTAATTATTTTTCGGCAAGTATTATTGATGGCTATTGTTTGGTCAATTTCGGTCTTTTCTGAAATAAAAGTGATAAAATCATCATTGAAATTTCTCCTGGTTAAATTCTGTACATCAGAAATTCGCAATCCGGTCATGCAACTAAACAAAAAATAACCCAACACCAACTTATGAGGTTCGTTGATATAGGCACTTTCAAAATATGACAAACATCTTTTTAATTCAAAAACCGATAGGCTGGTTCTGTTGCCTCTAGTAGTGCCAACATCAATAGTTTTTAAATCAATTCGTAGTTTTATGCCATGTTTCAAAGCCAAACCTAAAAATTTTTTGATACCAGCAATATTACTCGATACAGTTGTGAGTTTGTTACCTAACCTCAAATGATGTTTTTTGTATTTGTCCAACCACTGATGATCAATATCCAAAAAGGTAACTTCATCGTCAAATTTTATAATTTTTTCTAAAATCGATTTGTACCGTTTGTAAGAACCATGAGCCAATAAAATTTTTTCATCTTCTAGTTGCAGGGCAAAAAAAGAGGTGAATTTTACACGAGGCATGTTATTTTTCAATTCTTTCACCAACATACTAGGCGTTAAATGTTTCTCCGCTAATCTGAAAATAGTTTTAGCTGCAGTAATTTTAGAATTAATGTTGTCGAGAATTAAATTTATATCCTGATTTTCTTTTTTAGCAGGATTTAATCTTTGGGTTTCTTTGTTCCAATCTTTGACATTAATTGTCAAATCATAGTTTACCCTTTCCCTTTTATATCCATCTGCTGTTATATGCAGGTACACCAAAGCTTGATCTGGGTTGTTGTCTTTAATTCTAATTCTAAAGTAAGTTTTCATTGACACGTAAATTTTAGCCGTGTCAACCACCGTGTCAAAAACCCTGTCAAGTTCACAATAAATCATAATATGTTGTTCTAAAAATTAAACAAAAAAAGCACACTACATAAGGTTCTACCTATGTTTGTGTGCTTACATACTATGCTGATTACAGCTTTTTGTGATCCCAGAAGGATTACTGCCACGTAGTAAACACTGATGTTATTAATGGATTGGTGTCATTTTCGTGACATAATCTTTTTTAATTCAAGCAATCGAGTCTCAATTTCTTCAATTATTATTTCGCTTCTATGTTTGTAAAGCTCTTGATCTTCATTTACAGTAACCTGTTCTTCTTGGTTATCATCAACCAAGTATTTTATGTCGATATCTGGAAAATATTTTACCAGCTTAGTTATAAAAACGGAACTTATCACATCTGATGTTGTGAATTTTGAAATCATATTCTCGCTATAGCCGTCCATTATCTCACTTACTTTTCTGATAGTTAAATTTTTATCTTTAAAATAAGTCTTTATTTTTTTTGAAAATCCCATAATTTTAATTTAGAATAAAAATAAATAGTAATACATAAGAATATTTTATTTAAAAAATAGTAGTATATAAGAATATTATATGTAGTTTTGTGACATAATTAATAATTCAATGACAAAGATAAAGAATAAAAATCAAATAAAAATTATGCATTCGCATTATGACGATGCATTTAAGTTGATTAACGAACATTTGCACCCGCGTTACGTCAAAGATGTGCAAAAAAAAATAGGCAATACATACACTTCTGGAACAATAAGAAATCTAAGAAACAAAGTAAATCCTGTAAACAATTCAAATGTAAAAATTCTCCTTGCATTGGTCGAGCTTGCAAATGAGAACAAAAACCAAAAAATTGCAATAGCAAAAATCACTAATTAAAATTAAAAACCATGAGCACAATTAAAATCTATCCGGGCATGACCGACTCAGCAACTGAGTTTTTTGTAGAAAATGACAACCTTAAAATTATTAATGCTGGAGTTGTAAAAAATTTTACTGAAATTTCTTTTGCTACAATTTCTTTATTAAAAGAAAAAATTCAAGAATCAAAAGAAATTAATTTGGCTTTGCACGATATGCATCCAGTTTCTGAAATGAAACGAATCGAGCAATTTGTACGATGTCGATTTGGTGGTCTAGATTTTCAGGCAGACATACTAGACAATGAATTTCAAGATGGAGAATTTTGGGAATGTCCTAATCGAGGAACTTGCCCTCACGAAGGTACCCTTTGCAAGTTACCATTAATCAACGAACATAGGTTGACAAATCAAGAAGTTCAATTGATGCAACTTACCGCAAGCAATAAGACAAATGAAGTTATTGCTGACGAAATGGATTTAGCATTTGGTTCTTTTCATTTATTTAAAAAACTTTTATACAAAATTTTGAATGTGCAAACCAAGCAAGAAATTGCAATTATTTCGCACAATCTTAACCTCATTTAGTCACGGCTGAATATACGTTCTTACCCTTAATTTGTGTGCTTACACAAATCTAAAGTTACCCAATTGATTTTGGGGATCATGCGGGTAACTTTTCTAACTAATAATAAATAATTACCATGAATGCAATTGACTTACACGATAAACTAGATCTAATTACTGATAAAATAGAAAATATTGAACGAAGCGGAAGATTTACTGAACGTGAAATTGACAGTATGATTCCAAGTTTAAAAATGGAAAAAGAATTATATGAAAAACATTTGAATCAATACATATATGATATAAATGTAAACGATGCACAAATATTATCTAAGCAATTAAGAAATTTATAATGGGTTACGTAAAAGACACAGAAATATTCGAAAAAACGAACGGCGGTTTAGATATTATTATAAGCTATTATCCAAATGCAAATAAAGTTTTAACTAAAACAGCCAAACAATTTAAAATTAGAGAATCTGAAAAAACAGCATCAGCCTCACTAAAACAATTACCTTCAGGTATTTGGTTGGTTACAGATTTTGGTGGCGATGGTGTACCTAGAAATGGGATTCAAATTTGTTCGTTAGAAGAAAATAAAACATATGGTGAAGCCTGTGCTTTGCTTGGTGCTAGATTTCAAATTGAAGGTGCAAAAATGCAAATATTTGCACCAAACATAGAAAAACGTTCAATTAAACAAAACGAAAAAGTTGGAGATTATATTTTCGATTATAATAAAAAAATATCAGATGCAGAACTTATTTTGCTAGGTCCAAGAGTTAATGAATCTCATTGCAGGGACTATAATCTTAAATCTTGTAAAAGTTTTTCATATGTGAAAGCCAATGAAGTTATTGTAACTACGGCGACAGTTGAATATCCAATCTTTGTTTTTGATTTTGGAAGTTGGCAAAAAATATATCAGCCAAATTCTTTTGAAAAACAATATCGATTTAGATATGCCGGAGATAAACCTACCAAACATGTTTGGGGTCTAGATGTTGTTGAAAAAGAATTTAAAGTAAGAAAGAAAAAACAAGAGGAAGAAGATTTTGAAGATTTTGATGAAGATTATAGCATTGAAGATTTAACTGATGTTCAATCTAAAGGCAAAAAGAAAAAAGATCCACGTTTAGATAAAGTTTTTTTAGTTTCGGGTGGTTCTGATGGTTTAAATTTAAGGTCATTTGAATTTTATCCGATTTGGTTTAATTCAGAAAGCGAACACTTATCTTGGGAAGAATATAAGGTCTTGAAAACTTACGCAAAGGAAATTATTTATATAGCAGATTTAGATGTATCAGGAAAAAAACAAGCTGTTGAAATTGGTCTGAAATATTTAGATATAAAGTTGCTTTGGCTTCCAGAAAGTTTAAAAGAATTGAAAGATAAACGAGGAAATCCTAAAAAAGACTTTAAAGATTATGTACAATCGTATTATAATGCTTCTAATAATTCTTTCATAAATGGTTTTAATAAAATAGTGAACAATTCATTGCCATTGCAATTTTGGACAGAATCATTTACTAATAATGGCATTGTAAAGTACAATTTATCTAATACACGATTGTATCACTTCTTATCGATGTTAGGTTTTGGCAGATACGAATCTTCAACATCAGAAAAGGGTTATATCTATGTAAAAAAAGAAGGTTCAATAATAAAAATTTTAGAACCATATCAAATAGAAAATTTTGTTCATCAATTCCTTGCAGATAGGGGAATGAATACAGATTTACGAGATTATATTTATAAGTCGCCACAGTTAGGAGAAAAATCATTATCAAAACTTTCTGATTTAGATATTGATTTTACAGACTCTGATAGAAATTCACAATACTATTTTTTTAAAAAGAAAGTTTGGAAAATTACTGGAGAAGAAATTATAGTATTCAAGCAAGGCGAAGTCAATAAATTTATTTGGGAAGATAAAATTGTAGATTTTGATATTAAAAAAGAAGATGCACATTTTAAAATTTTTAAAGATAAAGATGGAGATTTTGATATTAAAATTTTGAACAAAGAAAATATGTTCATGAATTATCTAATAAACACTTCACGTGTTCATTGGAGAAAAGAATTAGAAGACCATTTTGAAGGTCGCCCACCACTCGAAGCTGAAAATTATTTTAAAGAAAATCAATTTAATATCGCTGGAAAAAACTTAAATGACGATGAAATTTTAGAACAAAAATTGCATTTAATAAATAAAATATATTCAATTGGCTATATTTTGCATAGTTATAAAAACTACAACAAACCTTGGGCTGTTTTTGCAATGGACAATAAAGTTTCAGATTTGGGTGAATCGCATGGTGGTTCCGGTAAATCATTGTGTTATGCTTTTTTAAATAAAGTTCGTTCCAGGAGGGTATATTTAAAAGGAAGAGATCCGAAATTAACTCAAAACGATTTTATATATCATGAGGTTTCTGAAGAAACAGATTATATTTTAGTTGACGACGCAACACAATACTTAAATTTTGAATTTTTCTTCTCTGAAATAACTGGTTCGTTAAAAGTAAATCCAAAAAATGGAAATCCATTTGAAATTCCGTTTGAGAAATCTCCTAAATTTATTTTCACTTCAAATTTTGCACTAAGAAATGTTGATCCATCAACAGCTCGACGATTATTAATAACTGTTTTCTCTGATTATTATCATGGTTTTAACGAAGATGAATACAAGCAAGTAAGAAAAGTTTCTGACGATTTTGACGGCAACAATTTGTTCACGGATTTTGATTGGAAACAATATAATCATTATTATAATTTCTGCATGCAATGTTTACAGTTTTTTCTAGCAACAGAAGAAAAAATTAATCCACCAATGGATAACGTTACCAAAAGAACGCTTCAAGCCGAAATGGGTGATGCTTTTATGGGCTGGGCGGAAGGTTTCTTTAATCAAACAGATATTGATGGTAATTTAATTAATGTGAATAATGACTTATCAAAAGAATCTGCTTTTGAAGATTTTATAAAAAACACCAAACAATCAAAATGGTCGCCAACAAAGTTCAAAAAGGCAATTTCTGCTTTTTGCAAATGGAACAATTGGAACCTGAACCCAAAACACATGTTTAATTCTGGTGATAGAATTATAAAAACAATTAATGGTAAAAGTCAGGAAGTTTTATTTATTGAAACGGCACCTGCAGAAAAAGTAGAAAATGTTTCAAAAATAATTAGAGATGAAGACGAAGACGAAGTAAAATTTTAAGATCATGTACACAAAACTAGAAATATTCGCGATTTACAATAATATTCAAAGCATTGATGACTTCGAGAAAGTGAATGATTGTTTCCATTGGTTAATTGAAAATGAATTTATTGAAAAATCAACCTATCTGTATGCAATCTCTCAATTAACATTTAGAAAACTTTATAAATGCTAAAATCATGGAAACATTTAAAATCAAAGCATCGTTAACCAGAGCAGGAGTCGAAGACTTATTTTATCAAAATCAAACACCAAGACAAAATAAAATATTTTTTGTTAAAGATATTATAAAAGCAGAATTCAGAGGAACTTTCAAGGCACATTCATCAGACCAAGATGTAATTACACAAATGTATTTAATGCTACAACTAGGAATTATTTACCGATTAACAGACGTTGAAAATGAATTTAACCAATCGATTAAACTTTCGCTAAGAACTGCTGATGATTATGACTTTTTTAGTGCTAAAGATTTACTCAAAGAAAACACAATCTATTACGTGAAACTAAATAATGATGTTGTTAATGGGCCACATTATTTAAGATCCGACCACGACCAGCAAAAAATAAGAAATGCAATAGCCAAAGAAATACTATTTGTGCCAAGCAATACACAATTATTCGAGCAATTTAAACAATATAAAGCAGCTTAAAATGAAAACAGAAAAAATACACAATGATTCGCCTGATTTAAATTGGCAAAAATTAGAATTAGAACTTTGGAAAGAACTCTAAATTTAGCCAAATCATAAAAGTATAAAAACAAGTTTAGGGTAAGCCGACAGCCCCAAATTTCAGAAAACCAATGTTGTCGGTAGCTTTTTTATTTACATTTTAAATTTATAATTTATGATTCTTACAGATTTATGCAAAAAAGATTTTTTAAAAGAAAATGCTTTTGCAACTCAACTTTTACCAGAATATTTAAAAAATTTAGTCATCTACCGCTGGTTTAATTTACAAACTAAAATATCTATTGATTTTTTAAATTGGGAAGACGATGGTTTCGACTATGGGGTTTCAAGTCCAAATTCTAATTTAGTCTATTCCGCAAGAGAAACTAGCGGAAATAGAAGCAAAGATTTTGATAAAATTTTAGCTCAAGCTTTACTTAAAGCAAATTTAATTTATAATCAAGAAAACAAATAATTATGAGAACAGACGGCAAAATTTCAAAAGTCGCAATTTGCGAAAAATGTCAAAATTATATTTTAGCTGCTCATGTAGATTATCTTGACAAAGCAACTGAAAAGCAATTCACGGAACTTACAAATGATGGTTTTACGGTCAAAATAGAAACTGGCGAGGAAACACGAAATCGGCAATATTCAAATTCAGTTAATTGTGTTAACGGTTCTTGCTCGTAAAGTTACCGCTAACATCCTGCGGCTTTGTCTTGTTGCCGAAAAATAAGACTTAATCTTTAAATTTAAAAACTATGAAAACAAGTACAAAACCAACTGAAAATACAGCCGAATGTGGCAATAAGTCAAAACCACTGTTAGTGGCTGGGCTTTCTTATGATGAATGGATA
>JAYVIW010000075.1:0-16567 GCA_043769905.1 Bacteroidota bacterium
TCTATCAAAACCCCAATATAAGCTTCATCTCTTTTTAAAATAAGCGGTGCTTTTTCCTGAACTTTTAATGCCGCATTGATTCCGGCCATTAATCCTTGGGAAGCTGCTTCTTCATATCCGGTTGTTCCGTTTATTTGTCCAGCAAAGTATAACCCTTCAACCAATTTGGTTTCCAAAGTGTGTTTCAATTGTGTTGGCGGAAAATAATCGTATTCGATTGCATATCCTGGACGGAAAAATTTCACTTTTTCGAACCCAACAACAGAGCGCAAAGCTTTAAATTGAATGTCTTCTGGTAGCGATGTTGAAAAACCATTAACGTAAACCTCGCAAGTATTCCAGCCTTCTGGCTCTACGAACAATTGATGTCTTTCCTTGTCAGCAAACCGATTAATTTTATCTTCAATGGAAGGACAATATCTTGGTCCGATTGACTGGATCCTTCCATTAAACATTGGAGAACGGTCAAAACCTTCCCTCAAAATATTGTGAACCTCCAGAGAAGTATAAGTCATATGACACGATTTCTGATGCGCCAAAGGCTTCGTAACATCAGAATAAGAGAATTTATCTGGTTTTTCATCACCTTTTTCCTCATTCATTTTAGAATAATCCAACGAGCGACCATCTACTCTTGGCGGTGTTCCAGTTTTCATTCTACCAGCTTCGAAACCTGCTTTTATTAAATCTTCGGTAATTCCGTGACTTGCGCTTTCGCCTGCTCTACCTCCACCGTGTTGTTTTTCGCCAATGTGAATCAATCCATTAAGGAAAGTTCCGTTTGTAAGCACAACAGATTTTGAACGAATTTCTAAACCTAAAGAAGTTTTAATTCCTTTTACTTTTCCGTTCTCGATAATCAATCCAGAAATCATTTCTTGATAGAAATCGAGATTTGGAGTTCCTTCGAGCATCATTCTCCATTCCTCAGCGAAACGCATTCTGTCGGATTGCACTCGTGGCGACCACATTGCTGGACCTTTGGATTTATTCAGCATTTTGAATTGAATAGCCGTTTTGTCTGAAACTATTCCAGAATAGCCACCCATTGCATCGATTTCTCGAACAATTTGACCTTTGGCTATTCCACCCATTGCCGGATTGCAAGACATTTGCGCAATATTCTGCAAACTCATTGTAACCAATAATGTTGACGCACCAAGATTTGCGGATGCTGCCGCAGCTTCTGAACCTGCGTGACCCGCACCAACTACTATTACATCGTATTCTTCTTGAAACATTTTAAAAATTAGTATTTGTATTGTAAGAAAAAAGTATTTACTTGTTCCACGTGGAACTTAAATTGTAGCCTAAACTGCTGTCGCGTATTATCTTTTGAACTATTTAATAATGTAAATGTTTCACATAGAACTTGATTGGCTTACTTAATTAAAAAACTACATAATGAAATTCAAACTTCTTACTTTTGTTCCACGTGAAACATTTTTAATTTGTCTTCTTCTTTGTTTCGCATAAATAATTCATCTTCTTCGGTTTTATCTTTAAAACCGCAAAAGTGTAAAATGCCGTGAACCATAACTCTGTTTAATTCTTCGGCGAATGTAACTTTGTAGTCGTTTGCGTTGTCCTGAACCCGTTCGGTTGATATGAAAACATCGCCTGAAAGCTCGTTTCCAAGAGAGTAATCAAAGCTAATTACGTCAGTTAATGTGTCGTGACTAAGATATTGCTGGTTGATTTGCAATAAATATTCGTCGTTGCAAAATATGTAATTTATTTCACCTTCAGATTTGTTTTCAGATAAAATAACTTTCGAGAGCCAACTTGAAACAGTTGTTTCGTTAGATAATGCGAAATCGGTTTCGTAATTAAAATTAATCATTTTGCTTAAAATATTCTTGAACTTTCTGATTGTAAATTGTACGTAAAGGTAAACTTTGTCTATTTAAAATTTCTATCGATTTTAAATAATCTTTCAAAGCTGCTGGAAGTGGTTGTGCTACATTATTGAACTCCTTTTTGTTAGCTGTCGATTGTCGCTTTTCTTCCTGACCTTGCTCTTGCACAGCTTGTTCTAGTTTTAATAATTCTTGTTTTACGTTGAGAATTTTCTGTAACACGTCGTTCTTAAAGCCTTTGTTAAGCAATTGCTTCTCAATATCTTTCATCTGATTAACCGCATTTTGACCTGAGCCACCAATGCCACGTTTCTTCAATTCTTCCTGCAACGCCTCACGAAGTTGTTGTTGTTCTTTATAAATTTCCATTATAGCTTTAGCATCTCCTTCACCGTCTTGACCGTTTTCTCCATCACCATCTGCTCCGGAACCCTCGCCTGCTTTCCCATCTTTTTCATTGCTCTTTTTACCATCTTTCCCTTCGCCTTTTCCGTCCTTTCCTTTACCATCTTTGCCCTCGCCTTTTCCTTCACCCTCACCTTTTCCTTCACCCTCACCTTTTCCTTCACCAGGTTTTTTGCCTGCACCCGGTTTTTTACCTGCACCATCCTTCGCTTTTTCTCCAAGCTGTGCTTGTTTTTTAATAATGTCTGGCAACTGCATGCCTCTACCTTTACCGCTCTTACCTTTACCTAAACCTGACATATCCATTTGCAAATTAGTCAACACATCCGCCAAGTAATCGGCTAATTTGTTTGATGCTGCAATTGCATATTGCTGATGGGATACTCCTTTTATAAAATTAGCTTCGACAAATGTATCTAAAGAACTGTCTAAATTGTAATGTACATTACCAACTTCTTTGGTTATGTTTTCAGAAATTTTTGGATTTCGAAGAGACATTGCGAACAAACTGTCGTCAACATGCGTGAATTGTTCTTTTAAATCTTGTTGCGTTTTAAGATTTTTATTGAATGACGGTGCCCCACGCTTTAAGGTTTTAAATTGCTTCATTAAGTCTTCTTCAGAAAATGAAAATGCCAATAAATTGTCGAGTATCTGACGCAACATTACCACGTCCTCATCAAGTTGTTCTTGTTCGCCACCTTCCATTTCTTGTTCAGTTTTGGTGGACATTTCTTTCATCTTCTTGGCAGCAGCTTTTTGCTTTTTCTTTGCAGAATCTTTACTTTCTTTCTTTAAATCTTCGGATGCCTTCTTTAAGTCGTCATCAATTTCCTTTTGCATTTCTGGACTTGCATCAAGGTTCATCGGTTTTTTTAATTCCTTATTTTCCTTGTCAACTTCTCTCAATTCTTTTTGAATTTCATCAAATTCTTTATTGATTTCATTCTGTTTTTGTTCAGTATTTTCTTTGTCTTTATTTGATAATTCTACTTGTTTGTCCGACAACTTATCAAGCTTATCGAATATTTGTTCTGCTTTTTCCTTTACGTAGTAGCGTTTGGTTAGCTCTACCAATTGTTCTAAATTTTTAGCTTGATTTTTAGACTCTTTTTTAAACTTATCTAACTTATCAGTAAGTTCATCTTGCTTTAATTTATCATTTAGTTCTTTTAATTCGTCAAGAAGTTTTTTGTTTTTTTCTAATTCTTCTTTGGCTTTTTCAAGTCGTTTTTCGAGCTCTTCCTTTAATTCATCTTTCTTTTCCGATTTAAATTTATCAAGATTGTCCTTCATTTTCTCGGCAAATTGTTTCATCATTTCATCTTGTTGCTCTTGCTTCCTGATAAAATCATTAACTTTCTGTTGGTCTTTAAATTCAAGATTATTTTTCTCTTTATTGGTTTTTTGCAATTTATCCAACTCTGACATTTGCTTGTCTTGGGCTTTCAAAGATTTCTGTAAACCTGAAATATTGTCGTTCTGCTGCTGTAAAATCTGATCTTGTCTTTCAACTTCGGTTGTTATTCTATCTGAGAAAACAGTTGATTTCGTAGATTTGTAATTGTGAAGTACATCGTTATCGAAAACCTCAAAATAATATTCATACGAAACGCCTTGAATTACTGGCAACGTACTTGGAAACGAAAATACAAATTGATCATAAACATCTTTCTTTGAACCTAAAGTTCCCCGTTTTGCAGTGTTTGGCTTGTCTTTTTCGAAATAAACTATTTGTAATTTTGATATTCCGTAATCATCTGCAATTTTTCCTAAAACATAATTCCTTTCGACCTTTAAACTATCTGGAGCAATGTCAACATCGATGGTTGGAAATCGATCTTTAATTACCGAAATTTGATAATTAAGTTTTTCGTAGTTTTTTACATCGTTATTTGATGTAAGAATCTGATATTCTGTGTTTTGACTGATATTTTTACTTATAGTAAATAAATTTTCCGCTCGCGTGAATGAATAACTCGAAATGGTATCTTTCCATTGCACAGATTGTGTCGCTTGCGTATTCATTCTCCAAGTTACACGAGTACCTTCTGGGATTATTGCGTTACCATTTCCTTTGATAACTTCCGATGATTTATTTAAATAACCCGGGAAATTTAATTGCATCTCGAAGTTGGCGATACTTGGGACAGTAACAACATTCAATTCATAATCGCTTGAAATAACTTCATTGGCCTCAATATGAAAATCAATGTTTTGTGTTGGTTTCACAAATTTGAATTGGAACACACCTTCCTTGATTTTCTCCATAAAATATGACTCTTCTTCGATGTGAATTATTGCGGCGTCTGGTGTAACGTTTCCAATTGATTTTACTTTGACAACAAAATCTTGGTTTTGCTCGGTTTTCAAATCTTTATTTAAAACCACAAATTTGAATGGTGCTGGAGGCAAAAATTGCTGTTTGTAATTAACCACTCGATTCAAACTTTGAACTAAAATACTGTCATTTCCTGAAACATAAAATAATAAAAATAATAAAATCGGAATAATCGCCAATGGCAAAAATTTCTTATTTTTATTGAAGTTTACCGCATTTTGAAACGGAACTGGTTGCAAAGCTTTCGATTTTTGTTCAATCGATGCCAATAACAATTCGGACTGGTTTATATCACTTGACAATTGCAAAAAATTTGTCAACTTATCTGATACCTCTGTAAAATGATTTCCGATAATATTTGATGCTTCTTTGTAGTCGATTCCCTTTTGAAGCTTGAACAATTTAGTTACTGGAAACAAAATATATCTTCCAAGTAAAAATAGTTCCACGATCACAAATGAATAAAATAAAATGGTTCTAGCGGCTGGTTTTAACCACAAAAAATATTCAATACATAGTGTAAATAACAAGTAAATAAGCCCTAAACCGACAAAAAAAATGATTCCTCGAATGAGTTCATTGGTATAAAACTTTTTGATGAAAAGTTCTAATTTTTGATATATAATGTTCGATTTTTCCAAAATTTAATCAAGTTTTAATTTAACCGCTAAAAGTACGATTTTATATTTATCAAATAAGAATTATAACTTTAAGATTTGTATATCTTTAACATAATACGAAAATTGCTACTACAATATGCAATAATACAATTACGCTGTATGACGGGGCATATTCGATTCTCGAAATTGAAATTTAATGAATTTCTTTAGCTAAAATTATAAATTTTAGCGCATTTGTACACGCATGAGCGTACATTCCAGTAAAGAACTTAATGCATCCGAAATATGAACAAAATTCGATGCTGAAAAAACTAATATCCGAATGAAAAATAAAATCTTATTCGTTGATTAATTCTTTAAAAAAAACGTCAACAAAAATCACAAAATGGAGCTTGTTAGGATTACTTTAAGATTAGAAGTTATTTCTGATGCGAACGAAATAAAAGTTACGCACGAATGAGGACACGGAAATAATACGCTCGAAAAAATTCTTGGTTAAACAATAGTGATTCCAAGTCATTATAAATATCTTTTTATCAAAAACAAATATGGAAATTACTTGAAGATCTCTACTCATACAGATTTATCGACTGCTATGTACAAACAAAACTTATAAGCTTTTTGGTGGTAAAACGTTTCTGGAACTTACTCTAAAGCTTGGGAACTTCAGAAAAAATTAAACGAAGTAAACAACTCCAATTTATTTTTATAGAAAATGATATGTTATGGTTTACAATAATTCAGGTTGCATGATTAGTTTTGGCTCAATCTTTACTTAGGTTTACGGTACCAATAATTGAAAAATTTACTAAAATTGTCGGCTTTCTCTCATTAGAAAAAATCAATTGACTACAGGCGGACATGAACGCGTTTACGCGAAACAATCTTGGAATCAAATTAGGTTTTACGTCGAATTATACTCTATGAATTAACAAGTCACAGCGACCATCATTATAAATCACAACCACAATATCAAATTTAAGAATACCACTATACATCAACGCAAATACCAAATCTTTAAACAACACGTAAGGTAACATGTTTTTTCCGACCGTCTGGCAAACAGTAATGAATAAAAAGTTACTGTTAAGATGATTTCTTAACAACAAAACACAAATTTCTTTTTTGAAAGACAGCAAAAATAAAAAGGAATAAAATTTAAAACAAACTTGTGAACTTTGTGCCTTCTTTGTGAACTGTGCAGTTAATAATTTATCTTTGCAATAAATTCTAACAAAAATGTCAAAACAAGTTCGTGTGCGATTTGCACCAAGTCCGACTGGAGCATTGCATATTGGTGGTGTTCGTACTGCATTATTCAACTATTTATTTGCCAAGAAAAACAACGGCGTTTTCTATTTACGAATCGAAGACACGGACCAAAACCGATATGTTGATGGTGCCGAAAAATATATTCTAGATGCCTTAGATTGGTTAGGAATTGGACCAAGTGAAACAATCGGAAGAAACGAAAAATTTGGTCCATATCGACAATCCGAACGTAAAAAATTGTACAAACAATATGCTGATATATTGATTGAATCTGGAGATGCTTATTATGCATTTGACAAAGCTGGAGATTTAGACACTTTAAGAAAACAACACGAATCGGAAAGAAAAACTTTTATTTACAACCATACTATTCGCGAAAAATTAGATACTTCGTTAGTAATTTCTAAAGATGAAACTGATAAAAGAATTGCTGCGGGCGAAGATTTTGTCATTCGTTTCAAAACGCCAACCAACGAAACCTTGCATTTAACTGACATTATTCGTGGAGATATAAAATTCGAAACGGGTTTGCTTGACGATAAGGTTTTATTTAAATCAGACGGAATGCCAACGTATCATTTGGCAAATATTGTAGATGATCATTTAATGGAAACCAGTCACGTAATTCGTGGTGAAGAATGGTTGCCATCGATGCCGTTGCACGTACTGTTGTACCGAGCATTTGGCTGGGAAACGCCAGACTTTGCTCATTTACCGTTGATAATGAAGCCTGTCGGAAACGGAAAATTATCTAAACGCGATGGAGATAAACTGGGTTTTCCGGTATTTCCTTTAGAATGGAAAACCGAATCTGGATTGACTTCTGGATACAAAGAAGTTGGATTTTTTCCAGAGGCAGTAATTAACTTTTTGGCACTTTTGGGCTGGAATGATGGAACTGAACAAGAAATTTTTTCGTTAGAAGAATTAATAGAAAAATTTGATTTATCTAGAATTCATAAGGCAGGAGCCAAGTTTGATCCAGAAAAGAACAAATGGTTCAATCATCAATATTTGCAAAAGCAAAGTAATGAACGTTTAGCCAGTGACTTCGCTCCTATTTTACTTCAAAAAGGTTTTTCTGTTGATAATAATAAACTTATGAGAATAGTTTCATTAATAAAAGAACGAGCGAATTTTGTATCAGAATTTTGGGAAATGTCAGATTATTTCTTTCAACCACCAAATTCGTATGATGAAAAAGCATCAAAAAACTGGAAAGATGAAACACCCGAATTAATGAGAAAGTTAATTGAAGTTTTGAAATCTATTGAAGATTTTACTTCAATAAACGTAGAAAATATCATTAAAAACTGGATGACCACGAACGAAATCGGAATGGGAAAAATTATGCAACCTTTTCGACTGAGTTTGGTTGGTGCACTCAAAGGACCACATCTTTTTGATATTGCTGAAGTTATTGGACAGGACGAAACAATTACAAGAATTTCAAAAGCTATTGAAAAACTATAAATAAGACCACTATTTTTGCTAATTGCTTGATTTACTGGAAATAAAATTAAATTATAAATTAATAATGCAAAAAAAGAAAACGATTTTCTATTTGTAACAAAAAAATAAAATATACGTATAATCAATATAATATTAACTAAAACTAAACACTAATGGATTTACTTTTTTACGCAATTTTAATCTTCGGACTATTTATTTTTTTCTCAAGTTTTTTTACAGTTAAACAACAAACATCAGTTGTTATTGAGCGGTTCGGAAAATTTCTAGGTATTCGTCATTCTGGATTGCAATTAAAAATTCCAATTATTGACAGAATAGCTGGTAAGATTAACCTACGAATTCAACAACTTGATGTTATTATTGAAACAAAAACCCACGATAATGTTTTCGTGAAATTGAAAGTATCAGTGCAATTTACAGTAATAAAAGACAATGTTTATGATGCATTTTATAAACTGGAATATCCTCACGATCAGATAACTGCGTATGTTTTTGATGTCGTTCGTGCCGAAGTACCAAAACTAAAACTTGATGACGTTTTTGAAAGAAAAGACGATATTGCAATTGCCGTAAAACGTGAGTTGAATGAAGCCATGACAACTTATGGTTATGATATTATCAATACATTGATTACTGATATTGATCCAGATATTCAAGTAAAAAATGCAATGAATAGAATTAACGCTGCTGATCGTGAAAAAACCGCTGCAATGTTCGAAGGTGAAGCAGAAAGAATCAGAATCGTTGCCAAAGCAACTGCTGAAGCCGAAAGCAAAAGACTTCAAGGTCAAGGTATTGCTGATCAAAGACGTGAAATTGCTCGCGGATTAGTAGAAAGTGTTGCCAATTTGAACAATGTTGGCATAAGTTCACAAGAAGCATCGGCGCTGATTGTAGTTACCCAACACTATGATACTTTGCAGGCAATTGGTGCAGAAACAAATTCTAATTTGATTTTGTTACCAAATTCTCCACAAGCAGGCAGCGACATGTTAAACAATATGGTGGCAAGTTTTACAGCAAGTAATCAGGTGAGCGAATCAATGAAAAAAGCAAAAGCAAAAAAAACAACTTCTGGTCATCACATTACACATCAATCTGACTCAAAATTAGATGAAGATGGTAAACCGATTTTATAAAAATAAATTTTCGATAAATAAAAAAAGAGTTCCAAATATTGGAACTCTTTTTTTTAATTTAGTTTACAATTGTTTGTTTACTATAAAATCTAAATAAGAAAATTTAAAATTGACACTTTTTTAATCAATAATTAAAATAAAGCGATTTTTTAAACGATTTTTATAAAAACGTAAAATATAGTTAACCTATTTTTTTATTTGATTAAAATCAATTTATAGAGGTCATTTTTTTAATTAAAATCTATTGTTTAAAATTTTATAATAGAAAAATACTATAATAACAAAATGCAAACGAAAAAAAATTTAAAATTACATAATACTATTATTTAAAATCTATAGCAAATCCAAAACCTTTTGGTTTTTCTCTGAATTTTTTAATTCTATTAATTGTGTTTGAAAATTTTGAAAATTTTCAGAATCAATTTTCAGATTTTGAATTGCCAAAATTCGTACTGACGTAAACTGACTTTTTATCGACATTGAATATAGTTTAGAAATCGTTTCAACTTCAAAATCTACAGCTGCTACTTTTTCGGAATATTTCAAAATCAGGTTAGAAAATAAAAGTGCATTATTATCATTTTTTATATTTTTGATAATAGTGTTAACAATTAAACTATAATTGTCTATCGATTTTATATTTTCAATAATTGGTACTAATAACTTTTCGGCAGCAGTTTCGTCTTTTTCTTTTACATATTTATTGATTTCTTTTTGCATATTCATCAATAAATTTTCTTCTTTTTTACCTTTTTCTTCCCAAGTATCTTTGAGTCCAACGGTTTTGTTAAATATTAATTTTGAATCAGTTGAATCTTTATCAACAACAAAATAACCCAAACGTTGGAACTGAAAATGAGTACCACTTTTTGCATTTAATAAACTTGGTTCGACAAAACCTTTGACAATTTCAAGGGAAGATTTATTCATAAACTCCAAGAAATTTTTCTCTTTATGCGCATCTGGTGCTTCGTCAATAAAAAGACGATCATATAGCCGAACTTCCGCCTCAATGGCATCTTTTATAGAAACCCAATGCAATGTGCCTGCAACCTTTCTTTTACTTGCTTCGCTACCACTTCCTGATCTAGAATCTGCATCGAATGTGGCTTGAATTTCAATTACATTTCCATCTACATCTTTTGTAACTGATTCTCCTTTAATAATATAACCATTTTTTAATCTTACTTCGTTTCCAATACTCAACCTAAAAAATTTAGATGGCGCGACTTCAAGAAAATCTTCTTTTTCAATGTATAATTCTCTAGAAAATGGTACTTTCCTAAAACCTGCAGTTTCATCTTCTTGGTTATTTTCGGCATCAAGAATCTCTACTTTATCTGCAGGATAATTGGTAATAATCAACTTTATTGGGTCTAAAACTACCATAACTCTTGGTGCAGTTTTATTTAAATCTTCTCGCAAACAAAAATCTAACAGAGAAACATCGATAATATTTTCGCGTTTAGCAACGCCAATATTTTCGCAGAAATTTCTAATAGATTTTGCTGTATATCCACGTCGTCGCAAACCTGAAATTGTTGGCATTCGTGGGTCGTCCCACCCATTAACAAAATGGTCTTGGACTAATTGCAACAGTTTACGTTTGCTCATTACAGTGTAATTCAAATTCAATCGAGCAAATTCATATTGATTTGGCCGTACCATGTTTTGATCGTATATTTGATCTAAAAACCAATTGTACAATTCGCGATGCATCACAAATTCTAAGGTGCAAATTGAATGTGAAATCTGTTCGATATAGTCACTTTCGCCATGCGCAAAATCATACATCGGATAAATTTTCCACTCATTTCCTGTTCGATGATGATGACGGTGCAAAACTCTGTATATCAATGGATCACGCATTAACATATTCTTGGAAGCCATGTCGATTTTAGCTCTCAAAACGTGCTTCCCTTCTTCGAAATCACCGTTTTTCATTTGTTCAAAAAGCATCAAATTTTCTTCGATTGATCGGTTTCTAAATGGTCCGTCAATTCCCGATTGTGTTGGAGTTCCTTTTTGAGTTGCTATATCCTCAGAAGATTGCGAATCGACATATGCTTTTCCGTTTTTTATCATCATGATTGCCCAATCATACAATTGCTGAAAGTAATCCGAAGCATATCGTTCTTCTGCCCATTTGAAACCAAGCCAAACTAAGTCTTCTTTAATGGCATCTACATATTCTTGTTCTTCTTTAGCTGGATTTGTATCGTCAAAACGCAAATTTACTGGCGCATTATATTTCAACCCCAAACCAAAATTTAAACATATTGACTTAGCATGACCAATATGTAAATAGCCATTCGGTTCTGGTGGAAAACGAAAACGTAATTTATTTTGAGGAAAACCATTGGCTAAACTGTCTTCTATAATTTGTTCTAAAAAATTTAAAGATTTACCTTCTGACATTATAATATTATTTGTGTACAAATATAAAAAAAAGGTTTCAAGTTTAAGGGTTCAGGCTAACCAATAACCTGAAACTTGGAGTTTGAATTGAAAAATTTTATTTATTTTTGCAAATTGTAATACTAAGCGATATTTAGATTTGCATTTCCAGCTAATTTTCATTGTATATGATTGATTATTATAGAAAAATAAAGCTTGAATATTGGTCGGTCAAAAATATACATTTCTCAATAAAATCATTCATTAATTGTAACATTTTACATTTAATAAAAACTTCTTTATTATTTTCATTTTACAATTGATGAAGGCCATAACAATATCGTTCAAATTACTTCATGACCAACAAAATCTAAAAAATATTTAAAACTATATGGGCAAAATAAAACTAACAAACATTCGTACATTTTCTTATCACGGATGCTTAATTGAAGAAAGTAAAATTGGTTCCGACTACCGAGTTGATTTAGAAATAAAAACTGATTTACGAAAATCTGAATTAACAGATGACCTAAAAGATACCGTTGATTATGTACTATTGAATCAAATAGTTACCGATGAAATGGCAATTCGTTCGAACTTATTAGAGCACGTTGCAAAACGAATTATTGACAGTTCTATGGCGAAAATTCCAACGTTAGAATATATAAAAATATCTGTTTCTAAATTGAATCCACCAATTGGCGGAGATGTCGAACAAGTAACTATTGAAATTGAACAATTAAGGGATATAGCATAAAAAAAGAGAAACATTTCTGTTTCTCTTTTGAGGCATCGTCCGGATTCGAACCGGAGTAGGAGCTTTTGCAGAGCCCAGCCTAGCCACTCGGCCACGACGCCATTAATTAAGCGGATTGCAAAAATAGCATTTTATTTTCAATATAAAAATTTTATTCGACTTTTGGCTCAATTTTTTCAATGGCTTTTTTTACAAATTTTTGATCGCTTGGAAACCAACCTTGTAGCATGATTGTCATACCAAAAATAATTAACAATATACTTGTAAATTTTTTTAATTTTAAAATATTGGATGGCGTCAAATGTTTTTTAAGTTTCTTGGCCAAAACCATTTTTAATACATCAAACATCAAATAAGTAATGATTATCGACAAGAAAAAAACGAACATACGTGGTGTTTTTAGTTCTAAAATAGGTCCAAATGTCAAAAATATTAGCAACCAAAACCCAAAAACACCAACATTTATTATATTTAAAAAGAAGCCTTTGAAATACAAACTGCGGTAATCCGTTTTTAATAGATTATCTATTACTTGCTCATCTTCATTGTTTTCAGAAACTTTTTTGACCTTTATCAATGAAATTATTCCATAAGTAATCATTATTAAACCTCCAAAAATAAAAAGTGCTGGTTCGTCTTTTATAGAATTAATTAGTCTATAACTTGAAAAGATAGCAATTGCTATAAAAACAAAATCACCCGTAACTACACCTAAATCAAATACAAATGCTGCTCTGAATCCTTTGGTTGCTGCTGTTTCTAAAACAATAAAAAAAACTGGTCCTATCAAAAAACACAATAATATTCCTAGCGGAATTGCCATGAAAAAATCTTGAATCATATTTTTTATTTAGAAATAAATCAAAAATACTAAATAATTTTTTAATTTTCAGTTATTGAACCACCGAGTACTGATTTTTGGTCTATTTTTTTTGGTTTACCATAAATTTTAATATTTCCACCTGCTCTGGTTTTTGCATCGACAAAATCTGTTGCATGAACATTTGCATCGCCACCTGCATTGGCGGTTATTGAGGTCTGTGTTGTAAATAAATCTTTGGCATCAAGTTCGCCACCCGAATTGGTAATGGCATCCATAATTTTAGCTCTTCCCTCAAGATTTACATTAGAACCATTTGATGACCTAACTGTAAGTTTATCGATATTTAGAGCTATTTTAATTTGTGAACCTTCTTTGGCAATTATATCAAACGACATTCCTTTGAAGACAACATCACTTGATATTCTTGAACCTTCATTAGCCTCAATTGCATCAATATTTTTGAAATAAACCATTGCAGAAACATTGTCGCCAGAGAGTAATTTTGTCAATGGCATTCTTATTTTTAATTCTCCATTCTTATTAATTAATTCAACTTCTTCAGCTCCGTTTCCAGTTAATATTATTTTATTTTCTGAGCTTTGAAATAATGTAACATCGATTTGATCAAAAGATGTTATTTTGTTAAAATCTCCTAAACTTTTTGTGACTTGCCCAACATTTATTTGAGAAACCATTGTAATTGTTATTAAAAATATTTTTTTCATAATAATATTATTTTAAAGGTTATCTAAATCATGACTTATCAAATGTAATTATCAAAAATCATGCAATATTTTTGAAAAATAAAAACTAATTCTTCCTTAAATAGTAAAAATCTAATTGTTTTTTTACTAAATCGGCAGTTTTTACTTTGACGTAAATTTCGTCACCTAATTGCAGAATACTCTTGGTTGTTTGTCCAACTAGTGCATATTGTTTTTCGTCAAATACAAAATAATCATCTTTAATTTCACGAATTCTGACCATTCCTTCACACTTATTTTCGATGATTTCCACAAATATGCCCCATTCAGTTACGCCAGAAATAACCCCTAGAAACTCCTGATCCATATGGTCTTGCATGTATTTTATTTGCATGTATTTTACAGAATCACGCTCAGCTTTAGTTGCTAAACCTTCCATTTGAGAACAATGCAAACATTTGGTTTCGAATAATTCTTGATTGGCTGATTTTCCTGCATCTAAATAAAACTGTAATAATCTATGAACCATAACATCTGGATAACGACGAATTGGCGATGTAAAATGACTGTAATAATCAAATGATAAACCATAATGACCAATATTTTCTGTAGAATAAGTTGCTTTGCTCATGGAACGAATGGCCAACGTATCAATTAAATTTTGTTCCTTTTTACCATGAACATCTTTCATTAATTGGTTCAAAGCATGTGCCACTGAACCAACATTAAAATCAATTGAATATCCAAATTTCTTAATTAATTCTGACATTGCTAACAATTTATCTTCATTAGGTTCGTCGTGAATTCTGTAAATAAATGTCTTTTTTTGCTTGCCAATAAATTCGGCCACTTTTTTATTTGCGAGAAGCATAAATTCTTCAATCAAATGATTAGAATCTTTACTTTGCTTGAAATAAACGCCTTCAGGATTTCCTGTTTCAGACAAATTAAATTTCAATTCAACTTTATCAAATGAAATTGCGCCATCATTCATCCGTTTTTCACGCATAATTTTAGCCAGCTCATCGAGTTTTAGAGTTGCAAATACTATATCATCATCAACTTTATAAGAACTTCCAGTAATAGAAATTTCTAATGGAATAATATTTTCTTTGGTTTCGATGATAAACTGCGCTTCTTCATAAGCAAAACGCTGGTTCGAATCGATAACTGTTCTACCAAACCATTGATTTTTAATAGTTGCTTTTTTATCTAATTCAAAAATTGCTGAAAAAGTGTATTTTTCTTCATTTGGTCGCAATGAACAAGCAAAATTTGATAAAACTTCGGGCAACATTGGTACCACACGATCAACTAAGTAAACCGATGTTGCTCGATTGTAGGCTTCATCATCTAAAATAGTTCCTTCTTGAAGGTAATGTGAAACATCTGCAATATGAATTCCAATTTCATAGTTACCATTTTCTAAAACCTTGAATGAAAGTGCATCATCAAAATCTTTTGCATCTTTTGGATCGATAGTAAAAGTTAGTGTTTGTCGCATATCACGACGTTTTCTAATTTCCGATTCTTGAATTGAGATATCAATTTTTTGTGCAAAAGTTTCGACTTCAATCGGGAATTCTGATGGCAAACCATACTCTGCCAATATTGCGTGAATTTCAGTATTGTGTTCACCTGGTTTTCCGAGAACTTTGATTACTTTACCGAAAGGAGAATCTGCCTTTTTAGGCCAATCTTCAATATGAACCAAAACAACATCACCATTTTCTGCATCACCAAAATTATCTTTTGAGATAAAAATATCGGTATACATTTTTGGATTAGCAGTACTTACAAAAGCAAAATTAGGTTGCATAGCAATAACTCCTACAAAATCAGTTTTGGCACGTTCAACAACTTCGATAACTTCACCTTCAGGACGTTTTCCTTTTCTACGATTGTAGATATAAACTTTTACTTTGTCTTTATCTAACGCTCGATTCAAGTTATTTGTTGGAATAAAAACATCTTCGCCAAATTCTGGACAAATAAAATAAGCAGTTTTTCTGCCCGTCATATCAATAGTTCCTTCGTATAAATCTTCGGAAATTGCTTTTACTAAGTATTTTCCAGGTTCTGCTTCGATAATTATTTTTTGAGCTGCAAGAATCTTCAAATCATGTATAATTTCATTTCTAGATTTTGTATCATCAACATCAAAAATTGCAGCAATTTGAGTGTAATTGTATGCTTTATTGCTATTTTGGGTAAGAATTTTTATAATTTTGTTCGAGAAATCTTTTGTATTATTACTCGGTTTTTTTGGTTTTTTACTCATAATTATTTTCTAATATTGGCTAAGTTACAAAGAAGATTTTAGAAAATAGATTTTAGAAAATAGATTTATCGAAAATGTAACATTCATAGTACCTTTGAAATTTTAAATATATATCTTTTAAAAATAATAAACTTCTAAATTAATTTACAAATAATGGAAAATTTTCAAACCATAGCAACTTTTAATTATCCACATGAAATTGTGGTTTTAAAATCTATTTTTCAAAACAAAAGTATTCCGTTTTTGTTTCAAAACGAGAATTTAATTAATGCTAATCCATTTGCAAGTATTGCTTATGGAGGTATAATTTTGAAAATTCATAAAAACGATTTCGCTATTGTGCAATCTATTTTAGATGATTTAAATTCAGAACTAAGAATTGTAAAATAATAATTTGAATATTAAGAAAATTATCAATTTAAAGAGTTTTTAAAATAAAAAAAGATGTCTAAATTTTTTTTAGACATCTTTTTTATAAATAAATTTTATTTAGCTA
>JAYVIW010000076.1:0-2240 GCA_043769905.1 Bacteroidota bacterium
CCCAAAGCCACGGTAAAATCGGGAGCATCTTCTCGCCATTGCCATAATTTTTTGGAAGAAAATGATGTTTCATATGGTAAAACTACTTTTTTGCCTTCAATAAATACGTTGTAGTTGTATTTTTTGCCTTGTTGTAATTTATCCAAAATAATATGATAAGTAAACCCCGAAATTTTTGTGGTAGTATAAGTATCTGAAATAAAAACTTCTGTTGGTTTATCTAATGAAAAATATTCGATGCTTACCTTAACATTTTGAGTGGTTTGCAACCAAATCATGGCTTCTTTCATTTCACAATAACCAACCATTGGTCCCGATTGCAAAATTGTTTTCTGTTGAGAATATCCAAATATTTGAACCAACATAACTAGAATTAAGACTACTTTTTTCATATTGTAAAATTACTTTAAAAAAAACAATTTATTCACAATGTAATGTTTTGTTTGTATTAAGAATAGTTCTAATGAAAATTAATTCAAAAAAAAGTATAATTAATCGAAATTATACTTTTTACTTTTAGTCTTTAATTTTATATTGCAGATAAATTTTAAAACATAACTCTTACAAACGGCATAAATGCATCATTATAAACGCCATCAGTATCACTGTGCAAGACATTGTATCGAGCGCCAATTGTAATATTATTGGTTCTGTAACCACCACCAAGCCACAGACCTGTGTTCCAAAGTTGCTGTTTAGGAAATGTATTATTATCAAATGTTCGATTAACATTTAATTGTTCTAATTCAGCTGATAATTGAATTGATTCTATTGGATTTGCCAATGCAATAATGCTTCCGCCATATATCATTGATTTGGAAGTATTCTTGGCAGATACATAACTCAGCTGCAGTCCTGTTCCCACTGAAAAAAATTCGTTGACATTGTAAACCGCTGTTGGAGAAACTCCAATATTTGTGAACCCTGAACCGAAATCTAATGTCAGGCCACCACCAAATTGCACTTTTTGCCAAAATTCTGATGTAGAATAAGTCGATGGTGTTTGCGTTGTATTTGGTATTTTGGTTTGAGAAAATAAATTGGAGTTAATTGATACGCAAATCATAAAAATTGCTGTTAATTTTAAATAGTTGTTTTTCATAAAAATGATTATTTTTGTTAATGATATAAAAGTATAAAAAATAATCAATTAGCAAAATTATTTGTTAATTAATTAAAAATAGACATTTTAAATTTGCAGAAGTTTAATTATTGAAAGGTAATAATACTTCTTGAATAGACCAATATCCATATGAATAGTCAAATGTTATAGAACCTTGACCAGAATAACAAATCTTGTTTTTGTTTCCATCCATTTTCCCCCAAAAATCAATATTAAAAGTAGTTTTAGCTTTTTCGTCATCAAATAAAACGCTATTAATTTCTAATAACTTAATTTTAAATTTCTTGAATAAAGAACGAAAGTTATTTAATTTGATATAGTTTTTAGCGTCAGTTGCATAAAATTCATGATACAAATTATTTTTTTTATTAAAAAACATATATAAAAAATTGTTTGTTTCTCGTCTTAAATCAAAGTCGTTATTTTGGTGAAATTCTTCGTATATAAAACAAAAATTCATGCCTGAGATATTAATGTCATCAACTTCTAGCAAAAATAATTCTTCGGTAATAAATTTATAAATCAATCTTTCTTCATCATCATAAGCTGCCAAAATTTTAACAATTATTCCATTTTGGTCTAATAGTTCTTCTATTTTTTTCAGTTCAGCTATAATTTGATCACTGTTTAAAATATTTTCTGGAATAAAATGAGGCCGTCCAATTTTATCAAAAATAGAAATTCGTTTGGCGTTTCTAAATGCTTTTTCAAAATTCATAATGCAGTCCAAAAATTGTCCTTCTATTTCTGGTGGTAGGTTTTTGCTCAAATCATCAGGAAAAACAGCACCAGTCTCCAAAGTCATTTTCATTTTTTTGAATTCATTTTCTTGGCGAATATCGAGTTTTGGCATTTCGAAATCGTCTTCTTCATTGCGATTGTTTTTGTTGTTACCCATAATAAAAGTTAAAACTCACATTTCAATTATTTATTTCGTAAAAATAATTTATTTGGATAATAATCTTATTCTTTTGTAACAAAAATTTATCGTTTGTTAATTCAACTTTTAAATCATTAAATGTAAAGTTTCACTACATTGTTGATGGCATTTCGCTCCCTTCGGGGTTTTCTTTGAAGGCGTAGCCGAAAAAGAAAACCCCGAAGGGAAAAGATAAAA
>JAYVIW010000077.1:0-115433 GCA_043769905.1 Bacteroidota bacterium
TGAAGGCAAAAAAGTAGTTTTACCATATGAAACATCATTTTCTTCCAAAAAATTATGGCAATGGCGAGAAGATGCTCCCGATTTTACCGTGGCTTTGGGCAGTTGCAACTACATTAGCGAACCTGACCTTGACAGACCAGGAAAAGCCTATGGTTCTGGCTATGAAATTTACAACAAAATAGCTGCCAAAAATCCAGATATAATGGTTTGGGGTGGTGATAATATTTATCTTCGTGAGGCTGATTGGGACTCGCAAACCGGCATCAATCATAGATATTTGCATTCTAGGTCAAACGCAGAAATGCAAGCACTTCTTGCCAAAACTCAAAATTTTGCTATTTGGGATGACCACGATTTTGGTCCAAATGATAGCGATAGAGGTTTTTATAATAAATATTTGACACAAACAGCTTTTAAAAATTTCTGGGCTAATAAAAGTTACGGAAAAGATTTTGACCAAAACGAAGGAATTTATTCGACTTTCAATTGGGGTGACGCTCAGTTTTTTTTATTAGATAATCGTTTTTTCAAGTCACCAAATGACCGAAAAACTGGCGAGAAGATAATGCTTGGTAATGAACAAATAGAATGGTTAGTCGATAATTTAGTTTCATCAACTGCAACTTTTAAAATAATAGTTATTGGCGGACAAGTCCTCAATACTGCCGAAGTATTTGAAAATTACAGCAATTATGCAAACGAAAAATCTAGGTTGTTAAAAGAAATTCAAGACAATGATATAAAAGGCATTATGTTCATTTCGGGCGACAGACATTTTGCTGAATTGTCAATGCAAACTAGAGAAAATGCCTATGCTTTATTTGATTGGACTGTTTCGCCACTTACATCAGGAGTAGTTTCAGCAGATAGAATTGTCAAAGAAAATAATATTAATAGAGTTGCAGGTTCGTTGTTTAATCAAAATTGTTTTGGTACGATATCATTTTCAGGTGATAAAAAAAATCGACAAATGAAACTTACATTATTTGATAAAGAAGGGTCAGAATTGTGGAGTAAAGTGATCTTAAAAAAAGAATTGGAGTAGTTTTTTGTTTTTCAAGGTCAATAAATCCGAAAGTAAATTTTTAAATACTAAAAAAAAATATTTGTTACTACCATTCATTGACTTTATTGGCATCCATTTTCAAGAAAATAAATAATAATATTGTGAAACCCCACAAACCCGAACCACCATAAGAAAGAAATGGTAGTGGTACGCCAATTGTCGGGAAAACACCCAGCACCATTGCAATATTAACAAATGTATGAATGAATAAAATGCCCGCAACACAATATCCATAAACCCGACTGAACTTTGTTTTTTGTCGTTCGGCCAAATGTAAAATTCTTAATATCAATCCGATAAATAATCCCACAACCATCAATGAACCAAGAAATCCCCATTCTTCGCCAACGGTTGTAAAAATATAATCAGTGTGTTGCTCAGGAACAAAACCGCCTTTAGTCTGTGTGCCATTAAGATAGCCCTTGCCGAAAAAGCCGCCAGAGCCTATTGCAATTTCCGATTGATTTGTGTTGTAGCCTATACCTTTCATATCGACTGCTTTGCCTAATAATATATTGAATCGGTCGCGGTGGTGTTGCTTGAAAACATTGGTAAAAACATAATCTACTGAGAATACATAACATCCAATCAAAATCAGAATAATAGAACTAAAAAGCAAATTTCTATTAATGATTTTACTTTTTAAATAAATAAAAATTAATATAATTGAAGTAATAAATACAATATAAATTGGCTTTAGAATTAATGCCAAAACAAATAAAACTATTGCCGAAAATCCTACAATCAAGTACCAGCTTGGCAAACCCTCTCGATATAAAACCAAAAAGAACACAAAATAAATCAATGCACTTCCAGGGTCAGGTTGCGGCAAAATTAATAAAACTGGCAAAAATATAATTGCCAAAGCTTTTATTTGGTCATTGATATTTTTGAGATTGACTTGCACATCACTTAAAAATTTTGCTAATGCCAATGATGTTGCAGCTTTCGCAAATTCTGATGGTTGTAACGTGAAACTTCCGATTCCATACCAACAACGTTGCCCAGCAATTGTTTTTCCAAAAATAAACAAACCGGCCAAGGATAAAATCGAAATGGTATAAATAATTAGTGAATATTTTTCATAAAATTTCGCATCTGCAAAAAGTACGACAAATATAATAGGTATCGTCAAAAAAACGAATAACATTTGCTTTCCATAAACTTGTGAAATATCAAAAATTGAAGTGTTTTCAAGCGATAATGACATTGACGACGAATAAATATTCATCCAACCCATAATGACAAGTAGTGTAAAAATAATAACACTTACCCAATCAAGATTACTAGAAACGCTTTGGTTTTTCATTTTTTTTTAAAATCATTATTTATTGTGAGCCGTGTCTTTGGCAATTTCTTTTGCGATTTGTTTGAAATCGGGCAATTGAATTTTTGTTGAATCAACTTGAGTAGAGTCTATTTTTTTGACAACATATCTTGCATATTGTGATTGCAAACTTGTATTTTTTATTCGTGTTTCAAATCTTTTGAGTGTGATTTTCTTTTTGATGTATTTTTCTATCATCAAACTAACAATAGGACCAGCAATTGTAGCGCCAAAACCGCCATTTTCGACCATAACTGCAATTGCAATTTTCGGATTATCTTTTGGAGCAAATGCAACAAATATAGAGTGGTCTTTCATTTTAATTTTTTTTTCTCCAACCCTTGCGTAATTTTCGGCTGTACCTGTCTTTCCGCAAACATCAATATCAGGAATTCTCAAACCGCGCGCTGTCCCTTTATTATATACGTTGAATAAACCTTGAATTACTGGTGGAAAATATTTTTTATCAATTGAAGTCACGTGTTTGGTTGTAAATTTTTTATCAATTGCCTGACCTTTAATATTTTTGATAATATGAGGCGTGTAAAAATAACCTTTATTGGCAACTGCAGCAATCATGTTGGCTAATTGAATTGGTGTCATCAAAACTTCTCCCTGTCCAATTGCGTTTGATACTATGGTTGAGCCTTTCCAACCACCTTTTGGATAAATTTTTTGATAATATTTTGATGTTGGCACATTACCTTTTCTTCCTGTTGGCAAATCATAACCCATGAAACCACCAATTCCAAAACTTTTTAGGTGATTGGCCCAAATGTCAACTGCCTGTGCTGGTTTTACATATTTGCCAATAGTTCGCATGTAGACACTTGCGAAATAGGTATTACAAGATGCATAAATACCATTGTTCAATTGGTGTGGTCCATAGCCATGACAGCGCTGAAAATGTCCTCCAATTCGCATTCCATGGCGACACATAAATGATGTTTGTTCATCAACAACTTGTTCTTGCAAGCCTATCAATCCGGTCATGATTTTAAACGGGGAACCTGGTGGATATTCTGCCAATAAACCGCGATCATATGTAGGTTTTGCTAAAGAATCGTTATATAAAATTGTATAATTTTTTGATCTTTGGCGACCAACTAATAATGCTGGATCATAAGATGGCGCGGTAACCAATGCTAAAATTTCGCCCGTTTTGGGTTCAATCGCTACAATACCACCACGTTTGTTGACCATAAGTTCTTCACCATATTGCTGTAATTCCATGTCAATAGACAAAGTAATGTCTTTTCCTTGAACAGAAATCGTATCATACTTCCCTTTGTTAAACGACCCCATGTCTCGGTTGTACTTGTCTTTTTGAATATATTTTACGCCTTTTTGTCCACGAAGAATGTCTTCATAACTTTCTTCAACACCTTGACGTCCAATTAAATCTCCTGATTTATAATATGGTTTTGAGTTAATAATTTTATCATTTACTTGGGTGATAAAACCAAAAACATTGGCCCCAGCATTAGTTTGATAATCCCGTAAAGAACGTTTTTGTATTTCGAAACCTGGAAATTTTCTTGCTTTTTCTTGAAAAGCCGCAAACTCCGTCTTATTCAATTGTGGCATAAAAACAGATCGCAACATTGGGCTATATACTTTAGCTTTATTAATTTTTTTTAAAAATTCTTCTTTAGTAATATTCAATAAAGTTATAAAATTTAACGTATCAAGATTTTTAATATCTCGTGGCGTTACCATAATGTCATATGAAGGTTGATTGGCAACCATTAGTTCGCCATTTCTGTCATAAATATAACCACGTTCTGGATAATCGTAATTAATTTTTATGGCGTTGTTTTCTGATTTTAGTTTAAATGAATCATTGATAATTTGCAAATAAAACAAACGCAACACAAGTAATGAACCACCAATTATAATTATCGAAGTTAACAATAACTTTCTCATCGTTTTTTTGGTTTTATCAAATAAATAATAATGATGCTAACAATTATTGTGAAAATTGTAGTCAATAGCGTACGCCACAACATTTCTAAAATTAATATAAAACTAAAAATTTCTAGAAAAAACAAAATCAAATGATGAATAATGACCGCCATTATTATAAACGAAAATCGTTCGGGAGTTAAAACATCATTAAGTTTAACTGTTTGATATTCGTAACTTAAACCAAATGAAAATTTAAAAATTTGTGGTCTCAAAAAAGCCAAAACCACACAAGATGCTGCATGAACACCACCAGAATTACAGAATAGATCCATAGTAATTCCTAGCAAAAAGCTAGCTACCAAAAGTCCATTTTTGTTGGAGTTTACAGGATATAAAACGATAAATAAAAGGTATGGATACGGATTGATAAACCCAAATAAATTAAATTTGTTGAAAATAATTATCTGAGCTACAAGCAACAAGACAAATCTGGCGATATTATTTAATAAAGCATTATTCATTTTTGATGATTGTTGTGGTTGCTTCTAATTTTTTTATTTCAAGAGCATCGCAATTTTTAATGATATAAACATGACCCAAATTGGTCATGTCATTAAAAAGTTTGATGTTTAGTGTATAATAATTGGTTTCGTTATCAATGTAAATCTTATCAACGGTACCGATGTTTATATTTTCAGGAAATATAACCGATCGCCCACCAGTAACAATCGTATCACCCTTGCGAACTGATGCCGATCTTGGAACATCAATTAGTTGAACAAAACCTGTGCTTTTACCATTCCAAGACAAAGATCCAAAATGATCTGATTTTTTTATTTTTGCATTTATTAGATTTTTTTTATTCAAAATACTTATAATCGTTGCAAAATTATTTGATGTATTGTCAACAATACCTACAATTCCTAAATCGTTAATTACACCCATATCTTTTTTTACGCCTTGTTTTGCACCAGAATTAATGGTCAAGAAATTTTCATAAACGTCATATGAATTATGAATTACTTTTGATAAAATAATATTAGTTTTTTCAACGCCTTGCAAATCATTTATAATCGGAATGATGGTATCTTTCTTGTTAAACAACAACATTTTGAGTCTTGCATTTTCGATAGCTAGATTCTCGTTTTGAGTTCTTAGGTTAAAATATTCTTCGGTTTCATTTATTTTTTCATAAACACTACCACTCACAAAATTTGCCGAGCTTATTATTTTGCTCTTGTGATAAGCATGAAACTGAATTGTAAGTCCAATCGAAATGCCTAAAAGCAGCAAAAACAGCAATCTATGGCTGTTTTTCATAATAAAATTAAATATTTGCTGCATGCTTTTGAGCTATTATTTTAAAAGTATACTTTTGTATTTTGTAATATTTTTTAATGCCATTCCAGTGCCACGAACAACTGCTCTCAATGGATCCTCGGCTATATAAACTGGTAAATCTGTTTTTTGAGAAATACGTTTATCAAGTCCTCTAAGCATTGAACCTCCGCCAGCAAGATAAATTCCGGTGTTGTAAATATCAGCTGCCAATTCGGGTGGTGTTTGCGACAAAGTTTCCATAATGGCATCTTCAATTCTTTGAATTGATTTGTCTAATGCTTTGGCAATTTCTCTGTAAGAAACATTAACTTGTTTTGGTTTTCCAGTCAATAAATCTCGACCTTGAACAGACATTTCGTCTGGTGGCGTTTCTAAATCTTCGAGTGCAGCACCAACTTCAATTTTTATTTTTTCGGCTGTGCTTTCTCCAACAAAAAGGTTGTGTTGCGTTCGCATGTAATATACAATATCATTCGTAAAAACATCACCGGCAATTTTCACAGATTTGTCGCACACAATACCGCCAAGGGCAATTACTGCAATTTCGGTTGTTCCTCCACCAATATCAACAATCATGTTGCCTTTTGGTTGCATAATATCAACCCCAATTCCTATTGCGGCAGCCATTGGTTCGTGAATCAAATAAACTTCTTTGCCATTCACTCGTTCGCAACTTTCTTTTACAGCGCGCATTTCTACTTCTGTAATTCCAGACGGAATACAAACGACCATTCGTAACGCTGGCGTAAATAATTTTTTCTGTAACGCTGGAATGCTCTTAATGAGCAATTTTATCATTTGTTCCGAAGCGTCAAAGTCGGCAATTACACCGTCTTTTAGGGGCCTTATTGTTTTAATATTTTCATGAGTTTTACCTTGCATCAAGTTGGCCTCTTTTCCTACGGCTATTATTCTGCCCGAAATTCTATCTCTTGCAACTATTGATGGGCTATCAATTACAACTTTATCGTTGTGAATAATTAATGTATTTGCGGTACCAAGGTCTATCGCAATATCCTCGGTCATGAAATCAAAAAATCCCATAAAATTTTTAGGGTATAAATATTAGTAATTGTTCAATGTACAAATGTATAAAATTAAATGTTTTAAATTACATTGATTGACATTTTAGAATTTTTTATTTTTTTATCAATTTATTTTGAACAATCGTGAAAATAAATCTTGAATATCAATTTCTAAAACAGTTACGACTTTGATAAGTATCGATATTGTCGCTCTTAGGATAAATTGTTAGCAAAGGAATAATTTCGGGTAATAGTTTTTAAGACTAAACATTATATTTTTATGAACACAATTTCTTAAAATCGACAACAGGTTTTTTTTAAATTTCATTTTAAGTACGCTATGAAATTCATAACGGAACTGATATATTGCTGCGTATCTATAGTCAATTTTGCCTAGATGGTTAAGCACTTTGACCCAAAATATTGCTCGTATAAATCAGTTTGTTGACGAGATTGTGCAAAAATCATGCGAAATATAAATTTTCTGTTTCAAAATCTCATTCTACAAATGCTTTTTCGATTGTAAAAGAAAATTCTGATCCTTTACCGATGGCGCTTTTTATAAATATTTTTTCTTCGTGTGCTTCAATAATGTGTTTCACAATTGAAAGGCCAAGTCCAGAACCACCATCGGCACGCGAGCCACTTTTGTCAACTCTAAAAAAACGCTCAAAAAGTCTCGGAATGTTGTGACTCTCAATTCCTTCGCCATTATCATTGACCCTGACTATTATTTTTTTGTCAGTTAAATCTTCAATACTTATTTCTGTTGTGCCTTTTTCTTTTCCGTATTTTATGGAGTTGACAACTAAATTGGTAATTACTTGCTGAATTTTTTCTTGATCACCAATTACATTTATGGGTTTAGGATATTTGGAATCAAACATCAAAATAATATCTTTTTTTTCGGCTTCCATTTCGAGTAAATCTAAAACATTTTGAATTAGTTTTACAATATTGAATTCGGAAATTTCTAGGTGCAATTCACCTATTTCAAGTTTGGAAATCATGTCTAAATCTTGCACAATATATATCAATCGTTCTACACCTTTTTCGGCTCTGATCAAATATTTTCGGCGAATGGTTTTGTCATTTACGGCACCGTCAAGTAGCGTAGATAGGTAACCTTGTACAGTAAAAAGTGGTGTTTTTAATTCATGCGATACATTACCCAAAAATTCTCGGCGGTATTCTTCTCGGACTTTCAGGGTTTCAATTTCGAATTTTTTATCAGTAGCAAATTTTTGGACTTCTCGCGTCAATGTTGCCATGTCGGTCGTTATTGAGCCATTACGCAACTGGGTGGAATCAAGAATAGAAACATCGTCGTAAATTTTCTTGACACGGCGGTAAATAAATTTTTCAACACGATATTGAATTACAAAAAGTGAAAAAAGTAAAATCATTAATCCAAATGACAAACAGAACCAAATTGAAAACTGAAAAAATACAGCGGTTAAAATTCCAACTAATATCGTCGAAAACAAAGTGATATACAAAGATGATGTTACAGCAAACTTATATGTTTTTTTAAAAACTATGGACATTTATAATTAATTTTTAAATGACAAATCTAGGTTTTGCAAGCATTAAAGGTCTATATTTCAAACTTGTAACCCACACCTTTAATAGTTTTAAATAAATCGTCTCCTATTTTTTCTCTCAATTTCCTGATGTGAACATCAATTGTCCTGCCACCAACAATTACTTCACTACCCCAGACTTTGTCAAGAATTTCTTCTCTTTTAAAAACTTTTCCTGGTTTTGATGCCAATAAATAAAACAATTCAAATTCTTTACGTGGCAAAATTATTTCAATTCCTGCTTTTATTATTTTATATTCTTCACGATTAATTTCGATGTTGCCAATGTTTAATGTTTCTGAGTTTATGGTATCTTCATCTTTGAGGCGTCTTAACAATGCTTTAACTTTGCTTACCAATAATTTTGGTTTTATTGGTTTAGGAATATAGTCATCAGCACCCGCCTCAAAACCTGCAACTTGCGAGTAATCTTCGTTTCGTGCAGTTAAAAAAGCAATTATTACACCATTCAATTCAGGCAATTTTCTGATTGCTTCACAAGCCTCCATGCCATCCATTTCGGGCATCATGACGTCCATTATTATAAGTTGTGGCAACTCTTTTTTGGCAACAGCAACCGCTTCACGACCATTACTTGCGGTAACTATTTGGTATCCTTCTTGCGAGAGATTATAACTAACAATTTCTAAAATATCTGGCTCATCATCGACCAATAAAATTTTAATTTCTCTTTTTTTCATTATAAAATTGTGTGAATTTATTATGTAAAAGTAAATATAAAAATAACATCATGCACGAGTTAACCATTTTTTAATGTATTTAACATTGGCATAAAGTTGTATGATTTTTTTAAACAAAAAAAAACCGAAGCTCAGAGACTTCGGTTTGCAACAATAGTTTTATTTCTTTTTCTTATTTTTTAACTTTTTCTTGTCTGCAGCTTTTTTCTTGGCTTTTTTCTCTTTTAGTTTTTTCTTAGCCTTATCTTTTTTGGCTTTGTTTTTTTTCTTTTTATTGGCTTTCTTGGCTTTTTCTTTCGCTTTTTGCTCTTTTTCTTTTACTTTATCACTCATTTTTTTTAATTTTTTAAGGTTTTTCTTTTTTAAACCAAAATTTTCGTGTTCAAAAATATCGTCTGTACTAATTACTTCTATCAATTGTATCTCATTTTCAACAACCGTTTCTGTTTCTGTTACTGTTTTTGCGACTGTTGGTTTTATAGCTGGCGCTCTTCTGTTTGGTGCAGTTATTGTTGCTGGTTTAGCTGTTGCATCAGTTTTTGGAGCAGCTGGCTTTCTTACTGCTGGTTTTCTTCTTGCTACTGGTTTAACCACAGGATTTATGTTTTCTGTAACTATTTCGGTGTTAATTGGTGTTGCATTTTTACTGTCAACATTTTCTTGATTGTCCATATTTTTTATTTTGTAAATTAATTATTATTTTAATGCAAACTAATTGTTAACAAAAGTAAACCAATTAAACCATAATCCAATGTTAAGTTTTTAAATTAAATAAAAACTTAACATTTAAAACAACAAATAGAACATTATAATTTTAATTTCAAAAAAAACTCAATTTAAAATCAGCGTATTAAGTAAGTTAATGTTAAATTTTTTGCAATGTTATTAAATTGTTATGTAAATATTTTTTTAATGTAAATTAATTGTTATCTTTGTAATGTAATCATTAACCTATAAATAATTATATCATGAAAAACACAATTATAATATTCACTTTTTTACTATCAGGATTCATATACTCGCAAGATAACAAACCAAAATTAGAAGTTTTTGGTCAAACCGTTAAAGCAACTTATTATCATGCTAATGGAAAAGTGCAACAAGAGGGAAATTTCTTAAAAGGAAAATTAGAAGGAACTTGGACTTCATTTGACGAAAACGGCAACAAGATTGCAGTTGGAAACTATGAAAATGGAACCAAAACAGGAAAATGGTTTTTTTGGAATGGTGCAAACCTCAACGAAGTTGATTATAGCAAAAACCAAATTGCCAACGTAAAAACTTGGACAGAAACCGCTATTGCTAAAAACTAATCAAAATAATTTTCTAGTTAATTAATAAATCTTCAGAGCTTTCTGAAGATTTTTTTTTTGCTCAAAAAAAATTCTTAATATTTTCATAACCTTAAAAAAACAAAATCTTAAAATAGGTCTAACGTTAATTTTACAAAGCAACACGTTATTTGCAGAAAATTAAACTTAGATTACAAATGAAATTTAAAATATTATTTTCAATCGTTCTTATCGCAACATTAGGTTTCGGACAAAAAGGAAATTTATCAGGAATTATTACCGATAAAGAAAACAAAAATACGCCGTTACAGTTTGCAAACGTTTTAGTAAAAGAAGGTTCGTTGACGACTACAACCAACGAAAAAGGAGCTTATTCAATTTCGTTAGCACCAGGAACTTTCAAAATTGTTTACAGCTTTGTTGGTTATGAAAATGTTGAAAAAACTATAACAATTTCGGCTGGCGAAACAACCAAAATCGATGTTTCATTGGGTTCTGGTGGTTATACTCTAAAAGATGTAGTCATTAAATCGACTACATCTCGTGAAAAAGAAACTGCTATTTTATTAGATCAGAAAAATGCTATCGAGATCAAGCAAAGTATTGGGGCAATTGAAATGTCTAGAAAAGGAGTTGCAAATGTTGAACAAGGTGTTTCTAAATTATCTGGAGTTTCAAAAGTAGCAGACAGAGGAATTTTCATAAGAGGTCTTGATGATAGGTATAACTATTTACAAATTAACGGATTGAATTTTATTCCTTCTGACCCAAATCTAAAAACAATTCCATTGAATTTTATCCCAACAGATATTGTTAGAAATATTGATGTTTACAAAACTTTTAAAGCTTCATTATACCAAGATTTTGCAGGTGCATCAATAAACGTTGTGACCAAAGATGTATTTAATAAACCATATACAAAAGTAAGTATTAGTGCAAGTGGTAATTCTTTATCAACATTTAAAGATTTTAAATCTAACAATGACGGACGATCAGATTTTTATGGATATACAAACAATAACAGAAACTTACCAGCAGTTTTTGGTAAAAATCAGTTGTTACTGTATCAGGCAACTCCACAAGAATCAAAAGAAATGTTCAACGCATCATGGACTCCAGAAATTGATAAAGCACCACTAACCATTGGAACTAGTATAACTAATTCCGATTCATTTAATTTGGCTGGTGATAAAAAAATTGGCTATTTAGTGAACTTTAATTTTAGTAATAATTTTACAACACAAACAGGACAGAGAAGAAATTTAAACACAAATGGAACTGCTGTAAAAGATTTTACAACTTCAAAATGGAACTATTTAACACAAAAATCAGCATTAGCTACATTGAACTTTAAAAAATCAAGCAAATATAATTTTGCATTGAACCTAATTTATATTCAAAATTCAGAAAATACTATTGAGGAAAATAGTGGGGAAAACACAGATTTGATAACAATAGATAAACCTTTCTTTTTACGTGATACAAAGTACACAGAAAACACTTCAATTGGATTTCAACAAATTGGAAATATAGCACTGAACGGCAAAAAATTAGTTTTAGATTATGGTTTGGCAACTACAATTGGTAAAAACAATATGCCTGATAGAAAAATTTTAATTACCGAAGGTGTTGGTCCAAATTCTAATTATGTTACTTTTGGAGGTGCAGATCCATTTAGATTTTATTCAAAACTGGACAATTTTAATGTAAACGGTAAAATTGAACTTGAATATAATTTTGGAAAAGAATTAGATAAAAAATTTGCCAATAGTATAAAAGTTGGTTACAACGTTGATGCTACTGATTACAAATTTTTCAATAGAACAATTAGATCCAAAGGTAACGGATTAAATTCAAGTAATACTATTCTTGACACTAACGATCCTGAAAGTTTTTTTAACGAAAGTTTTGATAACAGTTTGTTGAGTTACTTAAGCGGTTTTGACCCAACTACAAATGTTGATATTAAACAATATATAAATGCGGGTTTTGTAAATTATACAAGAAATTTTGAAAGACTAACTCTAGATTTCGGAACAAGATTTGAATATTTATTGCGGGAAACTAAATATAATGAAGAGGGAGACAGGGTTGATGATGCAAGAAGAAAAATAAAATACAATCCATTTGACTTCAGTCCAGTTTTAAATATAAAATATTTACTAAATGACAAAACAAACATAAGGTTTACAGCATCAAGAACATCAACAAAACCAAGAGTTAGAGAAATATTACCTTTCCGATATTCTGATGGTGATGGAAACTTTACAATTGGAAATCCACAATTAAAGAATACAACCAACTATAATGCTGACTTAAAATACGAAATTTTCCCGACAAAAAGTTCAGTACTTGCGTTAGCAGTTTTTGGAAAATTAATTCAAAATCCAATTTCTAGGCTACTTGAAGGAACATCAACAGGATTTTTAACCAAATTTGAAAATTTTGATGAAGCAAAACTATATGGTTTAGAAATAGAAACAAATTTTGGACTTGACCTAATATTAGGAGAAACAAACTTTACTAAAAAAGTTTCATTTGGTTTAAATACAATATTAATGAAATCTAACGAATCTGGGAATCCGTTAAAATTTCCAAGATTGACATCAACCTCACGCTCTTTACAAGGTGCATCAGATTTTATTATTAATGCAGACTTAAATTATGAAATAGCAAAAACCGATAAAGTAGAATCTAAAATTGCAGTAATATTTAATACTTTTTCTGATAGAATATATGCAATTGGTACAGATGGAGCATCAGATATTATTCAAAAACCAATTAATCAAATAGATTTAACGTGGAGAAATACATTCTCTAAAAAATACCAATTGAATTTGACAATGAAAAATTTATTAGATGCAGAATTTTTAGCAACACAAAACCCAACTGATGTTATAAGCAATCCTTCAAGATTTAGTAATGTAAATAATAGATTGACACAAGGTATAAATGTAGGATTAGAATTTTCTTATACATTTAATTAACATTCAGGTAACTAAATAACAACTTTCTAATAATAATTACTTAACTTTCTAAACGCTTCGGCACTTTATATTTGTAAAAAATTTAAAAAAAACACAATGAAAAAAACAATTTTAAAATCAATGTTATTATTAGCTGTAATTTTCAATTTCAGCTGTTCATCAGACGATGAAACTACAACAACTACACCACCAACAAACAACACTCCAAATATTTCTGGAACTGTTTTACAAGGAGAAATCACAGGTAATTTAAACGTTCCTGCTGGAAATTATAATCTTAAAGGAATTGTAAAAGTAAAATCTGGAGGAACTTTAACAGTTCAACCAGGAGTAACTTTTACTGTTTCTACTATTGATCAGGCTGGTGGAATTAATTATTTACAAGTTGAACAGGGTGGTAAGTTAATTGCCAATGGTACTGCAAGTTTACCAATTGTTTTTACTTCTGAGTCAGCTGGAATTGGTTCTTGGGGTGGAATAATAATGAATGGTAAAGCTAAAATCAATGTTGCTGGTGGAACAGAAATTGCTGAAGCAGGTGGTTTGGTATATGGTGGTCAAGACGATGCTGATAATTCAGGTTCTTTAAAATACGTAAGAGTTGAATATGCTGGAGCTGCTATTACAGGAACAACTGGTGAGTACAATGCATTTTCATTTTTTGGATTAGGTACAGGAACAGTATTGGAAAACCTTCAGGCCTATAAAGGTGCTGATGATGCTTTTGAATTTTTTGGTGGATCAGTAAACGCTTCAAACTTAATTGCTTTTGGTTGTGAAGATGATAATATTGATTGGGATAGAGGATACAGAGGAACATTAAACAATATCTGGATTAAACAACCAGCAAACGGTGATTTTGGATTTGAATGTTCTAACTTGCCTGTACAATTTAATAGTACTCCACGTTCAAACCCAACGGTTACAAATGTTACGATAGTTGGTTCAGGTGTTGCAACAAAAGCGGCTTTTAACTTTAAAGAAGGTACAGCTGGAATTATTTCTAATGTTCTTGTAACAAATGTTGGAATCGGTGTAGATTTAAGGAATCAATTGGATCAATTTACTGATGCTTCATTGAAATTAAATAATGCAAAAATCACTTTCATTACTTCATTAACAAAGAATGGTATAACTGGAAATACTACAAACATTGATTCAATTGTTGGAGTTACCACTACCGCAACGGGTGCAAATACTGCAGCATTAACAGGAAACTGGGTTAGAAGCTTCTAAAAATAAAAAAAAATATATCACGGCTGTCCAATTCGGGCAGCCTTTTTTATTGTTATATTGACAATAAAAAGTGTACTTAAATATATTTCAAATCAAAACCTTTCAAATCGAAAATCAATGATTGTAATAAAATTCATATTGTGAAAAGTTTATAAAACTTATTAACAAAAACGGTACAATGTTTGAAATATTATTTATACATTTGTAGTAACTAAATACAATGAAGAATAATTATCTATATACCATCATTATTTTAGCTTGCTTGTTTGCAAGTTTTGCCAGTGCGCAAGACAGTAAACAAGCAACAACTATTGATGGTTTGGCACTTTATCCAAACCCAGTAAGTAGTGGCAAGATTTATGTAACTTCAAAATCAGGCGACAACAAAGACATCTCTATTTTCGATGTTTTAGGGAAACTGGTTTTGCAAACCGCACTTGCCACCAAAGAATTGAACATTGGTGGACTTTCGCCAGGGGTTTACATCATCAAAATTCGTGAAAACGACGCTACCGCAACTAGAAAATTGATTGTTAGGTAAATATTTAAAACCAAATTAAATATTTATGCCGATTGATAAAAATTTATTTTTAGCAAATAATGTTTAATAATATGGGTGCAACAATCACAAAATTTAGCCAACTTGATTTAAAAGGCACCTATTCTTATGCCGATTATTTGTTATGGCAATTTTCTGAAAGAGTCGAACTCATAAAAGGCAAAATTTTCAAGATAAGTACCGCTCCAAGCAGTTCTCATCAAAATATTTTGATGAATTTGACTATAACTTTTAATAAAGTTTTTTCAAAAACGTTATGCAAATTATATTTCGCCCCTTTTGATGTCAGACTTATTAATTATAAAGAAAGCACGCTCGAAAACCAAATCATGTCGGTTGTACAACCCGATTTATGCGTTATTTGCGACCGATCAAAAATAGATATTAAAGGTTGTTTGGGTTCGCCCGATTTGGTGGTAGAAATTTTATCGCTTGGAAATTCCAAGAAAGAAATGGATACAAAATTCGATTTGTATCAAGAAAACAAAATACTAGAATATTGGATAGTTGACCCATTTCAAAAAACTATTTTGATTTATGTCCTAGAAAACGAGCGTTATATTGGATTAAAACCTTTTCTGGAAGATTCAAAAATTATTAGTCCAACTTTCCCAAATTTGAAAGTGTCAGTTAAGAAAGTTTTCGAAATTCTTTAATTAAAAGTACCAAGAAATTGATTGTTAGATAATTGTATCAAATAAATAACAATTATTTTACACACTTGAAATTTTTTCAAATAAAATACTAACTATATTTGTTTTTAAAAAATATTTAAAAATTTTATTATGAAAAAACTTTACACTTTATCATTATTTTTAGTTGCATTAACAACTTTTTCTCAAACCAACGCTGGTATTACTGGTAATGTTGGTGGTGTTTATATTAACGAAATACACTATGACAATGCTAGTGGAGATGTTGGCGAATTTATAGAAGTAGCGGGTCCAGCTGGTACAAATTTGACAGGATACACAATCACGTTATATAATGGCTCTGCAACATCTCTTGCGTCTTATGATACAAAACAATTATCGGGTATAATCGATAACGAAGTTGGCGGATTTGGTGCAGTAAGTTTTACTTACCCAGCTGATGGAATTCAAAATGGTGCACCAGACGGAATTTGTTTATCAAACGGGGGCACAATTGTTCAATTTATCAGTTATGAAGGAACTTTTACAGCAGTTGGTGGACCCGCAGCTGGTTTGCTCTCTGCAGATATAATTGCTTTACAAGTAGCTGCACCTATTGGTTCATCGTTGGAATACAACGAAGCAACATCAAGCTGGATAAATACCTCAGATGACACACCTGGCGATTTTGCACAAGGACCATTGAATGTTAAACAAAACGATATTTCAGGATTAAACATTCATCCAAATCCAGTAATTGGGAATGTTTTATATATCAATACAGCGGCAAATGAAATAAAAAATGTTGTTATAGTTGACATACTTGGAAAACAAGTTATCAATACTACAACTTCAGGAAATTCAATAAATGTTTCTGATTTAAATTCTGGAATTTATATCGTTAAAGTAACAGAAGAGGGGAAAACTGCAACAAGAAAATTGGTTATTCAGTAAATAACAAATTAAAAATTCTTAAACTCCAATTGCAAAATTGGAGTTTTTTTGTTCCAAAAAAAAAGATGAGAATTGACATTTACCATTGATGAAATTTAATTGTTATTTAAACTTTATTGAAAAAACTAAACGATCCAAAGGCTTTTTCAGTGATTAAAAATTTATAAGAACTACAAGTATTGAAAATAGTTAACGAAAATATTCGAACGAATAAAACCAAACTTTCAGAAAAATACAAAAATCCTTTATCGCAAGAAGATGCATTAAATTTTGATAATCAGATCCAAACAATGCGATAATAAATATCTAAAAAACTATATTTAAAACACATTTCCAAATATTAGCCCATTCAGAGTTTTTAACTTCGAATGGGTTTTTTTATATTTGTAAAAAAATTGATCTTCAACCAAGACATATTCTCAATCTCCAACCAAAAGCAATTCGAGAAATTGGCTTTGAAAATTTTTCGTTTTCAATACGAAAATAATTTGGTGTACAGACAATTTTGTGATTTAAGAAAAATTGATATTCAAAAAATAAAAATCCTAAAGCAAATTCCGTTTTTGCCCATTTCATTTTTTAAAACGCATAAGATTGTCTCGAATAATAATAAAATTGAAGAAATTTTTACCAGTTCGGGCAATATTCAAAGTCAACATTTCGTAACCGACGTGTCGCTTTATGAAGAAAGCTACCGCCAGGGTTTTTCGCAGTTTTACGGCAATATCGAAGATTATGTTGTCTTGGCATTGCTTCCCTCCTATTTGGACCGTTCGGGCTCATCATTGATTTATATGTTCAATGATTTAATCAAACGATCAAAAAATTCTGAAAGCGGATTCTATTTGAACAACCAACAAGAATTGCTTGAGAAACTGCAAAAATTAAAAAATTCTAATAAACAAGTATTATTAATCGGTGTTACATTTGCATTGTTAGATTTAATCGATTTTGCATTTTCGATTGCATTTCCGCTCCAAGAGCTTAACAACTTGTTTATTATGGAAACTGGCGGCATGAAAGGCCGTCGAAAAGAAATGATTCGCGAAGATTTGCACCAACAATTGTGTTCCGGTTTTGGCGTTTCGAGTATTCATTCCGAATATGGCATGACCGAATTGTTGTCACAAGCCTATTCGCTTGGCGAAGGCATCTTTGAATGTACGCCAACCATGCAAATTTTGATTCGCGATACCGAAGACGCACTTTCTTATTTAGAAAATGGAAAAACTGGTGGCATCAACGTGATTGATTTGGCCAATATCAATTCGTGCAGTTTTATAGCAACCCAAGACTTGGGTCGTCAATACAACAATGGTTCGTTTGAAATTCTCGGAAGGTTTGACAATTCTGACATTCGTGGCTGCAACTTGATGGTTTAAAAAAATTTTGAGTTTCGAGTAATTTAAAAATAGAAAAATTATGAGTAAATGTCTTTATTTTTTGTTGTTTTCATTTTCATTATTTGCCCAAAACAAACCTTTGGCTGTAACCATCAATTCAATTGTTACAGATAATTTTGACAAATACCAAAGAAAATTTACAGTCGATTATCAAATAGAAAATTTGACCAACGAAACCATTTCTTTTTACTTAGACACCAAAAATATCAAACCAAATGCTTTGGCATCAATGGCATTGTGTCCAAATTATAAAATTTTTGAAAACGAAAATTACATCAATCTTGATGGCCTTTTCGAGCGTTATATTGATGCTATTGAACCAAATACAAATGCAGTTAAATAAGATAGTGATGCATTGATATAAAAAACTATGGATTATTTCAAAAAATATAAAGATTCTATTATAGCTATCTATAAAAAAAATAACGGAACCAGTAATGATGATTTTTGGATTCTAAAAAACCATATTTTATTGGAAACCTTCAAAACTATAGGCCCGAAAGAAATTTTGAATATTTCACATAATCTATATTGGCAACGCAAAAGATATTTCAAAAATTTTGATAGTGAATTTTACTTGGACGAAAAAAATAATTACTTTATACAAATAGGTTTGGTTTTATTAAAAGACGAATTGCAAGACCGATTAACCAAATTAGAATTTGATAAAATCAGAAACAATAAAAATTTTATTAGTGGCGTTTTTGAATCTAATAAAATTAAAATTGATTTTAAGGAATAAAAAAAGCATGAAGTTAAAGTCATTCATTATTTCTTAATTATTGATGTAGCTAAACAACACGAACAATAAAATAATTTTTCTTACCACTTTGTAACAAAACAAACTCGTTGTTGATTAAATCTTTGTTGGACATAACAAAATCTTCGGTTATTTTTTCTTTATTAACGGCTATTGAGTTGGCAGATAACGCTCTGCGGGCTTCACCATTAGATTTTAAAAAACCTGTTTTATCGTTCAAAACTTCAACAATATTAATTCCGTTTTCAATATCAATTTTAGGAATTTCTGCTTGAGGCACACCATCAAAAACTTCAAGAAAAGTAGTAGAATCAAGCAGTTTTAAATCATCAGAACTTGAATTTCCAAACAAAATATTCGATGCTTTAATGGCTTTTTCTAAACCTGATTTTGAATGTACGAATAAGGTCAATTCTTCTGCCAATCGTTTTTGCAAAATTCTTAAATGTGGCGCAGTTTGGTGTTCTTCGATGAGAGATTGAATTGCTTTTTCATCTAAAAAAGTAAATATCTTGATATAATTTTCAGCATCGACATCAGTTGTGTTCAACCAGAACTGATAAAATTTATAGACCGAAGTTTTATCGGCAGTAAGCCATACATTACCGTTTTCTGATTTGCCAAATTTAGACCCATCAGCTTTGGTTACCAGCGGACAAGTCATTGCGAAAGCTTTGTTGTCTTGGCTGTCAACATTCATTCTTCGCACTAATTCTGTTCCGGTTGTAATATTGCCCCATTGGTCGCTGCCACCCATTTGCAGCAAACAATTATGCGTTTTGTGCAAATGATAAAAATCGTAACCTTGAATCAATTGGTACGTAAACTCAGTAAAACTCATTCCGTCTCCATCTGATGACAATCGTTTTTTGACCGAATCTTTGGCCATCATGTAGTTGACTGTGATGCGTTTACCTACATCTCGGGCAAAATTTATGAAAGATAAATCTTTCATCCAATCGTAATTATTAACCAAAATTGGTGCATTTGCTCCAGCAGAATTAAAATCAAGAAATTGAGACAAAACAGCTTTTATTCCGGCAACATTGTGGTTCAAGGTCGTCTCGTCTAGCAGATTTCTCTCATTCGATTTTCCAGATGGATCTCCAATCATGCCAGTTGCGCCACCCACAAGAGCAATAGGTTTGTGTCCAAAACGCTCTAAATGAACCAACAGAATTATGGGAATCAAGTTGCCAATATGCAACGAATCTGAGGTTGGATCAAAACCCACATAGGCGGTCGTCATTTCTTTCAATAATTGTTCTTCGGTTCCAGGCATGATGTCGTGAACGAGTCCACGCCATTGTAATTCGGCTATTATGTTTTTCATTTCGAGATTCTAATATTTTTGCAAATATAAATTAATTAGATAATTTAGCTCTTTGAAAGCAATAGAAAATTAAGTAAATAAACAATTTTAGCAAAAAAACCTCAAACTATAATTCAAGAATTTGAGGTTTAAAAATTAAGCTTTAAAAATTTAATTTTTATAACTTTTCATTAATGTCCGATGAAAATTAAAATCGGACTTTTTTATTTTTTATTTGTTTGTTATTCAGTTGTTTAATTTTTAATTTTCATCCCTTTATAAAACTAGGCATTAAAAAAATGATAATTGTTCAATTTCAGTTTTTTCAACAATCCAATCTTTTTCTGGATTTTCTAAAAATTTTATCAACTGTATGTAATTGAAAAGATGAATTTTACAAAAACTAACCAAATTTGAAAATGCCCAACTCCTCTTTAGCTTTCTTTTGATAACTGCTATTAGTAAATTCACAATCAAAACACAATAAATCTGTATTTTAATAGCATTTTCATTATCTCCTAAAAAATAACACAACGAAAAATTCTGTTTTAATTGCTTGAATAACAGTTATATTTGCCATCTTATTTTGTAAAATCCAGCTATTAAGCCGGCTCTTAAACCAAATAAATTAGTCAAAATTCAAATTCTCGTTTATTTTATCGGTCATAAAAAGTTATTTTTCGAAACTTTAACTTGATTACTTCTTTATCTTTTTTACATCTAATTCAATTATTTTATCACTTAAAACAGCCTTATGAACACGTCATGGTATTTCTACATTTTCAATTTCTTGATATAAACCGTTGTCTTTTAATCCTGTAACAAAACCTGTTTTATGCTCGATAAAGTGCCTGAATGCTTTTTTATCATTATAGCCTTTATCAAAAACATAAACCGTATTATTATCACATTTTAACTTATCTAAAAAGTTATGGTCGTGTGTTAGAATAATGCTTTTTAACGGAATCTTTTAATTTTTTATCATCAATTAAAGAAATTAGCTGACCGAAAACAGATTTAATAGAAAAATAATTACTTTTGACCATCGTTTTTTATGTTTCGCAACACCAATTTACGATTACTTTAAAGAAGCCATCTTTATAGCTACTTTTTTATCGGAAGACAATGATTGATTGGATAAAAAAAATATGTGAATTTCGGACGGATTTTAAAAGCTTAACAAAATTTTAATATCAAAAATTACTATTCTAAATACAAAATACTGGAATGACAATTACAGATACGCACACCCATTTATATGCATCAGAATTTGATGAAGATAGAGTTGAAACCATCAATCGAGCAATAGCCAACGGTGTAACTAGATTTTTTATCCCCGCAATCGATTCAACTTGCAACCAAAAAATGTATGATTTGGAAGCCCAATTTCCAAAAAATATTTTCTTGATGATGGGATTGCACCCATGTTATGTAAAAGAAAATTATATTGAAGAATTACAAATTGTTGAATCTGAGCTGGCACGACGAAAATTTTTCGCAATTGGCGAAATCGGCATAGATTTATATTGGGACAAATCGACACTTGAAATTCAAAAACTAGCTTTCAAATATCAAATTCAATTGGCAAAAAAATACAAATTACCAATAAACATTCATTGTCGCGAAGCATTTGACGAAATATTTGAAGTTTTAGAAACCGAAAAATCTGATGATTTGTTTGGCATTTTTCATTGCTTTTCGGGAACTTATGAACAAGCTTTGCAAGCCATTTCGCTAAAAATGAAACTAGGAATTGGCGGCGTTGTAACTTTCAAAAACGGAAAAATAGATCAATTTTTGAATAAAATTGATATCAAAAATATAGTGCTCGAAACCGATGCACCTTATTTGGCACCAAATCCATATCGAGGCAAACGCAATGAAAGCAGTTATTTGGTGAATATAATCGATAAATTAGCAGAAATTTATGGCTTATCAACAGAAGATATTGCACAAATAACTACCGACAATTCAAAGGTTATTTTTGGGATTTAACATCAAATTATCATAAATCAATTTCAAAATCTGTTAATTTGCATCTGAAACATTCATAAAAATATGCAAAAATTCGATGCTATTCGCCCCTATTATGATGCTGAAGTAAATGAAGCACTCAAGTTTTCGGTCAATCACCCTATGATGAAGGCGATAATGAATTTTACTTTTCCAGAAACCGACGACCAGATTTGGAAAGACCGACTCAAACAAACGTTTTCTATCCGTGACTTTCAATGCAATTTTATTTATCAAGCTTTACAAAAAGTACTTGAAAAATCATCAGATGGATTATCAACTTCGGGTTTTGAAAAACTCGAAAAAAACACATCATATCTTTTTATATCCAACCATAGAGACATTATTCTAGATACATCATTGCTAAATGCAAGCTTGTTTGAGCACAAACTAGTCATGACCGCATCAGCAATTGGCGACAATCTAGTGAAGCGTGATTTCATGAATACGCTGGCAAAATTAAACCGTAACTTTTTAGTGCAACGCGGTTTAACACCAAGAGAAATGTTGGAAAGCTCTAAATTACTGTCAGAATATATCGGGCACTTGTTGCTTCGAGAAAATCGTTCGGTTTGGATTGCGCAACGAGAAGGTCGCACCAAAGACGGCAATGATTTGACCAATCCTGGCATTTTGAAAATGCTGGCAATGGCCAATAATCAAGAAAAATTATCTACTTATTTAAAAAATTTAAAGATTGTTCCTGTTTCAATTTCTTATGAATATGACCCTACCGATGTCCTAAAAATGCCCCAGCTATTAGCAGAAGCCAATGACCAAGCTTATATAAAGAATAAAAACGAAGATTTTATGACACTAATGTCAGGTTTAATTGGACAAAAAAAACACATTCATATTCATGTTGGAACTGTTTTGAACACCGAAATAGACAAAATAGCATCAGAAAATCAAAATTCTAATAAGCAAATTCAAGCATTGGCGCTCGAAATAGATAAACAAATACAAAAAAACTACAAACTTTGGCCAACCAATTATATTGCATTCGATATTTTGAATAAGACCAATAAGTATAAAGATTTTTATTCCGAAAGCGAAAAATCATTGTTTGAGCGAAGACTCGAAATGAAAATTGATACAACTGATGAAATTCAATTAAAAGCTTTTTTAAATATGTATTCAAATCCTGTTGTAAATAAAATTAAAAATAATGATGCCGATTAAGCCCAAAATTCTTTTGATTTATACTGGCGGCACAATCGGAATGATGAAAGATTTCGCAACAGGTGCATTAAAAGCATTCAATTTTGGTAAATTGTTGCAGAAAATCCCAGAACTAAAATTACTTGATTGCGATATTGAAACAATTTCGTTTGAGACCCCCATAGATTCATCGAATATGAACCCCGAAAAATGGGTTTTAATAGCTCAAATTATTGAAGAAAATTATTCTAAATTTGATGGCTTTGTTGTCCTTCATGGTTCAGATACCATGTCATATTCTGCATCTGCATTAAGTTTTATGCTCGAAAACTTATCTAAACCCGTAATTTTTACTGGATCGCAATTGCCAATAGGCGATTTAAGAACCGATGCAAAAGAAAATTTAATAACAGCTATTCAAATTGCCTCGCTACAAGATAAAAATCAAGCAATAATCAAGGAAGTTTGTCTGTACTTTGAATATAAATTATACCGTGGCAACAGAACTACCAAAATTAATGCTGAACATTTCAAAGCATTTACATCACCAAATTATCCAGCATTGGCAGAATCTGGAGTCCATTTAAAATTAAATAAAGAAGTTTTTTTTTCAATTAAATCCGCTAATAAACTAAAAATTCACACCAAGTTAGACAACAATGTTATGGTGTTAAAATTATTTCCAGGCATTAGCGAAATTGTTTTGAGAGCCATCTTCAATATTGCAAACCTCAAAGGATTAGTTTTAGAAACTTACGGAGCAGGCAACGCCCCAACGGACGAGTGGTTTATTTTATTGCTAAAAGATGCAATTCACAAAGGTTTGCATATTGTTAATGTAACACAATGTGCGGGCGGAAGCGTATCGATGGGTGACTATGAAACTAGCACCAGCATGAAAAAAATTGGAATTATTTCGGGCAAAAACATCACAACCGAAGCAGCAATTACCAAACTAATGTATATGTTAGGACAAAATGTAGCCAATAAAGTTTTCAAAACCATTTTTGAAACATCGATTCGAGGCGAATTATCTTAACAAATGTTTGATTGTTGAAAATAAAATAACTTTATTTGCAAAACAATAAAAAGAGAGGTGGCCGAGTGGCTGAAGGCGCACGCTTGGAAAGCGTGTATATGGCAACATATCGAGGGTTCGAATCCCTTTCTCTCTGCAGATTACTAATTCCTTTTTTTATTTTAAATGTTAAAAAAGAGTTTGTTTAAATCAGTTTACTATCTTCAAGTTAAAAATGTAAGTAAGTTTTTTAAGAATTTTAAAATTCTAATTCAATTTCAGCATTTTTAATCTTTGAAAATATACTGGAGCGTATACATTTTGGATCAAACACAAACCAATATAACTTCAAAAAAAATAACTAAAAAACATTTTTTTGAAAAAAATAATTATCATTTTACTAGCCATTATTTTATTTTCCTGCAACAAAAAGCAGGAAGTTGATTATATAGAAGATATTGAAATAGCTAGACCAATTTTTGATTTTGGTTTCAAGTTTGATGATTATAACTACATTCAGGATACTACCAAACGAGGTGATAATTTTCGCAGTATTCTCGAAAAACAAAATCTAAACGGTCGCACAATAGACAGTATTATTAAAATTGTCAAAGACTCATTCGACGTTGGCAGCATCAACCACCGAAAAGCAATGACTTTCTTAAGAGAGAAAGGCAAAACAAATAAATTACAGGCATTTATATATCAGACCGATAGATTAAATTATTACCTATTTGATTTTCGCGATACAATTGCAGTTTACAAACAAGCCAGACCATTAACCTTCAAGAACCGTACTGTCGCAGGAAAATTCATTGGCAACCTTATAAAATCTTTGGAAGAAGTTAAAATTGATAAAGTTTTGGCTAAAAAATTAACAAAAACATATGCTTGGTCAATAGATTTTTTTAAAACCAAAAAAGGAGACCAATTTTGTCTTAGTTTCACAGAGCGTTACATCAACGACACTATTTATGACGGAATCGACAGCCTTAGGTGTGCTTTTGTGGCATACAAAGGAAAGAAAATTTATGCTTTTCCTTATATTCAAGATACGCTAACTAACAAAGTCGACTATTATGACGACCAAGCAAACGCCCTGCGTAATTTCTTTTTGAAGTCACCTTTGAAATTTGGAAATATAACATCTCATTATACCAAAAGCAGGTTTCACCCAGTACAATTGATTTGGAAAGCACACAACGGAACCGATTATGCAGCAGCAACAGGAACCCCAATAATGACCACTGCATCAGGAATTATTGAGCAAACTGGATTCACAGCTGGTAACGGAAATTTTGTAAAAGTCAAACACGACAAAACCTACTCTACACAATATTTGCACATGTCCAAAATTTTGGTTCGCCGCGGACAATCAGTCAAACAAGGCGATATAATTGGAAAAGTCGGTAGCACAGGACTTGCAACTGGACCACATGTTTGCTATCGTTTCTGGAAAAATGGCGAACAAGTCGATGCCCTAAAACTCAAATTGCCAAACTCCGAACCAATGGATTCTCAAAGCAAACCAAGATTTTTTGCCTATATGAATCCATTGAAAAAAGAACTAGATAGTGTGGCAAATTTAAAATTCAAATAATTTTTTTTAAGAAGTTATTTCCAGCCATTTACTACATTCTCTTAGTTAAAAACCTTTTTTTCTAAAGTTTTAGCAAGAGCTTCCGTTGGTCGCTTTACCAAAACCAGAAAAAAAATAGGTTTTTGCCATCGAAGATTTTCATTTCTGTCTGGACTACGGCATTCAATTTTAAAAATTCATTCTTACAAAACATATACAACTAACATTTATGAATGAAATTTACATTCAAAAAAAGTCAGCTAATGCAAGTTTTTCATTTGTTTTAAATTAACTAAATTTGTAGAAAATCTAATAAAAAGCTGCGTATATGTCTTTACAAACCATTAATCCAACAAAAACGAAATCTTGGCAACAACTAGAGCATCATTTCCAGAAAATGCAAACCGCATCAATGACCGAAATGTTTAAAAATGATGTGTCAAGAACCAAAAAATTTCATATCGAGTGGAATGATTTTTTGGTAGATTATTCAAAAAACATTATCAATCAAGAAACTCTCGATTTATTATTATCATTAGCAAAAGAATGTGGTCTTGAACAAGCAATAAAACTGCAATTTAATGGCGCAATAATCAATCAAACCGAAAATCGTGCAGTTTTGCACACGGCCTTGCGTGCAACAGAATCGGAAAATATTCAAGTTGATGGGCAAAATATTATCCCACTAATAAATAAGGTAAAAAACAAAATCGAAAACTTCTGCAACGAAGTTATCAATGGCGACCGAAAAGGCTATACTAACAAAGCTTTTACAGATGTTGTAAATATAGGGATTGGCGGATCAGATTTAGGTCCTGCCATGGTTGTTGAAGCGTTGAAGTTTTATAAAAATCATTTGAATGTCCATTTTGTTTCAAATGTTGACGGCGACCATGTCCAAGAAATTATCAAAAATCTTAATCCAGAAACAACATTATTTGTTATAGCTTCCAAAACATTTACAACACAAGAAACTTTAACTAACTCTGAAACAATCAAAAAATGGTTTTTGCAAACTGCAACCCAAGCCGATATTGCCAAACATTTTGTTGCCGTTTCGACCAATGTTCAAAAAGTAACAAATTTTGGTATTGACCCAAACAATATTTTTGAAATGTATGATTGGGTTGGGGGGCGATTTTCACTTTGGTCAGCTGTTGGACTTTCAATAAGCTTAGCTGTCGGTTTCGAAAATTTCGACCACTTATTGACTGGTGCCAATAAAATGGATAATCATTTCAAGACAGAAAGTTTCGACAAAAATATTCCGGTAATTTTGGCAATGTTAAGCATTTGGTACAATAATTTTTTTGGAGCCGAGTCCGAAGCATTAATTCCTTATACCCAATACCTTCAAAAATTAGCACCTTACTTACAGCAAGGCATTATGGAAAGTAACGGAAAAAGCATTGGTCGTGACGGAGAAATAGTTAATTATCAAACAGGAACAATAATTTGGGGAGAACCAGGCACCAATTCGCAACACGCATTTTTTCAATTGATTCATCAAGGAACAAAACTAATTCCAACAGATTTTATTGGATTTGTACAACCACTTTATGGCGACAAAAACCACCATGACAAATTGATGTCTAACTTTTTTGCACAAACAGAAGCATTATTAAATGGGAAAAACATTGAGCAAGTTCAAACTGAATTTGATGCACAAAAATTATTAACAGAAAAAGCTGCTTATCTAAAACCATTTAAAGTCTTTGCTGGCAACAAACCCACAAACACATTACTAATAAAAAAATTAACCCCCGAAACATTGGGTTCGTTAGTGGCAATGTATGAACACAAAATTTTTGTTCAAGGTATTATTTGGAACATTTTTAGTTATGACCAATGGGGAGTTGAGTTGGGCAAACAATTGGCAAGCAGCATTCTAGAGGAAATAAATGATAAAAAAATAAAAATTCACGATTCTTCAACTGATTATTTAATAAAATATTATTTAAAAAATATCCTATAAACTTCCATAACAAACCCTAATATTAAGATTAGTTTATTTAAATTAGGTGTTTTCTAAAGATTCTTAATTTTTAATCAATAAAATCTACATTATTGTTAACATACTCTTAACGCCTACTTGCTTTTTATACTTGACCTTTGAAAAAATTAAAATAACAAAAAAAGTATGAAAAAGATTTTATTTATCTTTATTTTAACGTTCAGTTTTTTCGGTTTTTCGCAAGTAACGAAATCAGCTATTTCGGGAATTGTAAAAACTGAAAAAGGAGAAACAATTCAAGGAGCTTCGGTTCTTGTAATTCACACACCAACTGGAACAAAGTATGCTACAACCTCAGATTTTGATGGTAGCTATTCAGTTCCTGCAATTAGACCAGGTGGTCCGTACACAGTTAAAGTAACTTTTATGGGTTACAAATCATCAGAAGTAACCGAGATTAATGCCAATTTAGGTAGTAATGTAACAGTAAACATTGTATTAGCAGCTGAGTCAAGCACATTGAAAGAAGTTGTCATTGTTTCTAAAACAGGAAGTAGTGCATTTGCCAAAAACAGAACTGGAGCATCGCAACAATTTTCTAACAGAGAAATAAATGCTGTGCCAACTACAGGTGCAAGAACAATTGCATCTATCACAAAGTATAATGCAAATGCTGGTTCTAACGGATCTTTTGGAGGTCAAGACCCAAGATTTAACAATTTTACAATCGACGGATCTGTTTTTAATAACGGGTTTGGTTTAGGAGGTTCAGCACAAGCGGGAGGTAGAACTGGCTCAAGTGCAATTTCTTTAGACGCAATTGAACAAATTCAGGTAAATATTGCTCCGTTTGATGTACGTCAAACTGGTTTTACTGGATCGGGTATCAATGCAGTTACAAGATCTGGAACTAACTACTACGAAGGATCAGTTTACGGTGCAATGAGGAGCAACAAAGAAGGATTTATTGGAACCAAGGCAGGAAAAGTTGCTATTGTTCCAGCACCCTTTGACGAAAAAACATACGGGGTTCGTTTTGGAATGCCAATTATTAAAGATAAATTATTTTTCTTTGGTAATTATGAGCAAACAGAAAGTTTGACACCAGCTACAACTTGGACAACATCTGATTCTCCAATAAAAGGAGCGCAATCTTCATTGCCAACAACCGCAGAAATGCAAGGTGTTTCAACATTATTAGCAGATAAGTTTGGCTATACAACAGGTCCATGGGAAGGTTTTGACAGTCAAAAAGATTCAAAGAAATTTATTGCAAAAATTGACTGGAATATTAATGATAATAACAAACTATCTTTAAGATATGTTCACCACGATTCAAACTCAGATGAATTGATTTCTAATTCAGGCTCAGCTGGTTTTGGAAATAGAAGTGGAAATGTAAATTCAATGTCGTATAAAAATAGCGGTTATGTAATTAAAGACAACACAAGGTCTATAGTTTTGGAACTAGATACAAAATTATCAGAAACTCTTAGTAATAATTTTAGTGCTGGTTATGATTATCAGAATGAAGACAGAGCATTACAAGGTGGAGGGTTATTTCCTACAATAGATATTAAAAATGGTACAAATCCTTTCATATCTGCAGGTTTAGATCCTTTCACACCAGGTAACAAACTAGATTATTCTACTTTGCATTTCACCAACAATCTAACAAAAAAAGTTGGAGCTCACACCCTTTTAGTTGGGGCCAATTTTGAAAGATTTATATCAAATAATTCATTTTTTCCTGCATCAAACGGGGTGTATATTTTTGATTCATTATCAGATTTTACAGCTGCTGCCAATAATTCTGCTGCAAACGGAAATGTACCATCAACGATAAATTACCCTTCTAGATTTCAATTTAGATATTCAGCTTTGCCAGGTGCAGCTGAACCATTACAAATACTAAAATCTAATAAAATTGATTTGTACGTTCAAGATGAATACAAAGTCAACAATCAATTGAAATTAACTTATGGTATTAGAGCTTCAAGCATTTTGTTTGAAAACACTGCTTTAGAAAATACCGCTGTATCGGCAATGACATTTAGAAACGGTGAAAAATTCAACACTGGAGAAATGCCAAATACACAATATTTATTCGAGCCAAGATTTGGTTTCAATTTAGATGTTGCAGGTGATGCTAAAACTCAAGTTCGAGGAGGAACGGGTATATTTACTGGAAGACCTCCAATGGTTTTCTTATCTAATGCAATAGGTGGAAACGGAGTTTTAACTGGTTTTGTTGACGTTAGTGGAGACGATGTAAGAAATGGTGGATATGGTTTTACACCAAATACTTCTCAATTTATTCCGTCAACACCAACATTGCCAACAACTTTTGATTTAGCAATTACCAAGAAAGATTTCCAAATGCCACAATCATGGAAAACTAATATTGCAGTTGACCAGAAATTACCATTTGGTTTTGTTGCAACAATTGAAGCAATTTATAGCAAAAATATTAATGAAATATTCTATTATAATGCAAATTTAGCCGCACCAGTTGGGACAATTAATGGTTCAATTAGCGGAGACAATAGACCCGCTTATGGCAATACGGCAAATGGTATAAGAATAAATAATAATGTTTCAAACGCAATTATTTTAGACAATACCAACCAAGGTTACTTTTATTCTACAACTTTTAAACTAGAATATCCTTACCAAAAAGGACTTTGGGGTTCTATAGCTTACACGCGTTCAGATGCTTATGATTTATTATCTGCTGGTTCAATAGCCTCTGGATCATGGTCTGGTGCTTTTGGTGCAAGGTCTGTAAATGGTAACAACAATTTACCTTTATCAATTTCTAATAACAACACACCACACAGAATAGTTGGATTATTGGGTTATAAAATAGAATATGGAAATAAAGCTGGTGCCGCAACATCTATAACTTTAGGATATATTGGAGAACAAGCTAGTCCATTTTCATACACTTATGGAGGAGATATAAACGGTGATACAGATTTATTTAATGATTTATTGTATGTTCCAAACAAAGCAAGTGATTTAAGATTTGTAGATATTACTCAAACTGTAGCAGGAGTTTCAACAGTTTTATATACAGTTGCGCAACAAGAGGCTGCTTTTGATAACTATATTAATCAAGACCCTTATCTTTCTGGAAGAAGAGGTCAATATGTTGAACGAAATTCAAATATATTGCCAATGTTGCACAGACTAGATTTAGGAATTACACAAGATTTTTTCATTAAAATAGCTGGAAAAAAGAATAGTTTTCAATTTAGAGCAGATATTTTAAATTTTACAAACCTTTTGAACAGAAACTGGGGAATAACTCAAAGACCTACAAACGCAAGAATTTTAAATGTTTCACAAGTTCCTGCTAGTGGTAATGGTTATATTCCAGGTTTTCAAATGCCTTTACAAACCAATGAAGACGGCAAAAGAGAATTAACTAAACAAACATTCCAAAATCAAGCTTCATCATTTGATGTTTGGCAAGCACAATTTACATTGAGATATACTTTCGGTAAATAATTATAAATAAATTAAAAAAATAAAATTATGAAAAATCAATTAATAAATTTGATGTTTGCTTTAACGCTTACATTCACAATCTTTTCATGTTCAAATGATGGAAATAATGAAGAAATAGCAAAATATCCATCTATTGCAGAAGTTGTAACCGCAGATAATCAATTTAGCGTTTTACTTAAAGGTTTAAATATTTCCGGTTTAACAAGCACATTCACAACAGCGGGTTCTTATACTGTTTTGGCACCTACAAATACTGCTTTCAATACATATACTTCATCTAATTTTCCGACTGGAATAACTGATGCAACATTATATGATTTAACTACAAACAAGCCTTTAACCACACTTACAACTGCTCAAAAAGATGAATTAAAAAAAGTATTACAATATCATATCTTGAGTGTTGGAACTTTATCTAATGATTTATTAACAAATGAATATTCTAAAACTTTTGCAGCAGGTGCAACAACTGCTGTAAACGGTTCATTGAGTTTACATGCAAATAAAAACGGAAGTGATGTTTTGATTAACGGTGGTAGCACCAATGGCGGTGCTAAAGTTACTTCATCTGACATTAATGCTAGCAATGGAGTTATGCACATAATTGACAATGTTTTAAAATTGCCTACAATAGTGAGCCATGTAAAAGCAAATCCAAAATTATCAACTTTACTTGCTATTGTAACTAGTACTGCTACTGGTTCATTTGGTGACCAAACTGCAGTGGCAACATTGTTAACAAATGCTACATCAAATCCAACTGCAACTACAAATCCTTCACTAACCGTTTTCGCTCCTTTAAATTCTGCATTCGCTACAGCAACAACCGGTTCGGGCTTTTTAACAGGTGCTGCTGTAACCAGCGCTAATGTTACTAAAGTTTTACAGTACCACGTGGAGGCTGGAAATAGATTAACAGCAGTCAACGGTGCTTCATTCTCGACTAATGGTGATATTGATGTTACAACATTATTAACACCTCAAAAATTCAAACTATTACGAAATTTAATTAAAATTAAAGAATTAGCTACAACTACTGTTCCTGCAAATCTTGTGTCAATTAATATTCAAGCTACAAATGGTGTTATCCACACTATAGACAGAGTTTTGCAACCAGTTTTATAAACTATTTATAATCATTATTGTCCAATAAAACTTTGATAAACTAAGAAGTAAAATTAATGGCATCTTTAAAAAATCGTAGATTGATGTTGCAAAATACAGTATACGACCAGCAAAAGTAACTATTTTTTAGGTAAATCTGTTTTACACAATTTTTTATTTAAACTTTTGACTTCGTGATTACTTCGCAGTTCGGACAGCTGATTTTATTAATTGATGACAAAAAAATACAAGATGTAATCAAAAATCATGATTGCGACACACGATAACAACTTTTTAGAGCAGTTAAAATGTAACGATAATGCTGTTATATCGTTTTTGTAAAAAACCAAAATTTAACAGTGAATTTAACATATCTGATTTTATTAATACAATTAAACATAAACCATCATGATAAAAAGACAAAAACTCTTTGCGACTTTGCGCTAGCATATGTGTGATATGCTAGCAAACCCATCACAGCAGACACGGTGGTCAATTTCGAAAGACCCTTTAAAAAAATAATAAAAAATAATAAAAAAGTAATAATAAATAAAATGAAAAATATATTAAAAGAATCTTTGTTAACATTAATAACTACGTCGGTGTTGCTTGTTTCTTGTTCAACAGATGAAGAGGCACCTGTTAAAACAGGACAAGCTAACAAAGTCGAAATAAATAAAGAAGGCGAAACTTTAGAACAATTAAGAGCAAAAGGATATGAAATATTCGAGGAACAAAAATTTGATGGTAACAACATTTTGCCTACCACAAACAATGTACCTGCTGCGAGACAATCTGAAACTTCTTTAGTAACTTATGACGATTTAAAGGATATAGATCCTGCTTATGTTGATGAAGATGGCATGAGAAACCGAGTAACATGGGTTTTTGGCTTTTTGTATGGTTATGATACAGGTGGAAGAAGAGTGGAAGGAGTTGGAATTAATGATATCTTTTTAGGGACTGGGACAAACCCGAATAACACGCAACCTTGGAAAGTGTACAAATCGTTTGAAAGAAAATTAGCTAATAGAACAGTTGAAAATGGAGGAGTAATGTGGAGACAAATTCCAGGCACGTATACAGAATTGATCGACAACCGTACTGATTCTTACAAAATCCAAGATGATTACAGAGGAACTACGACAATTACAGACTCTAACGCAAAAAAAGTGTATATTGGTTATGAAGCAAAGGTGAAAATAGGGGGTAAGATTGGAATACCTTTAGTTACAGAGGGAAATATAGAATTTTCTGTTAAATTAATACAGGGATGGGAAGATATTGTAACAAGAACTGTTTCAATCACTCCAAGATATCCATATTTACGTATTCCACCACATAGCCGAGCAATACTTACTTTGTTGGAAAGTCATGCTACAGTACGCTCTACGTGGGCTGTACCTATAAGATTAACAGGTCTTGTTGGTGCAGATTGGGGGCCAAATAAATTCCTTGGTCATCACTTTATAGCTGCAGATGCTAAACATGTTTTTTATGAAACAACTGATGGCGATAGGAAATATACTCTTAACGTAGCTGAAGAAACAGCGAAAGTTCTACGGTACGCTGTAAGATATGTTGCAATATAATAAAAGTAAAACAAATTAATGCAACCTAGCCTAATTATTTATTAGGCTAGGTTTTTTTGTTTAATATTACATTACAAATCATTAAAAAAAGCTCAAACTAACCTTTGAGCTTTTTTTTTGAAAAATATTTTGCTACATTTGTTCTAACAAAAATCATAAAACTATGTACCGTTTTTTACAAAAATTTCATTCAGGCTGGGCTTATCTTGCACTTTTATTACTATTTGTTGCAATAATAGTTGCTCTTTACGGCTTGTTTTCAAAAAAAGAGTTCACAGCCAATGACCGCAAAATTGCACTTTTTGCATTGATAACTTGTCATGTTCAATTGTTGATAGGTTTGGTTTTATACTTTGTTTCGCCACTTGGTTTTCAACTTTTGGGCAATATGGAAAAGCAAGCCCGATTGACATCACTAGAACATCCATTGATAAATATTATTGCAATTGCTTTAATAACTGTGGGTTGGTCGCAACACAAAAAACAAAAAACTAACGATGCTAAATTCAAAAAAATTGGTGTTTTTTATACTTTAGGTTTAGTATTAATTATCAGTAGAATCCCCTTCAATCTTTGGTTCAAATAATTGAAAAGTCCTGCAAGGGGCTTTTTTTATCCAAGAAAAATAAAATCAAAATTTATGAAAAAAATTATAACCACAATATTAATATTGGCAGCTGTTTTGACTATCAACAGTCAAACAGTTCAGCGCAAAGAAAAAAACAAAACCATTGTTGTTACAAAAACAAGTAACGACAAAACAACAATTGCCGATAAAAATAAAACGCAAATTGTTACTAAAACTAACACCGAAACAAAAACTGTTATCGATCAAAGCAACCCAATTATAATTTCTAAAACAACTACCGAAAAAACAACATTTGCTGATAAAACCAAATCAATCAGTGATTCAACTTCTGTAAATATAACCTCAATAACCCCTGCTGAAATAATTAAAGACACATTGGTTGTTCCAAAAGGAAAATTCAAAATTTTTAAAACCAAAGCACATGCCTCGTACTATGCAGCAAAATTTTCAGGAAGACGTTCTGCTAGTGGTAAGATTTTTTACAATGACAAATACATGGCCGCCCACAAAACATTGCCGTTTGGAACCAAACTAAAAGTTACTAACGAGGCCAATAAAAAAACAGTTTATGTTGATGTTGTTGACCGCGGTCCTTTCATTAAAGGTCGTGAACTAGACTTGTCTAGCCGCGCATTTAAAGAGATTGCAAGCAGTAAAGGTGCTGGTGCAGTAATCGTAACTATAGAAATCTTGCAAAAATAGTTTTTTTAGACATTAGAATAAAATATACAAGTTGAATAAAATTACCTTTGTCGTTGCCAACTTTTAAAAGGTTTTTGACTTAAATAAGCATTATAAAAACGTTTGTCATTGGTTACTTCATGCCCCAGCCAATCGGGTTTTTCAAATGTTTCAGTTTCTGACTCTAATTCAATTTCCGCAATTATTAAACCCTTATTGTCGCTATAAAACTCGTCAACTTCAAATGTATGTTTGCCTGATTTTACTTCATATCTGGTTTTAGAAATCATTCCTTTTTCGCACAACTGTAATAATTTCTTTGCATCTTGTACTTCAATATTTTTTTCCCATTCAAACCTTGACATTCCCGTTTCATTGCCAACGCCTTTAATGGTCAAATACGCTTTATCCCCTTTTATACGTACTCGCACTGTTCTTTTTGGATTAGTGTTTAAATAACCCTGTGCAATTTCGTGTTTGGCAAATGCATGCTCTTTAAAATCATTATTTAAAACCAAAAATTTGCGTTCTATTTCAATCATTTTTAATTAATTTTTTATTCAAAGATAAATTATTTCGATATATAAAGATTGAAAACTTTATGACGTTAAATGTTTGTTGAAAAGTCAATTTTCGTTTAAATTTGCACTATGTCCGAGCCAACCACAATTCGTAAGATAATTCATGTCGATATGGATGCTTTTTACGCGTCGGTCGAGCAAATGGACAATCCTGCGCTGCGAGGAAAACCAATTGCTGTTGGTGGTAACGAAAACCGTGGCGTAGTTGCTGCAGCTAGCTATGAAGCACGGAAATTTGGAGTAAAAAGTGCAATATCGGGAGTTTTGGCAAAAAAATATTGCCCTGAATTAATTTTTGTTCCACCAAGGTTTGATCGTTACAAAGAAATATCTCAACAAATACGAAAAATATTTCATGATTACACCGATTTAGTAGAGCCACTTTCATTAGATGAGGCCTACTTAGACGTTACTGCCAATAAAAAAGGGAATCCGAGCGCCTCATTAATTGCCCAAGAAATTAGATTACGTATTCTTAACGAGGTGGGATTATCAGCATCTGCAGGTATTTCTGTCAATAAATTTGTAGCTAAAATAGCCTCGGATTTTAACAAACCTAATGGCCAAAAAACGGTAAATCCTGATGAAGTTGAAAGATTTTTGGAAGTTTTGCCAATCAGAAAATTTTATGGCGTTGGCAAAGTCACCACCGAGAAGATGTACCAATTGGGTATTTTTAACGGACTGGATTTAAAATCAAAAACGATAGAATTTCTTGAAAAAAATTTTGGAAAATCTGGCACTTTTTATTTCAATGTCGTTCGTGGGATTTACAATAGTGAAGTGAAATCGGACAGAATTGCAAAATCAGTTGCAGCTGAACATACGTTTGACATCAATTTGACTTCTGAAATTTTTATGGAGCAACGACTCCAACAAATTGCAGATGTATTAGAAAAAAGATTAAAAAAAAACAAAATTGCTGGAAAGACAATCACACTAAAAATAAAATATAGCAATTTTACCTTACAAACTAGAAGCAAAACATTGCCCTATTTTATTGCTGACAAGAGCATTCTTTTTGAAACAGTTAAACAATTGTTGCATCAAGAAAAATGTAAAGAATCGGTCAGATTATTAGGCATTTCAATAAGTAATTTGAATACGGAAATCAAAAAAAGTATTGTGGCGCAATTAAAATTTGATTTTTAAATTCAATTATATCTATTTCCACTTTAAAGTTTCAAGTAGCCGTCTCATATCGTTTTTTATAAAATCAGCTGCTGGATAAATTGAATCAAAATTCGGTTTTGCATAAAAATAAACCGAGCAATCTATAAAATGACGTGTGCTATCGGTAGCGTAAAATTGTGCATTTGTAGCTGCATTTCCATTAACAGAATAAAACATTCCAAATACTTTTTTTTCTGAATTCAAGTAAGGTTGCTCGATAATATCGTCTGCTTTTATAACATGTTTGTAAGTTAATTTCTGAGCATCGTTCAACAAAATTTTAATATTGTTGCTCACCGGTCGATAATTTACGTATAACGTGGCCTTCATTTTTGGATAATTTATTTCAAAATTACAAATTGATTTTCTTTTAATAACCGCCGCTTCATTCATCTCAAAAGTAAACGGACAATCGTTCTCGAACTTTACATAATCCGCCACTGGATATTCTAAAGATAAAAAGGCACTTGGTTTGGGTATTGGTTCTTTTTTGCAAGAAACCAATATCGAAATTATTGATAAAATTATAATTTTTTTGAACATCTAAAATTTTTAAATTTGGTTTAAAATGGTAAGTCGTTGATTGGTTTATCTTTGTTTATTGCTTCTAAAATATTGTTTTTATTATCAAATGTAATATTTTCTTTATTACTTTCAATTGTTTTTTTGGTTGACAAAAAACTAAATTCTAAAACTTGAATCTCGGATGTATATTTTATTGAACCATCGTCAGCTGTCCATTGTCTGGATTTTATTTTGCCTTCTACATAAATTTTGTCACCTTTTGACAAATATTTTTCGCATAATTCTGCTGCTTTGTTGCGAACTACCAAATTGTGCCACTCAGTCGAAGTGATTTTTTCACCCGTTGTTTTGTTGATGTAAACCTCGTTGGTAGCCAATGCAAAACGACCAATAGAATTGCCACCTTCAAAATAGTGCATTTTTATGTCGTCGCCCAAATGACCAATTAACATAACTTTGTTTAGAGTGCCGTTCATTGTCTTTTTTTATCAAAAATAATTAAAAAAATTGATTAATATTTTCAATTGACAATTAAATTTAGTTAACAAACAAGGAATTTTTAGTAATTTAGTACTATTAATGATATCTTAAATTTAACCACTAATAAAATAAATAACAACTATTGTTATACCTTTGCAAAAAAACTAAAGCATTCTTCTCAAAATAAAATTTAATATAATGGAAAACAAAATAAAAACATCAATAATTATTGGACTCGCAATTGTTTTAACGGCATTAATTCTAAGTCACGCTTTTACAAATAGAAACGAAAATTTAAATACAATTTCGGTTATTGGACTTGGAACCAAAGATTTTATTTCGGACGAAATTCTTTGGTCTGCCAATTTTACAGCCAATAGTATTGATATTAAAACTGCCTACAACAAAATTATTGCTGATCAAGAAATTGTAGCTAATTTTTTTATGAGTAAAGGTTTTCAACCTAATGAATTTATATTTGGAGCGGTCAATTTTCAAAAAAAGTTTAGAGAAATCAGAACCGAAAATTCTGGAAATACTTACTTGAATAAAACCGAACAAATTTTTGATGGATATGAAGCGACCCAAACCATCACTTTTTCAGCTAATAAAAACCCTGACTTAATGAATCGAATTGAAGATGTATCGAGTCAAACATCCGAATTAATTAACTTTGGAATAGAATTAACATCAAATTCTATGCAATATACATTTTCTGATTTGCCAAGTTTAAAACAAAGTTTAATTGAAAAAGCAACCAAAGATGCCCAAGAGCGTGCCAAAAAAATTGTTACGACAGCAAGTGGACATTTAGGAAAACTAAAAACTGCAAGTATGGGCGTTTTTCAGATAACAGGTCAGGGTTCTACTGAAGAAGATAGTTATGGTGGCAATAATGACACATATAGTAAGAATAAAACGGCACGAATTACTGTCCGACTAGAGTATTCCTTGAATTAATTAGGCCTGACTTCATCTTACAAAAAAAAACCGCCAATCTATAGGAAGGCGGTTTTTTAATTTTTATAGAAAAAACTATTCTGTAATTTCTATTCCATTTTTATCAAAAAAATGATAATCAAGATACGTATAAGCATCTCTCGGAATAATTTTAATCCATTTTTTATGTTCAAAAAACCATCGTGAACGCAATGAAATCAATCCCTGAGTTAAGTACGCAGCTACAAATGGGTGAACATTCAAAACTACTTTGTTGTGTACTTTTAATAATCTTTCTAGATCTGAAGAAATTTTATCGATAATAAGAATTGGAGCTTCAATTTCTCCATTTTCATTATTTGGGTCTTCTTCTCGGGTTTTAATATTGACTTCAGGTCTAACTCTTTGTCGTGTTATTTGTACCAATCCAAATTTACTTGGTGGCAATATTTTGTGTTTGGCCTTATCGTCACTCATTTCTTCGCGAAGATATTCGAATAAGACTTTGCGATTTTCGGGATCCTGCATGTCAATAAAATCTATGACAATAATACCCCCCATATCCCTCAATCGCAATTGCCTTGCTATCTCACCCGCAGCTATCATGTTGACTTCCATTGCGGTATCTTCTTGATTGGTCGCTTTGTTGGCACGATTACCACTATTTACATCTATAACATGCAACGCCTCAGTATGTTCGATGATTAGGTAGGCACCTTTGCTCATTGACACTGTTTTGCCAAACGATGTTTTGATCTGACGTTCAATATTATATTTTTCGAAAATTGGTGTGTCTCTGGACTGATAAAACTTGACAATCGATGTTTTTGTCGGTGCAATTTCTTGCAAATAGTCCTTTGTTTGGTTGAACAACTCTTCATCATCAATTTGAATACCGCTGAAAGTATCGTTAAAAACATCTCTAAGTATGGAAGAGGCTCTATTGAGTTCTCCTAAAACTTTAGAGGGATGATGAGCAGTTGGTAATTTTTTACACATTGCAGTCCATCTTTCAATCAGATTCTGCAAATCTTTTTCTATCTCAGCTGTTTTTTTGCCTTCGGCAACAGTACGCACAATAATGCCAAATCCTTTTGGTTTGATTGCTTGTACAAGTTTTTTCAAACGGTCTTTCTCTGCTTTGATTTCTATTTTTTGCGAAACAGAAACCCTATCAGAAAATGGAACTAAAACTATAAATCGACCTGCCAATGAAAGTTCTGAACTTATTCTTGGTCCTTTGGTCGATATGGGTTCCTTGACAACCTGCACTAAAATCGATTGATTGGAACTAATAACATCAGTTACTGTTCCATCTTTACTGATTTCTTTTTCAAACTGAAAATTTTTTAATGAAAAGTCTTTTATTTTACCTGTAGTTACAAGTTTTATAAATTTTAATTGAGATGCTAAATTGGGACCTAAATCGTGGTAATGCAAAAAAGCATCTTTCTCGAAACCAACATTAACAAAGGCTGCATTTAAACCAGCAACTGGTTTTCGGATTTTGGCAATAAAAATATCACCAACCTGAAAATTACTCGTTTCTTGTTCCTTATGCAGTTCAACTAGTTTTCCATCTTTTAATAAGGCAAAATCTACGGCTTCTGAACTAGATCTAATGATTAATTCTTTATTCATGCTCTGATTTTTATCTGAATAATTAAAACTTTTAAATACTAGATGTTTAGACACTAGATAACTCAAAAGTTATACGATTACAGATGTTATTAAATAATTTTTTTCGAAAAGAAAGTTTAATTTTAAAAAGAGATTCTGAAAATCTAGTATCTAAAAAACCTTTCTCAATTTCAATGAACTTTAAAAGAAAAAAAAGTAGTTAGACTACTTTTTCTTCTTATGACGGTTAGCTCTAGCTCTTTTTTTACGTTTGTGCGTTGCTACCTTATGTCTTTTTCTTTTTTTACCGCTTGGCATAATTTAATTTTTTATTGATTAATAAATATTTTTATTTTGGTTGATTGTTGGTTTTTACGCCTTCAACAAATACTTTAGCAGGTTTAAATGCTGGTATATTGTGTGCTGGAATTAATATAGTAGTGTTTTTAGAAATATTTCTACCAGTTTTTTCTGCTCTAGTTTTGATAATAAAACTACCAAAACCTCTTAAATAAACATTGTCTCCAATTTCTAGAGAAGCTTTCACTTCTTCCATAAACGCTTCTACAACTGCTTGAACGTCTAATTTTTCCAGTCCTTTTTTGTCTGAAATTTTTGCTACGATATCTGCTTTAGTCATTTTATTACTTATTAATAATGTATTGATTTTTTTGAGGTTGCAAATATAGTAATAAAAAAAATATATAATCAAGCTAAATCATTAAAATTTAATCACATAAACTTTACTTTTGCAAAATAAAATTTTAAAATGAAATTTAGCAACACATTAATAAATTGGTATTTAACAAATAAACGGAATTTGCCTTGGCGAGAAACCAAAAATCCTTACCCCATTTGGTTATCCGAAATTATGCTGCAACAAACTCGCGTTGCTCAAGGTTTGCCTTATTTTAATAGCTTTTTATTAAATTTTCCTACAGTATTTGAGCTTGCAAATGCTAACGAAGAACAAGTTTTGAAGCTTTGGCAAGGTTTAGGATATTATTCAAGAGCCCGAAATTTGCATAAAACGGCCAAACATATTGCTAATTCCTATAATGGCGTTTTTCCGAAAAATTATACTGATTTATTAAAATTGACAGGAATTGGTGATTATACTGCCGCTGCAATAGCATCATTTGCTTATAACGAAGCAGTTCCAGTGGTCGATGGTAATGTTTTTAGAGTTTTGTCTCGTTATTTTGATGTAGAAAATGATATTTCAATAACAGCGACAAAAAAGGTCTTTGCAGTATTGGCATTTGAATTGATGCCAAAAACCAACCCGGCACAATTTAATCAAGCTATTATGGAGTTTGGCGCTTTGCAATGTGTGCCCAAAAATCCCAATTGCAGCATTTGTCCGTTTAACGAAAGTTGTGCAGCACTACAAAAAAATAAAATCGACCAACTGCCCGTAAAAACCAAAAAAGTCAAAGTCAAGAATCGTTTTTTGAATTATATAATATTTGAAGATGAAAAAAAACAGACATTGATTAAAAAAAGAATCGAGAAAGATATTTGGCAAAATTTGTTTGAATTTCCATTGATAGAAACTCAAGAAACGATCGATATAGCGTTTATTATTAAAAATGTTGAATCAGAAAATAAAATTATTTCTATAGATGAATTAAATCCAAACGAAATTATTCATAAGCTTACGCATCAAAAACTACATATAAAATTTTGGAAAATTAAAGTAAAAGGGGTTTTAAAAAATGGTCTTGATAATGCCGAAATAAATAATTATCCGTTACCGATAGTGATTGCAAATTTTATACAAAAAGATATTTTTTAAAAACTATACAAACTCGTAACCGGCATAAATCTTTTGAACAGAATCGAGAACTTTGAACAAATGTTCAGGATCATCCATAGTTACCAGTTTTTGTTTGTGCTCTTTAAACGAATGAATACCTCGAAAATAATTAGAATAATGCGGTCTGGTTTCTACAATTCCGAGTCGTTCGCCTTTCCATTCCATTGCCCAAGTGAGATGGTTGCGCACCGCCTCTACTCTATCCGAAACTGATGGTTTTGCGAGATGTTCGCCCGTTTCAAAAAAATGTTTTATTTCGTCAAATATCCAAGGATAACCAATTGCAGCACGACCAATCATAATACCATCTACACCATATTCGTTCTTGAATTTCAAAGCTTTTTCTGGCGAATCAATATCTCCATTGCCGAAAATTGGCATCGTGATTCTTGGATTATTTTTAACTCTTGCTACATGAGACCAATCGGAGTGTCCTTTATACATTTGGGCTCGAGTTCGTGCGTGAATAGAAAGTGCAGCTACACCAATATCTTGTAATCGTTCAGCGACCTCATCAATATTTATAGAATTATCATCCCAGCCTAATCGGGTTTTTACAGTTACAGGCAAATTGGTACTTCTGATAACTGCTTTGGTCAATCGAATCATTAAATCAACATCTTTCAAAACGCCGGCTCCAGCTCCTTTGCAAACTACTTTTTTTACTGGGCAACCAAAATTTATATCAATCAAATCTGGATTTACAGTCGAAACAATTTCGGCTGACATAGCCATTGCATCTTCGTCGCCACCAAAAATCTGAATTCCAACTGGTCGTTCATAATCAAAAATATCTAGTTTCATGCGGCTTTTTATAGCATCGCGGATTAATCCTTCGGAAGAAATAAACTCAGAATACATCAAATCGGCTCCGTGTTGCTTGCACAACCTGCGGAATGGTGGATCGCTTACATCTTCCATCGGTGCAAGCAGCAACGGAAAATCTGGTAAAATAATATTTTCGCCTATTTTTATCAATTGAGATGTTTTTTGCAAAGATAGTGTAAGAATTTTAAATTTAAGATTTTAGATTCAAGACTTTCAAATAAGAAATTTTAACGATTTTAACCTCAACAATCGTTAATCATTGATTTGCAACCGAAAGATTAACTATATTTGCAACTTACTAGATTTTGACGAATGAAACACATTAGAAACTTTTGCATTATTGCACATATTGACCACGGAAAAAGCACGCTTGCTGACCGACTTTTGGGTGCCACTCAAACCGTTACGGCACGTGAAGAAAAAGCACAATTGCTTGACAATATGGACTTGGAGCGTGAACGCGGTATTACTATAAAAAGTCACGCCATTCAAATGGAATATACCTATCAAGGGCAAGAATACATCTTGAACCTTATAGACACCCCTGGTCACGTCGATTTCTCTTATGAAGTTTCACGATCAATTGCGGCTTGTGAAGGTGCACTTTTAATTGTCGATGCAGCACAAAGCATTCAAGCGCAAACAATTTCGAATTTGTATTTGGCGCTTGAAAATGATTTAGAAATTATTCCCGTTTTGAACAAAGTCGATTTGCCAAGTGCTAATCCTGAAGAAGTTTCTGACGATATTATAGATTTATTGGGTTGTAAACTTGACGATATTATTCATGCAAGTGGAAAAACTGGTTTTGGAGTCGAAAATATTTTGGCTGCCATTATCGAGAAAATACCACCTCCAAAAGGCAATAAAGACGAACCGTTACAAGCCTTGATATTCGATTCACATTACAACTCATTCCGCGGTATCGAAGTTATTTTCCGTGTCAAAAACGGAGAAATTCGAAAAGGTCAAAAAATTAAATTCATGGCAACTGGCAATGAATATTTTGCGGATGAAATTGGTACTTTGAAATTGAATCAAGTTCCAAAAAACATAATTTCGGCAGGAGATGTTGGTTATTTAATTTCTGGAATAAAAGAAGCCAAAGAAGTTAAAGTTGGCGACACATTAACGGATGCTAAAACCCCTACAACCAATATGATTGTTGGTTTCGAAGATGTCAAACCGATGGTTTTTGCAGGAATTTATCCAGTTGATACTGAAGATTATGAAGATTTACGTGCATCGATGGAAAAACTGCAATTGAACGATGCATCATTGGTATTTGTGCCAGAAAGTTCAGCTGCATTGGGCTTTGGTTTTCGCTGCGGATTCTTAGGAATGTTGCATATGGAAATCATTCAAGAACGACTGGAACGCGAATTTGATATGACTGTAATCACAACAGTTCCTAACGTTTCATATCATGCTTTTACAAAAAAAAATCCTGACACCATAATGATTGTCAATAACCCAACTGATTTGCCCGAACCGTCAAGTTTAGACCGTGTTGAAGAGCCTTACATAAAAGCAACAATCATTACAAAAGCCGATTTTGTAGGTAACGTTATGAGTTTATGTATCGAGAAACGAGGCGTAATTACCAATCAAACCTATTTAACAACCGAACGAGTTGAACTGACATTTGACATGCCATTGGCCGAAATTGTATTCGATTTTTATGATAGATTAAAAACAGTTTCTAAGGGTTATGCCTCTTTTGATTATTCACCAATTGGACTTAGAACTTCTAAATTAGTTCGACTTGATGTGTTGTTAAACGCTACAAATGTTGATGCTTTATCTGCATTGATTCACGAAAGTAATGCGTATCATATTGGTAAAAAAATGTGCGAAAAGTTAAAAGAACTAATACCGAGGCAACAATTTGACATTCCGATTCAAGCCGCAATTGGAGCCAAAATTATTGCCCGAGAAACCATTAAAGCGCTTAGAAAAGACGTTACCGCAAAATGCTATGGTGGCGATATTTCTAGAAAAAGAAAACTACTCGAGAAACAGAAAAAAGGCAAAAAACGTATGCGACAAGTTGGTAATGTAGAAATTCCACAAGAAGCTTTTATGGCGGTTTTAAAATTGAATGATTAATTTTAAGACTTAACAATCTATACTTATAAACGTAAGACTTAACCCAGTAATTTTTTTAGATTATTGGGTTTTTTTTATTTTTAATGATTCACCAACAATAAACAGAATTAAAAACTAAATTTTTCCGATATTTGCTACATCGATTTCGAAATTGTTTTTTTTTAAATAAGAATTTACTATTTATTATCTAAAATTCAACACCAATGTTATACCACAAACTGGGCGATTTTCCGCAAAAGCGACACACACAATTTGAGAAACCAAATGGTGGATTCTATTATGAACAATTGTTTGGCACTGAAGGTTTTCATGGACATTCTTCTTTATTGTATCATGTTCACCGACCAACGCAAGTCAAAGAAATTTTAAAATCTTATTCGGTCGAACCTAAAATTGCAGTCGATAAAAATATCAAATCATTATTATTAAAAGGTTTTGAATTGCAACCAGAAGCAGATTTTTTGGATTCTAGAAAACCAATGTTAGTCAATAAAGATTGTACTATTGGGTTGGCTGCACCACAAAAATCGTTCACCGATTATTTCTATAAAAATGCTGATGCCGATGAATTAATTTTCATTCACAAAGGCTCAGGTAAACTGAGAACAATGCTCGGAAATATAGTTTTTGAATATGGCGATTACTTGATAATTCCACGTGGAATGATTTATCAAATAGAATTCGATTCTTCTGAAAATCGATTATTTTATGTCGAATCTTTTGCACCATTTTATACACCAAAAAGATATAAAAACGAGTCTGGTCAACATTTAGAACATTCACCATTTTGCGAACGTGATTTCAAATTGCCCTCAGCATTAGAAACACACGATGAAGAAGGCGATTTCTTAATCAAAATCAAAAAAGAAGGTATGATTCATGAATTCGTTTATGCCACGCATCCGTTTGATGTTATTGGTTGGGACGGTTATAATTTTCCTTATGGATTTTCTATCCATAATTTTGAACCAATTACTGGTCGTGTGCACCAACCGCCGCCAGTTCATCAAACATTCGAAACAGCAACATTTGTAGTTTGTTCGTTTTGTCCACGTATGTACGATTACCATCCAAAATCAATTCCTGCACCCTACAATCATAGTAATATCGATTCCGACGAAGTGCTGTATTATGTAGATGGCGATTTTATGTCTAGAAATAATATTGAACAAGGCCATATAACGTTGCATCCAAAAGGAATTCCACACGGACCAGCACCAGGAGCAATGGAGCGAAGCATTGGTCACACCGAAACTAAAGAATTAGCAGTAATGGTAGATACTTTTCACCCACTTATGGTTACAGAGATTGCAATGGGGTTAGACGATGGGAAATATTACAAGAGTTGGTTAGAAGATAATAAGTAATTGTAATTTAACGCTAATACATGACAAGAGACGAGAAATATCTTGGTAGAATTTTACTTAAAAATAAATTTTATGAGGCTGACAAGCAATCATATGAAGATTTGTTTACTAAAATAATGCAAAATCAAGATTCTAACTTCAAACAAATTAAACCACAAGGAAGTCTTGGAGATGGTAAGTGTGATGGTTTTAATGTAAAAACTGGGGGATATTATCAAGTGTATGCTCCTGAAGAATTAAAAGGAAATGAAGCTATATTACTTTCAAAAATGGACGCTTCTATTATTGGATTACTAGATTTTTGGAAAGAAAAAGAATTTGATGTTAAACAATTTAATTATGTAGTAAAAGATAATTATAAAAATGTTTACGCTTTAATATATACAAATGCAAAAGTAATTTCAAAAAAATATCAAATTAAATGCGAAGTAATAAACTGTAAAGATTTAGAAGATATTTTTATGGAGTTTAATTTAAAAGAAATGGAATATATTTTAGGAGGTATGATTCCAAATCCTGATAATATTTCAAATTTTGAATATGATACAATGAATGAAGTAGTACATCATTTAAAAGAACGAAAATCGAGAAATATATTAGAGAAAATACCATCAAATCCTAACTTTGATAATAAAATTATTTTTAATTCATTGAGTGAAGTTATAAGTGAAATTCTAAATATTGCACAAAGACAGAATTATGCTATAAATGATTTTTTTCAATTAAATAGTAGATTTATAAAGGAAGATTTAAGAGAGATATTTACTACTTTATATGAAGAGGCAAAAGAATTAATTCCTGAAAGCGAAACTAAAAATGACGAGATTTTTCTTTATATTGTTGAAAAATCAAGTCCGAATGACAAACATAACACTCAAGATGCTATCTTTGTGCTTATGGCTTATTATTTTGAATATTGTGATATCTTTGAAACACCAACTAACAATTAATTTATGATTTTACCTTCAAAACATATTAGATTTTCAGAATCATTACTTGGTTTAGGCGGTATATTATTAAGTTTTATTAATGAACCTAAAACAGTTGATGATATTTGGTTCAAATATTCTGAAATAAATAATTCTAAAAAAGTATTTCCAGCATATCACAATTTTGATAATGTTATTTTAGCTTTAAACTATCTTTATCTTATTGGAGCTATATTAATCGATAATAACGGAAAAATTCACAATGCGGTTAATTGAATTAAGAGCAAATAAAAAATCCTTTCATACTGTAACATTTAATCCAAATGGTATAACGGTCATTGCTGCTATTAAAGAAACGGAAGACCAAAGAAAAACATACAATAGTGTTGGAAAGTCTCTTACAATTGCATTAGTACATTTTTGCTTGGGTTCTAATACCAATAAAGAATTTGAGAAATTAGAAGATTGGATATTCACACTTGATTTTAAAATTGGAAATGAAGAATTTACTTCTGTTCGGTCAACAATCAATCAAAAAGAAATTGAGTTAAATGATGAAAAATATACCTTAAAAGAATTTAATAAAATTTTAGAAGAAAAACTTTTTAGAATAAAAGAAAACACAAAATATGTTACTTTTAGAAGTTTAATGCCTCGTTTTATTAGATACGGTGAAGATGGGTATATTTCAAACGATAGATTTATTAAAGGAGAAAAACAATTAGGAAATCTATTATGTAATGCATTTTTGTTAGGTCTAGACACAGATTTGATTATAAAAAAAGCTGATTTAAGAGAAAAAGAGTTAAATATAAGTAAACTAAAAGCACAATTAAACAATCCAGAATTTAAAGCAATTTTTGGAACAGAAAATAAAAAAGATTTAGAAATTAAGATTGTTGAGCTTGAAACACTTATTAATAGATATAAAAAAAGCATTGAAGAATTTGTTATTGCCGAAGACTATAATTCAATAAGAAAAGAAGCTGATAAGATTTCTTATGACCTGAAAAATCTAAAGAATAAAGCTTCTAAATTGCAAATAGCAATTTCCAATATTGATAAAAGTTTAGAAATTCAACCTGACATATCAAAAGAACAAATAATACAATTGTATGAAAATGCAAAATTTGAACTTGGCGAAATGGTAATAAAAAAATTGGCGGAATTAGAACAATTTAATAGCCAAATTTTAGATAATAGAAAGAGAAAATTAATTCAAGAAAAAAGAGATTTTGAATTTCAACTGTTAGAAATTAGTAAGACAATTTCTTTGCTTGGTAGTCAAGAAGATGAAAAGTTGCAATATTTGAATTCAACAGGTGCATTAGATGATTATACCAAACTAAATCAAGCATTAAGTGATAATGAAAAAAAATTACATTTATTATTGAAGTATAAAAAACTGGAATCGGATTATAAACTTTTTTTAGAAGAGAACAAAAAAGATTTTACCAATGAAAACATAAATACAAATAAATATCTTGAAGAGGTTGAAGATTTAATAAAAAAAAACATTAGGCTTTTTAAAGATTTTGTTGACAAATTCTATTCTGAAAAAAATTCGGGTATTACTATTGTAAATAATGAAGGGAAAAATGCGACTAGATTCGATATTAAAACTAAAATTACAGACGATAGTGGCAAAGCGGTAAAAGAAGTAAAAATTTTCTGTTATGATTGGACAATATTAAAAGGTCAACATAATCATAACATTGGTTTTTTATTTCATGATAGCGCAATAACAGGCGATATGGATACAAGACAAGTTAAAACTATGTTCGAAGTAGCAAATAATGAATGTAAACTAAATGATTTTCAATATATTATTTCATTAAATCAAAGCGTTATTGATGCGTTAAAATTAGAAATGAGTCCCGAACTACATAAAGAATTAGTGACCGATCGAATTAAATTAACATTAAGCGACAAATCTCCCATTGAAAAATTACTCGGAATTCAAATAGATTTGGATTATTGAAGCTAATTTGATAAATAATTAATTATATAAAATGAGTAAAGAAGTAAAATCAGTAGAATACGGCTTAGAAAAAATATTCGAAGGAGCACAAGATTTCCTTCCTTTATTAGGAACCGATTATGTCGAGTTTTATGTCGGCAACGCAAAACAAGCCGCACATTTTTATAAAACAACCTTTGGTTTTCAATCGCATGCCTACAAAGGATTAGAAACCGGCTCAAGAGATTCTGTAAGTTATGTTTTAAAACAAGACAAAATCCGATTGGTTTTGACAACAGCCTTGAATAGCGAATCTGCAATTGGAGAGCATGTAAAAAAACACGGTGATGGTGTTAAAATAGTAGCTCTTTGGGTTGAAGATGCGCGATCAGCATTTGAAGAAACCACCAAACGTGGTGCCAAAGTTTATATGGAACCTATTGTAGAAAAAGACGAATTTGGAGAAGTAGTTCGTGCCGGAATTTATACATATGGTGAAACAGTTCACATGTTTGTGGAAAGAAAAAACTACAAAGGTGCGTTTTTACCCGGATTTGTTGAACACAAATCAGATTATAACCCAACGCCAGTTGGATTAAAATATATCGATCACATGGTTGGAAATGTTGGTTGGAATCAAATGAATGTTTGGGTTAAATTCTATGAAGAAGTTATGGGATTTGTAAATTTCTTATCCTTTGATGATAAACAAATTCATACTGAATATTCCGCTTTAATGTCCAAAGTAATGTCAAACGGTAACGGAAGAATAAAATTTCCGATAAACGAACCAGCAAAAGGAAACAAACGATCCCAAATTGAAGAATATCTAGATTTTTACGAAGGTTCTGGAGTACAACATATTGCGATTGCAACCGATGATATTATCGACACGGTTACACATTTAAAAGCTCGTGGCATCGAATTTTTATCGGCACCGCCGCACGAATATTATCTAGCGATTCCAGAAAGATTAGGTGTTCACATGGACATGATGAAAGAAGATTTAAACAAAATCGAAAATCTAGCCATTATGGTCGATGCCGACGAAGATGGTTATTTATTGCAAATTTTCACAAAACCAGTTGAGGATCGCCCAACATTATTTTTTGAAATTATTCAAAGAATGGGAGCAAAAGGTTTCGGAGCTGGAAATTTTAAAGCTTTATTTGAATCTATTGAAAGAGAACAAGCCAAAAGAGGCACTTTGTAATCAGAATCTAAATGATTTATAGCATAGAATAAGAAGAAAACTGTCAATTAGAAATTTCAATTGACAGTTTTTTTTGTTTTGGTATACGAAAATTAAATAATTTCAAAACAATTATAAAAATAAAAAAACGAAGTCAATAATTTATTTGTTAAAATTTTTATTATATGTATAAAATATAACCCTGTAGTATTACTTAAATTGCGAAAAGTATGTTAAAGTTGACATTCTATTAAAAATAATTCAATAGTAGGTTGTATATTTGCACTTTCATAAATAATGGGGGTGGTTCCCCAAAATTATTATAAATTGCTATAATTTATAATTTTTGGTTGGTTAATAGCATAAAAACTCGGTCATTTTTTGGCTGGGTTTTTTTGTTTATTTACATTTGGTACGTAATTTGTATTATTATAAAAATAGACTTTTTAACAATACAAAAATTTATTTAAAATGAAAAAGATAATAATTGCAATATTAGTTTTTACCACTTTAAGTTTTGATTCTCAAAGAGAAAGTGCATATGATGTTGGCGAATGGTTCAAGTTTAGAATTCATTATGGAATGATAAATGCTGGATATGCAACGCTTGAAATCAAAGACGCAACGATTAAAGGCAAAAAAATATTTCATGCAGTTGGTCACGGTTATACAACAGGAATGGCAAAAATGTTGTTTAAAGTCGAAGACAATTATGAAAGTTATTTTGACAAACTAACAAACAAACCTTATCAATACGTTCGAAAAATTGACGAAGGTGGATATACCAAAAATCAAGAAGGTTTTTTTAATCAAGATTTGAATAAAATTCTTGTAAAAGACTATAAAAATAATACTGAAAAAACTATTAACGTTACCGAAAATGTTCAAGATATTGTATCGACTTTTTATTTTTTAAGAAACCACCCTGCTGTTGATAAAATAAAAGTAAATGAGTATATTGCGGTAGATATGTTTTTTGATGATGAAATAACAAAATTTAAGTTAAAATTTATTGGTCGTGAAGATATTGAGACTAAATTTGGATTCGTTCCAACAATGATTTTTAGACCACTAGTTCAATCTGGTAGAGTTTTTAAAGAAGAAGAAAGTCTAACAGTATGGATAACAGATGATGATAACAAAATTCCTGTTAGAATAAAAGCCAACTTGGCAGTAGGTTCCATAAAAGCAGATCTTGACGGATTCAAAGGATTAAAAAATTCATTCAAAATAAAAATTAACGAGGATTAATGAACAATCACGACAAAATATTACAAGATTTAGAACAAAAATTTAATGCCATAAATCAAAAAACAGAAACACATCTCGAGGGGTTATTATGGTCAAAGCCAATAACATACTGGGATTATATTCAAACTGATGCTTTATTGAACCTTCAAACACAAAGAACCATTTTGCCTGATGAAATGGTTTTTATTATGTATCACCAAGTCAACGAATTATTATTTAAAATGATTCTTTGGGAGATGAATCAATTGTGCCATAATGAGCAACTTGAAACAGCATTTTTTACAGAAAAACTTGAACGGATTTCTAGATATTTCGATATGCTGACAACATCGTTTGACATTATGGGAGCTGGAATGGACGTCGAACAATATATGAAATTTCGAAACACACTAACTCCAGCAAGCGGTTTTCAAAGCGCACAATACAGATTGATAGAATTTGCATCGACCGATTTAATCAACCTTATTGATTACCGATTTAGGTCAACAATTGATCGAAACACATCTTACGAGCATGCATTGGAACACTTGTACTGGCAAGCCGCTGGCAAAGACCATGCAACCAGCAAAAAATCTTATTTGTTATCAGCTTTCGAAGATAAATATAAAGAGGAATTTATCCGAAAAATGAAAGAATACAACACCATAAATATTTGGCAAAAATTCAAGCAATTGCCTGAAAATGACCAAAAAAACAAAACACTAATTCAGGCCATGCGTCATTATGACCATACGGTAAATATCACTTGGGTTATTGGCCACTTGAATGCTGCCAAAAAATACATTGAAGGCTCGGGCAAAGGCAATGGCGAAGCAACCGGCGGAAGTGATTGGCAAAAATACTTGCACCCTAAATACCAAAAACGTATTTTTTTTCCTGAACTATGGACATCTGACGAATTGAACAATTGGGGTATTTAATTACAAAGATTTTGCAAACAAAATTATTCTTTTGAAGTAATATTTTTTGACATATTAAAATGAAAATCCACTATAAGTACATTCCGATATTAATTTTTTCACTTCTATCAACAGGAATTTTTATTGGTCAATATTTGAATTTCCCAGTTGAAAAAGCTTCATTTAGCAAAAAAAATAACCGAAATAAACTTAATCGATTACTAGACTTTATTAATAACGAATATGTTGACAATGTCAATACCGATTCAATTGTTGATCTTACGGTAGATAATATTCTGGCCAAATTAGATCCACATTCAGTATATGTTGCGCCGCAAGCTCAAATTTTTGAAGCCGAATCTATGAAAGGTGATTTTGTAGGCATTGGTATCAATTTTTATGATTATAAAGATAGTATAGCGATTATAAAAACAATTGCTGGTGGTCCCGCGGCAAAAGCTGGTTTATTGTCTGGTGATAGAATCTTGTTTGCCAATAAATTCCAATTATTTGGCAAAAAAATTTCAAGTGACACTTTATTTGCAAAACTAAAAGGCCAAGAAAACTCTGAAGTTCTATTAACTGTTTACAGGAAAAGTGTTGGTAAAAATTTAAAATTCAAAGTAATACGAAAAACAGTAGCCATAAAAAGTGTTGATGTTTCTTTGATAATTGAGCCTAATACTGGTTACATAAAAATAAACCGTTTTGCAGAAACAACCTACGATGAATTTAAAATTGGTCTCAATAAACTACAAAAGCAAGGTCTAAAAACTTTGATTATCGATCTGCGAGATAATGGTGGTGGGTTTTTAGAAATAGCTACTCAAATTGCAGATGAATTATTGAAAGACAAACAGTTAATAGTTTTTACAAAAAACAAAAAAGGGAGAATTGACAAAACATTTGCTAGCGAAAACGGCAGTTTTGAAAGCGGCAATGTAGTTGTTTTAATTAACGAAAACTCAGCCTCGGCTAGCGAAATATTGGCCGGAGCCATTCAAGACAACGACAGAGGAATTATTGTTGGTCGCCGTTCTTTCGGAAAAGGATTGGTGCAACGAGAAATGAATTTTGAAGACGGTTCAGCGGTGCGGTTAACAGTTGCCAGGTATTTTACACCATCGGGTAGATCGATCCAAAAACCATACAGCAATGGAAAAGAAGCTTATTATAAAGATTTTGAGAAACGTTTTGCGAGTGGAGAATTGTACAAAAAAGACAGTATAAAAGTCAATGATTCATTGAAATTTAAAACTAAAAACGGCAAAATAGTCTATGGCGGTGGCGGGATAGTCCCTGATATTTTTGTACCAATGCAAACAATAAACGGAAGCGAAGAAATAAATTATATGTTACAATCTGGAATTATAGGTCATTTTGTGTTTGAAAATCTTGACAAAAATAGAAAAAAATTTGAAGATTTAACTTTACAACAATTAGAAGATAAAATTAATAAAACTAATAGTTTTTTTAATGATTTTCAAAATTATTTGTCCAATAACGGAGTGCATTTAAATGTTTCCGCTAACCAAAATTTGGTCAAAAACTATATAAAAGCCGAATTTGCTAAACAACTTTTTGATGACGATAAATATTTTGAAATATTATTGAAAAATGACGAAATGGTAGAAAAGGTTTTGGATCTTTAAGATTTTTTAAATAAATCAAAAAAAACTAAATTTTATCGTGGCTTTGCGTTTGAATGCCGTCGTTCCAAACAGTAAGAATATCTGTGGCAACGGCAGCACCTGACCCAGCAGCGATTGCCAACTGACTACGACAACCAGCCAGCGTTCCTGCAACATAAATCCCATTAGAAACTTTGTGGTCAATGTTAGTAAGCTGAATCCGATTCTTTTCAGAAAGTGATTTTTTGTGGTTTTCAACATTATCCATCAAACCCTCAATTGCAAAAGTGTTAGAATAACCAATGGCTACAACAATTTTTTTGGTTTTATATATAGATTTATTAGTAATAACTTCAAAATCAGGATATCGTCCTTTTATTTCAAGCACTTTTTCTCCATTAATTTGCAAAACATGAGGGTATAATTCCTTCAAATTTAATAAACTTTCGGTTAACAATTTTGAACCCAACGTTTTGGGCGAAATTCCATAAGCATTATTAAAAATTGCATCTTGCAACGAAGATGTTTTTTGATGGGCAATAATTGCAATTTTTTTATTAGCAACAAAAATCTTTTTGTTTGCTGAGCCTAGAACTAACGCACATGAAACTCCAGCAACACCACCACCAATTATCAAGACATCAAACATAAACTTTATTGATTTCCTGTTTTTTCGGCAATTGATTTTGACATTCTAAAAATTAATAGAATCAAAACCGCACAAATAGATGCAACAATTCCAATCAAAGCAACCAAACTATTGCCTTGACCAATATTTTTAAAATCAATAAGTGTGATGTTAAAAACAATGAGTCCAACAGCAACAGCTATTAGTGTATAGGTAAAAATTTTCATAACATTTGGTTTAGAAAGTAAAAGTAATTAAAATCATTTTACACAAATAACGCTTTAACATTTGTAGCAAATAATTTAACAGCAATTGCAAGCAAAACGACTCCAAAAACTTTTCTAATAATTGTCAAACCCGTTGCACCTAGGACTTTTTCTATTTTTGAAGACGATTTTAAAACGCCATAAACTAAAACAATATTTAAAAAAATAGCAATTATAATGTTGATATCGTGGTATTGCGCTTTGAGCGACAATAGCGTTGTCATTGTTCCTGTACCAGCAATAAGCGGAAAAGCAATTGGCACAATAGATGCGGTGCTTGCCTCTTCATCTCTATAAAGCCTAATGCCGAGAATCATTTCGAGTGCTAGAAAAAATAATACAAAAGAACCTGCAACAGCAAATGAATTTACAGAAATGCCTATTAATTTAAGTATTTCTTTTCCAATAAACAAAAAAACAATCATAATAAAAAATGATACAACCGTAGCTTTTTCAGATTGAATATGACCCACTTTATTGCGCAAACTAATAATAACTGGAATACTTCCCACAATATCAATAACGGCAAAAAGAACCATCGTTATTGTAAATATTTCTCTAAAATCTATGTGCATAGTTGACTATTTTTTTACAAAATTATTCTATTTATTTTACGAATCACAAAAATTAGACAATATTTATAAATTAATATATCGAAAATAACATTTGAAATTGTAAATTTGACAACACCGAATTCAAAAAAAATGAATTTATCCGTTCAAAAAATTAACGAAGTTTTAAAAACCAACTTTATTGGTAACTATAACAATTGCAATATTTTAAATATTTCAATCGACAGCAGATCACTACAAAATAATGATGCAACATTGTTTTTCGCACTTATAGGTACCAATAACGACGGGCATTTATACATTAATGATGAGATTGAAAAAGGAGTTCGCAATTTTGTTGTTTCTTATATTCCTGAAAATATAAACCATGAAAAGATTAATTTTTTGCTTGCAGACAATACAACTCAAGCATTGCAAACCTTTGCAAGTTTTTACAGAAATTTATTTAATTTTCCGATAATTGGCGTTACCGGAAGTAATGGCAAAACTATTGTAAAAGAGTGGCTGAATTTCTTGTTAAGTCCAGATTATAACATTATTAAAAGCCCAAAAAGCTATAATTCTCAAGTTGGTGTGCCACTTTCAGTGGTTGCAATTAACGAAAATCATAATTTTGGTATTTTTGAAGCTGGAATTTCGACTGTTGATCAAATGGAAAATCTAGAGGAAATCATTAGACCAACAATTGGCGTTTTGACCAATATTGGTTCTGCCCATGATGAAGGTTTCAAGAATATTGGCGAGAAAATAAAAGAAAAGCTAAAACTTTTTAAAGACGTTTCAGTCTTAATCTATAACAAAAACAAAACAATCGATGCGTTTATTAATTCAAAAATCAAATTGTTTAATTGGAGTTGTAAAGAAAAAACTGCAGATGTATTTATAAAAGTTGATATACATTTAACCAAAACAATTTTAAAAATAAATTATAAAAAAGAAAATTTCGAAGTTAATATTCCTTTTCAAGACGATGCATCAATAGAAAATGCCATCAATAGTTTGATGGTTTTATTGTACTTGAACTATGATGTTTCAACAATTCAAACCAGAATGTCCGCACTGTTTCCACTACAAATGCGTTTGCAATTAAAAAACGGAATTAACAATACTAATATCATAGACGATAGCTATTCTTCTGATTTTCAATCTCTTAAAATTGCCCTGGATTTTTTAGAAAATCAAAAACAATACAAAAAGAAAACATTAATTTTATCAGATATTTTTCAATCAGGGTTAACAAATGATGATTTGTATACAAAGGTTTCTCAATTAATAATAGCCAACAAAATCAATAAAGTAATTGGAATTGGGGAAATAATTTCGGGTTATAAAAACAAATTTCCAAACTGTAAAATCTACAAAAATACCAATGATTTTATTGCCGATTTCGATAATTTAATTTTTTTAAACGAAAATATTTTGATAAAAGGTGCAAGACAATTTGAGTTTGAAAAAATTGTTTCTTTATTCGAAGAAAAAAAACACGAAACTACACTCGAAATAAATCTTAATGCGATAAGCCACAACCTAAATTATTTCAGATCCAAGTTGCAACCATCAGTAAAATTAATGGTTATGGTCAAAGCTTTTGGATATGGCAATGGTGGTTTCGAAATCGCAAAATTGCTAGAACATCACAAAATCGATTATCTAGGCGTAGCCTTTGCCGATGAGGGAATCGCACTAAAAACAGCAGGAATAAAATTGCCAATAATGGTTTTGAATCCCGAAGAATCAAGTTTTTCATCAATCATTCAAAACGAACTGGAACCCGAAATTTATAGTTTCAAAGGATTAAACGCTTTTTTGAAAATAGCAAATGAAAAAAAAATAAAAAATTATCCGATTCATCTAAAAATTGATACCGGAATGCATCGTTTAGGATTTGAAGAAAAAGATATAGATGAATTAATAATTATTTTTAAATCAAATAAAACAATTGAAATAAAAAGTATTTTGTCACATATGGCAACAAGCGACGATTTAAATCATTTGGAATTTGCGAATTATCAAATAGCATTATTCACAAAAATCACTTCAAAAATTATTTCTCAGCTAAAAATAAATCCTATTCTTCACATTCTAAATACTTCAGGAATATGCAATTTTCCAAATGCACAATTCAATATGGTAAGATTAGGTATTGGACTTTATGGAATTTCTAATGATGACAAAGAACAAAAATATTTAGAAAATGTAAGTACTCTAAAATCTATTATTTCCCAAATTAAAACAATTGAACGAGGTGAAAGTGTGGGTTATGGCCGACGATTTATCACCAATCAAAAAATGACAATAGCGACCATTCCAATAGGTTATGCAGATGGAGTGTCTAGAAGTTGGGGTGGTGGCATAGGTTTTATAAACATAAATAATCAAAAAGCAAGCATTTTAGGAAGTGTTTGTATGGACATGTTGATGGTTGATGTTAGTAAAATTAAATGTCAAGAAGGCGATTCAGTTATTGTTTTTGGAGCAAATCCGACTGTAAAATTCATTGCCGACACACTCAAGACAATCCCTTATGAAATATTAACAAGCGTGTCTCAGCGGGTCAAACGTGTTTTTTATCGAGAATAACAAATTATCAAGCAAAACAATTGTTAATTTTGGATTATATTTGATATATTTGTTATACAAAATAAACTTAAAAATTAAAATTATGGGAATGTTATCAGAATTTAAAGAATTTGCAGTTACAGGAAATTTACTAGAACTTGCTTCGGCAGTAATAATTGGTGGTGCTGTTGGTAAAATTATTACTTCAATGGTTGACGATATTATTATGCCTGTTATTGGCTCTATCATAAGTGCCGATTTTACAAAAATGGCAATAATAATAAACGGCGCAACTGTAAAATACGGCATTTTTATTCAAAATGTTTTTAACTTTATACTTATTGCGTTTGTACTGTTCATGCTTATCAAAGGGGCTAATAAGCTAAAGAAGAAACAAGCTATTGAAGTTAAAGCAATAGCTGGGCCAACGCAAGAAGAATTGTTAATTCAAATTAGAGATTTATTAAAAAAATAATTTCCGCTTCACTTACATATTCTAACTTAAACCACGATTAGCTTCGTGGTTTTTTTTATAATTATAGCATCAAAAAAACCACTTAAAATTAAGTGGTTTTTTTTATAAAATTATTTATTTTGATTATAGCAAAAAATATTGAAATTGTTCCAAGAATAAATGCCCAATTATCAAGAGGTAATTGAGGAGGCCCGCCAGGTCCTGGAGGTGGTTGCGAAAAAATGGCACTACTTGATAAAAAAGCAATTGCTATTAAAAGTCTTTTTAGTGAAATTGATTTCATAAGCGTAAAAATAGGTAAAGATTCGTTTAAAAAAATGTCAACTCAATCTAACAATAATAACTTAATAATTATATATTTTTGGTAAATAAACAAAATTTATTTTAATTTTAAAAATTTAATTTTCAATAAATAATATATATCTGTAAAAATCAAAATTAAAAGATGAAATGATTTTTTTATAATTTACTAAAAATAACTTTTCGTGGTCCCACTTGGAATCGAACCAAGCACCTACTGATTATGAGTCAGTTGCTCTAACCGAATGAGCTATAGGACCTTTTTATTATGTGCAATATTACTACTTATTTTGATTTTTTGCAAATATTTTTTAAATTTCAACCTAAATTACAACCAAAATATATAAAATTATTTGCACAAAACACTGATATTATACTAATTATAAATAAAAATAAAAATAAAAATTAACTAATTTCTTGGCATAATTCTATCAAAACACCATTCGTTCCCTTTGGGTGCAAGAAGGCCACAAGCTTATTATCAGCTCCTATTTTAGGAATTTCGTTTAAAACGACAAAGCCATCTGCTTTTAATCTAGTAATTTCCTCTACGATATTTTCAACGGCAAATGCAAGGTGATGAATGCCCTCGCCTTTTTTTTCCAAAAATTTAGCAACTGGACTATCATAATTTGTTGCTTCTAACAATTCAATTTTGTTTGGACCATTTTGAAAAAATGAAGTTTTAACACCCTCGCTGGCTACTTCTTCTTGTTTGTAAGCTGGTACACCAAGTATTTTTTCAAAAATAACATTCGAAATTTCTATACTATTTACTGCAATGCCAATATGTTCTATTTTTTGCATCGTTTTTTTTGTAAATATAGTATTATAATTTGATTTTAAATAGCCAACACACAATTCTTTACTATATCGATTTCGTATAAAATTAGTAATTTCTTATCAATAATATACATTGATTTTTATCGATAAAGATTATATTTACAAAATATTATAACATTAAAATGGGAAATCACAAATTGCATATCGATGATTTTGAAGATCTTGAATACTCTTTGATTGCAATTCACACCAATTTAGAAAATTTTAGATTAGGCTTTTTTATAAATAAAATTTTGAATTTAGAATTACGAAAAAACGAAATCGAAATTTCTATATATATTAAGGATGGCAAAACTAGTTTTGCAAGTTTAGTTTATGACGATGAAATAAAAGCTATTTATTGGAATCTTTTAGAAAATAAAAATGAAGTGATTGTAAATAAAACCAATCCTATGATCGATCTGTTTTCAGAAAATAAAATCAAAACAATTAAGAAAGTTTACTTATTACCTGAATTTAAAAAAGTAGATTATTTCTTAAAAATCAATCATAGTGGCGCAATCGACGAACAAGAAATAATCAGTAAACTACAAACAATAGACCGAATTTCGACAATTTATAATGTCGATATAGATACCATAAAAAATAAAAATAATTTAATTTTTTGAAAAATGCCTACCAACAAAAAAACTAAAATCGTTGCAACTTTGGGTCCAGCTTGCAGCACTAGAGAAGTACTAAAAAATATGATTGACGCTGGAGTAAATGTTTTTAGAGTCAATTTTTCGCATGCAGATTATGCTGATGTAAAGGAAAAAATTGAAATGATTAGAAGCATCAACGACGAATTTGGCTATACCACTGCAATTCTTGGCGACTTGCAAGGACCAAAACTTAGGGTTGGCATAATGACAGAAGATGTTGTTGTCAATCCTGGTGACATCATTACCTTTCAAACATCAGAAGATGTACCTGGTACTTCCGAAAGGGTATACATGAATTATAAAGAATTTCCAAGGGACGTTAATCCAGGCGAAAAAATCTTGCTTGACGACGGAAAATTAATGTTTGAAGCATTAGAAACAAACGGAACTACCGAAGTTATTTGCAAAGTTATTCAAGGCGGTCCATTAAAGTCAAAAAAAGGTGTCAATTTGCCAAACACAAAGGTTTCATTGCCAGCATTGACCCAAAAAGACATTAAAGACGCCATTTTCGCAATTGAAATGAAAGTCGATTGGATAGCACTTTCATTCGTGCGTACTGCCGAAGATTTAATGGAACTGCAAGCATTAATTGCTGAACATTCTGACCATAAAATTCCGATTATCGCCAAAATAGAAAAACCCGAAGGTGTTGCCAACATTGACAAAATCGTAGCTTATTGCGACGGGTTGATGGTTGCTCGTGGTGACTTGGGCGTAGAAGTTCCGGCTCATGAGGTTCCATTAATTCAAAAGAAACTAGTCAACCGCGCCAAAACGGCCAGAATACCAGTAATCATTGCTACCCAAATGATGGAAACTATGATTACCAGCCTCACCCCTACTCGTGCTGAAGTCAACGATGTAGCCAACTCGGTTATGGATGGCGCAGATGCAGTTATGGTTTCGGGAGAAACATCCGTAGGGAATTATCCTGTACAAGTAATTGAGCAAATGACTCAAATTATCGAAGCTGTTGAAGATTCTCCGCTTATTCAAGTGCCACAAAACACACCACAAGTTAGAACCAATCGTTTCATTACCAAAACAATATGTCACCACGCAGCCACGATGGCCAATGTTATTAAAGCAAAAGCAATTTGTACTTTGACTAATAGTGGCTATACAGCATTCCAGATATCAGCATGGCGACCATCGGCACACATTTTGGTTTTTACATCAAATAAAAGAATTTTGACACAACTCAATTTGTTGTGGGGCGTTAAATCTTATTTCTACGACCGTTCGGTCAGCACCGACGAAACAGTGACCGATATCAACAACATATCCAAAGAAAAAGGCTATGTTGAAAAAGGAGATTTCTTGATTAATTTGGCAGCAATGCCAATTATTGATAAAGGAATGGTTAACACACTTAGAGTTTCTGAAATAGAATAAAAATTTAATAATAACATTAAAGACCAACAATCTATAAAAAATTTTGTTGATTTTTTTTTGCTCAAAAAGTTGTTATTAATTTGGGCGTTACCAATTCTCGTTTGAAAAAAACGAGAATTGGTCGGGCAATCCGTTACAATTTTTTTGAACCGAAAAAAACGGTTCAAAAAAGATTTCCACTACTGTCCCTAACGTAAAAAACCACTTAAATATAATATTTTGCTGCCATAAATTTATTTATTTATTATTCTAATAATAATTACTTTTGCAGCAATAAAATGAATTTAAAAATGAAATTAGCAATTGTTGGTGCAACCGGAATGGTTGGCGATGTGATGTTACAAGTATTGGCAGAAAGAAATTTTGCAATAACCGAATTAATTCTCGTAGCCTCAGAAAAATCTATCGGAAAAGAAATAAATTTTCAAGGAAAAGCCTACAAAGTTATCGGCATGCAAACCGCAGTCGATTCAAAACCAGATATTGCAATATTCTCGGCTGGTGGAGAAACTTCACTAGAATGGGCACCAAAATTTGCAGCAGCAGGCACAACAGTTATAGACAATTCATCTGCTTGGAGAATGGATTTGACCAAAAAACTTATCGTTCCTGAAATTAATGCCAACACATTGACAAAAGACGATAAAATTATAGCCAATCCAAACTGTTCTACAATCCAAATGGTTTTGGTATTAGCACCATTGCACAAAAAATACAACATCAAGCGTATTATAGTTTCGACCTATCAATCTATAACCGGAACTGGCGTAAAAGCAGTACAACAACTTGAAAATGAATATGCAGGAGTTTCGGGCGAAATGGCTTATAAATATCCAATTCACAAAAATGCAATTCCACATTGTGATAGTTTTGAAGAGAACGGTTACACAAAAGAAGAAATGAAATTGGTGCGTGAAACTCAAAAAATTCTCGACGATAAAACCATTGCCGTTACAGCAACAGCAGTTAGAGTGCCAATTGTTGGCGGACACAGTGAGGCAGTAAATGTAGAATTTTCGAACGATTTTGACATCAACGACGTACTACAAATTTTGCACAACACAGACGGTGTTGTTGTTCAAGACAATAACGACACTTACACTTATCCAATGCCAATGTACGCACAAGGCAAGGACGATGTGTTTGTGGGTCGTATTCGCAGAGACGAGAGCCAACCCAACTCTTTAAACATGTGGATTGTAGCAGATAATCTTCGAAAAGGTGCAGCGACAAACACCATACAAATTGCAGAATATTTGGTCAAAAATAATTTGCTCTAAAATCTTAAAAAAAAAATTACTGTTAAAATAAAAAAAGCCAGAAACATATTTTTCTGGCTTTTTTGTTTTGGTTTTAGGTTAGTTATTGTGTTATTGTATTTGTGGCCCAGCACTTACCAAGCTTTTTCCTTCTTCATTATCCGTGTACTGCACAAAATTATTGATGAAAAGCATTCCTAGATCGGTTGCTTTTTGATTCCATATCGCATCACTTTCGTAAGTTTTTCTGGGATCTAATATTTTAGATTCAACATTATTTAATGTTGTTGGAACTTCTAAATTCAAAATCGGAACTGTGATTGTTTCGGCATGTTCTATCGAACCATCAAGAATAGCATCGATTATTGCTCGAGTATCTTTTATAGAAATTCTTTTCTCAGTTCCGTTCCAACCTGTATTGACCATATAGGCAGTGGCATTGTGTTGCTCCATTTTTTTTACCAGTTCTTCGCCGTATTTTGTTGGATGCAACGACAAAAATGCTTTTCCGAAGCAAGCCGAAAATGTTGGTGTAGGTTCGGTCACACCCCGTTCAGTTCCTGCTACTTTGGCTGTAAAGCCTGATAAAAAATAATATTTGGTTTGCTCGGGAGTTAGTTTAGATACTGGTGGCATTACACCAAATGCATCTGCGGTCAAAAAAATTACTTTATTGGCATGACCAGCTTTAGAAACTGGTTTCACTATATTGTGAATGTGGTTTATTGGGTAAGAAACTCGTGTGTTTTGAGTTACAGAACCATCAGAAAAATCAATTTTTCCGTTAGCATCAAGAGTAACATTTTCTAAAAGTGCATTTTTGGTTATTGCACCATAAATATCTGGCTCATTGGCAGCACTAAGATCTATTGTTTTGGCATAGCAACCACCCTCAAAATTAAAAACACCATCGTCATCCCAACCATGTTCATCATCACCAATTAACTGTCTTTTTGGATCAGTAGATAATGTTGTTTTACCAGTACCTGACAATCCAAAAAAGACTGCTACATCACCATTTTCGCCTTTATTGGCAGAACAATGCATAGATGCTATTCCTTGCAATGGCAAATAATAATTCATCATTGAAAACAAACCTTTTTTCATTTCGCCACCATACCAAGTACCACCAATTAACTGAATTTTTTCGGTAAGATTAAACGCAACGTAAACTTCAGAGTTTAGGTTATGCGTCGCAAAATCTTTAAACCCCGATTTAGAAGCATTCATAATAACAAAATCTGGTTCACCAAAGTTTTCAAGTTCTTCATTGGTTGGTCGAATAAACATATTTTTTACAAAATGGGCCTGCCAAGCCACTTCCATTATAAATCTTACTTTAAGTCTTGTGTTTTCGTTCGCTCCACAAAAGGCATCAACTACATATAACTTTTTGTTAGACAATTGTTTGATAGTGTTTTCTTTCAAAGCATTCCAAGTTTTCTGAGACAATGGTTTGTTGTCATTTACAGTCTTGTCAGACGTCCACCAAATCGTATCTCGGGTTATATCGTCACTAACAATATATTTGTCTTTTGGAGAGCGACCAGTAAAAATTCCAGTCATGACATTTACGGCACCCAACTCAGACAATTGCCCTTTTTCGAAACCTTCAAGATTTGGATTTAACTCATCTTCGAAAAGCGATTCGTAACTTGGATTGTAATGCTGCTCGATGGTATTAAAAATTCCGTATTGTTCTAACGCAATCGTTTTCGTGAATTGAACGTATGTTTCCATAGAATTATATTGTTTTATAAATATGCTGTAAAATTATAAATTTTATTTAAAAAATGATCGAAAATTACGAATTTTATTATTTTGTAGTCAAAAACGTATAAATCAGTAAAAACCAACCCAAAATCAAAAACAATCCACCAACTGGGGTAGCAATTCCAATAGCAGAAAAATCAATTTGGGTGATGTTCCGAGTTGCTAGTAAATAAATAGAACCTGAAAACAAAACCAAACCAACAACAATTAAATTGAAAATTGTATTTTTGATTTTATCGTTAATTCCATCAAACGAGCCAATAAATAGTAAAAAAAGCGCATGATACATCTGGTATTTTACTCCCGTTTCAAAAGTAGATAATTGGTCTAGAGATAACTGTTTCTTTAAAGCATGGGCTCCAAATGCTCCGAAAACTATCGCTAACATTCCTAATAAAGCTGCTGTTGCAATTATCTTTTTGTTCATATTTTTATTGAAATTTGTTTTGTAAAATTACAAAAATGAATTAAAAAATAAGGTTAAGTTTTCGAATAATTTTGTCTGCTAATTTTTTAAAGCCTGTTTTGAAATTCGTAGCTATAAAATTAAATTTTGTCAAAATAACTAACCATTAATGATTTAAAAATTATATTTTTTGTTTTATGTTTTGGTTTGTAAAAAGCATTTATCAATTCTGAAATGTGTCTAAAAAAAATGAGGAACTGAATTAGTTTATTTAGAACTTGTAAATTATTATAATTCATATATTTAAAATTAAAAAACTTAATTTATTCTATTGCTGTTAGGACTAAATACTACAAAAACTAACTTAAATTTAATAAAATTAAAAATATATTTTTTAAAATTTATCTTTCAATTATTTTCACTTTAGGATTTTCACAAATAAAATCGGGCGCTGGGCTGATTTTTTCAGGGGATTATGCCACGTCTGGGATTATGATACAGCTGGCACAAATAACTAAACAAACCAGCCAGCGCAACCTCAACTGCCAAAAGTAGTTATTTGCATCTTTTTATAGAAGCAGCCAATTATTGCAAATGGGATTTTTTTTTAAAATTATAGATGCTTGTGAAAGTTACCTTAACTCAATCACTTTAATAAAAAGCATTTAGAAAAGAAGTATTGCCGAAGTCGACTATACTAAAACTGAAAAATATGTTTTTAAAGGCAACAACGATACCAGCACTTCGAAACGTAAAAATAAACCCGATACTGTTAATAATTTCACAATCGGAGGTGTAACTCAAGATATTGTTTTATTGTTATACAAGCTAAGAACTTTGGATTTAACTGCAATGAAATTGGGTCAAAACAGAACATTGTAGTGATTTTTGATGAAAAATAAATACCGATTTCGATAAAATTTATGGGTTTAGAGGCAGTTTAGGCTGAAAATCTTGGTTCAAAAAAATGTTACAAAAACAAATGTGTTGAAAGGTGCCGACAAAAATCTTATTTGGCTGACTGCAGATTCTAAATAAATTAACAGCTCTACTAAAATTTATTATTTAAGTTGGCGTTGGGCAATTGATATTGACGTCTGCAACGGGAGTGTAAATTGTAACTAAAACAAATTTCAAAAAAAAGCCACCAAAATTTATCGGTGGCCTTTTAATTTTTTTTGAATAAATGTCTTCATAAAAAATTTAAATTGGTCATAACTTTTAATCAACTGTTAAATTTATATTTTGTGATTACTCAAAATCTTTATCAGAAACTCCTTCATTGATTTTGACTTCTGAAATTTTTATATCTAATTCAAAACCTTGATTGATAATTATTTGGTATGGAATTTTTACTCCACCAATTGTTTTGTAATCTGCAAAGTTTTTGGTTATCATCATTTTTTGTTCACCAACGCCAACTTCTGTGTTTTCGGCAACTTTTAATCCCGATTTGGTGTCGTAAAAATATTTAGATTTTCCAATTTTCAAAACATAAGCATCGTTGCCGTTTATTGGTTCAATACCATCTACGGTTACTTTTGCATTATTCAACATTAGTAATTCTTCAAAAGTGGTTGCTGTAGCTTTTTTTTCTTCCAAATCGGCTCCTGTCGCATCTTTTCTATGTCCTTGCTGGGTTGTGTAAGCTACGTTTTGATTTACAACTTGTTTCATCATGCTTCCCATTCCCATCATGGAAACATCGACTAAAGATTTGCCTTTAACATCTTTTTTGTTAACAAAAGTCAATGGCATTGGAGCTTGTGGCAATGTAGCCGACCCCAACATTGATATGGTTTTTACAGCATTTACAGCTTTGGCACCACCAATTGCTGTGATATAATTGTCCAAAACTGTTTTAACAGAAATTCCAATAGGAGCACCTTCTACTTTTACTTTTGGTTTTTCGGTCGGATTTCCGAATTTATCAAAATAAAAAATCGGAATTTTTAATTTTTCTAAACCCGAAACAACTTCGCTTCCTTTTCCAACAATAATAATTCTGGTATTGTCTTCCAAAAAATATTTGTTTGCAGCCGCCATAACATCTTCGGCAGTTACGGCATTGATACTTTTGATGTAGTTTTCGTAAAAATCTTCTGGCAAACCCTGTGTTTTTATCCTAACTGCGTAACTAGCAACTGTTTGCGGCTTTTCTATTTGCATTACAAATTTGCCAATATAACCTGCTTTGACATTTTCTAAAACTTCTGGTGCTACTTTTTCGGTACGAATGCGCTTGTATTCTTTCAAAAATTCCACTATTGCACTATCGGTTACGGCGTTGCGAACTTGGGTCGATGCTTTGAACGTCGATACATATTTGCTGCCAGCAATTCCAGAACGTGCTCCATAAGTCCAAGCGTGCTTTTCGCGCAAATTCATGTTCAAATAACTATTGAAATCGCCTCCAAGTATTTGATTGGCAATGATTGATGCAAAATATTCTTTGTCTGTCATTTTTAGATTAACCGTGTTCAATAATGCAATTTCCGATTGCACAGCATTGGGCATATCTACAAAATTAATTTGAGTGTACTGCACATTTTTTGGATCAGAATAATCCAATTTTGGTGCAGTTGCTTTGGTCCAAACACCAAATAATTGTTCAACGGCTTTTTTTGTTTCGGCTAGTTTTACATCGCCAACAATAACCAAATAAGCATTTTCTGGAACAAAATAAGTGTTATAATTTTTAATAACATCTTGTAGCGTAACATTTTTTATAGTGTTTTCGGTTAAGAATTCGCCACTTGGATGGTTTTTTCCAAAAGCCAAAACATTTTGAACACGACCAGCAACAACGGCAATACTTTTTTCTTGGGTTTTTAAACCCTCAATTAATTTTTCTTTCTCTTTGTCAAATTCTAGCTGAGTAAAATTAGGATTCAATGCACCGTCTGTCATTAATTCCAAAACTCGACCACTAAATTTAGACAAACAATTTGCAGATGCTCCTGATGAATAAAAATTAATATCGGCTCCAAGAAAATCTATTTCTTCGTTGAAAACATCTTTAGAAACTTTAGTACTTCCTTTTCCAAGTAAAGCACTCGTTAAGTTATCTACTCCTTTTTTTTCGCCTTCGGCAAATGGCGAATTGTCTATTGATAGGTTAAATGAAACCCTAGGCAATTTATGGTTTTCGACAACCAAGACTTTTAAACCATTAAGTAAAGTGAAGGTTTGAGGTTTTTTGATATTGATAATTGGTGCTGGGCCTGGTTTTGGTTGTGATCTGTCTTGTGCTTGCATAATTAGAGATAAAAACAAGCCCGATAAAATGATAATTGATTTTTTCATTGTTCAGTTTGTTTTAGTTTTTAGCTTTTTCTTGAGTTGGTACATAGTTCAAAATCAATCTTTGATTGTTGTTCAAGTATTTATTAGCAATTTCTTGAATTTCTTTTGGCGTTATTGATCTATAAATATCCATTTCGGTATTTATTAAATTAATATCTTTATACAACATATAATATGAAGCCAAATTTTCGGCAATGCCCTCAATGCTTGCGTTGCCGTTTACATAATCGTTTTCATATTTATTGATCAATTTTTGCATTTCTTTATCCGTTAATAAGGTAGTTTGCAAACGAATAATTTCTTCATCAACTTCTTTTAGAATTCCGGTCGCCGTGTTTTCGCCTTGTGGCAAACCATATAAAATGTACATTCCGTAATCTTCTTGCGCATATGAAAAAGCTCCGATTTGTAATGCCATTTTTTTGTCGTCAACAATTTTTTTATACAACCTAGAACTTTTCCCATCACTAAGAATGGTCGAAATCATATCTAAAACTCTTGCATCTCTAGATTTGTTCGATGGCGTTCTATAAGCTGCAACCACCATGGGAACCTGAATATTTGGATCTTCGTATTTCGCTTCGATTGCTGTTGTAATTTGAGATTCAAGATAAATATTTCGTTCTATTTCGGCACCTTTTGGAATTGAACCAAAATATTTTTGAATCCATTCTTTTGTCTTTGGAATATTAGATATATCTCCAGCAACAACCAAAACAGCGTTATTTGGAACATAGAATTTTTTATTAAACGCTTGAAACTCCTCTAAAGTTGCAGCATCTAAATGTTCCATAGAACCTATTGTAGTCCAACGATAAGGATGTTTTGAATAAATATTTTTTTTTACTTCTGGGATTAAATTTCCATAAGGTTGGTTGTCATATCGCAATCTTTTTTCTTCTTTAACCACTTCATTTTGAGTATCAACACCAATTTTATTGATAACCGGGTGCAACATTCTTTCAGACTCCATCCACAATCCTAATTCAAGATTATTCGAAGGAAAAACTTCGTAATAATACGTTCTGTCTTCGTTGGTGTTGGCATTGTTGGTTCCGCCATTGGCAGTTACAATTTTGAACCATTCACCACGCTTGATGTTTGCTGTTCCTTCAAACAACAAATGTTCAAAAAAATGGGCAAAACCTGTTCGGTTTGGATTTTCGTTTTTGGCACCAACATGGTACATAACTGATGTAATAACGACTGGGGCCGATGCATCATTATGCAAAATTACATGCAAACCGTTGGGCAAATTATACTCTTCGAAAGCTACTTTTTGGGCCGTCGCGGTGCCGCCAAGCATAATTGATGCACTTACTGCCATTAGTGTTTTTTTCATAAATTGTTAATAAATTTGTATTTGTTGTAAAAGTAAATAAATATTTAAAGCAAATCTTTTTATGATAAATATTTTTGCCGCAATCTCGATAATTACTCAATGTTTTATTTGTCTTAATATATTGAAAAAGGAATTCTACGCAATTTTATATGTTTATGGCAAAATAATTTTCGACCTACAACTGAATTTGTCGGTCAATTTGTTGGTCAAGAGAAATAAAAGTTTCTGTTCTTGAAACGCCATCAATTGCTTGAATTTTTGTGTTCAATAAATTCATTAAATGTTCATTGTCACGACAAATAATTTTTATAAGAATAATCAGTTTCCTGTTGTATAATGACATTCTAGCACTTCTGGAATTTTTTTTAGTTCACGAACTGCATCTGGATTACTGACTGCTTTGTCGAGATAAACACCAACAAAAGCAAGTGTACTGTAACCTAAAACCTTGTTATTGACCGTAAATTTAAAACCCGAAACTACGCCAGATTGTTCTAATTTACGTAAACGTTGGTGAATTGCAGCACCAGAAATTCCAATTCTATTAGCAATTTGGAGTATTGGTTTTCGGGCATCTGACATTAAATCCCTTAAAAATTCTTTATCAATGCCGTCAATTTCGATTTGTAATACATTTGTTTTCATTTGCGAATAAATATCAATTATTTACTGCAAATAAAGGAAAAAATTAAAACTAAAAAATCATTTTAGCTTCATATATTAATTTGATACAGCAACCAATTTTGTAATATTTTTGACAGTAAATTCAATATTTTAAAAAAATGTTATTTTTCAAAATTACCAGCAAAAGTTATAATTTCGTTCTTACTTAATTTTAATGTTTTGACTGGATAATTTAACGCAGTAAAGAATTTTTCTAGTTTGATATAAGTTGGTTCATCGTTGACTATGTGATAAGATGCAATCGCAAAATTAGGTTTAAGTGTTTTAATAGTTTCCAAACAACCTTCAATTGCCTTAATTTCTGCACCTTCAATATCCATTTTTATAAAGTCTAATTTTTGGATATTGTTTTCTAAAACCCAACTATCGATTGTAACGGCTTGTTTTTTTACGGTTTTGTTTGCGTCTGGTACCCAAATTGCCGACGAACCAACCGTTCCTGCCTCATAAAAATCTATTTTTTCGTTACTATTCCACAACAACAGTTCTTCTATTTTAATATTGTCTAATAAACTTTTGTCAAGAGCTATATTTTTTGCAATGTTTTTTATGTTGATAGCGTCTGGTTCAAAAGCATACACTTTCCCATTTTTACCAATTAATTTTGAAAAAAGTAAAGTCAAGTAGCCATCGTTGGCTCCTGCATCCATGACAATATCTTCACTTTTAATTTTGTACAAATGTTGATAATATTCAAAATCAGGATAAATTAAATATAATGGTTCAGCAGTTACAAACTCTAAATAGTTATAATTTGTGTAGTAAGTATTATCTAAATCATTAATTTTGAATTTTATATTGTTGGGAGTAATAAAATTATAATACTTTAATTTGAACAATTCTTTGTTTTTACCTTTTGGAAATAAACCACTTAAGAACAGTTTTATTTTTTTTTCCATTATCAATTATTCGAATTAACTATTTATCTAATCTTCAAAACTAACTACTATTTTTTTGGTATCAAAATTTTTAGCTTACTTCCTAATTTCATACAACCTAGATACATATTTTCCAATAACATCAAATTCCAGATTTATTTTGGTGCCGATTTTAAAATCTTTAAAATTCGTATGGTTATAAGTATAAGGTATTATTGCTACCGAAAACTCATTTTCTTTAGAATCGACAACTGTCAAACTTACGCCATTGACCGTTATCGAGCCTTTTTCTATTGTAATATTAGAAAAATTTTTATCATACTCGAACGTGAAATACCAGCTTCCGTTGGTTTCTTTAATATTCTTGCAAGTTCCAGTTTGGTCTACGTGACCCTGTACAATGTGACCGTCAAGGCGAGAACCTAGCAACATAGCACGTTCAAGATTTAAAGTATCACCAATTTTCCAATCGCCAAGGTTGGTTTTATTAATAGTTTCAGCAATTGCTGTTACCGTATAAACATCATTGTCAATAGCAATAACCGTCAAGCAAACGCCATTGTGTGCCACGCTTTGATCGATTTTTAATTCTTTCGTAATTGATGATTGCAACGAAATATGCAAGTTATCATTCTCATTTTGAATATTTTGAACTTCGCCAAGGGTTTCTATAATTCCTGTAAACATTGTAGTTTTATTTTACTAAATTTGCAGTTCAAAATTAGTGAAAGTTTCCCACGAATTTAACTAATTTGTACTAATAAATTTTTAGTTTTAATTTCACAAATATATAACTAGTGAATATTGGTGAAATTCGTGGCAAATAATAAATACAAATGAAAAAAAACGAAAATATAATTGTTGGAATTTCTATTGGCGATTTAAACGGAATCGGGAGCGAAGTCATTTTGAAAACTTTTGAAGACAATCGAATGCTAGAAATGTGCACGCCAGTAATTTTTGCCAACGTAAAAGTTATGTCGTTTATTAAACGAAACTTGAAACTTGAAACCAACATTCATGGCATTGACAACCTAAATCAATTGGTCATAGGAAAAATAAATGTTTTAAATGTTTGGAAAGAAGATGTTACAATAAATTTTGGTGTAAATGAAGAAAATATTGGAAAATATGCTCTAAAATCATTCACAACAGCAACCTCAGCCTTAAAAGAAGGTTTGATTGACGTTCTAGTTACGGCACCTATTAATAAATATAACATACAATCTGACGATTTTAAATTTCCAGGCCACACTGAATATTTAAATCAAGAACTAGACGGAAACGCTTTGATGTTTATGGTTCAAGACAATTTGCGCGTTGGCTTGGTTACTGATCATGTTCCTGTAAATGACGTTGCAAAACATTTGAACGCAGAACTATTAACAAAAAAAATACAAACCATCAAATTGTCGTTGATGCAAGATTTTAGTATAAATAAACCAAAAATTGCTGTTTTAGGATTGAATCCTCATGCGGGCGATGGGGGTATAATTGGTAAAGAAGACGACGAAATCATCAAACCAACTATCAAAAAATTATTCGAAAAAGGAACATTAGCCTTTGGACCATTTCCTGCAGATGGTTTTTTTGGAAATTCACAATACGAAAAATATGATGCCGTAATAGCCATGTATCACGACCAAGGATTAATTCCCTTTAAAACATTATCATTTGGAAAAGGTGTGAATTATACAGCAGGACTAAATAAAATTCGCACATCGCCAGATCATGGAACGGCATATGACATTGCAGGAAAAGGAATTGCAGATCACAATTCGTTCAAAGAAGCGGTTTATTCAGCATTAGATATTTATCATTCAAGAAATATTTATCGCGAAATAAGTCGTAATCCAATGAAAACAAAGGAAAAACCAGAAGAAAGAAATAATCGATAAAAAAAATCGGTTTAGACTTTTAGATTTGTATTTATTTTATATCTTTGCAAACCTTAAAATAAGGAAAAATTTATTGAAATGAACCAACTACAAGATTTTTTAATTCCTTTTATAGGATTAAAGTTAGGAAAACATAGTTTTGAGTATCAAATAAATAACAAGTTCTTTGAAAACTTTGATTTTAACGATTATGAAAATTCAGAAATCAAAGTAGATTTAGTTTTCGATAAAAAAAGTACTTTTATAGAGCTTAATTTTAAGCATAAAGGCTTTGTAAATGTTGCTTGCGACACTACTGGCGAAATGTTTGATCTACCTATAAAAGGAAAAATGAGATTAGTAGTACAGTTTGGTGAAGAATTTAATAATGATAATGACGAATTACTAATTATTCCGCACGGTGAACACCAATTAGACATTTCACAGTACATATATGAAATGATTGTACTTTCAGTGCCCATAAAAAGAATGCATCCAGGCATAAAAGATGGTTCATTGCAAAGTAAAGCACTAGACAAACTAAACGAATTAAGAGTAAAAAAAATTAAACAAGAAGTTACAAAAGAAGCTGATATTGACCCACGTTGGGACAAATTAAAACAACTATTAACGGATAAATAATATAGTAAAATGGCACATCCTAAGAGAAAAATCTCCAAGTCTAGAAGAGACAAACGAAGAACACATTACAAAGCTACAGTTGCACAAATTGCAACTTGCCCAATAACTGGCGAAGCACATTTGTACCACAGAGCTTACTGGCATGAAGGAAAAATGTATTACAGAGGTCAAGTAGTTATCGACAAGTCGTCTGTTGCACTTGCATAATACTTTTTAGTAAAATAAATTAGAACTCTCACTCTGTGGGAGTTTTTTTTATTCGATAAAACTTTTGATTAAACAAAAAACCATTAAATTTTTATTTTGAATTCTAATAAATATAATATGTAATGTGCTTTCAATTAATTTATCTGAAATTTTAAACTATTATGAATTTATGCAATTTAAGTAATTTGTGATGAAAAAAAATTATCATTGCATTTTACGTCAGATTAAAAAAAATTTGTAATTTCCCCCTCTTTTAAAAAGTCATTTTTTTGAGACAATAAATAAGAATTATGAATAAAATTACAGCAGCAATCACTGCAGTTGGAGGATATGTACCCGATTTTGTACTGTCGAATAAAGTACTAGAAACGTTGGTCGAAACCAATGACGAATGGATAACCTCAAGAACAGGCATTAAAGAACGTAGATTGCTTAAAGAAAAAGGGAAAGGTACTTCTTACCTAGCTATAAAAGCAGCTCAAGACCTAATTTCACGAAACAATATTGACCCAGAAGAAATAGATTTATTGATAATGGCTACTACAACTCCTGATATGTTGGTTGCTAGTACCGGTGTTTATGTAGCTTCTCAAATCGGAGCTATAAACGCTTTCTCGTATGATTTGCAGGCTGCTTGTTCAAGTTTTTTATTTGGAATGTCAACAGCCGCGGCTTATATCGAATCAGGACGATATAAAAAAATACTACTTATTGGTGCCGATAAAATGTCATCAATTATCGACTATACCGATCGTTCGACTTGTATTATTTTTGGTGATGGAGCTGGTTGCGTTTTATTTGAGCCAAATAATGAAGGTTTAGGTTTGCAAGACGAACTTTTAAGAAGCGACGGCATTGGTCGAGAATATTTAAAGATTGATGCTGGGGGATCAATACTTCCTCCATCAAAAGAAACGGTAGAAAATCGCCAACATTTTGTTTTTCAAGATGGTAAAACAGTCTACAAATATGCTGTTTCTGGTATGGCCGATGTTTCTGAACAAATTATGGAGCGCAACAACCTAACCAAAGAAGACATTAATTGGTTAATTGCACATCAAGCCAACAAAAGAATTATCGATGCAACAGCCAGTAGAATCAATCTTGACCACGAAAAAGTTTTGGTCAATATTCATAAATATGGCAATACAACCTCTGGAACTTTACCACTATTACTTTGGGATTTTGAGCACAAATTCAAAAAAGGAGACAACTTAATTTTCGCAGCTTTTGGTGGCGGATTTACATGGGGATCGATTTATTTGAAATGGGCTTATGATAGTAAGTAATTTTCCGTTTCTTAAGTAAATAAAATACATAAATCAAAAAAAACAACTATAAAACAAAATAATCATGGATTTAAAAGAAATTCAAAACCTAATTAAATTTGTAGCCAATACTGGTGTCGCAGAAGTAAAGTTAGAAACTGGAGATGTAAAAATTACCATTCGCACCACTTTGGCAGACAGCTCTTCGGATGTTACTTATGTACAACAAATGCCAGCACAGCAACAAATGCAACAAGTTTCTACAGCACAACCAACAGCGCCAGCTGCAGTTACGCCTTCTGTAACAGCACCAATTGTTGATGAAAATGCAAAATATGTAACTATAAAATCTCCAATTATAGGTACTTTTTACAGAAAACCATCGCCAGACAAACCAATGTTTTGCGAAGTTGGAAGCAATATTGCCAAAGGTGATGTACTTTGTGTAATCGAAGCTATGAAATTATTCAACGAAATTGAATCTGAAATTTCGGGCAAAATCGTAAAAATTCTAGTTGATGATATGTCTCCAGTAGAATTTGATCAGCCATTATTTTTAGTAGATCCATCATAAAAAATTAGAAGTTAGACGTTAGAAGTTAGAAATTTTCCTACTTCATTAATTGTCTAATTGACACATTGTCTAATTATCTAATTATATAATTAAAAAATTATGTTCAAAAAAATACTTATAGCCAATCGCGGTGAAATTGCACTCCGTGTAATTCGCACATGCCGAGAAATGGGCATAAAAACCGTGGCAGTTTATTCTACCGCTGACGCAGAAAGTCTGCACGTAAAATTTGCAGATGAGGCAGTTTGTATTGGTCCGCCCCCAAGCAACTTGTCTTATTTGAAAATGTCAAATATTATTGCAGCAGCAGAAATTACTAATGCTGATGCAATTCATCCAGGATACGGGTTTTTATCAGAGAATGCTAAGTTTTCTAAAATTTGTGCCGAACATAAAATCAAATTCATTGGTGCCAGTCCAGACATGATTGACAAAATGGGCGACAAAGCATCGGCGAAAGCAACGATGAAAGCAGCCGGAGTACCGTGTGTTCCAGGTTCTGAAGGAATTTTAGAATCATATGAACAAGCAGAAGAGATTGCTAATCAATTTGGCTATCCAGTAATGTTAAAGGCAACTGCTGGTGGTGGTGGAAAAGGTATGCGTGCTGTTTGGAAAAAAGAAGAATTATTAAAAGCTTGGGAAAGTGCCCGACAAGAATCGGCAGCAGCATTTGGAAATGATGGTATGTATCTCGAAAAATTAATCGAAGAACCACGTCATATCGAAATTCAAGTTGTTGGAGATGCTTACGGAAAAGCTTGCCATTTATCAGAAAGAGATTGCTCTGTGCAACGCCGTCATCAAAAATTGACTGAAGAAACGCCCTCGCCGTTTATGACAGAAGAATTAAGAAATAAAATGGGAGTAGCTGCTGTCAAAGCTGCCGAATTTATAAAATATGAAGGTGCTGGAACTGTAGAATTTTTAGTCGATAAACACCGAAATTTTTATTTCATGGAAATGAATACTCGAATTCAAGTAGAACACCCAATCACTGAGCAAGTAATTGATTATGACTTAATTCGTGAACAAATAATGGTTGCTGCCGGAATAGCAATTTCTGGAAAAAACTACTTTCCAAAATTACATGCTATTGAATGTAGAATCAATGCCGAGGATCCATACAACGATTTTCGTCCATCGCCGGGAAAAATTACAGTTTTGCATTCACCAGGCGGACACGGAGTTCGTTTAGACACTCACGTTTATGCAGGTTATACGATTCCGCCGAACTACGATTCAATGATTGCAAAGTTAATTACAACCGCACAAACTAGACAAGAAGCTATCAATAAAATGAAACGTGCTTTAGATGAATTTGTAATCGAAGGAATAAAAACTACAATTCCGTTCCATAGACAACTAATGGACGAACCCGCATATGTTGAAGGAAATTATACTACAGCTTTTATGGATACTTTCAAGATGAAAACCCAACAAGATTAAGTTTCCGAATATTATCTATTAAATAAAATACCCAATCTATTAGATTGGGTATTTTATTTTTGATAATAAATAATATTTAGTAAATCAAGTATTTATATAGTTGTTTAATGCAATTATTCAGGTAAAGCATTCCAATAAATAACAACAATTCTTCGTCTTTCGTCGTCAGTTTGATAGTTATCAATTTTTTTGTTTGGAAATTCTTCTCCTTTACCTATTTTGAAAAACTGTGTATTAAATTGAGCTTTTTCAGGTAATACTTGCGTGCGTTCATTGTAAATTTCCAAAAGAATTGATGCAACCTCTTCAGCTCTTAATCTAGATAATTCTGAGTTTAACTCTTCTTTTGTTGCTACATCTTTACCAATATTTAATGTTAATTGGTCTACTAATGCTCCCGCTCCAAAACCCTGACCATCTGCAAAACCGCTTGCAATTATAGATGAATTTAGTTTTATATTTGGGAATTTCTTGACAAAAACAATCAAACTATCAACAATTGGCGAAAAAACTATTTTCGCTTCTGCCATTTTTTCTTCAGGAATTTTAAAACCACCTGCCTGAAAAAAAGCAGCAGTATTAAATTTTACGAATGTTTGTTGTTTTAACAATTGATCTACAAAATTTATTGATTCAGATTTTTGAGTTATAATCTGATCAGAAACCGTTACAACAGAAACTATTTTTTTAAAATCTTTAATCTTAACTCTTTTTTTGGCAGACAACATTTCGTTCATTCTATTTAATGAATCTGTTCTTTGGATAATAGCCGTTTTTTCAATATCAAGAACCTTTTTTATAGACATATTTGAATTATCATCTAATTCACCAATAGCATTTTTGTTGAGTCTAAATTCATCTAAACTTGCCACTTTCGTTTCTAATTTTTTTTCAATTGATTTTTTTTCATCAATTGTGCTTTTTATCGAAGCAATTTTTCGTTTACTAACACAACTTGACATTAGTATTAATGTGCAAATTATTGCTGATAAAGTTTTTAATGTTTTCATGTTTTATTTTTGATTTTTTGATTTATTTAAAATTCTGTTGAGCGAAAAGTAACTGCACTTTTTGAGTTAATTACTTTAATTGCATTTAGTTCTGCATCCTTTTTCTTTCTTGGTGTTACATTGTCCTTAGCTGTTTCATGATCAGCAACTAGTTTTTTTGTTTTTTGTTTTTTTTTAACAATTTTTTTTTCTTGCTCAATAGATTCCGATATTTGTTTTTTGTCTAAATTGCTATCAACTACAAGATTGGTTATTGTTGGAATTTCAATTGGCTTGGTTATTATCTTTATTTCAGATTTTGCAATTTGGATTTTATTATTATTTATTGCTAAATTTATTGTTCGAGTGCTATCATCAACGATGAGTTGCCTATAATCTATCGGGTTTACAAATATTTCGTCAGGAAATTTTAATTTTATTGTAGAAATAAAAAATAATAATGTACCAAGTGCTATCAAAACACCTGCCTTGACTTTTCTTCTTCTTTTTACATATAAATTATTACTTTCATTGTGGTGCAATTGTTTAACAAAGCGGTTTTTACAATCCACAAAAGACACATCATCAATCCATGGTGCTAATAATATTTTTTTTGTTTCTGAAATTCCGCGATTGTTTAAATATTTAATTTCAAATTCTTGTAATAAGACGCACTCAATATTATTATTTTTTAAAAATTCTAAATCATAAATTGCATTATTATGGAACTTAACATCATTTACAAAACTTTTTAATGCAAAAAAATCATTACCATCTGTTACTTTAAAAATTATTGATTCTGTATCAAAAAAAGCAACTGGTTCATTGTTTTCTTTAACAAAATTTAACACTCGCTTACTGTCATGTAAACGAATAACATCTTGATTAGAAAAAAAATAAATATAGTCAATAATTGTCAAGTTGTTCATTTTTAATAATTAATATAAAAAAAATATTTGTTGGTTTAGCATTTAATATTCTAGTTTTCTTAAGGAAGGTGATTTTATATATGATACTGCAACAATTATTAATGTCATTACACCTCCAAATAACACAGATGGCATTGTACCTAAAAGATGTGCTGCAACACCACTTTCTAACTTTCCTAACTCGTTTGAGGAATTTGTAAAAAGCGAATTAATTCCCATAACTCTACCTCTCATTTTATCGGGTGTTTTTATTTGCATAATTGTTCCTCTTATTACGGAATTTACAGTATCTGCTAAACCACTAACAAATAATGCTACACATGATAAAATTAAAGAAGCTGAATATGAAAATATAATGATGCTTGATCCGAAAATTGCAACAGTTATAAATAATTTTAATCCTTGTTTTTTGTTTATCGGAAATACCATTAAAAAGGCCAACATTAAAGCAGATCCTAGATCGGCTGACATATTGAGCCAAGCAAATCCTTCTGGACCAACTTTTAAAATATCTTTTGCTATTGCAGGAATTATAGCCACAATTCCACCAAAAAAAACAGCAAATAAATCTAATGATAATGCCCCAAGCATTACTTTATTGCTTAGTACAAATCTAATGCCATCTTTAATATTATCCCAACTTTTATTGGTTGATGTTAACTTATTTAAAATCGCTGGTTTTGGGAATAACAAATATAGCATTGACAATGAACCAAAAACGAGGGCTGCAATTATTAAAAACGAAGCTGTTAATCCTAAATATGCAATTGTAAAACCTGCAATAGCATGTCCTAAAATACTACCAAACAGCCATGTTGCTGAACTCCAGGTTGTTGCTTTTGGCACAAATTCTCTTGAAATTATGCTAGGCATTATCGAATTGAAAATAGGTGCCAAAAACGACCTAATGCAACCAATAAAAAAGATAATAATATATATAGAAACAACAATTAACGTTTTTTGTTCAGGATGTTGTAAAAGTACTATCGATAAGGATAAAAGTGAAATTACGCATAGTCCAAACAAAAAAATACATCTTAATAATAATTTACGCTTTTCACTTACATCAATAATATATCCTGCGTGTAATGAAAGGCCTATAGAGGGCAGAACTTCGGCTAAACCAATTAGTCCTATAAAAAAGACACTATTGGTTATTTCATATAGCCACCAACCTATTAGTGTGCTTAACATTCGGAGTCCAACTACAAATAAAAACCTACCTGTAATAAAATCATTAAACTCTGAAAATTGAAAAACTGATTTGTTATTAAAATTTAGCAAACTTTAGATATTAAAGCACAAAATTACAAAATAAATATTAATAAAAAAACGTTCGATTATAAAAGGTTTGAAAATCAAATAATCGTTACTAAACGAAATTATTGTTAAACGATGATTAATAAAAAATTTAAATATTTACATACCTTTTATAATATTGTTGTTTTGTTAAAGATTATCTTTTCTTTCTTCACCAGAACAATTCTTCTTGGCAGCACAACATGAAGGCTTTCCGGCAGGTTTTTCGGCTGTAATTATTGCAGTAGTACTTGTTGCAGTAGTAGTATAAACCGTTTTGTCAGATTTTTTTGACTTCTTTGGTTCTTCTTGATCATAAAGCATGGCTTTGTCTTGAGAATTTTTTACGTTTGATACTTTATAAGTTATTCCATCGCCAGTCTTCTCGACAATTTCGACCAAATTTTCTGGCGATTGTGCGTTTACATCATACTCTACTTTAGCAGTTTTATTTTCAAAGTCAACACTTGCTGATTTTACTCCGATAGAATTTGTTAATTTTTCTTCTATCGTTTTAGCACAACCAACGGCACAAGTCATGCCATCTATATTGAACGAAGTAGATGCTAATTTTGTATCTGATTCAATTGTTGTTGTTGTTGCCGCGTTTAAAGTTTTTGCAACTTCTTTTTTGCAACTAAATAGAATTGCTGCTATTGTAGCAATAACTAAAAAAGATTGTGTAATTTTCATGTTATTTAATTTTAATCATTATAATTAACTAAAGCAAATTTATATAAAAAAATGATTCAAAATTCATAAAATAGATGCAATTTTGTTAAGTTATTTATAAAATATGGAAATCAAGAATTTTAAGTGGTTATTATTATCTTTTTTGGCACTCATTTGGGGAAGTTCATTTATATTAATTAAATTTGGACTTTTAGCATTGAGCCCATTGCAAGTTGGCGCTTTTAGAATTTTTTGTGCTGCCATTTTCTTATTGTTAATTGGTTTTAAGACCTTGCCCAAAATATCATTATTGCAATGGAAATTTATTACAATAACCGCCTTGTTTGGTACTTTTATTCCAGCATTTTTATTTGCAGTTGCAGGAAAAGTAATTGACAGTTCTATCTTAGCAATTCTTAACTCATTGACACCATTAAACACATTGATTATTGGTGCTTTGGCCTTTGGATTGGCATTTAAAAAAAGTCAAGTTTTTGGCGTCTTTATTGGTTTGTTGGGCAGTTTGATATTGGTACTAAATGGTGCGATCAATCATCCTGAGCAAAATTATTGTTACACAATTTTGATAATAGTTGCGTCGATTTGTTATGCAATAAACGTTAATTTGGTCAAGAATTACCTTTCTGATTTATCGCCTTTAGCTATTTCTACAGGCAATTTTTCTGTAATGTTAGTCCCCGCATTAATCATTCTTTATTCGACAGGTTTTTTTGAGATTATTGCATCACAGAAAGTACAAATTTCAATGTTTTATATAATAATTCTTGGTGTAATTGGCACTGGCATTGCTAATATTATTTTTTTTAGATTAATTCAAATTTCTTCTCCAGTATTTGCAACTTCGGTTACCTATCTTATTCCGGTTGTGGCATTCTTTTGGGGATTATTTGATAACGAAAGCTTAACTTTGGTTCAGTTTTTTGGAGCATTGATAATTCTAATTGGCGTTTATTTGTCAAGTAAAAAATAAATTAAATAAAAGTGAACATTATGTAATTTTTTTATTTTCTATGAATATAACAATTTTCTATATTTGTGTTACATTTACAACATTATGAGAAACATTCTAATTATTGGTGCAGGAAAATCAGCATCGACATTAATTCAATATTTATTAAACAAATCTGATTCTGAAAAGCTACACCTCACAATTGGTGATTTGTCATTGGCACTTGCGAAGAAAAAAATTAATAATCATAAAAATGCAACCGCAATTGCACTAGATATTTTTGACGAAAAACAACGAAAAGCACACATTGAAAAATCGGATATTGTAATTTCAATGTTGCCCGCTCACATGCATATTGAAGTTGCTAAAGACTGCATCAACCTGAAGAAACATATGGTTACAGCATCATATATTAGTGAAGAAATGCAACAATTAGATCAAGCAGCCAAAGAAAACAACTTGGTTTTCATGAACGAAATTGGTCTCGACCCAGGCGTTGACCACATGTCGGCAATGAAAATTATTGACGAAATCAAGGGTCAAGGAGGAAAAATGATTCTTTTTGAATCGTTTTGTGGAGGATTGGTTGCTCCAGAATCTGACAATAATTTGTGGAATTACAAGTTCACGTGGGCACCTCGTAACGTTGTTCTTGCAGGTCAAGGAGGCAGTGCCAAATTCATTCAAGAGGGAACATACAAATATATTCCATATCATAAATTATTTCGTCGCACCGAATTTCTTGATGTTGAAGGTTATGGTCGTTTTGAAGGTTATGCTAATAGAGACTCCCTAAAATACCGCTCGGTTTATGGACTAGACGATGTTTTGACTTTATATAGAGGAACAATAAGAAAAGTTGGTTTTTCAAAAGCTTGGAATATGTTCGTGCAACTCGGAATGACCGATGACACTTATAAAATAGATAATTCTGAAACGATTTCTAATCGTGAATTTCTCAATCTATTTTTGCCATACCACCCTACCGATTCTGTTGAAATAAAAACCAGATTGTATTTAGGAATTGAGCAAGACGATATTATGTGGGACAAATTATTAGAACTTGATTTGTTTGACGCGAATAAAATTGTTGGACTCAAAAATGCTTCGCCCGCTCAAATTCTAGAAAAAATATTATCCGAAAAATGGACATTGCAACCCACCGACAAAGACATGATTGTGATGTACCACAAGTTTGGTTATGAATTAAATGGTAAGCATCTGCAAATAGATTCTAAGATGGTCTGCATTGGCGACGATGAGACTTATACAGCAATGGCTAAAACAGTTGGATTGCCTGTTGCTATTGCTACCTTGTTGATTTTGAATGGTAAAATAAAAACCCCAGGAGTTCAAATGCCAATTATGAAAGAGGTTTATGAACCAATTCTAAAGGAATTACAGCATTTTGGCATTCATTTTATAGAAACCCAAAAAAATTATATTGGTTACAATCCAGATAAAATAAATGCACTATAAATGTGCATTGTTTTTGCGTGAGTGATAGTAATGGAGCTCTTTTAAAAAATGGCTTTTTTGCCATTTTTTAAAAAGCGAGAATGGATAGCACGACCTTTTTAGGTCACGCCCAAATAATTTTAACCAAAAACTTCTTTTAAAACATCTAAAGATTTTGGTTTTTTGAAACCATCTAGGTGAATATAATAATATTCGATAAGTATTTTTATTAATAGCTGTCGTTCGGTGACATGAAAAGTTTTTTGATCATTTTCGAATTTCAAATTAAGGAGTTTTCTAAATAAATTGGTTTCATGTTCAGATAGTGAACTTGTGGCTTGAAAAGGTGAAAATAATCCTTCATTTAGTTCAAAATGTTTCAAATCAATATTAGAAACATCAGGATAGAAACCCAAATATTTGGTCATTTCAAGCATTAAAATTAAATGAAAATTAGCAATATCGGCATGATTGTCTAACCAATTGAGAGCAGTTTCTAGGTAAACAAATAGGTTTTCGTTGCGTTCTTGTTCGTGAATTGCATGGTGCAAAATTTCTGAAACAAATAGAACAATTGTACTTTTGTAAATATTCGAATGAATAGAATGAAACGGTTGTGAAATTTTAATTTCTTTAAAATTTTCTAAAATTCCTTTGTTTTTGTGCACTGCCTCGATTTCGAGAACAGTCAAAGGTTGAAAATATGCCGCATTTTGGCTTGATTTTCTTGATGAAAACGCATCGCGAACGAAGTATGATTTAAGCCCATCAGAAAGTGTGAAACATTTAACGATTAGGCTTTTTTCTTGAAATTTCAATGTAGAAATGACAATTGCTTTGGTTTTTATTTGCATTGATAAATCAAAAATTTATCTAATTATCATTAGTTTCTTTACTTTGGTTTCTGTTCCGTCGGCTGCTGCGACAAAAACCATATAAACACCGGATGCAACTTTGTATTGACCAAAAGCAGTAGTATCCCATTCGATTGTTCCGCCTGCCGATGTTGCTTCGTATACCAAATTGCCTTCAATATCTGTTATTTTTACATTAGCTTTGTCTAGCAATCCACTAATTTTGACCGTTCCTGAAAATTCTGGTCTTACTGGGTTTGGATAAACATATACATTTTCAAGATTTTCGCTCGCTTTTGTAGAAGTTCCTTTAAACGAAATCATGCCTTTGTCGGTGGCAAAATAAACTTCACCGTTTCTTGGGTCAATATCGATGTCAAGCAGCGTGTTGCTTGGTAGTGGCGAATTGGCACTTGTAAACCTATAAATCGTTTGTTGACCATTGGGTGAGACTAAATAAACGCCTGAGTCTGCCGTACCAACCCATTTTCTATTAGCTCCATCAACAACAATATCAGTAATAGATTGCTCAAAGAAAAGTTCTTGTCCCAAGCCGTCTTCATTGATAACAATATTGCTAGACCTGATTTGGTCTGGTGATGAAAACAAGTCAACGCTTGAAACAACTCGCAAACCACTTGTTGTGCCTATCCACAACTGATTTTTATTGTCAATTGCCAATGCTCGCACATCATAAAAAGGTAAGTTTCCCTGATCTGAACCTTGCGTTATTTTTTTAAAAACATTTCCAGTTTCATTGTATGCAATTACACCACTATTTGAAGTTGCGAGCCACTTGGTATTGTTTTTATCAATAACCAAACTGTTGTAACTATTGAGATCTGTTCTTATCACTACATTGTTCAACGCAACCGATTGCCAAGTATTGTTTGGTTTCAAAGATTTTAATCCATTTTTAATCAAACTATTTGTTACCCATAAATTGCCTGTTTTATCAAACGTGCAAGCATTTATGCGAATATCAATATAACTTGGATTTGGCGGCACGGAAACCAAACTTTCCAAGCCGCTATTGGTCGTATTGTATAATAAAACTGGAACATTATTTTCTAACTTTAGTAATCCAGAAAAAAAAGAACTAAAATAAACTTGATTTGGATTATTTGGGTTAACTGTTATTTTAGTAAGTGCTCTCGCGGCAAAATTATCGTCATAAGGTGTGTTTTGCCAACCATTATTGGTCAACCTGCTGTAACCATATTTATTCGGCTGATTGATGTTTGCTGGTTGGTTTGGGTTGTATCCATAAGGATTAAAAGCAGCATCATACCCACCATAAACCGCCCAAAGATTGCTTGTTTGTGCATTTATTGCAAATATTTTGTTGCGAAGCGGACTGTTTGGGCTAATATTTTCAAAAATAGTTGGATTCAATATTGTTGTAGTAATCAATCCATTTTCGAGCGTACCTATATAAATAGTACTATCCATAAATGTTGCACAAGTAAAAACTGGCAAATTTGAAGAGACTGTTGCTTGATTAATTATCAAAATTGGCAAAAGTTGCTCGTTAAAAACTATTGCACTACCAGAATTTGTAACAATCAATCTATTTTCAAATACTCTAAAGTCTGTTGTTGCTTGATTTACAGAATAAAAAAAAGAAAAAATATTTCCAACAAATTTGTAAAGATTATTGTTTGTGCTTGAGGCGACAATTTGGTTGTTTATGGTTGCTATTCCGTTCCAATAATTTGAATCAAAAACTGTCCATTGATTAAAATCATTCAGATTTTGGTTAGATAGCTCTCCCTTTTTGATACCATTATTTCTAGTAACAGCATAAAGTGCATTATTAAAAATGGTTGTTTGAATAACTTCTTGATAATCGTTTATTGCTGCTCCTAAAAAATAAGTATCAGCAAATTCATTATTATTCAAATTAAATTGTACGATTCCGAAATTGCATGACAGATAAACTATTCCGTTGAATTCCAAAAAGCTATTAATTCTTTTAATGTTACCTGGAATTTGTTTTTGAATAATTCCAACAGCTTTAAAAACAGTTCCATCGCTTTCATTAATGACAACAAGCAAGCCGTTTTCATAACCAACTAATGTTTTATTGAAATTTTGGCTATGGTATTCTGATGAAATTCTCTCACCCGAAAGCCCATCAATTGTATTAAAAGTTTTGATATTGCCCGATCCTAAATTTTTTGAAAAAAGGGCATTTTCAGATGCTGCAAATATTCTATCTTTAGATTGCGATAAAGCTCGAATCTCAGTGTACGAAAAATAACCTTTCCACAGCAAATTGTTTTGTGAAAATAAATTATTTACAATCAAAACAATTGTTGTTATTAAAAAAAATCGTTTCATAAATATTTAGTATGATTTACAAATATACAACAAACGTAAATATTATACATTTAATATTAATCTTCATTGAATTTTCAAAAAAAAAGCATCGAAACTATATCGATGCTTTTATATGATTGAATTTGTGATTATTTATCATCAGAAATATAAGTTTTATTTCCATTTTTGTTGATATAATATTTTCCGCCACGTGGACCTGTCATCACTTTTTTACCATTATATTCACCAGTTACTTTATCTGCAACCTTAGGTGCTTTTTCGTTCGATTCTTTTTCTTTTACAACTTTTTTAGCAGTAGTTGTTATTTTTGTTGGAACAGTTGTTACAACTTCTTTTTCAACCTTTTTTGAATCTCTTTTAGCTTTGGCAGCTGCTTTTTTAGCTTCTTTATCAGCATCAGCGCTTGCGGTTGCTTTTGATGCTTCTAGGTCTGCTTTTTTAGCATCACGTTTTGCTTTGGCTGCAGCTTTTTTGGCTTCTTTATCAGCATCTTCGCTTGTGGTTGCTTTGTTAGCTACTACTTTTTCGGCTTTTTTAGCATCGCGTTTTGCTTTGGCTGCTGCTTTTTTTGCTTCTTTTTCTACATCAGCACTTGTTGCAGTTTTGGCAGCATCTTTTTCGGATTTTTTTGCGTCTCTTTTTGCTTTGGCTTCTGCTTTTTTAGCGTCCACATCCGCTTTTTTTGCCGCAGCATCAATTGCTTTAGGTGCTTTTGATTTATCTACTTTTTCGGTTTTAGATTTGGTTTTTTTAGTTTTTGTTGCAGTTTCTTGAGCATAAAAACTATTTGAAAAGATGAAAACTAAGCATAAAAATAATAATTTTTTCATAATATTTGTTTTAGGTTTTTTGAAATAAAAAATAAATATAACAATAATAATGCCAACAGCAAAATTTTATTTTATTCAAAACAAAAAACCTTTTTTAAAAAAAAGCACGCAATTGTACATTTCCGGTATGAATTGTTGTTGAATTTTCACTTTTACGACCTTGGTAATTGATGTTTAAATCTAAATATTGGGTTAAATTTCTTTGCAATAACAATCGCCAAGTCAAGTTGCGTCCTGGTTGCAAGCCTTCAAGCATTGCAAAAGCAGCGGCCGATAATTCATCGCCTTTAAATTGATTGTCTATCAAAGAAAATTCTCCATTGGCAGTGAATTTTTTATCACTAGCATAAGTAAACGAGGTTCCGAATCGGGTTTTGATTAACGACTCTAAATCGCCAATTTCATTGTGCTTATTTTGATAATCACAAAAAAAATCTAAACTTGCATTTTCATTAAACAAATAAGCTATTTTCGGCTCAAATAAATAAGCATTTATTGCGTAATTTCTGTTTGAATAATTATCAGAATTTGTTGTTATTCTTATTGACTTGGCATCGAGATTAAACAACCAAGTTTTTTTTAACAAATGTGAATATTGCAACTGATGTGAAGAATTATTATTCTCTAAACCGCCGACTGATAATAAATTTTTAATTTTATTGTTGATATAGGTAAAAGTAACCGAATGTTTTTGTTTGCTTCGATTATAAAACAAACTATTTCTAATACTGGCACTCAATCCTAATAAATCATCATCTTCATTGAATGGATTTAGATCAAAATTATCCGCTTTTCGTTCTATTTTTCTTTCAATCAAAAATGATGATTGATTATAAAAATAATATAAAAACTTCTTGAAACCGGTTTCGTTTTGCCAATAATTTGGGTTCAAAGTCAATAGTTGAGACATTCGGTTTTGATGGGTTTTGATGAATGTTTGATTAGGTAAAAACAACCGAACGTACTTGGCTTGGTCCAAAAAAGGAGCAATTTCAAATTCTTGCAATTCTTGAATGCCGTTGTTGTTGTAATCGTTCCACATGTAAACACCTAAACCAGCAGCAACTTCAAGATATGTAAACTCCTGCTGTGCAATTGTCCCCGAAACCGTTTCAAAAGTTGTGGTCGATTGCACCAAATTTTTAAAAAATTTATCATTATAAATCAATCTTGAATTTAATGAGTTTTGGTTCTTGATTAATGGATTTTCAAAATTTAAAATTCTATAATTTATAAATAAAGATAAATCAGCTTTATCGGTTTTTAAAAGTTTTGATTTTAAATAAAATGAATTGGATTGATTGACCCGTTTTACAAAATTGTTTTGCAAGCTGTCGTTTATTCTCTTCAGAAAACCAATTTCTGCAAATACTTTGGTCGAATCTCCACGACCAACAAAAAAACCAAATTCCGAGAATCTTTGGCTCAAGACAGACAATAAATTGTCAGCTTTTAATTTTTCTTTATTGTCTTCAAGTCTGAAATCCGAACCAATCCAATTTTTTTTGAAATTATATTTTATTTGCGTTTGGCTTCTTACAAACCGTGTTTCAGAAAAATTTCCATTGCTTGTTAAATAACTGTTATTGGTAGCGAAATTTAAATTTTTAAAATTTGCAAAACCATTCAAAACATGTCGATTTCCTAAAAAACTATTTGAAAAACTAAGATTTTCGAGTTGATAAATAAGTTTTGATTTTTCGGGTAACTCAAAAATCAACCCCGACACCAAATAAGATTGATTGCCCGAGAATGACGTTAAATTCCAATCTCTATTAAACTCTATTGTAAAAAGACGTTCAATTGTCTTAAAGTTTTTTTGGATAATTTGATAATTTGCAAATGCATCAAGCATCCATTTTTTCGATATTAATCTTTGTTTCAAATTCATTTTACCTGCTAACCCTTGATTGTCAGCATCATCAATACTTGAAAATAAATTTTTGTCATTGTTGCTGATTCCTAATTCAAAATCGATATTGGTTTTAGCCGTCGGATTTATTTTGCCAATAACAGTGGCAATTTGAATTTTGGTTGGTGCAATTAGTCTGGTTACTGGCTCATAATTACCTTGTGAAACTCCAGCGACAGGTGCAATATATTCGTAAATTTTACCAGTAGCATTATTGTTTTTCAAAATATAGTTCCCTGCGTTGTTGCCAACAAAGCTAAATCTAACATTGAACAATATTTCAGTTTCTAAATTAGAATATTCATAGAAAGTAACAGTACCAACAGCTATTTTTTTATACAGCACCTTGTTGTTGGAGAAAGTATCTTCAAACGCAGATTCAGCATTCATCAAATTGGTATTATCGCCAGCATTTTTTAGAACCTCTGCCTGATTTTCTGTCAACTGTTGTTGCAAAGATTGATCTTTCAAATCATTTTCTGAATATAAATAACTACCAATTGACCATTTTTTCTGTTCATGATTGGCACCAGCATTAGTTACAAACCTGGTGAAATTTCTATCGCTAAATTGATATTCTACTACAATTCTCATTTCTGATGTTATAGCAAATAATGATGTGAATTTTATTTCACCAGCGTTATAATCTATTATATAATCATTGTTTTCGCCACGCTTTAGCAAAATTCCGTTTACAAAAACGCTTTCAGAGCCAGAAATTACTAAAATGTAAAGCTCTCCATTGCTTCCTCTTAATTTGTAAGGTCCTTGATTACCTTCTTGACCAACAAAATTACTTTTAGCATATTGACCGCGAACGAGTGCTGCTGCTGCAAAAACCTCAGTCTTTTTTTCGGGCATTCCAAAACTAAAATTAGTCGATAAGCCTTGCACTTTTTTATTGAAATTCAAAAATTTTGACTTTCTATTTTCTAAAAATAAATCGCCAGCCCGCATGTTCCATTTATCAGAAAAAAGCTCTATAAAAATTTGATCAAACTGGTCTAATTTTTGTGAATATCCAGCATTTTGTGACGGAATGTTGCTGTCTTGGATTGATGCTCTGATATTCAAATTATTGGATAATTTTCCTGTTATTTGAAGATCAAGGTTTGAGTTCACTACCGAGTTTTGATTATTACCTATTGTCAAACCTCGCGTGATGCTTCCTGAAGTATTCAACCCGTTAAATGGCGTGCTTTTTTTTGCGTCTGCATTGTCTATTTTGTACAAATTGGTTTTACCTACATCGTTGTTAACTAACCTATTGCTGTCATAAATGCTGTATTCTTGGGTCAAATAATCCGAAAATTTAAAATATTTTACAATCAAAGAGTCTGTTTGTTTTCTATAATTTTTATTAAACAATATTGTTGCGTTAGCTGTACTTAATTGATAAAAAATTGTAGGAATTATTTGGTTTTTACTGTCTAATAATTCAAAATTTTTACTGTCAATACTATTTTTTTCTAACCGAATAGTGTCATTTGAAAAAACTATTTTTTTTGAAATAAAATTAGTATTATTTTGCTGGGCAAATGCACCAGAACTAATTAATATTAACAATAAAAATATTTTTTTGAACATATAAAACGGTGACTTTTATTAGCGATAAATATTAAACGTAAACATAACAAAAGTAGTATCTTAATTATTATAAAAAAACCATCTAAAATTTTTAGATGGTTTTGCTGTTTTAATTAAAATTGATATTGTTTAATTCAATATTAATTTTTCGGTTGTGTTGGTATTTTCGCCAACCACATTTACTAAATATATTCCTTTTTGAAGATTTGATAAATCAATGTTTGTATTATTTACAACAGAATCATTAGTATATACAACTTTTCCAATAAGATTGGTTACCGAAATTTTTAATTGACTTTCCGTATCGATTTTCAAAATTCCGCTTGAAGGATTTGGATAAAATTTTACTTTTTTTGATTCACTTTCAAAGTTACTCGATGACAAGTTAGGATTGTATTTGTAGCTAAATGTTACAGAATTTCCTATTTCAGTACCGTTACCATCGACTAAATAAAATTTAAAAACATAAATTACATCAACCCCTGAAACTGTTCCAGAATTAAAATTAATAAAGTGGTCAAATCTACCATTGGACTGCCCTGGTGAAAGCGTTATAGGCAAATTTGGATAGTTATTACCAGCGATGATTGTGCCAAAACATAAATTTCCAAAACACAACTGAACGTCGGTTCCATTTGCATTGGTAATGCTTTCTACTTTTATTTTTACATTTATGTCATCAACCAAACTAGTATTAAAAACTTTTATTCCCAAATAAGCTTCAGGATCAGTTAATTGATTAAAGTTAAAAGTATCTCCAGTGTTAATGATTGTATTATCAACTTTTCTAACAGACAATTGCGCAAAACTATTATAGGCAACTAACAAAAATAGAATAAATAAATTTTTCATTCGGAATTATTTAAGGATTAATTTTTCGATAGTATTGATGTTATCTCCAACAATTTTGGCTAAATAAACTCCTTTTTCTAAACTTGTCAAATTGATATTTGTGCTAGTTGAAGCTTGATTAGTAACAAAAACTGTTTTACCTAAGATATCAGTTACTGATACTTGAACTGGATTTACTGTTTCTAATTGAAAAATACCGTTTGATGGATTTGGATACAAACTTATATTATTTAAAACGTTACTAACTGTTGCCAATGATGCAGCAGTTTTAAATGCATTTTTCTTTAATAATTGATATCCAAAATTACCAGCTGGTAGGTTATATAATAATACATTATTAGCATCAAAAATTTGTAATCCATTTGTAACAGACCATCCATCGCCAAAACCATCATTCAAGGTTACAGTATAACACTCGCTAGCTGATAAAACAGCATTAACTGTTTTGGTTGTATTAGCATCTGGACCACCAGCGTTGGTTCCTCCTGCTCCAACATATGGACCACCACTAGCAACAATAGCATTTAAACTGTTTGTAATATTCCAGGTCATTTCTGCTGGATAACCGTCCGTCTTAATTTTGATAACGGCATTTAGTGTTTCAGGAATTTCTTGTGCAACAGCAATGTCTAAATCAGCAGTTGCAAAAGCACTATTGAAGATTGGTGCATTGTTAACATTTGCAACCTCAACAGTATAATTTGCTACTGGATTTAATACCCTTGAGTTAAATGGAATTGTTCTCGTGGTAAGTCTAAGTATACTTCCTGTGTAAGCCTTTGTGTCAACAATAACACCATTTTCTTTTAGGTTCAATGTTGCAGATGTAATTGTGTTGGCTCCAAGATTTTTGATTTTTGCATTTGGTATTCCTGTTGTAGAACAAAAAGAATCTGCTGAATCTAAACATTCAACATGGTTTTGAACTCCTGTTAAAGCAACAGCGCAATTTGTAATGATGTTTCCTCTAATTGAGTTGGCGGTACTAGTTGAAATTTCCGAAACTAAACCATTCGGGCAAATTCTAAATAATGTTGGAAAACCGCTCACTTGGTAAAGTGTTTTAATGTTTGATCCATCAATTATTGGATAAGATGTACCTGCAATCCAGTTTCCTTTAGTACCTGCGGTAGTTCCTTGCAAATCAGCAAGATTGGTGTTAGGATCCGCCTCAATAAACAAAACAATTACCTCATTAGAACCTCCTGGACCGTAACTTTGGTATAAATCTTCAAGTGCTTTGGTCTTGTGGTAATCCCAACAATAAACACACCATGTTGTTGATACATCCATAATGACTGTTTTTCCTGCTGCCAAATAAGTTGATAATGTGTGTGAGACACCATTAATATCTGTAACTGTAAAGTTTGGAGCAACGCTTCCATTAGGAATTTGTGCATTGGCAATTGTTGAAAACAAATAAAATGCAAATAATAGGGTAATTTTTTTCATAGTTTAATTTTTAGGTTTTTTAAATAAAAAAACAAAATTTTTTACAATAATACAACTTTTACTTAACAAAAAAAAATATTTAACAATTTATAAATTAAGTGTTTGTAAAAATACTATCCTAAATTTCAAGCTGCAAACTTTAAAAGCTAATTTTCAACTAATTCATAACAATAAATTCAACAATTATAAATACAAGTGAGAAAAATTTCTACGAAAGTTGACGCAATCAATTTTGATATATTTAATTATTTGTCCTTACTCTAAAATTATGTTTTATATCAAAATCGAAAGCGAAGAAATGACAACTAGTTCATCAAACTTTCAATCTCATCGATTTCAATTGGAATATTTCGCATCAAATTAAATGGTTCTCCATTTTCTTGAATAACAACATCATCTTCAAGACGAATCCCGAAACCTTCGGCTGGAATATAAATACCTGGTTCGACAGTAAAGACCATATTGGGTTTCATTGGTTCGTGTAACAGGCCATAATCGTGCGTATCCATGCCCAAATGGTGCGACGTTCCGTGCATGAAATATTTTTTATAAGCTGGCCATTCTGGATTTTCGTTTTGAACATCGGCTTTATCAATCAAACCTAGATTTAATAATTCCGAGGTCATTATTTTTCCAACTTCTACTTGGTATTGTTTCCATAAAGTGCCTGGAATAAGCATTTTGGTAGCTTCGTTTTTAACATTCAAAACTGCTTGGTAAACTGCTTTTTGTCGGTCAGAAAATCGCCCTGAAACTGGAATCATTCTGGTCATGTCGCTAGAATAATTGGCATATTCCGCTCCAACATCCAGCAAAATTAAATCGCCACTTTTGCATTTTTGGTTGTTTTCAATATAATGCAAGACGTTGGCGTTGTAACCGGAAGCAATTATTGGCGTGTAAGCAAAACCTTTGGAACGATTTCTAAGAAATTCGTGAGATAATTCGGCTTCAATTTCATATTCCATTACATTTGGTTTCACAAATGACAATAACCTGCGGTAACCTTTTTCGGTAATATTACAAGCGTTTTGAATCAAATCTATTTCTTCAGACTCTTTAACTGATCGAATTCGCTGCAAAATAGGGTTCGATTTGGCAACTTGATGTGCTGGATAATTTTCTTTCCACCATTTTACAAATCGGGCTTCACGAGTTTCTGTTTCAACAACTGCGCGATAATGTTCATTAGTATTTATATACATAATCTCAGCATAAGACATAACCTCTTTTAATGTTTTATGGAAATCTTGTAACCAAAAAATAGTTTTTATTCCTGAAACTTCCAACGCCCGCGCTTTGGTTAACTTCTCGCCTTCCCACACTGCAATGTGATCATTGGTTTCTTTCAGAAATAAAATTTCTTTTAAATTTTCATATGGAGCATCAGGAAAAAGCAACAAAATACTTTCTTCTTGGTCCACGCCAGATAAATATAAAATGTCTCGATGTTGTGCAAACGGCAAATGACTATCGGCAGAAACTGGGTACAAATCATTAGAATTGAATACTGCAACACTATTGGGTTTCATTTGTGAAACGAATTTTGCTCGGTTTTTGATAAACAGTTGCGCGTCTATTTGATGGTATTTCATAATGACAAAAGATTAATTATTTTATGATTGAATTTTATTTTCAAAAGTAATAAGTTATTAGCAAAAATTCACAATAAAAGCTTAATTTTATCGTTTGAAAACCAAAGACGCTCAATCATGAAAAATAAGTCAGTTTTACTCCTAATATTGCTTGTAATTTTTAGCATATTTTCATGTTCCAAAGAAGACAATAATGACGTAACCTTAGATGAACCAAGTTTGATTGTAAAATTTAAATTTGATCCAGACCAAGAAAGATTAAATAATTTAGGACAATCTAGCGTTATTCCTGTAACAAATGCTGGTCAAACACCAAATTTTAATAGCATTTCGGCTCATTATTTCGAGTTGGCGCCCAGTGCAAATACGCAATTAGGTAAAGGAGCAGTTTTGTACCACGCTCCTGAAACAACAATTGGTGGAGCAGTGGCGATTGATTTTAGCCAGTCAAAAATTGTAACTCAGGACGAAATATTTTTGAAAATTCCATTAAAAAATTTATCAGTTGGCAGCTATCAATATGTAAGGGTTTCGTTATCGTATCAAAATTTTAGCATCTCTATTCGTAATTTAAACGAAGATTATCCAGCAACATTAGCAAGTTTTGTTGGCTTCAATACCTATATCGGCAATCAGACTATCGGAAACAATTTTTTTCCAATAAATGCCAACAAATTGCAAGGTTTTTGGTTATTTGCTTTGAATAATGGAGCCTACTCATCTTATGGACAGGCCCCTGCCAACGCGACAACTGTACCCAACCCAATTGCTTCAAGCTCCCCAATTCCTGCTGGATCTTGCGTAGTTACGGGTAAATTTGCAAATAATTTATTAATAACTAGCAGCGAAACCCAAGATGTAAACATTACTTTGTCATTGTCAATAAATAAAAGTTTTGAATGGAAAGAAGTTACATTCGATGGGAAATTTGAACCAGCAATTAACGAGCAAGTTGTGGATATGGGATTACGAGGATTAATTCCTAGTTATACTAAATAAAATAAATAATTGACGTATATCAAGTAGTTGATAGCAATCAAAAAAAATCATGCTATCAAATAATTAGAATTTTTGTTCATCGAAAAAATTATTTAATACCCGAAAACTTAGAAGATAAACAAAAAGACAATTTTTTTGCATTAAATAATTAACTGAAAATTGCAAATTATCAATTAAAGAGCAAAATTGTTAACTTTAAAATATTATCGGAAAGTCAGTATTTTGTAGCTTGATTTCGGAGGTTTAAAAATTGTTGCAAAAGCACATAATTGGCAACAAACTAAAGTACTTCAAAACGATTTTCATTGGGCAATTCATAACATCGATTAAACAGAAGTTAAAGCTGATTTAAAATGATTATAAATTAATGCGAAAAGGTTGTAGTATTTTACAAATTGACTTATTTTTGTAAATAATTAAAAAATCAATCTTAACATTATGGCCAATTCTACGTTATTAAAGTCTTCTATTGCTAGAAAAGTTGCAATGGCGCTTTCTGGACTTTTCTTAATTTTATTTTTAGCACAACATTGTTTCATCAATTCAACCTCGCTTTTCGGATTCGAAACATTCAATGCCATTTCGCATTTTATGGGTTACAATCCTTTAGTTCAGTTCGTTATTCAGCCTATTTTGATTTTTGGAGTAATTTTTCATTTTGTTATGGGATTTGTGCTACAATTTCAAAATCGGTCAGCAAGACCTATTGGCTATGCCAGTTATAATGGTGCTGCAAATGCTTCGTGGATGTCTAGAAACATGATTATTTCTGGATTGGTAATATTGGCTTTTTTAGGATTGCATTTTTATGATTTTTGGATTCCAGAAATGGATTATAAATATATTTCTCAAAACGTACCTATCGAAGATAGATATTATACAGAACTTCAACACAAATTTGTTGATCCAATTCGTACTGGAATTTACTGTTTGGCAAACATTTTATTGGCTTTGCATTTGTGGCACGGCTTCAGTTCATCATTTCAATCAGTTGGCTTTAACAACAAATATTCAAAAGGATTACAGCATTTTTCATATGCATTTGCAGTTTTTGTCCCGTTTATGTTTTGCATAGTTGCATTGGTACATCATTTTTCGCATTAAAAAATTAAACCTATAAATCGTTGAAAATAAAAAATCGAATACTTTAATATTCCATTTTCAAAAGACATAATAATTTTTCTTAATATATAAACAAAAGTTTATGGCATTAGATTCAAAAATTCCAAGTGGCGCCATTTCAGACAAATGGACCAATTACAAAAATCACATCAATCTGGTAAACCCTGCCAACAAGCGTAATTTAGATATTATTGTTGTAGGAACTGGTCTTGCAGGCGGATCTGCAGCAGCAACGCTGGCAGAGTTAGGTTATAATGTCAAAGCGTTTTGTTTTCAAGATTCACCTCGACGCGCGCACTCAATTGCTGCGCAAGGTGGAATCAATGCTGCAAAAAATTATCAAGGAGACGGAGATTCCACTTTCCGACTGTTTTATGATACCGTCAAGGGTGGCGATTACCGTGCCCGCGAAGCCAATGTTCACCGTTTGGCAGAAGTTTCTACCAACATTATTGACCAATGTGTGGCTCAAGGTGTACCTTTTGCCCGCGAATATGGTGGACTTTTGGACAACCGTTCATTTGGAGGAACTTTGGTTTCAAGAACTTTTTATGCCAAAGGGCAAACTGGCCAACAACTTTTATTGGGTGCATATTCGGCGATGAACCGTCAGATAGGTCGTGGAAAAATAAAAATGCACAACCGTCACGAAATGTTGGATTTAGTTATTGTAAACGGTAAAGCACGCGGAATTATCGCGCGGGATTTAGTATCAGGCAAAATCGAACGTCATTCCGCTCACGCAGTTGTTATAGCATCTGGTGGATATGGCAATGTATTTTTCTTATCAACAAATGCTATGGGAAGTAATGTTACAGCAGCTTGGAAAATCCATAAACGTGGCGCATTTTTTGCAAATCCGTGCTACACACAAATTCATCCAACATGTATTCCAGTTTCGGGCGATCATCAAGCAAAACTAACTTTAATGTCAGAATCTTTGCGTAATGACGGACGTATTTGGGTTCCTGCAAAACTAGAAGATGCACAAGCAATTCGTGAAGGGAAACTAAAGCCAACACAATTAAAAGAAGAAGATAGAGATTACTTTTTGGAACGTCGTTATCCTGCATTCGGAAACTTAGTTCCAAGAGATATTGCCTCGCGAGCAGCCAAAGAACGATGCGATGCAGGTTTTGGAATCAACAAAACTGGTGAAGCTGTTTACTTAGATTTTGCTGCTGCAATAATAAGATATGGAAACGACCAAGTTCAAGTTAAAGGTTTGGATCATAATGATGATAAATTAATTCAAAAATTAGGAACTGAAGTTGTTGCAAACAAATACGGTAACTTATTTCAGATGTACGAAAAAATTGTCGACGAAGATCCATATACAACACCAATGATGATTTATCCAGCGGTGCATTATACAATGGGTGGAACTTGGGTCGACTATAATTTGCAAACTACAATTCCGGGTTGTTTTTCAATTGGGGAATCAAATTTCTCAGACCATGGTGCAAACAGATTGGGTGCATCTGCATTGATGCAGGGGTTGGCAGATGGCTATTTTGTTCTACCTTATACAATAGGTGATTATTTAGCACCGGATATCAAAATGGGAACTATTCCAACCGATTCTCCCGAGTTTGATGCCGCAGAAGCCAATGTAAATGCTCAGATTGACGCTTTAATGAATAACGGCGGAACAAAACCTGCAGATTATTTTCATAAAAAATTAGGAAAAATCATGTGGAATCAAGTTGGAATGGCACGAAACGAAGCAGGATTGAAAGATGCCATGTCTGAAATTGCTCAAATTCGTGAAGAGTTCTACAAAGATGTTCGTATTCCTGGAAATAAGGATAGTTTTAATCCAGAACTAGCAAAAGCGTTAAGAGTTGCTGACTTTTTAGAATTAGGTGAGCTTTTTGCCAAAGATGCCTTGCATAGAAACGAATCTTGTGGTGGACACTTCCGTGAAGAATATCAAACACCAGATGGAGAAGCACAGCGAGATGACGAGAATTTTGCTTACGTAGCCGCATGGGAATACAAAGGAAAGCCGTCTGATGCGGTTTTGCATAAAGAAGAATTGAAATTTGAGAATGTTAAATTAGTACAAAGAAGTTATAAATAAAATTGTCGCAAACCAGAAATATTTATATAAAATAATATAACTAGTTTTGATTTAAAAACTTTCACACAATACAGCATGAAACTAAATTTAAAAATATGGCGTCAAGAAAACGCTAGTGCAGCAGGAAAAATGGTAGATTATACTGTTGACCATATCGAACCAGACATGTCTTTCTTGGAAATGTTAGATATTTTGAACGACCAATTAATCGAAAAAGGAAGCGATACTGTTGCTTTTGACCACGATTGTCGCGAAGGAATTTGCGGAATGTGTTCTTTATTTATCAATGGAGAAGCACACGGCCCCGATAGATTGGTAACAACATGCCAATTGCACATGCGAAAATTCAAAGATGGCGACACTATTACAATTGAACCATGGCGTGCTAAGGCATTTCCAGTAATTAAGGATCTAGTAGTAAATAGAAGTTCATTTGACAGAATTCAACAAGCTGGTGGTTTTATATCTGTAAATACCTCTGGAAATACAATCGATGCTAACACTATTCCGATTGAAAAGCATGATGCTGATCGAGCTTTTGATGCAGCAACCTGCATTGGTTGTGGCGCTTGCGTAGCAACTTGCAAAAACGCTTCGGCAATGTTGTTTGTTTCTGCCAAAGTTTCGCAATTTGCATTGTTACCTCAAGGAAAAGTAGAAGCTACGGATAGAGTTTTGAGCATGGTTGCCCAAATGGATGCCGAAGGTTTCGGAAATTGTACCAATACTGGTGCTTGCGAAGTTGAATGCCCAAAAGGAATATCGCTTGAATATATTGCTCAAATGAATCGTGAATATTTAGGTGCGAGTTTGGTAAAGTAGCTTTTTAGGTAACAGATTTTAAAATAAAAAACGCATTCAAAATTAATTTTTGTTTGCGTTTTTTTATATATCGTGGAAAGCTAATTTTAAAACAAATATATAGAACATCAAAAAAATTGTGTCTTACCAATTGATTTGATTGTTAAAAAATGATTAAGGCTTTTCAAAAACACATTACAAACTTAAGTAATCATTATTATTATTCTTTTTTTAACAAACTATGACTAAAAATATTTAGAAATTGAATAACTAAACAATCTTAAAAAAGAATCATTTTAAACCAAAATAAAAAAAACTATAATATACAAGATCTAATAAAAGCAATCAACAAAATTTATCGGATTTATCATTTTAATTTCTAGCGCAATATCTTTCAAGAATGCCATTTTATTTAGAAGACAATTACATCGATCTAATTTAGAAATGTTCTAAAATAAATACTATTTTTATAGGATTAAAATCAAAATCATTTATGAAAAATATTTTTGCACTCCTATATCTATTTTCTTTGTCAATATTATCACAAGAAAAAATAAATGAACAAAGAAAAGCAAAAAGCAACCCTGTAATTTATGCTGATTTAATTTTAGGGCCTTCTATGGAATTGAGCGGAGCAGGCACCCTTTTTATAGGTGGTGCGTTAAATTTTCAGAATAAAAATGATTTATTTTCATTACGATATATCGAAAATGCTGATTTAAAGACTACTTGGTTTGTTTTTTTTCCAATATTTATTACAAGATCTACAAACAATGAAATGGCATTGTTATATGGAAAAAGATTTATTAATGATAACAAATCATATAGTTTTTCTGGCGGATTATCTTATAATAATTATGAAAAATATAGTTATGATTACAACAACAATACCTTATTATCAAACGTTCCAGCAAACCAAATAACTACAAGTTCTGAAAATTTTTTAGGTTTTCCGTTTGAAGCAGAAGTGCGATGGTTCAATTCTCAAAAAGAACGTTATAGGATTTTTTATGGTCTAATTCCTATTGGCAAACCAACAAGTTTTGGTCGAAGTTTTGGTTTTAAAATACTGGGCAACATTTCTAAACAAAGTTATGTCGGTGCTGGTTTAATTTTTGGACTTGGCTTGCATAAACAATATTAGGATTTAAATTCTATAAATCAGTTTTAAAAATGGTGTAAAATATTTTCTTATTTTTATAAAATGAAAATTGCAATTATTCAAACTCAACTTTTTTGGGAAAACTCGACCGATAACCAAAAACAATTTGAACAAAAAATCAATTCAATTTCTGAAAATGTTGATTTGATAGTTTTGCCTGAAATGTTTACGTCAGGCTTCACAATGCACCCTGAATCGGTTGCAGAAACTATGAATGGCAAAACCATTCGATTATTAACATCATTGGCAAAAGTTAAAAATTGTGCTATAACTGGTAGTTTGGTTATTAAAGAAAATAATAATTTCTATAACCGAATGATCTTTATTTTTCCTAATGGAAATATTGATTTTTATGATAAAAAACATCTTTTTACTTTGGCTGGCGAAAACAAAGTTTATAAAGCTGGAAACAAAAAAACTATCGTCGACTTCAAAAATTTCAAATTTTGTTTACAGATATGTTATGACCTGCGTTTTCCTTCATTTTGTAGAAATAAAGAAAATTATGATGTACTAATTTATGTTGCTAATTGGCCAAAGACCCGAATAAATGCTTGGGACATCTTGCTAAAAGCCAGGGCGATAGAAAATATTTGTTACACTATTGGCGTAAACAGAATTGGCACTGACAATAACAATCAAGAATACGTTGGTCACAGCCAAATTGTTGATTTTTTGGGTAATAGTATTATAGAACCACAACAAAAAGAAGGTGTTTTTATTGCAAATATTAACAAAATAAAAATGTTAGCAACGCGAAAAAAATTAGGTTTTTTAAATGATATGGATATGTTTGAAATTTCTTAAAATTTATTCAAAACATCAGCAATACTACCTGCATCTATTTTGCAAATTTTTTGGAGTTCATCAACCGTTCCGTGTTCTATGAAATCGTCAGGAATTCCTATGTTTTTTATGAGAATTGTGAGTTTATTATTCAAAAAATACTGGTTGATTGTAGCACCAAATCCACCCGATATGACATTTTCTTCGACTGTAACAATTTGATCATATTTCATGAAAATTTCTTTCAATAATTTTTCGTCCAGAGGTTTCACAAACGGAAAATCATAATGAGAAAAGTTGTCTTTGTTTTTTAATTTATCAAAGGCCGCAATCACATTGTTGCCTATCGTTCCTGTTGATAAAACTGCAATTCTTGACCCGACTTTTAAACAATTGGCTTTCCCGATTTCGATTTTTTGATATTTGCCAAAATAATTTTTTTTCCAATCAGTTATAACGCCACGACCACGAGGGTATCTAATAGCAATTGGTTTTTTCAATCCTAATGATGCAGTATAGAGCATGTTTTGAAGCTCAATTTCGTTAATCGGTGCATAAATAATTAGGTTTGGAATGCAAGACAAATAACTCAGATCAAAAACACCATGGTGCGTGGCACCATCTTCGCCAACTAAACCCGCCCGATCAAGGCAGAAAATAACTGGCAAGTTTTGTAAGGCTACATCATGAATCACTTGGTCATAGGCACGTTGCAAAAACGTAGAATAAATATTGCAAAAAACTACCATTCCTTGAGTTGCCATTCCAGCGGCAAGCGTAACGGCGTGTTGTTCGGCAATCCCTACATCAAATGCGCGATTTGGAAAAACATCCATCATAAATTTGAGCGAACTTCCTGACGGCATTGCTGGCGTAATTCCTATAATTTTTTTATTTGCCTTGGCGAGATCTAAAATTGTCAATCCAAAAACATCTTGATATTTTGGTGGTAAATGTTCGTTGTTTTTTTGAATAATTTCACCCGTATCGGCATCAAATTTTCCTGGTGCATGATAAACAACTTGATTGTCTTCAGCTTGTTGCAAACCTTTGCCTTTGGTGGTAATAATATGCAAAAATTTGGGTCCTTTAATTTGTTTCAAACGGTTCAACTCCTCAATAATTTTAAAAATATCATGACCGTCAATTGGCCCAAAATAATCAAAATTTAATGATTTGATGATGTTGTTCTCTATATGATTTTTACCGTCCTTGACCGATGTAAAATAGTTTTTAAGTGCACCAACACTTGGGTCAATGCCAATTGCATTGTCATTTAAAATAACCAATAAGTTGGCACTTGTAACCCCTGCATGATTCAACCCTTCAAAGGCCATTCCGCTGGCTATTGATGCGTCGCCAATAACTGCAATGTGGTTTTTGTCGAAATCGCCTTTTAATTGCGAAGCGATTGCCATGCCAAGAGCAGCAGAAATAGATGTTGATGAATGCCCCACACCAAAAGTGTCATATTCACTTTCGGAACGTTTTGGAAAGCCCGACACACCTCCAAATTGTCTATTTGTATGAAATATTTCTCGACGTTCTGTCAATATTTTATGACCATAAGCTTGGTGACCTACGTCCCAAACCAATAAATCATTTGGAGTGTTAAATACATAATGTAAACCAATTGTTAGCTCAACAACGCCTAAACTGGCACCTAAATGTCCTTCTTTTACAGCAACAATATTGATGATAAAATCACGAAGCTCTTGTGCCAAAAAAGGCAATTGATTGGGTTCAAGTTTTCGTAAATCTGTGGGGTTGTATATATTTTGTAATAAATTAAATTTCATGTTACAAATTTAATAAAATCGATACAACAATATAGAATTTTTTGAAATTGAAATTAAAAAAATTAAACCTTTCTTATTAAATATTTGAAGAAAATAGAACTTCTATAATCCTTTCACAAAATCACTACTATTTTAAAAAAAAATAGGTAAAAGCCTTAATCAATAAAGCATTTTACCTATAAATTAATTTTAAAATTATCATTTCGTTAATTGAATTTTTAACGGCTCAAAAAAGCATCAATTCCCGCCTCGTCCATTTGCACGTTAGACCAATCATGTAGGACTTTGGCACCTGACTTTTCGTAAAAATCAATTGCAGACTGGTTCCAGTTAAGAACATTCCATTCAACGCGTCTTACTTTATCAAGCTTGGCTTGTTTTATGATTTCTGAATAAAGTGCTAAACCGCAACCTGAACCACGCCTATTTTCTTTAACAATTAAATCTTCAAGATGAATTGTCTTGCCTTTCCAGGTTGAGTATCGATAATAATAAAGTGCAACTCCAACAATTTCATGATTTATTTCGGCTACGAAAGTGTAAAACAAAGGTTTGTCGCAAAAACCATCCCGTTCTAAATCGTGAACTGTTGAAACAACTGCAGTTGGTTCTTTTTCAAAGATAGCCAACTCTTTTATCAAATCTAAAACAGCTGGCATATCGTGTATATTTCCTTTACGGATATTTGTTTTCAAAATTATTTTTTCTTTTTAACAACTTTTTTTGTTGCAGTTTTGGTTGCTTTGCCTAGAACCTGTTTTACATAAGGTTTATATAAACCATCTGCCTCGGCGCGAGATTTGGCAATAGCTGCACGCTCACTTGCGTCTGGATGCGATGACATCATTTGTGATATAAAATCGCTTTGCGCTCCTTTGCTCATGTTAGCAAGAATAGTAAATGCCGACTCTACTGCATTAACGTTATAACCATTTTTTTTCATAAAATCATAAGAAAAAGTATCCGCATCAGTTTCTTGGCTGCGACTATGACGGCTATCCAACATGGCACTACCCAATTGTCCCAATTGACTATCGGTTATTGCTGCAACTTTGTCAGATTGTGAACCAACAGCATCAATCAAAGCTGCTTTTTTATAAGCTGCTCTCATGCCGTCTTTTGAGTCACTATTAGCAACATGACCTATTTCGTGACCTATTACTGCTAGCAGTTCGTTATCGTCCATTGCATCCATAAGCCCTGAAAAAACTCTTACGCTTCCGTCCGCACATGCAAAAGCATTAATATCTTTGGTTTTGTAAACTTTGAAATTAAGTTTCAATCCGCCTTCGTTGGCATGTTTTCCAAAAACACTAATAAGTCTTTTTGTATATGGATCGTTCGCAGCAGCAACAGGGTTTTCCATATCCATTTTTGCAACAGCCTCTCGCGATAAATTAGCAGCATCTTCATCAGAAAAAGTGAAACCTTTTACTGCGTTTGATAATGCGCCGAGGGCTCGTTCACCAAGATTGATTTGAGCACTTGTAGTGTTTAAGGATAATAATGAAATAATAAATACGAGTAATAATGTTTTTGTTTTCATAGTTTTATATTTTTAACAAAAGTAAAAATAAGTTCTGTATATATGAAACTTTGTCCTGAAAATAGATTTTATTTAATTACAATTTTGCTATTCAACCAAAACCTTACCATTCCAAACTGCCTCATTTTTAGAAATTTTTACAAAATATAGGCCTTTTGACAAGTTGTTGGTTTTTATTTCGTTTTGATTTTGGTTAATTATTTGTGAGTGAAGGCGTTCGCCCAGAATGTTGTAAACTTCTAGACCAAAATTTTCGTTAAAGCTGTTGTCTAGGTTGATGTTAAAATCGCCGTTGTTTGGGTTGGGGGAAATTTTTAAGTTTTTATCCTCAAAAGTTGTTGTTTTTAATGGCTTTGGCTCGAAGTGGGCAATAAAAATATTAACTGGATCTGTATCGTCTGGATCAAGATTTTGTAAATTTTCTTGATAACAATTTGTTGTTGTCATGCCTGTTGTACTTGCCGTATTGCCGACAATATAAAAATTATCATTATTAGGATGACAATTCATTGCAGTTTCCTGTTTATTACCTCCATAATAAGTTCCCCAAATTTTTTGTCCTTGATTATTAAATTTCGCAACATATCCATCTGTTGCAGAATTATTTAGCTGATATGCTCCTGTGGTTGCAATATTTGAATCTAAACCCGTAGTGCCAGTTAAATAAACATTATTTTGTTCATCTAAACTTATATTGCAGTTAAAACTACCGTAAGGCATTAGAACGTTTGGAGAATTTAATCCACAATAAGTACCCCAATTTCTAGTTCCATTTTCATTAAATTGAACTAAATGACTTGTGCTTATATTTGTTGTTGAGGTTTCTTGAAAAGCGCCACTAGTTGTTACAGCAGTTGTGCTTGCGCTAGTACCAGCTATATAAATTTTATCATTAGATACCTTTACGTTATTAGTATATGCTTTATTTGATGGATAATAGGTACTCCATTCTCTACCACCATTGGTATTGAATTTTGATAAGAATGTACTAATACAAGAGTTTGGGTTTTGCTGAAAACTACCAATAGTGCCATAGTAAGAGTTGAAAATATTTAGTGGAGGTGCACATTCAAAGGTTGAGCCCCTGACATATAAGCTAGTAGAGTTAGCACTTAAAGCATTAATAAAGTTTCCGTTTATACCATAATAAGTACACCATATCCTTGAGCCATTATTCTTGAATTTTGCAATAATAAATTGGGATTGTTGTCTATCGGGTTGAAAAGTACCAATTGTTCCCAAATCGTTACTTAAACTGTAGCCAGAAATATAAAAACTATCTACATTATTATGGCAAATTTGTAATCTTTTTAAAGTTGAACTACCACCATTTCCGGGATAACTTATTTCACCATCACTGCCACCGTAATAACTACTCCAGTTTAATGAACCGTTTTGTGAAAATTTTGCAATAAAAAAGTCCTGATTACCACCGTAATTTGGTTGAAATGAATTTAGAGTTGAAATGTTTGAAGCACTTTGAGTTAAACCTACAATGTAAATATTATTGTTTGAATCTATATCAATTCCGTTTATAGAATCATTTTCGTTACCTCCAAAATAAGTTGCCCAAACCAGCTGTCCTAAGTTATTAAATTTTACTATAAAACCATCTCCATCTCCACCATTATAGGCTGAATTAAATGGATTTGGTGTTGAAAAAACAGGGGTTGGTAGGTTTTGACTATTTACAGCACCAACAATATATAGATCACCGTTTTTATCGACCTTTGAATCTTGAAGTAAAAATCGATGATCACCAAAATAAGTGCCCCACGAACGTTGGAAATTAAAGTTTTGGGAAAAACTATTTAATGCTGAAAGTATTAATATATAATATAGTTTTTTCATAATAGTTTATTTTGAAAAATAAACGGATAATCAGTTAAGAATTATCCGTTTATAGAATTATTGAATTATAATAGTATAAACTGGAGCTGCCGCTGTTCCAGTTAAAGAATAAGTTGCTGTCCAGCCATTACTTGTTAATGGTCCTGGTGCAACTCCCGTACCGCCAACACCAACCTGTTTCGCATTAGCACCTACGCCAAGATTTATCCAATAAAAAGCTTGAGTACTTCCAATAATCCAAGCTACAGTGCCTGTCATAACAGTGTTACCTGCTGTAGTCGATCTTTCCCATGTATTAATTAATGGTAAACTACCTCCCGTTGCAGCTGGAGCGTAAAATGGAAACCTTATTGAATTGCTTGTATTTAGTAATGTGTAAGTGCTGTAAGGAGCAATTGAAATAAGCCCACTCGGTTTGCTGTGAAACTCAGGTAGAGAAAATACAGAAGTTGCTGTGTTGAAATTTCGGGTTACTAAATCTCGAATTGTGACTGTATTTGCGGTGTAATTAAAAATTTTAAAAGTTTTTTGGGCTTGAATATTTAAACCAAAAAATAATAGTATCAATATAAATAAATTTTTCATAATTGTTTTTCTAAAGGTCAGTAAATATAATAAAATCTTCGTAATTCCCAGGTGAGTAGACAACTCTTTCATATTCTGCACGAAAGCCACCAGCACCTGTCGTTCCATATTCTATGACTGTATTGCTAGCGCTTATGTTCCCACCAACAATAGTGGCAAAATTAAATTCTTGTGCACTGCTTGAAAAACTTCCCCAAATAGTAATATTTGTCACATTTTGGAGTGTCATTGCATTTACTTGTCTGTACCATTTTGTAATAGGATATATATAATTTGCTGGTATTGTGGAATTAAAAGTAAATTTTGTTGCACTTCCCAAATTTACAAGCAAACATGAAGCTCCGGGAATTAAACCAACAGCTGACCCATTATGATAGCAAAAAGGATAAGGTGCACCACTAGTTGCTTTTGTTTGGATTCTGTAAACTTTTTGACTAACATTTGAATAATTATAAATGGTTAACCTTTTCTGAGAAAAACCAAAACTTACAACCAACAAACTGATAATTATAATTAATTTTTTCTTATTTATTGTTTGTTTTGATTATACATGGCTCTTAGTTTTTTGGAATATTCGTCCATTGTAAACAATACTAACTCATCATTAGCGTTAATTCGACGTCTATTAATTTCATTTGGATTGACACCAATTTCTTGCAGCAAGTCTAACGATTTAGTTACAATCCGGTCGGTATTTAGTACAGCGTTTTTGCTTTGGTTTTTCGACTGCATCCAGTCTTTCAAAGCAGTTTCAAAACTTAACATTTTGGCAGTTTTGGCAACTGGGGTAACTGGGGTAACGGCTTGTGTTGCCGCTGGTTGGTTTTCGGTGGCGTTGTTGCTACAAGAGACAACAAACAGTGCTGCTAACAAAATACCAACACACAACATAAATTGTTTTTTCATGATTTTTTAATTATTAGTTAATTATTCCTTTTTAGCAAATGGCTTTGTCAGGACGAAAACTCTAGGAAATTATTTAGTTAATTTGTTCCGCCCTATTAGTTGTTTACACGAACATCCTTGCAAGGTTTACTTTGTGGTTATTAGCTACTAACGCCAAAGCAATGTTTTTGTTTAGAATTAATTATCAAGTTTATAATGTTGATTTTACAAAGTTAAAGGGTCTGAAATTAACATTTGGGTACTAAAAGTACCTTTTTTTAATAATCATTAATTATTTTTCGTTTTATGGCTTCGGCAATAATGGCTTCGTCGTTTCCAGATTCAATTCCTAAGGCTTGTTTGATAATTATTTTTCTTTTTTTTATTCCACTAATTCCCAAAAAAGTTGCTTTTGAAATAGAATTAATACCGAAACCTTTAGACAACATCTTTATAATCTTGAGATTAGTTGGGTCAGAAAGTGGACTTTTTTCAATATTCATTTTTTGATAGTCTATCATTAGTTTGCTTCTGTAAAAATTGCCATCCAGAATTTGTTCAAAAGATTGAATGATGTCAATACCTGAAACATCACTTTTACTCATTAAACCTTCAGGGTTAATGGTTTCTGTCAAGTCAATAAAATCAACAAAATCTAACATTCCTGACGAAATTAGTATTTTAATTTTAGGAAAATCTCTTCGAACAATTTTGGCCAAATCTCCACCGCTTTTTAAGTTTTGTTCTAGGTAAGGTGGCATAGACATATCAAAAGATATTAAATCAAAATTATCTTTTTCAGTTTTACTGTAAATTAATAGGTGAGCGTTTTGTAAACTACTAACAGTTTCGACCTCCATTTTCTTTTTATTTGAATAAAATAATAAACTTGCAATACCTTCACAATTCTGCGGTTGGTCGTCAATAAGCAAAATTCTGTCAGGCATAATTTAAATATTTTTAATAAAAACAAAAAGCTGTTAAACCTATCCTATTATTACTTAACAAATCTAACAAAAAAATATCTTTTCAGAAAAACATAATTTTTTTTAATATAAAAACCAATAAAAAAATACCGACATTTGCAAAATAACTATATTTTTTTCGTAAATGGAAGAACGCAACAAAACACTAGGAGAATACATCATTGAGAATCAAAATGCTTTTCAATATTCGTCAGGCGAATTGTCTAGAATTATCAATTCAATTAGATTAGCCGCCAAAGTTGTGAATTACAAAGTCAATAAAGCAGGATTAGTTGATCTTGTTGGTGCCGCTGGAGAACAAAATATACAAGGCGAAGATCAACAAAAACTCGATGTCTATGCCAATGAAGTTTTTATTCAAACACTTATAAATCGCGAAATTGTCTGCGGCATAGCATCAGAAGAAAATGATGATTTTATAACTGTTTCGGGTTCGGATAATAATCATAATAATAAATATATAGTTTTGATGGATCCACTTGATGGTTCGTCAAATATTGATGTCAATGTGTCAGTTGGAACAATTTTTTCTGTTTATAGACGTGTTACACCAATAGGAACTCCAGTTACAATTGAAGATTTTTTGCAACCTGGCACACAGCAAGTTGCTGCAGGGTATGTTATTTATGGAACATCGACAATGTTGGTTTACACTACGGGTCATGGCGTAAATGGTTTTACTTTAAATCCTGCAATTGGAACATTTTATTTGTCGCACCCCAACATGCAATTTTCAAAAGATGGAACAATTTATTCTATCAATGAAGGCAATTATGTTCATTTTCCTCAGGGTGTAAAAAACTATTTAAAATATTGTCAATTAGAGGAAGAAGATAGACCATATACATCGAGATATATTGGTAGTTTGGTATCAGATATTCACAGAAACATGATTAAAGGCGGTATTTATATTTATCCAACAACTACCAAATCTCCGAAAGGAAAATTGAGATTACTATATGAATGCAACCCAATGGCATTTATAGTAGAACAAGCTGGCGGAAAAGCTAGTAACGGCTATAATAGAATTATGGAAATAAAACCAAACGAGTTGCACGAAAGGGTGCCGTTTTTTTGTGGAAGTAGCAACATGGTCGAAAAAGCAGAGGAATTTATGAAAAAAAGTTAGATGTTAATTTTTTTTATTGTTACTTTGCTTAAAGTATTCTAAACTAAAACTTATGTCAAAAAATTTATCAACTCAAAACGATGCAGCATTAAATGGCACTTTAGAGTCTTCACAGCGATTGGAAGCTATTAAAAATTTAATATTTGGCGAGAACATTGTTCAAATTGATCAAGATTTTCAAAGTCTAAAAAAACTAATTGACAAAAGAAAAGATGAGCTTGACAATTACATTGAAGATATACGTAAAGAGTTGAATGCAACAGTCGATAATTTATCGACTGACTTAAATATTAGATTGACCGATTTAGAAAATACCTTAAACGACAAAGCTAGTTCTTTGGAACGCAATAAAGTAGATAGAAAATTATTGGGCACTTTGCTGATTAATTTAGGGGACCAGATTATGACAGATTAAAAAATCTATTTCATGACTGATGCCGAGAAAATACTAAAACTAAGAGAACTTCTTCTTACTGAAGACAGAGATTTTGCACATAAAATTCTGAAAAAGCTTGATTTATTAGAAGAAGCTGTTTATGTCAATAAAAATTTATCGGAAAAAATAAGCCCAATTATTGATGAAAAAATAAATGCATTTATTAAAACAATGCCTTCCAAATTAGGACCAACAATTACCCAAACTTTAAAATCTGAAATAAAAAACTCTCAAGATACAATGGTTGATGCGCTTTTTCCGATTATTGGAAAAATGATAAAAAAATACATTCAACAAGAAATAAAAATTTTGTCGGATAAAATTAATCATCAAGTTCAGGAAACGTTTTCGGTCAAAAAATTTAAACGCAAAATTAAGTCATTGTTTTTTGGAATTTCTGAAAATGATTTAGTAATGAGTGAAATGGTAAAAACTCAATTACTACAAATGTTTGTTATTGAAAAAGGCTCGGGTATAATTATTGCTAGCTATTCGGTAACCGAAACAATTGATGAAGACATGATTGCTGGAATGCTTACCGCAATAAAAAGTTTTGTTGAAGACGCCTTCTCTGCAGGCAACCAAAGTCTAGAAAATATAGAGTATGAATTGTACAACATTCAAATACAAAATTTTTCAAGCTATTATATGGCTGCAGTAATTTCAGGCATTATAGACAATACTACTAAAAGTATTGTTCAAGACAAAATGATGCATTTTGCAGATAAAGTCATAAAAAACAATATAAATAATAAATCAATAATTTCTGAGAAATTACAATCATTTTTTATCAATGAGTAACTCCAAAAAAATAGTATTAATAGGGTATTTTAACGTGGGTAAATCTTCACTTATTCGCCGATTCGTTCAAAATATATTTACTGATGATTATTTAGTAACCATAGGTGTGCATATCTTAAAAAAAAAATTAATTGTTAATGACGTTGAAAAAACACTAATAATTTGGGATATCGAAGGCAAAGAAGATGTAAAAACAGTTAGACCATCCTACTTAATGGGAACGTCAGGATTTATATATGTTATCGATCCGACAAGAATACACACCTATCAAAACTTGAATGAAGAAATAAAATTTATAAAAAAAAATTATCCGAATACTCCAATAATTATTGTAGCCAACAAATGCGATTTAATTGACATTGAAGCCTTTAAAAAAGAATTACTTGATTTGGAAATCGAAATAGATTTTTTAACAAGTGCTAAAACAGCAGAAAATGTTGAGCAAATATTCATAAATTTGTCAAATAAAATATTTTAAATGATGATTCAAAAAATTCGAGATAAGTATTTTGCAGACAAAATTCAAACTATAATTTTAAACAAAAAAGGTACAATTATCGAATCTGATAATTTTCTATTTACTATAAATTCCAATACCAATATTGAACTTTTACATCCTTTTTTTGAAACCAATTTTATAGATTTATTAAAAAATAATAATTTTGAAGAAACTTATTATTGCATTCACCTAGAAGTTAATAACGTTTCAGGTTCTTATGATGTTTATTTCAATTCTGGTAATAATGATGATCATCCATTTTTAATTTTTTTCGATTATACAACACGTTACAGTTTTTATCAAAACATTGCTCAAGAAAAAAACGAATCAATTTTACAATTTAGATTAGAAGCATTAAAAAATCAACAATTAAAGATTGAAAAAGAATTTAAAAATAAGTTTCTGGCTAACATTAGTCACGATTTGCGAACGCCAATAGCATCAATAATTGGTTTTTTGGAAATTCTAGAAAATTCGCAGCTCAGCTATACTCAAAAAGACATTCTTAAAACGATTTCGCTAACAAGCAGCCACTTAAATGGTATGGTTGACGACTTATTGGACATTTCTAGTATAGAATCAGGAGAATTCAAATTAAAAAACAAATCTTTTGATTTTCAGGATTTCGCCAATCAAATAGAAAAAATATATCTTGTTAAAGCAGCGGCAAAAAATTTGGATTTGTCAATTGAAATAGACCGTCAAATACCTAGATATTTAATTGCAGATCGAGTAAAATTGCTACAAATTGTCATTAATGCGATGGATAATGCAATAAAATTTACCGAAAAAGGTAGCGTAAAACTAATTATCAATGAAAGCTTCAGACGAGCGGATAAATTGGGGCTTTTTATTCAAATTTCTGATACAGGAATTGGCTTTTCATCTAGAAATAAGGCATTAGCCTTTGAGAGTTTTACAAGGCTGCACGACCAGGAAATAAATGGTTTGGGTTTAGGTTTATCAATTGTTCAACAAATAGTGACATTAATGAAGGGAACAATTAAACTAAAATCAATTCTTACGAAAGGAACTGTAATAGAACTTAATGTACCCGTTAAAATTGACTTAGAAATTTCATCAAAAAACAAAAAAATTGAATTAAAAGAATTTTTATCAATCGATTTTACAAAAAAAATTAATGTTCTAGTGGTTGACAATAACGAAACTAATCAGTTGTTAATAATGAAAATGCTTGCCAATCATGGTAGTTTTTTTGTAGATATTGCTGATAACGGCCTTCAAGCTATTGAAATGATAGAAAACAACGACTACAATTTAATTCTGATGGATATGAATATGCCTATAATGGATGGGATAACGGCGATAAACACAATTAAGCAACATGCCAATAAATCAATTGCAAAAATACCGATTATTGCAATAAGTGCTAACCAGACCATTGACGAAAAAAAATCATGTAAAGAGGCTGGAGTAAAAGATTATTTACCAAGACCATTTACTCGTGAAGAATTTTTTATGATGATTTACAAATCACTTAAAGTAAAAAAATATTCGTTTTCATAAAACAATAAAAAAACGAATTGAAAAATATCAATCCGTTTTTTTATTTAATGCTAAAATTGAACTTATCGGTGCATGTTTTCCATTTCATTTATAAAAGTATCAACATCTACTTTTTTATCAATTAAAGTCATGGCTTTGTCAACAATATAATTAACATTATCGGCATTGAAACCAAGTGCAACAGCAAATTTTCTTATCAATAAATTTTGTTTGTCACCTATATGATGGTCTACATGAACCATTCTCGTTAAATCATAAAGTCTTTCCAATCTTTGCTCATGCAAATAAGGTGGATTTATTGGATATTTTAATGGGTTCTCAAGAATTTCTGCATATTCGGCTTCTGAAATTTCTAACTTTGAAGCCAGTTTTTCTAGAAATAATTTTTCCTCAGTAGACACAACTTCATCTGTTAATGCAACGCGAACAATTGCTGAAAAGTGACCTTTATTTCTTGTTTTAAATTCGCTATCAAATAAATCTGAAAATGACATATAATTTGTTTTATTAATTTCTGTACAAATATAAATTTATTTAAAAAATTAAACTCGATTATTGTAAAAGATTTTAATCGTAAAAAATAACAGTGCATTCCTAATTAATTTTAAATAAAAAAATAAACTTAGAAATTTTTGATTAATTTTGTCGGTAGATGTAAAGTTTCACTACATTGTTGATGGCATTTCGCTCCCTTCGGGGTTTTCTTTGAAGGCGTAGCCGAAAAAGAAAACCCCGAAGGGAAAAGATAAAA
>JAYVIW010000078.1:0-30710 GCA_043769905.1 Bacteroidota bacterium
TTTTATCTTTTCCCTTCGGGGTTTTCTTTTTCGGCTACGCCTTCAAAGAAAACCCCGAAGGGAGCGAAATGCCATCAACAATGTAGTGAAACTTTACAAGTATGATTAGAATTTTTTCAGATCAAACATTTTTGAGCCAGCAATACAGAAAAAGTGTTTTCCCATTGCTGTTTGATATGTATTTCTCAAAAAATCCAAAAACATTGCAATATTTTTGTTTTACAGATAATATTGAGGACTGCGATGTAGCAATTGTTCCCATTAGCAATGAACTTTATTTCAAAAATGGATTGGTTAAAAAATTAGATTTGTTTATCGAAAATGCCAAAAAAGCCAAAAAAAGCATTTGGGCTTGTAGCAGCGGCGACAATGGTTTGTCCTATAGAAACAGCGAAGTTACTATATTTCGAACAAGCGGATTTGACTCAAAACTATCCAATAACACTGTACTAATGCCGTGTTTTATTGATGATCCAATTGAACATTTCCGTAATCAAGAAATTTATTTCATTAATAAATCAACCAATATTAAAATTGGATTTGTAGGTAATGCCAGTGGTTCTTGGTTAAAATTTTCACGAGAATTATTTTCTTATGTTGTTTATAATTTTAAAATTTTGGCAAAAAAAGAATTTGTAGATTTTCAGCATTTTTATCCAGCATCAATAAAAAGATTTTGGTTTTTAAGAAAAATGGCAAGGAATCAAAATTTTGAAACCGATTTTATTTTAAGAAACGAGTACAGAGGCGGTTCCAAAACCAAAGAAGAAGTAGAAAGAACTACACACGATTTTTTTCAAAATATAATCCACAATCCATATACTTTTTGCAAAAGAGGTGGCGGTAATTTTTCAGTTCGATTTTATGAAACAGTTGCAATGGGTCGAATTCCAGTTTTTTTGAGCACCGATAGTAGGTTGCCAATGCAAGAATTAATCAATTGGGAGGAACATTGTTTGATTTCGAGTGCAGATAATTTTATCGAAAATATTATTAAATTGCATCAAAAAATTTCTGATGCTGAATTTCTAGAAATGCAACAAAAAAACAGAATTTTGTACCAAGAAAAATTAAATCGTGTTAATTTTTTTATAGAAATTGCAAAAAATCATGACAATTTTACCAAATGATAGCATCAATAAAATTTTTAACTAAAAATAAAATCGAAAATGTATTTTTTGATGAATTTTCAAAAAGAATCGTTTTAGAAAACAATGATTTGTTTGAAACAAACCAAAGTTGCAGTTTTGAAATTACTTTTAAAAATAATATCGAACTTTTTAGAAATCACGATTATAATTGGCAAAAAATTAATCATGATTTTATTGCAAATGAATACTGTCCTAAAATAATTAAGTTGGAAAACGAAAAATATGTTCAATCCAATATAAATATAGGTTTTTGGGAAATTAATAAAACAAAAAAAAATGTATTATTGTGGCATTTTAACCCAGAAAACGCGCATGTTTTTACACAATATTCACATAACAATAATATAAAATCAATTTTTGAAGCCAATTCAAACATTAATTTCAAAAAACAGCCAACTTTACTTTTTACAAGTAAACCGTTAGAATTCAGTCGTTCGCCAATTCCGTTTTCGGCAATCACTTGTTTTACCGATCATTGTGATTTTGATACTTTAGAGAATTTGAAAGCACAAAGAATTTTATTTAAAGATTTGAATATTAAGACAACAAAAGGTTTTTTTATTAATCATTTTTCAAAAAGGTCTAACAATGCTTCATTCGAAAATGATAAATTTGAATTAGAATTATGGCACAATGACGGTCATGAATTGTGTTTTCATTCGTTGTCACAATCTATAAAATCATTCGAAGCAAGTATTAAAGATTTTAAGGAATTTGAAAATCCATTCCAAGAAAATCCTATTTGGATTGACCATGGTTTTCAGCCATACAATTTTACTATGTTCAAAAAATCGAAAATAGAAAGCGCTTTTTTTGAAAGTATTTTAGTAAAAAACAAAATCAAAACTCTTTGGAATTATATCGATTCTGGAACTGCAACAACCAACGTCATCAATCAATTGAATGTCAATCAATTTACTTTAAAAAATTATTGGAATTCCTGCAAAACTTTTGATTTTAAAAAAAGGTATGTAATGATTTTCAAGAATGTTATTTTTCATTTTGATAACAATGAGTTGCGTGTTAGAAATTACATTGACAGTATTTCGGCATTAAAAGATGTAATTTCAAAAAATAAAATATTGAGTATTTTTATATTCTTTAAAAATTTTCTTCCATTAATATTTATTTTTTTTAAAACAATACTTTTTTGGAATGCAAATAAAAACAAACCTTATAAATTTGCGAAATACCAACCATTGATTTTTAAACATAAAATTAAACACGAAACTTTTAATATTTTTCAAACCTTAGAAATGATTGATTTTAAGAAGAGTCTAAATCCTAAAAACATTGATTTGCTGATAAATGAGTCGGGAGTTTTCATTGCGCATACTTATTTTTCGGCAAACGCCGCTCATTATCCAGGTAAAATGTTTTTGCAAGAAAATGTATTAGATATTGAGGTTGTTGAAAATTTTAAATATTTGTCAAATAAAATCAAAAGTCAAGATATTTGGAATCCAACCTTGTCACAATTGATAAGTTATTGGGGCGTTTTAGACGAAATCATTTTTGATGTTGATAATCAAGGCAATGTCTTTGCAAATAAACATCAAGATTTAATTTTTAGAAATATTCAATAGTGACTGGATTTTTTACAAAAGATAAGACTTGGCTTTCAAAATGGGATGATTTTCTTCATACAGAAAATCGTGGCAGTCATCTGCTTTATTCAGATTGGTTACAATCTTACAAATCTTATGGTTTTGATTTTGAAGTTTTTATTGTTATTGAAAATGAATTGATAATCGGAGGGTTTGGTGCTGTAATTGCCAAAAGTTTGATTTTTAAATTTTATATAGTTCCGGTTGGACCTATATTTTCTGAAGGATTTGAATCAAGACTGTCATTTGCTATTGATGAAATTGAGTCCAGAGCAAAAAAAATGTCATGTTGTTATTTGCAATTTAGGTTGCCTATTGCAGAAAATTTGAAGATTCAAAACAAACTTTATTTGCCAAATATTACATCTTTTGACAAGTCTAAATACAGACCAGGTAATTTTTTTAAGTATGTTTATTGTCCAAATGGACTTAACTGGGTTGGTTTTGAAAATTGTAATTCAAGTGATGATTTGCTTATCAAGTTCAATGTTCAGGTTCGACGAAACATTAATTTGTCATTAAAAACACCAACCGAAATTTCATATGCAGTCACTTTTGATGAATGTAGAAAAGCTTATGCAATGATTGAGTTGAATGCCAAACAAAATAATTATGACGTTCGTTCATTTGCTGATTTTTCAGGTACTATTTGCAATTTAATCGATAAGAAACTTGCTTTTTTTATGGTTGCAAAATTGAATAATCAGATTAAAGGAGTTGCATTTGTTGTCAATTGTGGCAATCATTTGACCTATATTTCTGGTGGAACTTCCAAAGAAAAACCAGATTTAAAAATAGGTTATCTTTTACATTGGGAAATTATCAAAAAGTCTTTTGAAATGGGTTTTTCAGGTTATAACATTTCGTTGGGCGGCTCTAATGGCGTTGTTGATTTTAAATCTAAATTTAATACTGAAACAATATTATATGCTGATGAAACTAGATTTTTAATACTCAAATCCAATTATTTTAAATTATATTTGTTGCTTAATTCATTTTTCAATAAAAATAAAAAAGTCATTTCAGGAATTTTAAAAATGATAAAATAAAAAACATTATGGTCATTCAAAATAAAGATTTCTGGGAAAAAGATGCTATAATTGCTACGCAAGATGTGGTAAAAAAAATGTCTGATTTTGAACTTTTTTTATTTCAAAAAGTTGTTGATAGAAGCAGTTCGTTAAATAAAGTTGAATCTATAAAAATTTTTGGTTGCGGTACAGGAAGAGAAATACACGGAATTAATAATTTTTTTAAACCCTTAAAAATTATTGCCTCGGATATATCAGAAAATATGATAAGCAAATGCAATCAAAATTTAGAATCTTGGCAGATAAAAAATTTAGTGCAAACAGAAGCCACGAATGCAAAAGATTATAACAAATTAAATAATGAATTTGATTTGGTAACCATCATGAATAGCATGTTGACCTATGTTCCTGAAAAAAAGGACAGAATAACAATTTTTAAAAATGCATTTAAAATTCTCAAGCCAGATGCAACTTTAGTTGGTACTGTTCACAACCAAGAAGGTACATTTGTAAAAACTTTGTATTTTAAATTTAGAAATTTTTTTTCAGTTTTTCTTGGAGATAAAGTTGGCAACAGGCATACAGGTTTCAACGGATTTAAGGTTTCTGGATATTACTATGACAAATCAACCTTAATAAAAGATTTAACAATCTGTGGCTTCAAAAATATTGAAGTTTATTCATTAGAAGAATTTTATTGGCAAGAAAAAGCAATTAAATATAATAGAAAAACGGGTTATAACAATTTGTTATTTATAGCAAGTAAACCATAATTTATTTTGAAAAGATTAAATTTCACTTTAATAATTTGCACCTATTTGCGTCCAAAGTCATTGTTGATTTTGCTTGAATCAGTCAAAATACAGTCTTTATATCCGAGGCAAATTTTAGTAATTGATGCTTCTGAAAATGACCAAACTGCTTCAATGTTAAATGAAAATTATTTTGAAAATCTTATTTATTACAAGGTAAATAGTCAAAATAAAGGGTTGACAAAACAAAGAAATTTTGGTATTTCTAAATTAAATCAAGTTACCGAAATTGTATGTTTTCTTGACGATGATACTGTTTTAGAGATGGATTATTTTCAAAATATTATTAAAACATTTAATGAATATCCAAAAGCTATTGGGGTTGGTGGTGTTTCGAGAAATGAAAATAACTGGCAAAAAAACAATCATAATAAGATCACTAACAACAAATTTTATGTATTGGATGGTTATTATGTAAAAGAATCAACTCGCAATTATTTAAGAAATTTATTAAAATTAAATTCTAATGAATTATCAGGAATAATGCCCGAATTTTCTCATGGTCGTACTTTTTCATATCCGTTAAACGACAAAGTTTATCCGGTTGATTTGTTGATTGGGATGTCAATGTCATTTAAGAAAACGATTTTTGATAAAATTAGGTTTTCAGAATATTTTGAAGGATATGGATTATATGAAGATGCTGATTTTTCAATCAAAGCCTCAAGATTTGGTCAAAATTATGTTGCAACATCGGCAGTTTTAGCTCATAATCATGATGCCTTAGGTCGGCCAAATCAATATAAATATGGCAAAATGGTTGTAAGGAACGGTTGGTATGTTTGGCGTTCAAAATATCCGACGCCATCATTATCTGCAAAGATAAAATGGTTGAATATTAATTTATTTTTAATGACAATTCGTTTTTTTAATATTTTTACAACAAAGAAAAAGTGGTCATCTCTCACCGAATTTTGTGGACGATTCGCCGGTTTATTGAGTTTAGTATCTAATAAACCAAAACTTGAAAAAACAGTAACAATTAAATGTTTATAAAATGGTTTATGTTTATTCGCTTTGTGACGTTTTTTATGGTTCTTTTTATTTTGAAGGAATAAATAAAAAATTCGGGAAATTTGAATTTAATGCAAGTAAATTTCCGAATTTTAAACAGGGCACTTTCGCATTAATCGTTGAAGAAAACAATCAAATCATTAAAATTGTAATTGATACCAAAGACGATAATTTGTACTATTTAGAATCTTTAGAATGGTGTAATTTTTATGGAAAAATTAATTACTTTAAGGATACAATACCAAATAACTATATTGACAAAGTGGTTCCGATTGGCCCTAGTTTTGGAGTCAAAATGTGGAATTTCCCTCAAACATTATTTTTTGCAGTAAGAAATTATTTTATTTCAAAAAATCAAATAACCAATAAAAGAGAATTTGTTGCTAATTATTGGCGACAATTCAAAAGATTGCCTTTGTCTTTTTATAATAAATCAAAATCAGATAACAATTATGTCTACTTTATTGCTTCTTTATGGCAAAATGATAAAGAAACAAATAACAACAGAGCTAAATTTATAGAAGCTTGTAAAGTGAACAACAAAATTGATTTTGTGGGTGGTTTTGCTCCAAGAAAAGACAATAATGATTTCGGATTTGAAAATTTGATACTTCAAAACAGCATTACTCTAAAAAAGTATATTGAAAACATAAAAAAATCTGCAATTGTTTTTAATACACCAGCAGTTTTGTTTTGTCATGGCTGGAAATTGGGTGAGTTTTTAGCACTGGGAAAGGTAATAATAACAACAAATCATGTTAATGTTCTGCCAGCAGAATTGATAGATTATGAGCATTTATTATATTTAGATCATGAGAAGAATATTGAATTTAAAATAGATGAAATATTATCAAATCCAGAATTAAAATCAAAATTAGAAACCAATTCTAGACAATACTATGATGATAATTTATCACCTGAAAAGGTAATCGAAAAGTTGGTAAAAAAAGCAATTAGTTAAATGAAGTTTGCAGTATTCACACATGTTATTCATGGTCAAGAAAAAAACTCTTTTTTTGGATATGCACCTTATATAAATGAAATGAATATTTGGGGCAAGTTTGTATCAGAAATTATTGTTGTTGCACCATTATTATTAATAAAAAAAACTGAAATTGATAGTTGTTATAACCATGATAAAATTAGTTTTAGAAAAGTAAACCAATTCAATATAAAAAGTTTTAAATCACTATTGCAAACATTTTTTTATGTTCCTAAAATTATGTTTACAATTTTTAAAACCATGCAAGAAGCCAATCATATTCATGTTCGTTGTCCAGGAAATATTGGGTTGTTAGCTTGTTTTATTCAAATATTTTTTCCAAAAAAAATTAAGACTGCTAAATATGCTGGTAATTGGGACCCAAAGGCCACTCAACCTTTTAGCTATAATTTACAAAAATGGATTTTGAGTAACACTTTTTTAACAAAAAACATGAAAGTTTTGGTGTACGGTGAATGGGAAAATCAAACCCAAAACATAAAGCCATTTTTCACAGCTAGTTACACCGATTCTGAAAAAGAAATAGTTGCTTTAAAAAAACTATCTGGGGCTATTAAGTTTTTGTTTGTTGGAACATTAACTTCAGGCAAAAGACCACTTTATTGTATTCAATTGATAGAAAAATTAATTCAAAACGGCTTTAATGTTACTTTGGATATTTATGGAGACGGAGCAGAGAAAGAAATATTGAAAAAGTACATTTTTGACAAGAATTTAGACACTTTCATAAAATTGATGGGTAACCAACAGCAGCAAGTATTGAAAAAAGCTTACGTCGACTCTCATTTTGTAATTTTGCCTTCAAAAAGCGAAGGCTGGCCAAAAGTAATTGCTGAGGGTATGTTTTGGGCATGTTTGCCAATTGCAACCAATGTTTCTTGTGTTGCCAATATGCTTGATAATGAAAGGCAAGGTCTGTTATTAACTTTAGACTTAGAAAATGATTTAAAAAAAATAATTGAATTATTCAAAAATGAGAATTTATACCAAGAAAAAGTTTTAAAAGCACTAAATTGGTCAAGATTTTATACCAAAGATTTATTTGAAATTGAAATCGGTAAGATGTTAACCAATAAATTGTTAGCCCAAAAAAAATGAGAATTATACAATTAATCGACTCCTTAGAAATTGGTGGTGCAGAACGAATGGCCGTAAATTATGCCAATGCATTGTTGACTAAAGTTGATTTTTCAGGACTTATAGCTACCCGAAATGAAGGTAATTTAAAAAATCAATTAAACAATGATGTTCATTATTTGTTTCTTGATAGAAAACGAACAATTGATTTTAATGCTCTTATTAGATTAAAAAATTATTGTAAGTTGAATAAAATTGATATTATTCAAGCACACTCAAGTTCGATTTTCACTGCTAGTTTGGTAAAAATGATTTACCCAAGAGTAAAAATTATTTGGCATGATCATTATGGTGGTATTGTTTCTAAGCGTGATGATGTTATTTATATTCAAGTTTTTTCGTTTTTTTTTAGTGGTATTATTGCTGTTAACCAAGAATTAAAAAAATGGGCAATCCATAAATTATTTTGTAAAAAAAACATTTATTTTTCTAACTTTACTTCTCAATCACTTGGCTATAAAAAAGACACTATTTTGAAAGGAGTTGAAGGAAAAAGAATTTTGTGTTTGGCAAATTTAAGAATTCAAAAAAATCATTTGATGTTGGTTGAAGTTACTATAAAATTAAAAAATTCACATCCAGATTGGAGTTTTCATTTTGTTGGGAAAGATTTTGAGGACGGTTGTTCTGAAAAATTAAAAAATGCAATTTTTGAAAATAACCTTCAAAATTTTATTCATTTATACAATTCAAGACAAGATATCGAAAATATAATTAATCAATCTGATATTGCGGTTTTTAGTTCTATTTCAGAAGGTTTGCCAGTTTCTTTATTAGAGTTTGGCATATGTAAAAAAGCTGTTTTATCGACCAATGTAGGTGAAATTCCTTTAATCATTGAGGACAAAAAAAATGGTTTAACTGTACCTTCAAATGATGTTGATAGGTTTTATGAAAAATTAGTTATACTGATTGAAAATGAAGAATTAAGAAATGATTTTGGAGCATCATTATTCGAAACTATTTCTAAAAAACATAGTCAAGATATTGTAATTGAAAATTATTTAACTTGGATTAAAACTATTTAGGATGCAGTTCAAAGAAAAAAATTATTTTTTTTTGGTGTTACTCCATGTTTTTATTGGTTTAACAATTAGCTTTTTCCCAGTTACTGCAAAAATTTATGGTGTTTTGATATTGGTTGTAAGTGCTTATTTTATTGTAAAAACTAAGAATCAAAATCACGAAATTTTAGGTGCATGTGCCTATATAGTTGGCAGCGAGGTTTTTTTGAGAATGACTCAAGGTAGTCTAAGTTATGAATTTGCAAAATATTCACTTATTTTTTTTGCGTTGATTGGTATGATGTACTCTGGATTTTCAAAAAATGCAGTACCTTACTGGGTTTTCTTGATATTGTTAATTCCTGGTATTTTAATTGGTATAGAAGATTTAAATACTAACTCAAACATTAGGACTACTATTTCATTCAATATTTCAGGACCAATAAGTTTGGGATTTATTACTTTATATACTTATCAAAAGAAAATAAAATTGAGCGAGATTAATAATATTTTATTGTTGCTTGGACTACCTATAATTTCTTGTGTAGTCTATCTCTATCTTTATTCATCCAGTAGCGAAAGAACTTTGGTGAGCACAGGCTCCAATTTTGATCTTTCCGGAGGATTCGGTCCAAATCAAGTTGCTACAATATTAGGTTTAGGAATGTTTATTTTTTTTTCAAGACTTTTACTTGTTTCTAGAACAAAATTGATGTTTGCTGTAAATTTTGTTTTAGCCTTTTATGTTGGTTATCGTGGCGTACTGACGTTTTCAAGAGGAGGAATGATAACTGGTGCAGGCATGATTGCTGTATTGCTGTATTATATTTACATGAATTCAAAAAAGAAAATAAAGTTAAAACTATTGTTTATTATCGTTTTTTTTGTAATTTCAATATCTAGTATTTTGATGTATTCCTCTTACAAAACCGATGGTTTGATTGGAAATCGATATGCCAATAAAGACGCATTGGGGCGAGAAAAAACTGATAAATTAACCGGAAGATTAGCTATTGCTGAGCAAGAGCTAAATTTGTTTTTTGATAATCCAGTGTTTGGTGTTGGTGTGGCTAGAGGTTCCGAAATCAGGAAAATGCAAACAAGCGAGATTATGGACTCTCATGACGAAATTACTCGATTACTCGCCGAACATGGCAGTTTAGGGATAATTGCGTTAATGGTTTTGTTTTTTACACCAATAGTCTTATTTTTAAATAATAGAGAACATATTTATATGTCTGCTTTTTTAGTGTTTTGGTTTCTAACTATCAATCATGCAGCAATGCGAACTGCTGCCCCTTCGTTTATTTATGCTTTAGCTTTATTAAAAGTCAAATTTGATGAGTAGAATTTTATATATAGGAAACAAATTATCTGGTCATAATATCAATACAACCTATATTGAAATTCTGGGACCGCTTTTAGAATCTGAAGGTTTTCAAGTGATTTATGCGTCCGAAAAATTGAATAAAGTCAAAAGGTTATTTGACATGATTGTAACAACTATCAAATATCGAAAAAAAGTAAACTATGTTCTAATTGACACATACAGCACCAATGGATTTATTTATACACTTTGCGTAAGTCAATTATGCAGGTTATTTAATTTGAAATATTTACCAATTCTTCATGGCGGAAATTTACCGTATAGATTCAAGAAGAACTTTAGAACTTCAAAATTAATTTTCAATAATGCCTATTTAAACATTGCCCCATCGGGTTATATTTTTGATGCTTTTGTATCTTCTGGTTTCAAAAATATTCAATTGGTACCAAATTGTATTGAAATTGATAATTATGAATTTTTTGAAAGAAAAAGTATCCAGCCAAAATTACTATGGGTTCGAGCTTTTAATAAAATTTACAATCCTAAAATGGCGATTTTACTGCTAAACGAAATTGTTAAAACCTATCCAAAAGCCCAACTTTGTATGGTTGGTATGGGTGATATTGATTTGTTAAATGAATGTAAAAAACTTGCGAAAACCTTAAATTTGGATGTTATTTTTACAGGTAAACTATCAAAAGAAAGTTGGATTGATTTGTCTCGGCAATATGATTTTTTTATAAATACAACTCATGTTGACAACACACCAATAAGCGTTATTGAAGCAATGTCTTTAGGTTTAGGAGTAGTTTCAACAAATGTAGGTGGTATTTCATATTTAGTTCAAGATACTAAAACTGGAGTTTTGGTCAATGATGAGGACTTTTTAGGAATGAATCAATCATTACTACATTTATTAGAAACTAATTTATTATTTGATACAATTACATTTAATGCAAGAAAATATGTTGAAAATTTTGATTGGAAAATTGTTAAAGAACTATGGCTTAAAATTTTAAATTAATATTTTATTCATTAAATTTGTTAACTTTCGCATTTTCAAGGGTAATTAATGATAAATTTTAAAAAAATACATTTCGAAATTTCTGAACGAAAGATTCTTTTGAGAATTTTTGATGTTTTGGCTGTTTTATTGACACTTAACATTGTCAGTAATTTTTTCGAATTTAATTATTTCAATATATCAACCTCTAATTATTACTGGATCTTAGTCTTAGGATTGTACATCAACGTTTTCGGCTCAATATTTGAAATGTATAATTTGCAAGTGGCAAGTAAACAGTTTTTAACAATAAAAAGTATTATACTTACAACATCTTTAACAGTACTTGTTTATTTGTTGACACCAATTTTTGCCCCGCAATTACCCGCAAATAGGTTGCAGATTATATTATTTTACATGTCAATTTTGCTAGCACTATTTATTTGGAGATTGATTTATGTGAAATTTTTAGCATCAAACCGATTTTCTAAAAAAATAATTTTAGTGTGTGACAATGAGCAAGTTTTAGAGCTAGTTTCAGGTCTTGAAAATGCCGATCCGCATTACAAAATTATCGGTTTTGTAAATACTGATGTCAATAATATTTCGAAATATTCAATTCAAAATATAAAAATCGCTGAGTTGGAAGCATTTGTTATTAATAATTCGGTTTCAGAAGTTGTAATTGCTTCTCAAAAAACCAACGGAATTACAATCAATCTTTACAATCAATTGATTAATTTGCTAGAAAACGGGTTTGTTATCAAAGAATACACACAGGTTTATGAATCATTAACACAACGCATTCCTGTTCAATATGTTGCACGCGATTTTTACAGATATTTTCCATTTTCCAGAAGTAATCAAAACAAATTGTACTTGTTTTTTGTAAAAATTTTAGAAATAATTATCTCGTTAATTGGACTAACAATTGGATTAATTTTTATTCCTTTAATAGCTTTTTTTAATTCATTTGCCAACAAAGGAAAATTATTTTATTCGCAAGAAAGAGTCGGTAAAAACGGGAAAATTTTTAAAATTTTCAAGTTCAGAACTATGGTGAAAAATGCCGAAACCGGCAAGGCCATTTTTGCAACCATCAATGATGCAAGAATAACACCATTTGGTAAATTTCTTAGAAAATCAAGAATTGATGAGTTCCCACAATTTTATAATATTTTAATTGGCAACATGGCTGTTATAGGCCCAAGACCTGAAAGGCCAATTTTTGTGGCAGAAATTGCCAATATAATGCCTTTTTATGAAACTCGCCATGTTGTCAAGCCAGGTTTAACAGGATGGGCTCAAGTTAATTATCCTTATGGTGAGTCTATCGATGATAGTTTGATAAAATTGCAATATGACCTTTATTATATCAAACATAGAAGTGTTTTTCTAGATATAAGTATTATGTTCAAGACATTTAGCACGATTTTATTTTATCGAGGACAATAGTTTGTTTTTGAAAGTTATTCTGATAATAATTATTGTTGAACAAAAAACCATCGGCAAAATCATCAATAGATGAGGTTTATTGAGCAAAACTAAAACATAAATTGACAAGCAAAGTAGATTAAAATAAGTCAAATTTAAAATCCATCTTCGATTGTTATTAATCATAAAATAAACCAAAATCAATAAAGTTGGATTGAATAACAAAATATTATAATTGTAATAAATTTCTTGGTGAAACGAATACAAACCAACAGTCGAGAAGAATATTCCAATAAGTCCAAGCACTATAAAATAGGTGTAATTGAGAAATTTTTTATTAAAAATAATTATTATTAACAAAAACAAACAATAAGGATATATCGAATTCCAAAACGAAAATTCACTTTTAAGAATTACTTTTTTATTTAAAATTTCGATTTTTTCTGATATTTTATGACCTCTAAATTTCGAAGTAGCAATGTTTTGCATCAACTCTTTAGGCAAAAAAAGTTTAGTTGCATTGTTGTCAACTTTGGTTCCGAAAATTATATTGATTCCGAAATTTTCCCAAAAATGATTGTCCAAAAAACCATATAAAATGGTTCGATAACTAGGTTCTAAATTGTTTTTTTTAGTTATTATTTTGCTTCCATAAACATCATTTATTTTGTCAAGCACCATGGTTGTGCAGTTTTTGTCAATAAATTTATAAGTATAATTTCGCTCTTCAGAAAAAAGGGAAGTGTTTATTTCGTCAAATAGTTGTTGTTTTTGATAATCGTCGAGCAAGATTTTTTGTTCGTAAACCGCTCTATTTGTGATGATATATTCTTGCATAAAATCCTGAAAACTACAAGCAGCAACAAAATACTGCAAATCGCCTTTAACAAATTTGAGATAAAAATTATTGGTTGCAAAATCAAAATTTCCGTAATTATAAACAACATCAAGATTATTTGTAACATCTTGAAATCTCAATCCAGTATGACCATAAATAGCATATAACTCGCTTCCAGAACCACAAGTCAAAACACTAACTTTCGCTTTGTTTGATAGGTTGTAATATTGACAATTTGCAGTAATGGCAAATAAAAAAACAAATAAAAGTAGTGATTTTTTTAGCATTTAATTATGTGATTTTATATATCATTAATCTATAAATTCTTAAAAAATCAATGAAAATTAATTTTTTAATGGTTCATTTTTTTTGGATTACAAACCGTTAAATTAATATTTATTACCTAAAAACCGACAAATCAACTTTCAAAGAGAAAATATTCGAGTACAATGCATCACTTTGTTTGGCCAAATTGGTCAAAGCATAATCAACCTGAATACCTCGATATTTGAATCCTAGCCCTATATTTGGCTGAAAACTTAACCCTTCTGTTCGGTCAATTGATGTTACATTTTGAAAATTTCCCACTCCTAGTCTTACAAAAGCCAAATCATTGTAACCACCTTCGAAACCTAAAGCAGGATCGATACTGATAAAACTAGACGAAATCAAATCATTTGTTTTTGTAAATTGCATGTTCAAATTCATCGATGCTAAAAGTGTGTAATCGGCATGGAATTCTATTTTTCTTGAGAAACCAAATTGTGCTTTTGGAGCTGTAATTTCGGTTGTTTCGGGCAATTCTTGGTTTTGTCCTGGAATGGCGTTTTTGATTGTTGCAAATTCTGCTTCATCTATATTCCAAATGTTGTATGTTGTTGTTATGTCTCTCAACATTAAACCATATTTCCAGTCGTTTTTTTCATACTGAAAACCCAAATCAAAACCAAAACCCCAAGATGAAGCAAAATTTCCAATAATTCGTCGAATAACTTTTGAGTTGACACCATATCTAAAATCAGATAACTTTGACTTTCTGGCATATGAAAAAGTAAATCCATAGTCAGCAACCGAAAATAATGAGATCCTATTATAATCTATTTTTCCTTGACTGTCAATAAGTTGTGTTGTATTTAGAATATTGTCTACACCAAACCTAATGCCTGAAATCCCCCAAGCACTTATCTCATCGATTGGAGCGGCATAGGCTACATAATCATATTGTGCAATATTGGCAAAATAGCTCGCGTGCATTGCAGAAACTTGCTTTTCTTCAAGATTTATTAAACCAGCAGGATTCCAATAACAAGCATTTACATCGGCAGAATTTGAAGTTACAGCATTTGACATGCCTAGTGCAGCAGCATCGACACCAATGTTCATAAATTCGTTAGAGTATTTTCTAAGAGATTGACCTTTAGACGATAAGCTAACGAATAATAGTAATAAAAATGATACTCTTTTCAACGTATAAATTTTATGTAAATATCTAAAAAAATCTCTAATAAAAAACGTGTTTGTGTCTAACTTATTGTATTAAATTAGCAATTTTTAATTCTAATTTAAATTCTATGAATGTTAAGAAATTTATTCCTAATATAATTACACTTTTAAACCTTTTCTGCGGTTGTATAGCTATTGTTTTTGTGGCCAAATTAGATTTTGAAAATGCTTTTTATTTTGTTTGTTTGGGGATTTTTCTTGACTTCTTCGATGGTTTTTTTGCAAGACTTTTCAAAGTTTCTTCGCCGCTTGGTTTGCAGCTCGATTCTTTGGCAGATATGGTTACTAGCGGCGTTGTTCCTGGATTTGTAATGTTTCAAATGCTTCAGCGTTTAGAAAAAAACCCTGATATTTTTTCGATTTATTCAGCAATAGGTTTTTTAATTACATTAGGTGCTTGTTACCGATTGGCTAATTTCAATATTGATATTCGACAATCTGATTCTTTTATAGGTTTACCAACCCCTGCCAACACTTTGTATATCATGAGTTTGCCGCTTATTTTTATGAATGCAGACAGTGAGTTTATAAAAGAATTGTTAAGCAACAAATACGCATTGACGACAATGTCGCTTTTTAGTGCTTTTATTATGAATGCAGAAATCCCGCTTTTTTCACTAAAAATTAAATCTTTTAATCTCAAGGTCAACTTATTGCAAATAGTTTTTTTATTGATATCAATAATACTTTTGTTGTTTTTCAAATTTTTGGGCATTGCCTTTGTAATATCATTTTATATTTTGCTTTCCATTGTAAGAAATCTAAAACCCAAAAAATAAATTTTTAATTGGCTGCTCTAAAAAAAAAATCAAGAAAAAAATCGCCTGTTTATTTATCTAAAATGTTTTGGATTATCTTATCAATTTTTATTTGTATGTTAACTATCTATCGTTTCAAAGAAAATATTCTTTATTATTTGAGTTTCAAATCTCATAAAACTGAATTGAATGATGTAGTTTATGCCCGTAGAAATGAATTGGTTTTATCTGAAAATATATCGAAAACTTTTGGAATTGACGTTTCTCATTATCAAGGAGAAATTAATTGGAATAAGGTTAAATTTATTAATAACGAAGATTATCCAATAAAATTTGCCTTTATAAGAGCTACCCAAGGCTGCGATAAAAGAGACATACAATTTGCAAATAATTGGAACAATTGTAAAAAAAGAAAAATTATTCGTGGTGCCTACCATTATTATCGACCTAATGAAAATTCTTTGGAGCAAGCCGAAAATTTTATAAAAAACGTGCGTTTATCAAAAGGAGATTTGCCACCAGTTCTTGATATTGAGAAATTGCCTAAAAACCAATCTGTAGATAATTTGAAGCTGGGTTTGCGTCGTTTTTTAAATAAAATTGAGCAACATTATAAAGTGCAACCTATTATTTATTCAGGCGAACGGTATTATCAAGATTTTTTGAAAGATGAATTTTCAGAATACCAATTCTGGATTGCTAACTACAATTTTATCGATGCCGATATAAACGATGATTATCTGATTTGGCAATTTACAGAGCACGCCAAAATCAAAGGAATTTCAGAAAATGTTGATGTTAATATTTTCAATGGAAATGTTGATGATTTGAATCAATTAAGGATTGATTAGTAAATTGGTGTTTTTATTTGAATTAATTATTGTTTTATGACTATGTATTGCAGGACAGTATCTTGTAAAAGTTAACTTTTATACCCCAATACCAACTGACTAATAATGACGCAAAAAGACAGTTAGAATGTACTTTTTTTTTTAAAATTTCAATAAAACCATGATTACTTAAAATTATTAAAATCGGAACAGAAGTAATTAAATATTTGCTAGCGAGAAATAATTTATTAATAACAAACCGAACAAATATTAAAAGAATAACGGTTATTTTTATAAATAAATTTTTTTTCAACAGTGTAAAAAATATTAACCCTGCAAAAAAATGAAAGAATTAAAATCTATACTTTTAGAAAAGAAGTATTATTAAAAAAATAAATTTTCGATTAGATATTTCCTTACCAAAAAAGATCAATTAGAATTGCTAATAAATAAGTATTCAAAAAATATTAAAATTCCAAAACTACGAAGTGTATTCTTGTCATTAATAATAGAAAATAAAATAAAATCTTCTCCTAAATTTAATTTGAGCAAGAAGTTTGAAGCTTGTAATTTTTGCTAACTAAATGATATAGAATTTGGCTTATATCACCGCCTTCAATATAATTTATACTTAAAGTTCTGAAAATAAAACAATTAGTAATAAAGTGTAAAAACTACAGATGTAATTTATATTTTTGATAAATTATTGCTGATTTTCAAAAAAAATAATTATCAAAAACACAACAACAAACAAAAAAATAGTCCAATACCAAGCTGCTTTATGTGCATAATTAAAGGTTATTCCTGTACATTCTGTTCGTTTTGAAACCATTAAACGAGCATCATTTGGATTATAATAAAAAAAATAAAATTTCCAATTAAGCGGGGCTTTATGCCAATCGTTTATTTGACTTTTAGGTTTCATTAATTTGATAGATTGCTTAAAAATCTAACTTTTTCTTACGCAACTCAAAATTTTGACCCAAATATACACGTCTTACCATTTCATCTTCAACCAATTCTTCGGGGCTTCCCGCTTTTAAAATTCCACCTTCAAACATAAGGTAAGTTTTGTCGGTAATTGCTAATGTTTCTTGAACGTTGTGATCGGTTATTAATATTCCTATATTTTTGTTTTTGAGTTGCGCCACAATTCTTTGAATGTCTTCAACAGCAACTGGGTCAACACCAGCAAAAGGTTCATCGAGCAAGATAAATTTTGGATCGGTCGCTAAACAACGGGCAATTTCGGTTCTTCTACGTTCGCCGCCAGACAATAAATCGCCTCGATTGGTGCGAATATGTTCTAACCCAAACTCATCAATTAAACTTTCCATTTTGGCAATTTGTTCATCTTTGGTATGTTTTGTAAGTTGCAAAACACTCAAGATATTGTCTTCTATACTTAATTTTCTAAATACCGATGCTTCTTGCGCCAAATAACCAATACCTTGCTGAGCACGCTTGTACATAGGATAATTGGTAATATCCATTTTGTCGAGGAAAATATTACCCGAATTGGGTTTCACCAAACCAACAATCATGTAAAAAGATGTTGTTTTTCCAGCACCATTTGGACCCAGCAAACCAATTATCTCTCCTTGATTTACTTCAACCGAAATTCCTTTTACAACACTGCGACCTTTGTAGGTTTTAACTAAATTTTCTGCTCTTAGTTTCATTTTAATTTTTATTCTAATTTCAAATAAACAATATTATTATTAAAATTTATTTTTTTTAACAAATTCTTGTTTTAATTATTGACAATATTTTTAGACATAGCTTCTAAATGTTTTGCATCTTCGAGTTTAAACCTTCGAACTATCCTTTCCTATAAAATAAGCAATCAAAATACTTATTTCATATAAAATCAACATTGGAATAGAAACTACTACTTGGCTCAAAATATCGGGTGGTGTTAATATTGCTGCAATAATTAGAACAATTACAATAGCATAACGGCGGTATTCTCTCAATGTTGAAGCAGATACCAATCCCAGTTTTGTCAAAAAATAAATGAAGACTGGCAATTCAAACATGATGCCACAAGACAAAACTGATGTTTTTAAGAGCCCCATATAATTATCAATATTGAATTCGTTTTGTATGACCGTACTAACATTAAAACCACCAAAAAAATTAATTGATAATGGTAAAATGAGATAATACCCAAACAAAACGCCGAGAAAAAACAATATCGATGCCGAAAGAATGAACCAAACGGCACTCTTCTTTTCTTTTTTGTACAAAGCTGGACTTATAAATTTCCAAATTTCATAAAGAATATAGGGAAAACCAATTATAAAACCAGCGGTAATGCACGTCCATATAAATATTGAAAATTGTCCTCCCATTTCGGTACTTTGTATGATAAAAGGCATTTTATCACTGCACATTCCGCCATCGCTAGTGTTGAAATAATGAGTCAGTTCGCAAAACAATTTGTAAGTTATAAAATCGGTTTTTATGGGTGCAAAAATTATATTATTAAAAATATAATCAATAAAAAAATAGGCAATTATTGATGCAACCACTATGGAAATTACTATCCGTACCAAAAGCCATCTCAAATCTTCAAGATGATCCAAAAACGACATTTCTTCTAATTCTTTTTTTACCATTATATTATTCCTTCTTTTAAAATATCATGTAAATGAAGTACACCATGATATATATCGTTTTTAACTACTATTAATTGTGTTATATTATTATCTTCTAATACCTGAAAAGCATCAATAACCATCGTTTGGTCGTCTATTACTTTTGGATTTTTAGTCATAATATCTTTTGCAGATAAATGAATAAAAGTGTCATTATTGTTCAACATTCTTCGAATGTCTCCATCAGTAATAATGCCAATAATTTTTTCGTTTTCAGTTACCGCTGTTACTCCGAGTCTTTTTTCTGATATTTCAAAAATAACTTGCTTAATATTTGCCAAAGGTGCAACATCTGGTTTCATTGAATTTTCCATCATGTCACCAACTTTAAGCAGTAGTTTTTTGCCAAGAGCACCGCCAGGATGAAACTTGGCAAAATCCTCTGGTTTGAAATTTCGCATTTCAATTAAGGCTACTACAAGTGCGTCGCCCATAACTAGTTGTGCTGTTGTGCTATCTGTTGGTGCCAAATTATTTGGACACGATTCAGAATCGACAGTTGTGTCTAATATAATATGTGCATTTTTTGCCAAAAAAGAACTAATGTTTCCGGTAATAGCAATCAATTTATTACCAAATCTGGTCAATAATGGAACTAGTACTTTAATTTCTGGACTATTGCCACTTTTTGATATACAAATAATAACATCTTGGTCTTGAATCATACCTAAATCGCCGTGAATTGCCTCTGAAGCATGCAAAAATAGTGATGGAGTTCCTGTAGAATTCATAGATGCAACGATTTTTTGAGCTATAATTGCACTTTTCCCTATTCCAGTAACAATTAATCTTGACCGACAATTGAATATTAATTTTGCTGCTTCCACAAAAGAATTATTCAGTAAATCAGCTAGTTTAGCTATCGATTTACTTTCTGATAATATGGTTTTTTTTGCCGATTCTAAAATATTTTCGTTATTTATCAAAATAGATTTATTATAAAATTTGTATTTGTAAAACTTATTCATATCTTTATAGTTGCAAATTTATGTAAAAATACTATTAATAAAGAATGAATTCATCTGAAATCGACATCCATAAAGAATTAAAGAAATATTTTGGCTTTAATCAATTCAAAGGTTTGCAAGAACCAGTCATTAGAAGTCTTTTGTCTAAAAAAAATACATTTGTAATTATGCCTACTGGTGGCGGTAAATCATTATGCTATCAATTACCAGCTTTAATGCTCCACGGAACGGCCATTGTTGTTTCGCCACTTATCGCGTTGATGAAAAATCAGGTCGATGCAATCCGGAGTTTATCTTCAGAAAACGGTATTGCACATGTTTTGAACTCATCATTGACAAAGACCGAAATTGCACAAGTAAAAGCCGATATTACAGCTGGAATTACCAAAATGTTGTATGTTGCCCCAGAATCGTTAACTAAAGCAGAATATTCTGAGTTTTTGCAGACCGTGCCAATTTCATTTGTGGCTATTGATGAAGCGCATTGCATTTCAGAATGGGGACACGATTTTAGACCAGAATATCGAAACCTGAAACACATTATTAAAAATCTTGGCGAAGTGCCAATTATAGGTTTGACCGCCACTGCAACCCCAAAAGTGCAAGAGGATATATTGAAAAATTTGGAAATGCCCGATGCAATGACATTTAAGGCTTCATTCAACAGGCCCAATCTTTATTACGAAGTACGCACCAAAACCAAGAATATTGAAACAGATATTATCAGATTCATAAAAACTCACAAAGGAAAATCAGGTATTATCTATTGTTTAAGTCGCAAAAAAGTAGAAGCAATTGCCGAGGTGTTGCAAGTAAACGGCATTTCTGCTGTGCCCTACCACGCTGGACTTGATGCCAAAACGCGAGCCAAACATCAAGATATGTTTCTGATGGAAGATGTTGACGTTGTTGTGGCAACAATTGCTTTTGGAATGGGAATAGACAAGCCCGATGTTCGATTTGTCATTCATCATGACATTCCGAAGTCACTTGAAAGTTATTATCAAGAAACTGGTCGTGCTGGCCGCGACGGAGGTGAAGGTCATTGCATGGCATATTACTCCTATAAAGATGTAGAAAAACTTGAAAAGTTCATGTCAGGTAAACCAGTTGCTGAACAAGAAATCGGCTTTGCATTGCTTCAAGAAGTGGTGGGTTATGCCGAAACATCAATGTCTCGCAGAAAGTTTTTATTGCATTATTTTGGCGAAGAATTTGATGAAATAAATGGCGATGGAGCAGATATGGATGACAATGTTCGCAACCCAAAGACCAAAGTTGAAGCTAAAAATCAAGTTATAAAATTGCTTCAGGTAGTGCGTGATACCAAGCATTTGTACAAATCAAAAGAAGTAATTTATACGCTTATAGGTCGTATAAATGCTATGATAAAGGCACACCGAACCGATGCGCAAGATTTATTTGGTTGCGGTGCTAAATTTGAAGAACGTTACTGGATGGCACTTATTCGTCAGGTTCTTGTAGATGGCATGTTGTCTAAGGATATAGAAACATACGGAATTTTAAAAATCACGCAAAAAGGTCTAGATTATATTAAGAATCCAGTTTCATTTATGATGTCAGAAGACCACGAATACAACGAATCTGAAGATGAAGCAATAGAGACTGCCGCAAAATCATCTGGAACAGCAGATGAAATTCTTATGGGAATGTTGAAAGATCTAAGAAAAAAAGTTGCCAAAAGACTAGGTTTGCCCCCATTTGTAGTATTTCAAGATCCTTCGATGGAAGACATGGCACTTAAGTATCCGATTACTATCGAAGAGATGAGTAATATTCATGGTGTAGGTGAGGGTAAAGCCAAGAAGTATGGCAAAGATTTTATAGAGCTTATTGCTCGTTATGTCACCGATAATGATATTACTCGTCCTGATGATTTGGTTGTAAAATCGACTGGAGCAAATTCGGTCAACAAGTTATATATCATTCAAAACATTGATCGAAAATTATCTCTTGATGATATTGCCAGAGGAAAAGGCATGAAAATGGACGATTTAATTAAAGAAATGGAACAAATTGTTTATTCTGGAACCAAATTAAATATTAAATATTGGATTGATGAATTACTTGATGATGACCAACAAGAAGAAATTCATCAGTATTATATGGAGTCAGAATCGGACAGTATTGAAAATGCCTTAAAAGAATTTGATGGTGATTACGATATTGATGAACTTCGTTTGATGAGGATAAAATTTATAAGCGAAGTTGCTAACTAAAAACAAAATATATTTGTGGCTTATTTAAATAAATAGAGATATCAAAAATAAGTACTGTTTTTAAGCATCATGATACCTATGTGTAATTAGGCGCATATAATTGAAAACACGATCAATCAACTTAAAAAATATATTTCTAGCAACAATTGCAAAACAATTATTAGTGCTGGAAATATTTTCACAAGATTTTACTATTTATAATGTCAAGTTATTGATAAGGCTATAATTTTACTATTAAAAAATTCATGGCAAAAAGTGGCAACCAATAATAATTTACTGTAAATAACGGAAGATTATAATCTCTAAAGGTGCATTACAAATAGGTAACTTTAACGCTTAGTAATGGGGTCATGTGGGCTCCAGAAATTTCACCAAAATCATAAATTTATGCCATGACAATCAAATCAAAAGTTATACAAATTCCAACCTGTGTAAATGTGCCGTTTGTTTCTTGATTAATAATTATTGCTCCTGTTCCACAAAAAAGGGGTATAAATAAATGTGCGCAAAAACTCAAATAATTTTTGTCTCATATTTATTACAAAGCTACTGCTCCGCCACAGCTACTGCCTGAACCAGCAGTGCAACCGTAACAATGATTATTGACTATAATATTTCGATTTAATAAATATGTATTATTAAAAGTTGATAAATGTTGAGAATCTTGACAAGAAACTTTCAATTCTAACATTTGATTAAAATCACAATCATATAAAAAACCATCCCAACCAATTGACAATGTGTTTCTGCACATTACGTTTTGAGCTGCTAGTGGATTAAATGCATCTAATAATTTGGACATGCAATCATCATTATTATTAGAATTAATTCAACAATCTAAGTAACGACTAACAGGTAAATTGGTAATTGCAAACAAATTATTAAACTCGATTCCAAAATCTTTCATCAATGCCAATTTGTATTCTTTTTCCAGAGCATTTTGGTCTGGAGGCAAAAAAGCACCTGCTGGATTATAAACTAAATTTAATATTAAACCAGAGTTTGGCTTGCCATAACCTTCTTTATTTAGCATTTGCAAAGCGGTAATCGAAGATTCAAAAACGCCATTTCCTCGCTGTTTGTCGGTTCGGGATTTAGAATAAAAAGGCAAAGATGAAATTACTTCAATATTATGCTGCTTAAAAAATTCTGGTAAATCGTTATATTTCTTATTGGCACGAATAATTGTTAAATTGCAACGAACATAAATCTGAATTCCTAGTTGTGAAACTTGTTCTACAAACCATCTGAAATTAGGATTCATTTCTGGTGCTCCTTCAGTCATGTCAACGATTTTAAGTTTGGGTTGTTTTTTAGCACTTCAACAATGAGTTCCATTATTGCTTTGGTCATGATTTCTTTTCAATCTGGTACAACGTCTATATGACAATGCGTACAAACTTGATTGCACATTTCACCTTAGATTACCTGAAAAATCTCAAGATTTTTTAATTTTTCGCAAAAAGGAGTTATTCTATCTGCATTTTGTTCCAAAAATGCTATTTGACGTTTTGTATTTGACAAAACAGTTGCGCTTGACTGAAGTGATTTTAGTATAACTTTTTTAAAATCACTCATAAACTAATTTGTTTGACTTTATTCATCATTTGAACCCCGTGAACCAAAGTTACACCACTACGAATAGTAGCAGCAACATGCACAGCTTCCATCATTTGAGTTTCGCTGAAACCTTTTTCATAAGCATCACTACTATATGCATCAATACAATATGGACATTGAACTGCATGCGCAACAGCAAGAGCAATTAAAGATTTTTCTTTCGCTGCTAAAGCACCTGCTTTGAAAAATTTGCCCTAATATCCAAAAAAAATTATCTCCCATTTCTTTTTGAAAATCAACAATATTTCCAAATTTATTCAAATCGTCAGCATTATAATAGTTTTTGTCGATTACATTTATTTATTGATATTTTGAACTATTGGCAACGTAAAAGTTGTTGTAATGCAAGGTCGTTTTCATTTATAAGAAGATACAGTTTGCAAGAGGTGACTTTTCCAATTCGGGTTTTACACCAACTAGGCATTCAACAATTATTTTTAAGTAATGCAGCTGGTGGCATTAATAAAAATTTCAAAAAAGACGATTTAATTTTAATAGACGATCATAGCAATTTGCAGGGTGGCAGTCCACTTTTTGGTTTAAAAAGTATTGATTATGGTGGCATTTTTCCTGACATGAGTCAACCTTACAGTAATAATTTGAATAATTCATTAATCCAAACAGCTAAAAAATTGAGTGTGAATTTAAAAAAAGGTGTCTAGGCATCTGTTTTTGGCCCTCAACCTGAAACCCGAGCAGAGTACAGATATTTATCAATTATTGCTGCAGATATGGTGGGCATGAGTACAACACCCGAAGTTATCGTAGCCAATCAATTGCAATTGCCTTGTGCCGCAATTAGTATTATTACTGACGAATGTGATCCAGATAATTTGCAACCTGTCAATATTTTAGAAATAATTGCAATTGCTGCTAAAGCCAATCAAAAATTAAGTCATTTGTTTGCAGAAACTATTAAAAATTTTTAAAGTTTATTTTCTTCAAATAATTCGCCTCGATGCGGTTTTAGTGCATCACGAACCTGAATCATATTATCGTCTGTAACTACCATAAATGCTATGGAATGCAATTCGTTAAAAATCTGAAAACCAGTGATATTGATTTCGAATTTTTCTATGTTGATATAATCTTTCAGATGAACTTCATGATGTTCGGCCGTTTTGGAAGCAGCTTCTCCGCGAAAATCCCAAATTAGTTTTATTTTTCTAGACATTTTTTTAAAAATTTGATAAAATAATTTTCAAATTTACGAACTTTGATTTAATAATTTAATCAGTTATTGGGTTCAATTTATTACATTTGTATTATGCAGCATTGCCAATTGGATTAACTCAAATCAAAATGCCCAAAGAACTTTTACTTCAAGTATCGCCTGAAATTGCATCAAACGAAAATTTATTGAAGCAACATTTGTCCAAACAAATCAAGGTTTCGGTTAACGATATAAAGCATATTTCAATTTTAAAACGTTCAATTGACGCACGTCAGAAAGCTATAAAATTCAATTTGAAAGTCAATATTTACTTTCAAGATGACGATTTTCAGGAACAAAAATTTGAACTTCCATATTACAAAAATGTCGAAAATGCTCAAGAGGTTATCGTAATAGGAGCAGGGCCAGCGGGACTTTTTGCGGGTTTGCAACTCATAGAATTAGGATTGAAACCAATAATTATTGAACGTGGAAAAGACATTCGTGGTCGTCGACGTGATTTAAAAGCAATAAATGTAGATCATATCGTTAATGAAGACTCTAATTATTGTTTTGGCGAAGGCGGAGCTGGAACTTATTCTGATGGAAAGTTATATACACGTTCCAAAAAGCGTGGTGATATTGATCGAATTTTGAATCTTCTAGTAGCATTTGGTGCAACTCCAGACATTCTTGTAGAGGCACATCCGCATATTGGCACCAACAAGTTACCTCAAATTATTCAAGACATTCGGGACAAAATTATCGAATTTGGCGGGCAAGTTTTATTTGAAACTCGAGTTATCGATATCCTTATAAAAAATAACGAAGCTCAAGGAATTGAAACCCAAAAGGGTGATAAAATTTTAGCAAACAAAATTATTCTAGCAACAGGGCATTCAGCACGTGATATTTTTGAATTATTAGACCGAAAAAAGATTCTTATTGAAGCCAAACCTTTTGCTTTGGGCGTTCGAGCCGAGCATCATCAATGTTTAATAGATCAAATACAATATTCTTGCGATTATCGTGGCGAACTTTTACCACCCGCACCATACAGTATTGTAAAACAAGTTAACGGACGCGGAATGTATTCGTTTTGCATGTGCCCTGGTGGTGTAATTGCGCCATGTGCAACTAGTCCAGACGAAGTTGTAACCAATGGCTGGTCGCCGTCCAAAAGAGATCAAGCTACTGCCAATTCAGGCATTGTAGTTGAGCTTAAATTAGAAGATTTTAAACCCTACGAAAAATTTGGAGCTTTAGCAGGATTAGAATTTCAAAAACAAATAGAACAAAAAGCGTGGAATTTAGCAGGGAAAACTCAAAAAGTTCCAGCCCAACGAATGGTCGATTTTACTCAAAATAAAGTCTCATCATCAATACCTAAAACGTCTTATGTTCCAGGAACAACATCTGTCGAAATGGGACAGGTTTTTCCAGGATTTTTATCACAAATTCTTCGAGAAGGTTTTTCTGAATTTGGCAAGTTAATGAAGGGCTATTTGACCAATGAGGCTGTTATTCACGCACCAGAAAGTAGAACATCGAGTCCAGTCCGGATTCCAAGAGATAATCAAACTTTAGAACATCTGCAAATAAAAGGTTTGTATCCTTGTGGCGAAGGCGCTGGTTACGCTGGCGGTATTATTTCTGCAGCTATTGATGGCGAAAAATGTGCTATCGAGGTGTCTAAAACAGTATAATTCAAAAATGAGAGCAACAAGATTATTTAAAAAATTTTTTGAAAGTGAAAAATCAAGTGGATTGACCTTGATTGCTTGCACAATTTTATCTTTAATTGTTACAAATTCTGGTTTTGGTACAAGTTATTTAAGCTTTTTTCAAACACATATCTTCGACAATTCTTTAGTTCATTGGATAAATGATGGATTAATGACTATCTTTTTTTTATTGATTGGACTTGAACTTGAAAGAGAAATTTATCAAGGCGAATTGTCTAATATTAAAGACGCTTTGTTACCAACATTTGCAGCATTAGGAGGAATGTTATTTCCAGCAGGAATTTTTTTATTGCTAAATTTTGGCTCTCCAACTCAATCGGGCGCAGGAATTCCAATGGCTACCGATATCGCCTTTGCACTTGGGATTTTATCTTTATTAGGTAAAAGCGTGCCGACATCTTTAAAAATTTTCTTAACTGCCTTGGCAGTAATTGACGATTTAGGTGCAATTTTGGTCATTGCGATTTTTTATACTGATGCGTTGGCATGGACAAATTTGCTTTATGTTTTTTTGATTTTTATAGTACTTTTTATTTGCAACAGATTAAAAGTTCGAAATCTTTTTCCGTACCTAATAGGCGGAATTTTCATGTGGTATTTCATGCTCAATTCTGGCATACATGCAACTATAACAGGCATTTTATTGGCATTTGTGATTCCGTTTGGCAATGGTGGTAAGAAATCAACATCTTATATTTTGCAACATTATTTACACAAACCAGTGGCGTTTTTTATTTTACCATTATTTGCATTGGCCAATACAGCAATAGGTTTGAGTGCTGAATCTATCCAAACACTGTCGCAAAATTACAGTTATGGTATAGGTTTTGGCTTGCTAATCGGTAAACCAATTGGTGTTTTTGCATTGAGTTATTTGGTCGTGAAACTCAAAATTTGTGAACTTCCAAAAGATTTGAATTGGGGTTTGATTTTTGGAGTAGGCATTTTGGCAGGAATAGGTTTCACGATGTCAATTTTTATTACTTTGTTGGCTTATGAAAATATTGAAATTATAGAAAATTCCAAATTGGCGATATTACTTTACTCTTTTATTGCTAGTTTGATTGGATTAATGGTCCTAAAAATTAATATTAAAAAAACACAAAAATAATATTAAATATTGAAACTCCAGCATTGCTTTTGCCAGCGACTTCGTTAATATTTTTGGCTAATACAGATAGATTTTTGACTATTGCTCATATCATTCGAAGTTTAAAAAAAACTTATGACGAAGCACAAAATAAGAGTATTTTGCTTGAAATCAAAAATTTCAATCTGCGGTCAACATTGATTCGTTACATGCAATTATTAGGTGTTTTGTGTTTGTTTTTATCTGTTTTTGCAATGTTTTTGTTGTTTTTTGAGCTGCAAATTTTTGGGGTTTATATTTTTTCTGCAAGTTTATTGTGTTTATTAATTTCGCTAGGAATTTCGTTTTGCGAAATATCTAATTCGGTGGAAACTTTGCGTATACTTTTAAGTGATTTTTCTGATTCCGAAAATTAATTCAACGTTAGAATTAAACTATTGTTGAATATTATTGTCTTAATAATAAACACATTATCATGAAAAATTCAATAATAATATTTTCGGCATTTTTATCAATTAGTTTTGGTTTCGCTCAAGTCGACTCCAACCCAGTTACGGGCGACAATTTTAGTCTTGAGGGTGCCTTAGCAATGTTCAAAAAAGCGAATTCGCTCGAAAATTTTGAGCAATTGCTAAACGAACAAGATAATAATGTTAATAATTTAGATCTAAATAACGATGGCAACACCGATTATATAAATGTTGACGACATTCGGGAAGGCGATAACCATGTTATTGTTTTGAGTACTTTTATAAACGAAACCGAAAAACAAGACATTGCTACAATCGGAATTGAAAAAACTGGAATAGAATCGGCCACCTTACAAATTGAAGGTGATTTAAATCTTTATGCCGAAAATACAATTGTCGAGCCGTTTGAAACTTCCGAAACTCTGGATAAAAACTCAAAGGGGGGGCCAAATTTTCAAGAAGTTAATTCAAAAATTATTTTTGTCAATGTTTGGTTTTGGCCTTCAATCAGATTTATATATGCTCCAAATTATGTAGTTTGGGTATCGCAATACCGTTGGGGTATGTATCCAAGATGGTGGAGACCATGGAAACCATTTCGCCAACAATATTTTTACTCACGATCTACACCTCACAGGATTTATTACAGACCAACTCCAAATAGACGACTCATTTATGTAAGAAAAATCTATGCACCAAGAAGACAGCAATCTTCTATAGTTGTTCGTACCCGACAAACCAATATCAAACGTAATAATTACAACAGAACCAACAATAGAAGTACAAACCGCAATTTAAATAGTGCTAATAATAGAAAATCAAATAGCAATAATAGAATTAATAGCAGAAGAGAAGGCAAGAACACAAATAGAACCAATAAAAATAATACAACCAACAATATAAATAGAACCAATGGCAATAATAGAGCCAATAATCAAAAAGTTCGCTCGCAAGGACAACGCAGGTAGCTGTCAAATAAATTTTAATTTTGAATTTGTTTAAAAAACGCACACATATCTATTTTAAAAAATCAATCAAAAATAATTATAATCCATGAATAACTATTCACTTTGGTCTTTGCGGTTGGGTTTTTCAAATAAGCAAGCGTCAGCAATACAAAAATTTGGGTTAAAAAGTTTTTTAGACCAATCGTTTGATACAAAATTTGAGGGTACTTTTCCTAATTTTTTAGATAACAGTCCAAAAACGCTTGAAGATTTTCGGGCACTGAAACAAGCCCGTTCAAAACAATCGCAGGTCGAGAAAATAGATTTTATAAAGCAAGAAATCAAAATTTCTGTTGAAATGAAATCGTGGTGGATTGATAAGATGATACAAGATGAATTTCCGCTGACCGAAAAAATGACTTGTTTTTGGCACAATCATTTTGTATCAACTGTCCAGAAAGTAAAAGTTAATTACTGGATTTTTCAGCATAATCAAATATTAAGAAAAAACGCATTTGGAAATTTTAAAGATTTGACCAAAATGATGGTGAAAACCAATGCGGTTGTAAAATATCTAGACAATAACGACAATAAAAAAGGAAAACTGAACGAAAACCTTAGTCGAGAATTATTAGAACTTTTCACACTCGGGATTGGAAATTACACTGAGCAAGATATTAAAAATGGTGCCAAAGGTTTGGCTGGTTTGTCTATAGGTGCAGAAAACGCTACTTACAAATCAAGATTTGAAGACAATGAAAGTTTTGATTTTTTAGGTAAAAAAGGCAATTTTAAGAGCGATGAAATGATTGATATTATTTTCGAACAACCTAACATTCCTTATCATCTCACAAGAAAAATCTTGAAATGGTTTATTTATGATAATCCAAATGAAGATTTGGTTAAATATTACGGTGATTATTTCAAGAAACAAAATTTCGAGATAAAACCCTTACTAATAAAAATTTTTAGTGAAGAATTTGATAAAAAAAACGCGGGATCAAAAATTAAAACACCATTAGAATATGTTTTACAGATAACAAATGAATTGCAAATCGAAAAACCAAATTCTAAATTAATTGCATTTTTCTTATCGCAACAAAATATGGATTTGTTCAATCAGCCCAACGTAAAAGGTTGGATTGGTGGCAATTCGTGGTTAACATCACAAACTTTCTTGCAAAGAAATATTGTTGCAGATTTGTTATGTAATGGCAAAAATTTGCAAGGTAGAAAAAAATTTCTTAAAGAAAGTGATTCAATGAATAATTGTAAAGTTTCACTACATTGTTGATGGCATTTCGCTCCCTTCGGGGTTTTCTTTGAAGGCGTAGCCGAAAAAGAAAACCCCGAAGGGAAAAGATA
>JAYVIW010000079.1:0-118371 GCA_043769905.1 Bacteroidota bacterium
CTGTTCTGATGCACTTAGGTTTTTAACAAATGATTGAATATCCATATAATATTTTGTCTTAGAATACAAATATAAGTAAATCTACATTATTTTAAAACACAACCATAATATTTAATTCCGATATTGTCCAATGGTTCTGATGTATGATAGCGTTTTAATAATGATGCAGCATTTTTTATTGTGCCTAATGTGTTTTGATCATTATCGGTTTTAAAAAACTTTATTACATTAAAATTTTTAATAAAATAATTTTCAATTTCTGGCGAATGAATGTCATCTCTTTTGAGTTGATTGATAAATTCTTTCAAGAAAATTTCTTTTAATCTTGGTAAATCTTTGACCGAAAAATTCAATATTAAAATGATGTATAATGTTTTTTTATCAACAAACATTATACATTTTTTGCCGTTTATCATTAATAAGTTTCCAGTCTAATTGTTGTTGGTTTCTTGAATTTCAGAGTTTTTAGAAACAGTACCAATAAGCGTTTCTAGTTTTTTTGTACAAAATATATTTACCATATTTTTTTAAAATTTATTTCCTTATTTAAGTTCGTTTTAAGTTTAAATAGATAGTCACAACCTCATGAAAACACTTCATTAGTACTTTGTAATAGATTAATTGTTTCATTTATAGATGATAAAAAGTGCATTGAAAATATTTTTAATTCTTTCTATAAAATATTTAAAATCAAGCAAATATATGTAAAATGTTCCGATTACAAACGATTACAAACATTTACAACCGAAAATAAATGGTTGTTTACCGAATAAAGATTGATGGTCACCACATCTTTGCAATGTCGAAATGAAGCAATGATTGCTTTCATAATACAAGTAAATAGAAACAAATTAAATTTAAACGCCATGAACACATTAAGAAACAGAGTACAATTAATCGGGAATGTTGGCCAAGATCCAGAAATTAAAAATCTTGAAGGTGGTCGAAAGTTAGCTAATATTTCGTTAGCCACCAATGACAGTTATACCAACGACAAGGGTGAAAAAATAACAGACACCCAATGGCACCGCCTTACCGCTTGGGGCAACACTGCCGAATTAATAGAGAAATTTGTAACCAAAGGAAAAGAAATTGCAATTACAGGAAAATTATCATATAAAAGTTATGATGATAAAAACGGAGAAAAAAGGTATCAAACTGAAATAACAATCTCTGAAATACAATTTATCGGAAAAGCTTAAATTTCTTTGAAATATGAAACAAAGCTTCAAAATTATTTATTTTTAATTATTTTGAGGCTTTCGTATTTCAATATTAACTTCTTGTTTTTTTGTTTTTTAGATAAACGTTTTCATCACTATTTTTTTAACTTTTTTTCAATTAGTATTTCGATTTTTATTAAAAATCTACGAATTTATAAAAAAACTTTTTTAAAATTTTAAGACTATTTATGATTGTTTAAAACAGCTAATAAAAATATATTAGTTACTTTTACAATCTAAATTCAATCTAAATAAGAACTTGTCTACAACCGTTCAATCCCTCAAAAAAGGACAAAAGGCCGTTATCAAAGAATTTGATATTGATGCTGTACCACTCAAATTGCTGGAAATGGGTTGCTTACCTGGCAATATTGTCGAATTGTTGCAAATCGCACCTTTTGGCGATCCGCTTTTTTTGGATATCAATGGGGCTCATTTGGCAATTCGGCTAGAAACAGCTTGTCAAATTGAAGTCGAAATAATTTTATGATGAGCCATCAAAATATCAACGTAGCATTAATAGGTAATCCAAATGTTGGAAAAACGTCTGTTTTTAATCAACTAACAGGTTTGAACCAACAAGTAGGCAATTATCCCGGAATTACAGTTGAAAAAAAGATTGGTTTTTGCAAATTAAACAATATTATAAAGGCCAATATTCTTGATTTGCCAGGAACTTATAGCCTCAACGCCAGTTCTATTGATGAAAATGTTGTTATTGAATTGTTGTTGAACAAAAACGATAAATTGTATCCTGACGTTGTATTATTAATCACTGATGTCGAAAATTTAAAACGCAACTTACTGTTATTTACCCAAATAAAAGACCTCGAAATTCCAACAATTCTAGTTATTAATATGGCCGATAGAATGGAACGCAAAGGTATTTCGCTTGACGTTCCGCATTTGGAAGAAGTTTTGAAAACCAAAATAGCAATTGTAAGTTCTCGAAAAAATATAGGAATAGATGATGTGAAGCAATTGATTATTGATTACAAATCCATATCTACCGAGCCATGCTTAAATGCATCGTCAATTGAACAAGAATATTTTGATAATTTGAAGCGTACTTTCCCAAATCAATTGTTGTATAAATTATGGTTGGTCATTACACAAGATGTAAATTTTTTGAATCTTGAGCGAAACGAAATTCGAGGATCATTCACCAAATCACATTCTGATTTAAAACGATTGCAACAAAAAGAAACCATAAAAAGGTACCAATTTATTAACGAGGTTTTAAAAGTTGGTCAACAAATAGATACTTCGAAAGCCAAAGATTTCAGGGCTAGATTAGATCGAGTTTTATCCCATAAAATTGGCGGTTATATTATTTTCTTTTTAATATTGTTCTTGATTTTTCAATCTATTTTCGAATGGTCAAAAATTCCTATGGATTTTATAGATGCTTCGTTTGCAAGTCTTAGTTTTTTTGCAAATGCAAATTTGCCAGCAGGAATTTTGACCAATTTAATTTCACAAGGCATCATTCCAGGCATTGGCGGCATATTGATTTTCATACCACAAATTGCATTTTTATTTATGTTTATTTCCATTCTTGAAGAAAGTGGTTATATGAGTCGTGTGGTTTTTTTGATGGATAAAATAATGCGAAAATTTGGACTCTCGGGCAAAAGTGTTGTGCCACTTATTTCAGGTACAGCTTGTGCCATTCCTGCAATTATGGCAACCCGAAACATCGAAAATTGGAAAGAAAGATTGATAACAATTCTCGTAACTCCGTTTACAACATGCTCGGCAAGATTACCAGTTTATGCCATTATTATTGGATTGGTAATTCCTGATAAACGTGTTTTTGGTATTATCAATCTGCAAGGACTAACATTGATGTTGTTGTATTTTTTAGGGTTTGCAACTGCAATTTTATCAGCGTATATTCTAAATAAAATATTGAAAATTAAATCTAAAACCTATTTTGTTATTGAAATGCCGAATTATAAATTACCTATTTTCAAGAATGTTTTTATAAATGTAGTAGAAAAAACTAAAGATTTTGTAATAGGTGCAGGAAAAATCATTCTAGCAATTTCGATAATATTGTGGTTCATGGCATCATTTGGACCTGGCAAAGATTTTGATAATGCCGATAAAATCATTAACGCAAAATATAAATCAGAAGTTAATGCTGGCATTGTAGAAGACCATTTGGCAAGTTATAAACTCGAGAATTCTTATATCGGAAAATTAGGAAAATTAATAGAACCGGCAATAAAACCTTTAGGTTATGATTGGAAAATTGGAATTGCCGTTTTAACTTCTTTTGCAGCTCGCGAGGTTTTTGTTGGCACTTTGGCAACAATTTATAGCGTAGGCAACACAGACGATGAAGCCACCATAAAAGGCAAAATGGAACAAGAAATCAATGCCGAAACTGGCCATAAAATATTCAATTTTGCATCAGGAATTTCGTTGCTTTTGTTTTATGCTTTTGCAATGCAATGTGCTAGTACATTAGCAGTTACCAAGCGAGAAACAAATTCTTGGAAATGGCCAGTTGGGCAACTTATTTTTATGTCTGCATTTGCTTATTTGGTCGCATTCTTGGCTTATCAAATACTTAAATAATGAAATATTTTCAGGAAATAATTGCTTTTTTAATTCTAGGATTTGCTGTTTTTTATTTGATAAAAAAATTCTTTTTTAAGAAAAAATCTGATAAAAATTGCGGTAATGACGGTTGTTGCTAAAACTTTGATTGGTTACCCTTTAACCTTAAAATCAATTTCTTTTCCAATTACATTTCCCTTGTAAACGAGGTTCCATCCCATTGAATTGGTTAGAATTAACATTTTTGACAGCTCAGAAACGAGTCTGTTTTGAGCATTAGATTTTAGCGTAGATTTTTCTATTTTTTTAGCTATACTTGCTTTGGCCTGCACCGAAATTTTGTTATAATCGTCGCCACTAAAAGGGTTCAGTTTTGATTGTTCTACATCATAAAACTTTATGTCGGTTGCGATTTTTATTTCTTCTTTGGGAATATTGGTTATTGTTAGGGTTTTGTTTTTTTCGTCAATATCATATTTCATCAAGTGCAGATCATAAGCAACTGTAACATCGGCATTGACCACCAAAAGTGCTTTTTTGTCAAACGATACTATGCCGCCAAAATATTCGTCTTTATCTTTAAAAGTTAATACTTCGGCAAAATGTCCTTCGGTAACAACCAATTTGCCAACATTGACTATTTGTTGTTGAATAAGGTTGGTCGCATTTTCTAAACTTGAGGAATCTTGCTTTTTAAATTCGCAGAACTTAAAAGAGAGAATTGTAGCAACTGCAATAACAATAATTGTTAATATTCGATTTTGCATTTTTTAATTTTTTTATAAATATAAAAAATTAAAACTTAATTTAATGGATATCAAATAAGATTATTCCTTTTGGCTTTTTGACTGGGTTATAACTTGTTGTTAAATAGTAGTTTGGTATAAATATTCCGCAACATGTTTGCGAATATTTACAGCTAATAAAAAAGAGTTTCGGACATGTCGTAATACTTCAAACCTGTTGGTAGTTGCTCTAAAATTTTGATTTTTCTTGCGCTTAGTTTGATATTGTCGACTTGGAGTTTTGGTTTCAAAAACGATTGGATTTCTGAATTCTTTTAAAGTTTTTTGTACTATTAATGGCACTACCTATTAATATTTTCAAAATGTTTTGGGGCAAATCTTTTGTGTTGACTTTTTGTTCAAAGAGCCATTTGCACAAGCTTTTAAAGCATTAAAAATATTGTCGTTATTGTCAAAAACATTGAGCATAATTATTTTTATTTGAGGATATTTTTGTTTGATAAAAAAAGTGCTTTAATGCCGTTTATTATTTGCATTTCAATACGCATCAAAATTAAATCTATATTATGGTTTTTCTAGAGTTTTTTGGCACCGTTTTTATTATCAGAAGCAGTCAAATTAATATCTAAATTATCAAGAATCATTGCCAATTTCTCAACTTTAGCTTTTAAAAAATCTACTGCTTCATTCACTTTATTGCTACTTGTATAATTTTCAGAAATGTTTTTTTTACTTTTAAAGTCCTGGAATTTTTTTGTTTTGCGCAGCTAAACTCGCTACTTGAACAATTCTTTTTTTTCGTGTGTCTGCTGTTTTAGCTAATTTGATATATCGTAATACAAACCGTTTATTTGATGGTGATAGTTTTTCAAAAAAATCAAATGCCAATTTATTTTCGTTTAATACCAAATTTAAATCATCTGGAACAATTAAATTATCTACATCATCCATAAAATTCCATAATCCTGCTTTTTTGGAGGCCAAAACTGCATCATATCCTGATTGATGTACCAATCTAGCTTCATCTAATTTGGCAAATCTCACTTTATAGGTTTGTGCCCAATGCTCTACTTTTCTTGGTGCAATAAGTTGCATCGTTCGCTCATTATCCAGTTTGCGTCGTATGCCATCAATCCAGCCAAAACACAAAAGTTGGTCTAGCACTTCTTGAATAGAAACATATTTGTCTAGCACTTCTTTTTTAAAGGTTACTAACCAAATACTTTCCTTTTGAGAATGATTATGCAACAGCCAATCACGCAAGTCTGCTGCTGATTTAATTTCAACTTGAATGAAATTTTCTGTTTTGGTCATGGTGCTATTTTGAAATAAAAGTTAAGAAACTTACCAATTATGCATGAACAAAATCTTGTTAAAAAGTTTTTTCCGCAATAACTGTAATAATCAAATTGTAAAGATGCATTCAAAAATTAGAGGTGCAAAATTTTTACAATCGTTTCATCACCACTTATATTTCTCACTTTTATTCTCAAAGGTTTTTTGTCACTTGTAATTTTACCATCCCAAAAGTTTTTTGACTTTACACCATTGGTAATTACATAACCAAGTTTGTCAATTTTAATTTCGGTGGTGCTGTGCCATTGTCCTTCGGTGTTTTCGCAGTCAAGAGCAATAAGTTCTATGAGTTCTAAACCTTCTTCGCTGATGTTAATAGAGTTGAATTTTTTGCCTTTGGCAATCGCTTGTAAGTTGCCTTTTTGATTAAAATCAGCAATTTTTTGAATTAAACGGTCGCTAATGAATTGGGTAATTTCTGTTTCATAACCGTTTTTTATTTGAGTGGTTTTAAAATCAATGATGTCTTCAATGACCACATCATGAAGCAGATTTTTAAGGTCTTTTAGCTCAACTTCTATTTCTGTGGCGTTGTTGTCTTTGATGAATTTCTCTAATTCTTTTTGGTCGTCAATGTCGATGTAATACACAATTACTTTTTTAGCATTAACTTCCAAGTTTTGCAATTCTTGATTGATGATGGTGTTGATGGTTGGAATGTCCAAAACCTTTTCTTGTGTGTTGAGTAAATTAGGAACATAAACTGGTACAATGCCTTCTTTACTTTTTGTGATGGCACCAAACCAAAAATTGCTAATTCCTTTTACTCCTTTTTGTAAACCCGGAATAAGTGTTGCCAATTTATCCATTGTTTGCTGAGGATTGCGGAACAAACTAACACCATCTTTAATTTCTAAAATTTGAAAGCCTTGCGAACCTTGTGGTTTCTTTGTGTCCTTTGTGGTTTTATTTTTACCACTAAGTTCACTAGGGTTTTCACAAGGTACACTAAGTTTCATGCTTTCTATCAATCTATCTCTTACGGTTTGAATGCTGTTGATGCCAATATCAACGTGAATAAACTTTCTGCCTAAATCATTTGCTACTTTTGCTGTTACTCCGCTTCCACCAAAAAAGTCAGCGATTATCATTCCTTCATTACTACTTGCTTTAATTATTCTTTCTAATAACGCTTCTGGTTTCTGAGTAGAGTAATTACTATTTTCTAAGGAATTTCCTTGTACTGGATGTATATTACTCCAAACATCATTATCCCAAACATCACCAGGATTTTTACCTCTTTCTAATAGCTCTTCTAGTGTTACGTTATACCTAGCTTCACCTCTTTGGGCTCTTGCAATTGTTTCTTCATTGTAATTCACTCCTATTTTATCTCTATTAAAGCAATAATCTTCATTGTCTTTTGAATAATAAAAAATTGTATTATGTTTTCTACCAAATGCAGCATTTGTACTAGCACCTTTGAAATAATGCCAAATTATTTCATTTATAAAATTATCTTCACCAAAAACCTCATCTAAAAGTATCTTAACGTAATGACCAATTTTTCCATCCAAATGAAGATATATACTCGCTTTATCACTCATTATGCTTTTAATAGCCATCAAATTTTCATACATCCAATTTAAGTAATCTTCTTTTTGCCAAATATCGCCATACATTTTTTCTTCAAAAGCTTTGAGTTCGTCAATGTCCATTTCTTGTTCTGCTTCGGCTACTTTTTCAGCCAATTTAGGATTCTTGCGTAAGTAAACTTTTTTAGCATAATCAGCACCACTGGCAAAAGGAGGATCGATGTAAACCAAATCAACCTTTATACCTTGTTCTTTCAAATAGGCACAAGCAGAAATACATTCGCCACGGATAACTAAATTTTCAGATGGTTCGCCTACGGTTTCCAATGGTTCTACTTCGTAATAAGGCATACCTCGTTTTATGCGGTCATAAACTTTATCGTTTTCACGGTAACGCAACACTCGTTGTGTTCTGGTAATGTTGTCTAATATCGCTTGACCTTCAACCGTGTTTGGGTAATATGGAATGTATTTTATGGGCATTTTCTAATTGTTAATGGTTAGTGTTCTTTGTGATTTCCTTTGTGTTCTTTGTGGTAAAAATTTAACCACTAAGTTCACTAAGATTTTCACTAGGATCACAAAGTTCCGTTGATTATTCTTCGTATTCCGTTTTTTATAAGTGTTACATTAAAATTTATCAGTAATCCTAATTTGCAGTTCGATAATTTTAAATAAGTTAAAACTTGTGCTAAATGAATATCATTTAAAGCATCAACTGCTTTTACTTCAATAATAAACTTATTCTCAATCATAATATCAATTCTATAACCAATTTCCAACTTCACTTCTTCATATACCAAAGGCAACGGCTTTTGTTTTTCGATTAATAGTCCAGTTTTACATAATTCATAATACAGACATTCTTCATAAGCACTTTCTAAAAGTCCAGGACCTAAATTTTGATGCACTTTTAAAGCACTATCAAAAACCACCTTCGATATTTCATTTTCAGTCATATTATTATTTTTCTTTGTGTTCTTTGTGGTAAAAAATAACCACTAAGTTCACCAAGATTTGCACTAGGTTCACAATATTTAATCATTAAAAAAAGTATTTATTTTATTAGACAATAGAACTAAATTGTTGGTGTTCATCATTCCTTCCAAATACAGGAAGTCAAAACGTTTGTATCCGAATTTTTCTTGGTTGAGTTTTAAAAACTCGGTTTCTACATAGTTTTTCTTTTTCTGAAAAACCTTGTCCTCTGCGTATAAAGCACCTTTAGTTTCTATGAGTAAGGCTTTATGAATTTTGTCTTTGGCGGTTCGTTTCACAATTAAAAAGTCGGTGGTGTATTTTCCAATGTTTTTCCAATACTTGCCTTCTTTTGCAAAACAATTAATTACAAATTCAGTTAAGCCTCGTTCACCATTGTAATAAATTTCCAACTCTTTAGTTTTGAAATCAGCTAATCTCAAAGTTTCTTGAAGTGCTTGTATTTCAAAACCACTGCTTCCGCTTCCGCCAAAGTTGTATGGTAAATAATGAAATGAATTATTTTTAGCCTTTACAACTGATGAATATTCTTTACCTGATTTAAAACTGTCGTACGACATAACCATACTTCCCATTCCTTGGGCTTCCAAAGTTTCTTTCATAAGGTTATATGCCTTTTCAACTTCGGTCATATCAACTTCAACACTTTCATTTGTATTATCTAATTCAAGAATTTTTTTTGTGTCGGCTTCGTTTGGATAAAGTTTTGGATTTTTTTCTACATCTGTCAATTTAGAAGCAATCAGCAATTCGGCTTCTTTCGGTATTACTTCTGTATCGGTTTGTAAATCTCTTTTGATACTAAAGGCAACACGAATTTTTGATTGTATATAATGCAAATCATACAACTCATTGAAAAAGCGGTTGGGGCGGCCATCCGTTCCGTCTTTTTCAAATGAAACGGTTTCAAATATTTCGTTTAGTTCTGTGTCGTATTGGTGCAATTGCGTTTCCGAAATCAAACCAAAACTTTGTCGGCTTATTTCAAAAATCCATTGGTTGTAATTGGCAAATGCAATTCCAGTTTCATTGATAATGTCAATAGTTCCAGTATCGATGTTTGAAATTTCGCTGGTGCTTATCAAAGCCGAGGCTTTGTAATCTTCCATCTTTTTGATGATGGCTTTTAATTTGGCTTTTGTATTTGCGGTTTCTTCTTCATCAATGCTTTGATAAGTAACTTTCATTTGATAAAATTCCACTTTCGGCAATTGCAAATATTCCATACGGCTGTGGCGTTCCACCATTTCAGCTTTGCCAATGCGTTTGGTGCTGTTCAGTTCGTCAATGCTGCTGTTTTGCTCTTGCTTTAGCTGCTTATTCAGCGTATCGGCATTGTCTTTATTCAGCCAAATTAAAGCGGTTTCTTCTTTTCCTTTATCTACTTGTCGTAAACACCTGCAAGAAGTTTGCAACACCATATTTTGTGGGCTGTCGCCTTTTTGCGAAAGGATTACTCCTGTTAAACTTGGGCAGTCCCAACCTTCTTTTCCAACCTGCACTAAAAGAATGTAACGCTTTTTTGATATAGCCAAATCTAATGAACGAAACTCTAATTCATTCTCTTTTGGCAAAGTGTATTTTTTATTTCCTCCGTGAAATTTTAATATCTCGGCAGGGTTTATTTTCAATTCACTTGTCAAGAACGGATAAACTTCTTCTTCTAAAACTTCAATGTTACTGCAATAGATAGCTATTTTGGCAATAGCACCATTATCATAAACTTTTTTCTTGTATTGTGTATCAAAGTCTTCAATGCCTTTTTTAATGATTTGAAAACGGTCAAGGTTTTGCCCTATTTTTACTGTTGGTGTTTTCAGGAATTTCTTAATTGCAGTAACCAATGGATAATAATAAACGGTGTTGGTTATTTGAGAAAATTTAAAAGCATAGTCTCCAGCTTTAATTGTTTCTGAGCCTTGTAAATAGGGCGTTCCAGAAAAACCTAAAACGGTTGTTATGTTCCCTTTGCTGTGCCAATAATTTACGGCTTGTCGTAATTTAATATCATCGGTTGCAGCGTGGTGAACTTCATCTATTAAAATTGTAAGGTTTGGAATTTGTCCGAACAATCTTTTTAAATCGTTGCTTGTGTCTTTTTCTTCTTCTTCTTCCAGTTCTAACTCTGTTTGAGAATTAAATTTGAAACTTTCTAAAATCACTTTCTCCGCATTTACAACAAACACTTGACCGAAAGGATTAGGCAAACAAGCATTTACTTTTTGAGCATTGGGGTTTCTTGCCTTGTTACTTTTCTTCGCTGATTTCTGCTCGTCCAAAACATCAAACTTCAATAGTTTTTTTAGTTTGCTTGCTGATGGTTCGGGCAACACCCAAGAAGGATCGTAATTTTGAATTGTCTTTAAACTTGGAACGATAGAAGATTTTAAACCCGAAGGAATAAGTACCAAAAAATTATGTGCAAATGCTTTGTTCTCTGGTTCATTGTCGGCAAAATACAAGTCCAAATAAATGAAAGCAGCCATCAAAAAAGTTTTACCTGCACCCATTGGCAAACTCATTAAATAGTCGGCATAGCTTACATTGTAAAAAATGCTTTTAATAATGGTGTCGTAATCTAAAGCTGTCGGATTACTAACAATCTCGTTTTCTAATCCTTGTATTTTTTGTTGCTTAGAAAAATCATAAAGTGCTAGTGCACTGGTATTATTAGCTAAAAATGCTCGAGTATTTTGATTGATATTTAATTTTTCTAAATCTATTTCTTTAGTAAAAAAACCTTCTGCAAAAAGTTGCCAAAGTGGTTTATTTTCACCTTGAATTTTTAGAAACAAATAAGTTTCAATTGCTTCAATTTGTGTATCACGCAACTGTCCTTTAACACGAATGTAACTAATTAAATGCTTAATATTACAATCATCAGACTGCAACCATTGATCTCTTTTCGCTTGTAAAATATGGTGCAGCATTGCCTTTTTTAAGTCTTTAAATTAAATATATTTAGTGTTTTTTGTTGTAGTACAAAGTGAACAATTGAGGCAAATATATGAATTTGATTTTAATCATTCTGACATATTGGTACTTTAGTCATTAAAATTAATTAACAGCATAATGCTAAAGTTTGCAAAATTATCAACTCATCCTAACCCTCGGCAAATTAATCTCGTGTTCTTGCGGATAGGGCGCTCTTTCGGTAGTGCTGATATCACCTCTCAGTTGTTCTGTTGCTTTGAATTGTAATGCGTTTGAATTGGCATATCTTGGATCAGGTTTAAAAGGCATTTTTGCCATTTTTGAAATGGTTATGGTTGGAAAATGATAATCCACTTCGACAGTGCCTAAAAGCAAATAACATCCGCCACCTTTAAATGAGTAGTTTATGAGGCTTTTAGGAAAATGTGCTGTATCAAAATAATCGCCATTTGCATCTATCCAAGTGCCAAAAAACATCATTCCCATTTTTGTAGGGACTTGTTTAATCGACACCAAATAAGCAAGTAATTTGACTTCTTTTTTTAAATAGTCATTGAGGTTTTTTGCAAAAACAACACTTTTATAGTTTGTTTCTAATAAATCGAAAGGCGAACACGAAACCGGAAAACCGACTAGTTCCATTTCGTCAAATGCATCTTCTAAAACAGAACGTTCTATGATTGGAAATTTGAATTCCTTGGTAGGTTCTTCGATTAACAACGGACTATTTGCCTCAAACTTATGATTTAATAAAAGCATTCTGGCTTCGATGATTAATTGACTTTTTGTTTTGCCAATACTTCGAAATGCACCAATAAATATAAGGGTTTGAATACTTTCTAATCCTGATGGTACTCTGTTTATAAAATTTTCAATCGATTTGTATTCACCATTTTTTTCTCGTTCAGCAACAATACTGAAAATATACTCGCTGTTTAGATTTTTTAAAAGCATAAAACCCAAATACACATCCGTTCCATCAACGGTTGTTTGATAAACGCTTTTGTTAATACACGGATTGAGAATCGTTGCGCCGCTCATTTTGGCTTCGTGAATGTAAATTTCCGGTCTGTAAAAACCGCCACCATTGTTTATTGCCGCTACCATAAACTCAATGCCGTAGTAGGTTTTGAGATACAAACTTTGGTAACTTTCTACAGCATAACTTGCAGAATGTGCTTTACAAAACGAATATCCTGCAAAACTTTCTATTTGTCGGTAGACTTCTTCGCTTAGTTTCTCCGGATGCCCTTGCGCTTTGCAGGAAACAAAAAACTGGTCTTTTACGGATTGTAATTCTGCCAACGAACGTCCTTTTCCGCTGATGGCTCTTCTGAGAATATCGCCATAAGCAGCAGTCAACCCGCCATAATGTAACGCAATTTTTATAACATCTTCTTGGTACACCATTACGCCATAGGTTTCGCCCAACTGCTCTTTGAAGACTTCGTGAAAATATTCAAATTTATCTGGATGGTTGTGCCTGAAAATGTATTCTCGCATCATTCCGCTTTGAGCAACTCCTGGACGAATGATGCTTGATGCGGCCACTAAGGTTTTGTAATTATCACATTTTAATCTTCGCAACAGTCCACGCATTGCCGGACTTTCAATATAAAAACAACCCAATGTTTTGCCGATGCTTAAAAGTTCATTGCATTTGGGTTCGTTTTTAGACAATGAAATATCAGTGATGTCCACTTTTATTCCTCTGTTTTTTTCGATGATTTTAACGGCTTCATCAATGGTGCCCAAACCACGCTGGCTCAGAATATCGAATTTTTCAAAGCCTATATCTTCAGCAACGTGCATATCAAATTGCACAATTGGAAATCCTTTTGGTGGCATTTCGAGTGCTGTGAAATTTGTAATGGGTTCTTCTGAAATGATAATTCCGCACGAGTGCATACTGCGTTGATTGGGGTATTTTTCAAGCATCATTCCGTATGCTTCGACATATTTTACTACAGAATTAGTTTCCTTTTCTCGTCCTTTGGCTTTAGATAAACCATCTAATTCGTCTTTGGATAATCCAAAAACTTTGCCCACTTCTCTAAAAATAGACCGGTATTTGAATTCGACATTGGTACCGCAAAAAGCCACGTGGTTTGGATCAAATCTTTTGAAGATATATTCCAAAATAAAATCACGTTCACGCCAAGACCAATCGATATCAAAATCTGGTGGACTTTTGCGGTTTTCGTTTAAAAATCGTTCAAAATACAAATCGAGTTCAATAGGACAAATGTCTGTAATGCCAAGGCAATAACTCACAATACTATTGGCACCACTTCCCCGACCAACGTGCATAAAACCTTGACTTTTGCTGTACTGAATAATATCCCAAGTAATGAGAAAATAGCCGCTAAAGTTTAAATCGTTGATTACTTTTAGTTCTTTTAAAACCCTTGCTTGGGCTTCTTTGTTGTTATTTCCGTATCGTTTGATTAAACCGCTTTTGGCTAAATTTTCGAGTAATAAACGGTCGCCTTCTTTGCTTTTGGTATAGAATTTTTTATTGCGTGGGGTTTTGAATGCAAATTCAAAATTGCAATTTTCAATAACGAATTCGGTGTTTTTGATGATTTCAGGATATTCGCTGTAGTTTTTAACCAACTCTTCGGAACTGGTCATAACTTCGGAGGTTTTACAAATATCAGCCTCGGTCAATTTTGATAATAAAGTATTGTTGTCGATGGCTCGAAGAATACGATGTAAATTGAATTCCTTTTTGGTTCTGAATGTAACGGGTTGCAGGATAACAGATTTTTGAATTTTATTTTTCCAATCTGGTTTGAATAATTTGATGACTTCTTCTGGGCGAATTCCAATGTATTCGAAATTGCGAAAATCACGGGGAATATTGTTTGTTGGATAAATAACAAATACGTTTTCGAATGCTGGTGCTACAAGTGGTAAATTGGTTTTAGATAAATTGTGATTGGTTAATAATCGACACATTTCGCCAATGCCTTTTTGGTTTTTAGCTAAGCCAATAAAAAGCAGTTGGTTGTTTTGTCTGAATTCGACGCCAACGATGGGTTTTATATTTGCTGCATTGCATTGTTTTGTAAAATCGTAAATGCCAGTTACGGTATTAATATCTGTCAATGCCAAAGATGCAAGACCCAATATTTTGGCTTGCTCAATAAGTTCGTTTAACGGAATGGTGCCGTAGCGAAGGCTGTGATAAGAATGGCAGTTGAGGTACATTTGTTTTTAGTTGATGGGTGGTAGTTGATGGGGTTTGCGTTAGGGATGGAAGCGGCATCCTTTTGTGTAGCGCTAGCGGAACAAAAGATATAGCGGACAGCCCGCCCCGAAGGGAAACGCCATAATTATTTTACTTTATTTTTTGCTTTATAATTGTGCCCGAACATCGGGAAACGGCATCGAAACCAAACCTGTTTTTAATTTTATCAATGGCTTGGTAGAGCGATAACAATTCTGTTGTGTCTTCGAACATATTGATTTGATAGGTGCCGCGAACCAAACCTGTAAATCGTATGCCGACCAACCGCAAACGCATGCGTCTGGTATATAATTTCTCGAAAAGTTCAATAGCAGTTTTGGTTAAAATATGGTCGAACGAAGTGTACGGAATTTTGATTTGTTTGGTTTCGGTGTCAAAATTATTGTATCGAATTTTGATGACAACCGTTGATGCCAAAAAGCTCTCGGAACGCAATTGATAGGATAGTTTTTCGACCATTCCGGTGATTAATGATTTGATGTTGTAGATGTCAATGGTATCGGTTTCAAAAGTATGTTCTGTTGAAATGGATTTTCGTTCGGTGTATGGTTCTACTGGATTGTTGTCTATGCCGTTGGCTTTTTTCCAGATTTCCACTCCATTTTTACCAATCATTTGTTGTAAAACTTCGACGGGCATTTCGGATAGTGTTTGGATGTTTCTAATGCCAATTCTGGACAGTAATTGAAAAGTAACGTCGCCCAACATGGGTATTTTTTGAATAGGTAACGGGTTGAGAAATGGTTTTACATTGGTTTCTGTAATTTCTAGTTTGCCAAGTGGTTTTGCCTCGCCAGTGCCAATTTTAGAAACGGTTTTGTTTACAGATAGCGCAAAACTGATGGGTAAACCGCTTTCGTTAAAAATTTTAGTTGATAGCTCGGTTGTCCATTTATAGCAACCAAAAAATTTATCCATTCCGGTTAGGTCTAAATAAAATTCGTCGATACTTGCTTTTTCAACTACCGGCGTTACTTCTTCTATAATCGAGGTTACTTCGTGTGATTTGTTAGAATAATATTCCATATCGCCTTTAATAACAGCTGCTTGCGGACAAAGACGCAAGGCGTATTTTATAGGCATTGCAGAACGAACACCAAATTTTCTGGCCTCGTAAGAGCAAGAAGCCACCACGCCACGATCTGAACTGCCGCCAATAATTAAGGGCAATCCAATGAGTTTTGGATTGATTAATCGTTCGCAGGAAACAAAGAAAGTGTCTAGGTCCATATGTACTATTGCTCGGTTCATTGGTGTATGAAATATCTTTTTTTTGAAAAAGTGAATTTATTTTTTTACAAAATTATTTCATTTTGTATCAAATAGTATTACATTTGTTGATATAAATTATATCAATGTCTATATTCTCAGATAACATAAGATTATTGCGAAATCAAGCAGGAATTTCGCAGCAAAAATTGGCCGATGATTTAATAATCACTCGCGTTCGATTTGCTAAATATGAAGAAGGTAAAAGCGAACCGCCGTTTGAAATTTTGAAAAGAATTTCAAAATATTTTCACGTAAGTATTGATATTTTGATTAATGTAGATTTACAAAAAATACCATTGGACAGCTTATTGAAAATGGAAGATAACCGCATTTTGCTTCCGATAACTATTGATAAATCGGGTAGAGATTACATAGAAATATTGCCCTATAAAGCAAAAGCTGGCTATTTAAGTGGTTACAGTGACCCGGAATTTATAGAAAAATTGCAACAAATGCATTTGCCTTTTTTGACAAAAGGAAAGTTTAGAGCGTTCCCGATTGAAGGAAATTCAATGCCACCACACAACGACAAATCTTTTATTGTGGGCAAATACATTGAAAAATTAGCCGATATAAAAGATGGCAAAACCTATGTTATTTTAAGCAGAAACGACGGAATTGTATATAAACGAATTTATAGAAAACCCAAAAGAGAAACGATTTTTGTGTTTCATTCTGACAACATTGGTTATAAACCTTATGAAGTAAAAGCCAACGAAATTCTTGAGGTTTGGGAACACGTTTGTAGTTTTTGCACGCAAGAATTTCAGCCTGACGATTTAGGGGTAATGAATGTGACAGCTATGTTTCAGCAATTGCGATTGGAGATTAGTGAGTTGAGGAGAGTTTAGATGCTTTGGTTATTATTTATTTTTCACTTTTTAATCACGATTTTTAATAACTTAATTATAAGATTATAGTAATTCTATATCCATTTTTAAAAGTAATTTTTTTAAATTGTGTAAATTTTCTTGATAGTATCATAGAACAATATTTTTCCTTATAAATCTTTTACGAATTGATGAACTTTAACTTCAAGTCTACCATCACTTAATTCGGATATATTTAAAGGTTTAACAGTACTATTTATTTCAGACCACTGGCTTGTCCAATAAGTTCGTATTTTATTGTGTCTTTCAACATAACCGCCTTTAAATGATTTTGAATACTGAACATCTGTATGAAATGTTGCTAAAGCAGTATCAATATCTCTAGAATTGAAACCTTTGTGGGCTTTTAAAATCAAATTGTGTATTATATTTTCATAAATAATTAACTGTATCTCGGTACTGATATACAATTTAAAATATCAAATTTATTAATAATTTTCTAAAAAATAATCTGGGGATTTCTTGCCTGAAAATCTGTAATTTTGGCTTGGAGTTTAGTTTTAAATTCTTGATTTTTAATAGATTGAGAATTTAATGATTTGTGACTAATCATTTTTTGAATATTTTCCACTTCATTCATCATCGAATAAGAATATTCTGAAATTATGCTTTCGACGAATTTTTGCCACACAAAATCAATCGCAATTTCATTAGGATGCAACATATCAGGTTTGAAGAATCGGTAATCTCGAAGTTCGTCTAGAATGATTTCGTAGCTGCAAAAGTATTCGCAATTTAGTTTTAAATTTTCAGAGTGGATAATTTGATAAACCGATTGCAGCAACACAGATTTACTAATATTATTTTCTACAAATCCATCTTTTATATGTCGAACTGGCGAAACTGTGAAAATAAATTTCACGTTTTTATTTACAGAATGAATGAGCGAAATGGTACTTTCGATAGATTTTTGAGTTGCTTCTAATGAGAGCAATTCTTTTGTGAAATGTTTTTGAGGTACTTTGTGACAATTGGCAACAACTTGATTGTTCTCGATATTTCGATAAACCCAAGATGTGCCATAAGTAATGACGCAATGTGATAATTTGGCAATTTGAGAAATTGAAAATATCAACAAATTGTTTAAATTTTTTAAAAATTCAGCTTTGTTTGGATGACTCAATTCTGAGTGCACCTCAAAGCAATGCCACAAATCATTATGATAAAAAATGTCTTTTTCAGTGAATAATTCTTGATTGACAATTCGCTCAACAATTCGTTCAATAGCAATAGCATTAAAAATTATTCCGAACGGATTGACAGCATTATGAAATTTAAAATAGTCAAATTTTTGTGCAATATTTTCGGCAAAACACGAACCAAATGATACAATTTTAGAGTTGTAATCAATCGGAAAATTGCTTTTTGGAACTGGAATTTGGGTTCGGAAAATCATTTAATAACCAGTTATTAATATAAATTTTCAATAAAAATATTGATAATTATAAGTGTTGTTAGTGTTTGAATTTATAGCAGTTTAGGGATAATTACTGTTGAAATGCAAGTAAATTTTTTATTAAGCACAGCACACTATTGGACCAAATCTCTGTTGTTATATTGAATTGATTTGAAAACAAATCTGGAGCTGCAGTAGCTACTTTATTTGCAACTATAACATTTTTAATTTATTATTTTTTGAATCATATGTAAAACTAGTAAATTCCGAGAGTCCAACGTGCAAGACAACAGCAGTTCCATAAACCAAATAATAATCTCTTGTAAATTGAAATAAAATTGAAATCAACTCAAATTGTTCTTTACTTAGAATTTCAAGGCCCATGCTTCAACGTTATTCTTTTCATTAAATCTAACATTTTGTGTAAATAATTCTCGATTTTTCTATCGGTACTGTCGTTATAAATACGTTTTAGTTATGGGTGTGCTATAATTTTATTAAATCTTTCACATCTTGCCAAGTGCCGTAATTGAAAATAAATTCCACCAGAACTTCAGTCCCAATATTCGGAATGGCTTCTTTCTTGATGCACTAAAAAAGATGTTTTTTTTTCGATGAACTCTACTCTTGTCATTGAAAATTCATTTTTATTTTTGAATGGTAATTTATACTCAAATGTACAAAATATTTAGTAAAATTAATAAATTTATTTTCAAATTTGCCCTGCCCAAAAAATAGGAATAAAATCAATTTTATCAATTTTTCCTCGTTTAGCTTCTGAAAAAACAATCGCTTTATCAATAGTTGGATTTTTTTCCAACAAATAATGCAAACTTTTTAGTGAACCACTTTTTCCTGATTTGACTTCAATCGGAACTATTTTATTGTCTTTTAATATTACAAAATCAATCTCAGAACTTGCTCCAGATTCGGTTCTTGCCCAATAAAATGTTTTTTGTTCGGTTTGTGCAATGAGTTGTTGCGCCACAAATTGTTCTGACAGCTTTCCTTGAAAAGCTGCTGACAATTCTTTTTTGATGTATAAATTTTGATAATCCAAATTGCTTTTTCGTAACAATAATCCTACATCCAAAAAAAATAATTTGAATTGCTTGCCAGAACTTGTTAACGGTAAACTGCTAACCGAGACGTTGTTAACGCTGTGTAACAATCGTGCAGTTCTCAAAACATCGACTCCTTTTTTTACCGTGGGGCTTGTAAATCTTTCGGATAATTTAGTGTAAATAATTTGATTACCAATAAATTTAGTACCGTTTTCAAGAATATCCAACAAACAATCCGAATTGATGTTGGGTTGGTATTTCTTGAAATCTTGCTCGTAACTGTACAATAAATCGTCTTGAATGTTTTTTACGCCCAATAAATCGTTGGTTTCTGTAAAATATTTTACGCACTCTGGCATTCCACCAACAATGAGATAAAGCATAAAATCGTCTTCAAAATAGGGATTGATGTTATCCGGTACTTCATCAAAAGGCGTGGCTAACAATTGCACCAAATTATTTTTGTTTCGGGCTTTCAAAAACTCCAAAAAAGTCATCGGATAAAGGTTCATTATTTCAACACGACCAACGGGAAAAGGCTGATTTCTAAACTCAAAATCCAGCAATGAACCTGCTACAACAATATGTAAATCGGGCATTTCTTCATAAAAATATCGCAAACAACCCAAAGCTTCTGGACAAGCCTGAATTTCATCAATAAAAAGCAAAGTTTTATCAGGAATTATTGTCGAATTTAAAGCTAAATTCAATTCAAAAATGATTCTTTTTACATCGAAATCAGGTTGAAAAATTATGTGTAGATTTTTGCTTTTCTCAAGGTTAATTTCAATCAATTTATCTTTGAAATGCAAATTTCCAAAATGCCTAATCAACCACGATTTACCAACTTGTCGCGCACCATTTACAATTAATGGTTTCCTTGTTGGTTTGTTTTTCCAAGCAATCAGATTATTGATTTTATCTCTTATCATTTTGCATTTAATTTAAAATATTATTTTGCAAATATAATATAAATAGCATTATACTATACTAATAATTTAAAATAAATACCATAAAATTAAATTATTGCTTTAAAATAAATACCATAAATTCAAATTATAATAATTAAAAATCAATAAATTACATAATAAATGATTTTACTGATTTCAAAGCTTCATCAATTCCAGTAATATTTTTGCCTTTTCCTGATGCAAAAAACGGTTGTCCACCACCATTTCCATCAATATATTTTCCTAATTCTTTGATGACAACATTGGCATTTAAACCTTTATTAGCGACTAATTCTTTTGAAATATAACAATGAATATTTGGTAAATTATCTTCAATTGATGCTAAAATAACAAACGAATTTGGGTTAGAACTTCCGATTGCCAACGCCAAATCTTTGGTTGAAGCCATCGATAAATCAACTTGTTTTACTAGAAAATTTATGCCATTCACAACCTCAAATTCTGCAACTAAATTATTTTTCAAACCGTCAATTTTCTCTTTCAACAATTGTTCGATTTGTTTTTTGAGTTTCGTGTTATCATCTTGCAATGAATTTACGGCTTTCAAAACATCTTGCGGATTCTTTAGAGCGTTTTTCACTTCATTCAAAGTGTTTTCTTGCAATGCGAAATGCGATTTCACAGCATCGCTAGTTATAGCTTCAATTCTACGAATTCCGGCAGCAACAGCACCTTCGGACACTATTTTGAAATGCCAAATTTCAGCTGTATTTTTTACGTGAATGCCACCGCACAATTCCATACTTTCGCCAAATTTTATAGCACGAACATTGTCTCCATATTTTTCGCCAAACAACGCCATAGCACCCTCTTCAAGAGCTTGTTGAATCGGAATGCTTCTGCGTTCGATTAAGGGCAATTGTTGCTGAATCCTAGAGTTTACAAAATGTTCAACTTCCAATAATTGTTCTTCAGAAACTTTCAAGAAATGCGAAAAGTCAAAGCGTAAGTTGTTGGGGTTTACCAAACTTCCTTTTTGCTCAACGTGTGTTCCCAAAATGGTTCGCAAACCTAAATGCATCAAGTGTGTAGCTGTATGATTTCTTGAAGATAAATCTTGTAAATCGGTATTTACTTTAGCCGAAAAACTTACATTTACATTTTCTGGCAATTGTTTTGCAAAATGTAAAATCAAGTTATTTTCTTTTTTTGTATCGATAATTTCAATCGTTTCATTTGCCGAAACTAAACTTCCTTTATCGCCAACTTGTCCACCACCTTCTGGATAAAATGGTGTTGCATCTAAAACAATTTGATACAAAACGCCTTCTTTTTTAGAATCGATTTTTCGGTAACGAGTTATTTTGACTTCATTGTCAGATTGGTCATAACCAACAAATGTTTCTGTGTTTCCTTCAACCAAAATTGTCCAATCGTCGGTCGACATTTCTGATGCTGCTCGGGAACGGTTTTTTTGTTCTTGCATTGCTTTTTCAAAACCTTTTTCATCAAGAGTAAAACCTTTTTCTTTTAAAATCAATGAAGTCAAATCTATCGGAAAACCAAAAGTATCATACAATTCAAATGCTTTTGCTCCATTTAATTCTTTTCCGCTCGTTTCCAAAATTACTTTGTCTAACAATTGCAACCCTTGGTCTAAAGTGCGCAAAAACGATGCTTCTTCTTCGCGAATTACATTGGTTACCAATTGTTGTTGCGATTTTATTTCGGGAAAAAATTCGCCCATTTGATTTGCCAAAACTTCTACCAATTTATTAATAAACGGTTCTTTGGTTTCCAAAAATGTAAATCCGTAACGAATGGCTCGGCGCAAAATCCTTCTGATAACATATCCTGCGCCAGTGTTGGATGGCAGTTGTCCGTCGGCAATTGCAAAGGCAACCGCACGAATGTGATCTACAATAACACGAATGGCAATGTTGGTTTTGTTTTGTTCTTCGCTAATGTTTTTGATCGAATCAGGAGTATATTTATAACCCGTAATTTGTTCAACTTTAGTGATTAATGGCTTAAAAACATCTGTATCATAATTAGAAGTTACGTCTTGCAACGCCATACAAAGTCTTTCAAATCCCATGCCCGTATCTACGTGCTGTGCGGGTAGTTTTTCTAATGATCCATCTGCCTTTCGATTGAACTCCATAAACACATTGTTCCAGATTTCGACAACTTGAGGATGATCATTATTGACCAAACTTTTACCCGAAACCAGGGCTTTTTCAGCGTTAGAACGAATGTCAACGTGAATTTCTGAACAAGGTCCACATGGTCCTTGATCGCCCATTTCCCAAAAATTATCTTTTTTGTTACCAAGAATGATCCGGTCTTCGTCGATTAAAGTTTTCCAAATATCCCAAGCTTCTTGATCGAATGGTACATTGTCTTCTTTGCTGCCTTCAAAAACAGAAACATAAAGATTCTCTTTCGGAATTTTGTAAACTTCTGTTAACAATTCCCAAGCCCAATTGATGGCTTCTTTCTTGAAATAATCGCCAAAAGACCAGTTCCCAAGCATTTCAAACATGGTGTGATGGTAGGTGTCAAAACCTACATCTTCCAAATCATTGTGCTTTCCTGAAACCCGCAAACATTTTTGGGTATCGGCAATACGCTTTGATTTTGGCGTTCCGTTTCCTAAGAAAAACTCTTTGAACTGAGCCATTCCGGAGTTATTGAACATCAATGTTGGATCGTCTTTTAGAACAATTGGTGCCGACGGGACTATTAAATGTCCTTTGGATTCAAAAAATTCAAGAAATTGCTTGCGTATTTGGGTTGAAGTCATTTTATATAATGGGATAATTTATGAAAGATTACAAAGTTAATAGAATTCTGATGAAAATCCAAAAGCTACTAAATTGGAAATAGGCATAATGAAAAAGGTTTGCCAATTGACAAACCTTATTATTATTGGGATTATTAATCTGTATATGCAAATAATTAATTTATTTACAACAAAGCGGTCAAACTATCAGCATAAGTTTGTTTTGGAGCCACACCAACTTGGCGGCCTACAACTTCACCGTTCTGAAAAACAAGCACTGTTGGAATATTTCTTACACCGTACTTGGCTGCAAACTCTTGATTAGCGTCAACATCAACTTTGCCAACGATTGCTTTTCCTTCGAAATCTTTTGCTATCTCTTCGATTACTGGCCCAACCATTCTGCATGGTCCACACCAAGCTGCCCAAAAATCGACCATTACTGGTTGCGTAGATTTCAATACAACTTCCTCAAAAGTTGCGTCTGTTATTGTTAATGCCATTTTATTTATGTTTTAAAAATTGATTATTAATTATTTTATTTGCAAAATTAAGAATTAAAAATCAAACTTAAACAATATATAAATTTGTTTTGTTTATATATTTATCAGAAATTATTATTCCTATTTTTCTGAAGCTATTTCCTGCTTTCCATTCCAATTTTTTTATTCGCCAAAAAATGCGAATAAAAAAGATTTCATTGCAATCAGGGCTAGGGCTTTTTATTTCCAAATCAACTTACATTTTTAAATAAAAATCTTTTACCAAATCAATATAATCATCTGTATAAACGTGTCTATCGATTTCGATAGTCAATTCATCGGCAATTGAAACGGGCAGTTCTAATCTTTTGAAAGCCAGCAAACTTCTAATAATTGGGGTTTTAAAAGTGCCACGAACACGAGTTATTTTTATGGGATACAATTCGAATTCGGCTGCTAAATCAATAAATTTTTCTTCCTCTTTAAATGGAATGATAACAGCAAAAATTCCATCTTCTGATAGCAATAAATCGGCAGCTTCAAGGAGTATTTCAAAGGGCATTGCATCTACAAATCGGGCTAAATTTCTGGCCTCGTCATTGCTTTTAAAATCTTCTAAAAAAAACGGAGGATTTGAAATTATCAAGTCATACTCATCCTCAGGTTCGTCAATAAACTCATCTAAACCAGCATGATAACAAAATAATCTATCGGCAAAAGGTGAATTTTCGAAATTTTCTACAGCTTGTTCATACGCATTTTCATCAATTTCCAAAGCATCAATTTGGTCGGCCGATGTTCTTTGTGCCAGCATTAGAGCAATAATTCCGGTTCCGGTGCCAATATCAATAATCGATTTTGGGTTGTTGTCAATAGGGCACCAAGCACCTAGCAAAACGCCATCGGTACCTACTTTCATGGCACATTTATCTTGGTTTACAACAAATTGTTTGAATTGAAACATGTAGTTTTTTAGCAAATTTAATTATAAAAATTTAAACTGTTTTATGCCTTATTCGTGATTTTGCAAAAAACATAAATTATTAAATTTAGATGGCAGTAGAGTAAGACTTTGATTTACTTTTTTTGATTCGGTTTTATATCATTTTATAAATATTAATTTTTTTTGAGTGAAATACTTATATTTAAATTCCCTATTTTTGATAAAATTTTCCCCAATATGTTGCGTTCACAAACCAGATTGACCAAGGCCTACCAACAAGCCCAAAGAGTAACTTTTGACGACAAGTCAAAATTTATTTTGTTTAGCGACTGTCATCGTGGTGATGCTAGTTTTGCCGATGATTTTGCCAATAATCGCAATATATATCAACACGCTTTAAAACATTATTTCGAAAACAATTTCTCATATATTGAACTTGGTGATGGCGACGAACTATGGGAAAACCTATTTTTTAAAGATATTTTTGAAGCCAACAAAAGCATTTTTTTATTAATAAAAAATTTTTTTGATGCCAATCGTTTGTACATGATTTACGGCAACCACGACATGGTTTACAAAGACCCTAAAATTGTCCAGAAATATTATTCTGAATATTTTGACATCAAAGAAGGTAAAAAACTGCCCTTAATGCCCAATCTCAAGTACCATGAAGCAATTGTGCTGCAACATGAACACACCAAGCAAGAAGTTTTTTTGACCCACGGACATCAAGCCGATTTCATGAATTATATTGGTTGGAAATTCAATCGATTTTTCGTTCGTGTACTTTGGAAGCCACTGCAAATTTGGGGTATCAAAGACCCAACAAGTCCTGCCAAAAACTATACGGAATTGCTAAAAGTCGAACGCAGAATCAAAAAATGGATTGCTAATAACGGCAATAAAGTAACTATTATTGGTCATACACATCGACCACATTTTCCCAAACCTTTGGCCAATGAGCTTAATTATTTCAATGACGGCAGTTGCGTTCACCCAAGAAGTATTTCGGGAATAGAAATTTGCGAAGGTAAAATTGCACTCATCAAATGGTTTATAGATACCAAAGACGATGGTACGTTGCAAGTCAAGAAAGAATATGTAGAAAATCAAGTCAAGTTGGCGGATTATAAATCGTTATAATTCATTCACACTTTGTTCTAATTCGTTATCTTTACAACATGATTTTAATTACTGGTGCAACAGGTTTAGTAGGTTCGCATTTGGCTATGTATTTGCTAAAAAGCGAAGACAAAATTCGTGCAATTTATAGAAATGTAAAATCAATCGAAAAAACTAAAAAAGTTTTTGAGTTGTATAAAAAACAAGATTTATTCTCTAGAATAGAATGGATTTCTGCGGATATTAATGATGTTTTGGCATTAGAAATTGCTTTTGAAGGTGTTGAGTATGTTTATCATTGTGCGGCTCTAATCTCATTTGATCCAAAAGATGAGAACCAACTTCGCAAAATCAATATCGAGGGAACAGCCAATATTGTCAATTTTTGTTTGGCAAAAAATATTAAAAAACTTTGTCACGTTTCAAGCATTGCTGCTTTGGGTGACTTGCAAGACCATAAAGACACTATTGATGAAGAAACAGATTGGAATCCGGAAAAAGCACATTCGTTTTATTCAATTTCAAAATATGGATCAGAAATCGAAGTTTTTCGTGGTCAGCAAGAAGGATTAAAGGTTGTCATTGTCAATGCTGGTGTTGTTCTTGGACCTGGTTTTTTTGAATCTGGAAGTGGCGAAATTTTTACTCGAATAAAAAATGGAATGCCGTTTTACACCAACGGTTCAACAGCAGTAGTTGCAGTAGTTGATTTGGTAAAAATTATGCATTTACTAATGAAAAGTAATATTAACGGAGAACGTTTTGCAGTTTTTGCAGCAAATATAACTTACAAAAAATTAGTAGAAACTATTGCAAAATCATTGAAAGTTAAACCACCAAAACGTAAAATTCCGAAAATAATTTTGAATTTGGCTTGGCGAATTGATTGGTTTTTGGCCAATATTTTATTTCAAAAACGAAAAATTTCAAGAGATTTGGCTTATTCTTTAACCTCAAAAGATTTATATGCAAATGATAAAATTATAACATTATTGAATTATAATTTCAAGAATTTCGAACAAACTATTGATGAGGTTGTTGAAACTTCAAAAATATAAAATGCTATTTAACAGATTTTAAATTATTTACAACTTCTAATTCAGCTTTTTTATCACTCAATTTGTCACGAACAATTTTGTACATTCGTTTGTATTTGGCAACATCGGCAGCATAATACTTGTTACTATTGGCAAACTGCAAACTGTCTATTTTGTATTTTTTAAAAATAAAATCATTGGCGATAAACGGCGAAACTCCGTTGTTGTAACTTGAGTTGCGACCACCATCAATCAACGCCAAATCATAAATAATCTCAATCATCATATCGTCATCGATTAAGTTGTGTGGTTCAGTGACTACGTCATTTTTACAAGAATAAAAAACGATTAATAAAGTTGACAAAAAAAATATTCTTTTCATTTTTTTAAAAAATTATCTGTTGAATAGTAAACGTTTTCCTGCTCTTATATCAATGATTTTAAAATTGTTATAGACCAATTGACCATTTACAAATGTGTGCGTAACTCTAGATTTAAAAGTATAACCTTCAAATGGAGACCAGCCGCATTTGTACAATATATTGGCTTTTGAAACGCTCCAAGGCATTCCGGTATCAACAATAACAAGGTCGGCATAGTGACCAACCTTTATGAAACCACGTTTTTCTATTTTGAAAATTTTTGCAGGATTGTGACACATTTTCTCAACGATTTTCTCAATCGAAATCTTTCCTTGATGAAAACCTTCCAACATGGCAACCAGTGCGTGTTGTACCAATGGTCCTCCAGATGGAGCATCTAAATATGGTTGGTTTTTCTCTTCGAGTGTATGCGGCGCATGGTCTGTGGCAATGACATCAATTCTGTCATCAAGCAATGCTTCCCAAAGGGCATCGCGGTCTGTAGGTGTTTTTATTGCAGGATTCCATTTTATAAAATTACCTTTTTTATCATAGTCTTCGTTAGAAAACCACAAGTGATGAATACAAACTTCGGCAGTAATTTTTTTGTCTTCTAATGGGATATTATTTACAAATAAATCGGTTTCTTTCGCTGTCGAGATATGAAAAACGTGCAAACGTGCTCCAGTTTTTTTAGCCAATGCAATGGTTTTTGACGACGAGATATAGCAAGCCTCTTCGCTTCGAATAAGATGGTGGAAGTTAGGTGTAATGTTGTCACCCAACATTTTTTTATAATATTCTAAATTGGTTTTTATCGTATTTTCGTATTCGCAATGCACGGCTATTAACATTGATGTACACGAAAATATTTTCTCTAGAACAACTTCGTCGTCTACCAACATATTGCCAGTCGATGAGCCTAAAAAAAGTTTTATGCCAGCAACATTTCTTGGGTTGGTGTTCAATATTTCTGATAAATTGTCGTTTGTTCCGCCCATCATGAACGAATAATTGGCGTAAGAATTATTGGCTGCCAAGACATATTTATCTTCTAGCAATTTTTGGGTAACGGCATTGGGCAACGTGTTGGGTTGCTCAATAAATGAGGTGATTCCGCCAGCAATTGCTGCCCTTGATTCACTCTCAATATCGCCTTTATGGGTCAATCCTGGTTCCCGAAAATGTACTTGATCGTCAATAATACCAGGAATCAAATATTTGCCTTGAGCATCAATAATCTTGCAATCAGACGATTTTAGCGAAATAGTTTCTGCAATTTCAACAATTATATCGTTTTGTATAAGCAAGTCGCTTTCGAAAATAAGACCTTCATTGACAATTTTTGCATTTTTAATTAAAATTCTATTCATAAGTCCCAAACCCATAAATGGTATTTTTTTTAGTTTATTTTGACATCTATAATCTATTCAATAATTTTCTGATTCTGAGCGCAATAACTCCAAAAATGGCTTCTTTGAAAATTGCCGAGCTCATTTTGGATTGTCCTTTGGTTCTATCAGTAAAAATTATAGGCACTTCGACAATATTAAAATTTTTGGCAAATGTTCTATATTTCATTTCTATTTGAAAAGCATACCCTATAAATTTTATTTTGTCTAACTCTATTGTTTCTAGTACATTGCGCTTGTAGCAAATAAATCCTGCTGTAGCATCGTGAATTTTCATTCCAGTAATAATTTTAACATAAACAGATGCGAAATAGGACATTAATACGCGGCTTAATGGCCAGTTTACAACGTTTACTCCAGTTATATATCTTGAACCAATTGCCATGTCGGCACTACCCAAATGACAAGCATCATATAATTTTTCTAAATCTGACGGGTTATGCGAAAAATCAGCATCCATCTCAAATATATAATCATAATTTCTAACCAATGCCCAACGGAAACCTCTAACATAAGCGGTTCCTAATCCTGCTTTTTTTATACCATTTTCGATAAACAATTTATCTTGAAACTCTTTTTGAAGTTCATTAACTTTGTTGGCGGTTTTGTCAGGCGAATTATCATCGACTATTAAAACATCAAAATTTTTGTGCAATGAAAATACTGCCCTTACGATGCTTTCTATGTTTTCTATTTCGTTATAAGTAGGAATGATAACTAAAGCATTCGACATATTCAAAATTTTTTATTATGATGCAAAAATAACCTTTTTCAGATTGTCAAAATCACAATAAAATTATAATATCAAGATTATCATTAAATTTTGTAAATTTGCAACCATGTTAAAAATGGAATTACATAACCGAATTATAGAAAACAAAGATTGGGCAACTTTATTGTTCATTTTGTGTTGTGTATTTGTGATTCTGACAAAATCAACATTTGAAAACAGGTTTCATGATTTCAAAAATTTGATCTTTTCTGAGCGTTATATTAAAATATATAAAGATTATAGCCACTTGATGACATGGTTTACGTTTTTATTATTTATTGTTCAAATTTTGTCTTTTGGTTTTTTTATACAATATGTCATGTACTATCTAGGATATATAAGCAAATATGACGGAGTATTTTTCGTCAAAATAATTACACTAGTAAGTTTTTTTGTACTTGCAAAATATTTAATAGAAAAAATTATTGCAACTTCTTTTGATATTGAAGAGTTTGCCGAACAATACAATATGCTAAAGGTTAGTTATCGCAATTATTTGGCTATGTTGCTGTTACCTATTACAATTATTTTATTTTATAACTTAGATATTTCGACAGCTATTTTGCAAGGAATTATATTGTTAATTTTGTTTTTTAATTGCATTATTTACCTTAAAGGCATTAAAATCTTTCAAAAATTAATTATTGGTAAAATGTTTTATTTTATTTTGTATCTTTGCACTCTCGAAATTGCACCTTACTATTTTATGTATCATTGGTTTACAAGAAGTTAGTTGGTAAGAAAACTATTACTATGAAAGTGAAAACAATCTTGGTTTCTCAACCAGAACCTAAAGTAGATAATTCTCCATATTTTGAATTGCAACAAAAGCATAAAGTCAAAGTAGATTTTAGACCTTTTATTCATGTTGAAGGCGTTTCGGCCAAAGATGTTAGGACTCAAAAAATTGATTTGAATAATTTTACTGCTATTATTTTAACTAGTAAAAATGCTGTTGATCATTTTTTTAGAGTAGCAGAAGAAATGCGATTTAAAGTGCCTGAAGGATTAAAATATTTTTGTCAATCTGAAGCTATTGCTTTTTATTTACAAAAGTATATTACCTACCGCAAAAGAAAAATTTATGTAGGTTTGAAAGATTTTGCCGATATGTCAAATCTTATCAAAAAATACAAAGAGGAAAAATTCTTGTTGCCGGCTTCAGACCAACTCAACGCTGATGCTCCTGTAACCCTAAATAACTTAAAGGTAAATTGGACCCAAGCCGTTTTTTACAAAACCGTAATGAGTGATTTGTCCGATTTGGCGGATGTTTATTATGATGTTTTAGCTTTTTTTAGCCCAACAGGAATCAAATCTTTATTTATGAATTTTCCTAGTTTTGAACAAAACAACACAAGAATAGCGGTTTTCGGCAGCACAACCCAAAAAGAGGCACTTGATCATGGTTTGCGGGTTGATATTATGGCTCCGACTCCTGAAAGTCCGTCAATGACCATGGCTTTGGAAAAATATATTTCAAAAGCTAATAAATAAATTTTAATTTACTTATTAATAAAAAAAATCCCAAACTTTGATATAAAGTTTGGGATTTTTTATCTGACTAATGATTAAAAAATAATTACAAATGTTCATTAAAACTATAACTTCATGATTTTAAAGTGAACTTCTTTTTCGTTAAATTTTAATTTGAAGAAATAAGGACCACTTGCAAAACCCGATAAATCAATATTTGAACGCAAATTATTTAATTTATTCAAAAACAACAATTGACCTGCAATATTATAAACTGCAATTTCAGAAATAGCCGTTTTAGATAAAATACTAACCGAATCATTAGTAGGATTTGGACTGTAACTAAAATCAATGATTTCTTGAAAGTCACTATTTGACAATGTGTTGCAAGAAATATTGGCCACATAACCTGGATTTACGACACCACCATCAGAAGTAAATTTTATAGTTAATGCACCATCTGTGGCAGTTGATTCATAAGGTGTTGGAAGAATGGCACCAGAATATCCAAAAGGCATCCCGCTTATTTCTGGAAATGTTGTGTTATTGCCATCAAAAATTTTAAGATAATCATAATCAGCTTCTAAATCAAATGCTGTAAAAGTTATTTTGGCTTTGGCAAATGGATTTGCTGGAATTATAATTCTAGTGACATCTTCATTATCCAAATAATTTTTGCTGTCTCCACCAGAATCAGTTAGTGATATGCCTGAACAAAAATCACCAGAGGTTACAAATATTTTTGAAATTTCTGGACCAGACAATCCACCACTGCACAATTTTCTAACAACTGCTTTATAGTAGGTATTTGGAAGTAAATTACTGCCGGTAAAATTGTTAACGGTAGGATTTGAATAAACACCTGTTGTTGCAGATAATGGATAAATAGCCACCTCAGAGGTTTGACCTCCGCCTTGTTCAATCCACGTTATTGTTCCCGAATTTGTGGTTACATTAGATACAGTTGATGACAAAATATCATTGGTACAAGTATTTACACAATCGGTACTTAAGCAAGAACTTCCGTTAACTTTTGCCAAAATTCTTGCAGCTGGTTGTGGACCAAAACCATTTGCAAAATTAATTCCAACCGAAGTTAAATGACAATAACTCATAATTGTTCCTCCATTTGAGGGTGTTAAATTTCCAATATCAACGCAGTTACCAGTACCAAGATTTCCAGAATTTGGACCACAGTTATCAATTCGAGTTTCGTTGCCATTCCAAGCACAGTCGTGCGTGTGTGCAGAACCCATCAAATGTCCAAATTCATGCGAAATAGCCACAGTGTTCCAACTAAAAATCGGCACATTTTCAAAATCAAAAAAGACATCACTATAACTAAAATTATTATTGGTACATAATCCGTTAAGACCAACAGCAACGCCACCTAAGCCACCAGAATCTATACCAACTAATTGTCCTAAATCACCATCAAAAACTGGTCTTTCTTCATGAAATCTATATAAATATTGTTCTGAAGAAGTATAATTTAATGTTGAATAAATATCGGGATTAGTCCAAATAAAAGTTGATTTCAAACCAACAATAATGCCGTCATTGTTGTAAATTGTTTGAACGTTGTTAAAATTAGAAGCCATCCAATTGATTGTAGCTGTTGTGCTGCTGCCATTTTGTTGGTACAAATCATAATCAATTTCAAAATAAAAAGTTACGCAACGGGTGCTTAAATTATTTCTTGATTTGTCTATTTTTTCTAAATTTGAATTATTGTCTGATTTTGTTTGACAATTAAAACTATTTGCAATTTTCAAATCTGTGTCTTTGTAAATGATATAGTTAGTTGTATTATTTTCATTTTGGAGCTTTCCAACAACAATATTTTTAAAAATGTTACTTGAAATTTGACCATTGCATTCGTTTTTAAAAAAATTAAACGAAACTAATGAATTCAAGTCTCCTTTTATAACACCTCTATAATGCAAACCTTTTTCGTATTTGACATTGACAGATTTATCTGTATCTGCATGAAAATCAGTTGCGTAAATGTCAACTTTATACATTTGAATTTCAATTATTTGGTTGTTGTATGGAATTTCTAATTCCAAAAAATCATATTTATTGTCTAAAATATTATTTACATTGTTTAATTTTATTTTTGCAAAAGATGCATTATCAACAACAGTTTTAATTTTTTTATCAGTATTTGTTGTGATTTCAAATATCGAAAAATGATCGAACTTGATATTTGCTTCAATCAGTTCTGATACTTTTTCGGCAATTTTTCTTTGTGAATAGGTTATAAAATGGATTAGAATACATAATATTAGGTAGATTTTTTTCATTATTTTTATTTGGAATTAACAAATATAATAAAATTTTTACATTAAGAAGCGTTTTTTAAATCTTTGATGACTTTAAAAGCCATATCAACTTGTTCATCATTAACCAAAATCGTAAATTCGTTTGAGGTAGAAATGACTTCATTAATAACAATGCCTTCCCAAGCCAAGCATTGAAAAATATAGTAATAAATGCCAGGAATAACGATGTTTTCTTTGGGTAATTTGACAGTAATTGAAGCCAAATTCTCTAGTTTTTGGATCAATTTTTCACTTTCAAATAATTTTTCGACCAAGTGATTTATGCTTTGGCTTACAACAATATTGGTTTCGTTGACCCCGCGAGATGAAGTATAAAAAATATCTGAACTAGCATTGATATTCGTAATCAGCTCCGCTTGCTTATTGAGAATTGTATCTGAAATTCCAAAAGTGTAATCGGCTAATGATGAGCGAACTGTGATCTCACCAATATTTTTTATAACTTTTAAGATATTATAATGGGCACGAAAATCAAGTTCTTCGGTCAATCTTTTCAAAGCCATGACAATTGCACCTTGCTTGACATCTTTGTCAAATTCTTTGGACAATTCATCAAGCATATTTCTTGACAAAGACGTCAAGTTAATGATGCCTTGCGACAAAGCATTCAGTAAAAAGGGTTTGTTTTTGATGTAATTTTCTACAATTGCTGTAACGGTTTTCATTTTTTTAACTTGTTATAAATATGTTTGTAATTTACATAAAATTTAAAAATTATAACAATTTGTTAGAAAAATATTTTAAAAATAATAAAAAGCATCTTCAAGATGTTCTATATTAAATTTTTGTCCGTCTCGATGCACCGCAATAATATCAAATCGTACAGAAACATCTAAATCATTTTTTATAACATATTCATTAACAGCTTTCACCAAAAGTTGAATTTTTTTAGGATTCACAAAATCTTGCGGCAAACCAAAATCTAGCGTCGAACGGGTTTTTACTTCCACAATAGCTAAAACATTTTCTTTTTGAGCAATAATATCAATCTCGGCTTTCAAGAAAGTCCAATTGGTTTCAAGAATATCATAATTGTTTTGTTGCAAATATTCAACAGCCAATTCTTCGCCTTTTTTTCCTAATTCGTTGTGAGCTGCCAATTGATTTAAGATTAATTATTGTAGAATTAATTAAATTTTAGTGTGCTACATTCCGCGCTAGATTCCATTGTGACATGTGCACCCAAAATCAAGGCTCGATTGTCTTGAATATGTCCTGATGGAAAATTATAAATTACCGGAATTTTCAAAGCTTTGGTTACATCTTGAATAATTTCCAGCACATTTTTGCCCCACGGAATGTCGTTGTCTTTCATTTTGACCATGCTGCCAACTACAATTCCCTTGAGTTTGTCAAGACAACCACAACGTTTTAAATTCATCATCATTCTGTCTATATGGTATAAATATTCGTCTAAATCTTCAATAAACAAAATTTTATCATCACAATTTATTGCCGATTTTGAGCCTAACAAACTGTACAGAATAGACAAGTTGCCACCAACAATTTCGCCCGAAGCTTTTCCAAAACGATTCATGTCGTGGGTGTCAATTTCAAAATTTAGCGGTTCACCAAAAAGTGCATTTCTCAGCGTTTCTTTAGCTTGTTCGCTGGCTTTTGAACTTAATGGCATAATGCCGTGAATGGATTTGAAACCCATTGTGTTCAAATGGTTGTGTAAAACCGTTACGTCGCTAAAACCAACAATCCATTTTGGCGATTGTTTGAATTTAGTAAAATCAAGTAAATCTATCATTCGAACTGTGCCATAACCACCTCGCACACACCATATTGCTTTGATGTTTGGGTTGTCCATTTGTTCTTGAAAATCGGCTGCTCGTTGCGCATCTGTTCCTGCCAATTGGTGGTCATCAAGACCAATTGTGGTCCCAATCTTCACGTTTAAACCCCAATTGGTGAGCCATTCTATTGCTGGTTTCAGGTTGTCGTCAATGTTTTTTCGGGCTGTTGCAACAATTGCAATTGTGTCGCCTTTTTGTAAATAGGGTGGGGTTATCATTTTGATTTGTGCTTGAGAAAATAAACAATAAAATAGGTTTATATATAAAGGTAAAAAAAGTTTTTTCATTTATTGTTGGTTATATAAACTGATTTTACAAATATATAAAAATTTCATTTATATAAAATTTGATTTATTATTGGTCATAAATGCATCACATTTTATTTAGTGGTGTTTGTTTGCAATAAACTCGTATTTAATTGTGATTTCTTAAACCTAAAATTTGCTTTTGACTTCAAATTAACTCAATTTTTCAATAATTTTTTGCAATTGCACAATCATTGCATCTTTGTCTTTCAATCGTGATTCATAAAGTAACTCTATTTTTTCCGACTTTTCTTTATTGTCAGCATAAAAATTTTCAATATCCTGATATCCTACTCCATTTTCTTTAATATCTTGATTATAAACATTATTCGGATTAATCTCCAAAAACTTTTCAACAGGCGTTTCTAGAATATTTGCAATCTCAAAAAGTCGTTCTACTGACAGTTTGGTCTCGTTTTTCTCGATTTTAGAGTAAGCCGGTTGACTCATATTAAGCTCGTGTGCCATTGTTTCGTGCGAATAACCTTTTTTCTTGCGAAATTCTCTAATTTTATTGACAATATTCTCCATAACTAAAAAGTATTTATTTATTCACAAAAGTAATAATTTTATTTTAAAAGTTATTGAATTGTTACTATTAATTGTTAAAATTTGTAATAACAGAAAAGTTGTCGCGAAAACTGGTTTGTTAAAATAAAAAACATTTATTAACATTGTCTAGAATAGTTCTAGACATAAAAAAAAAAAATTATGTTAGATTTAAAAAATTTAGGAGTAGTTGAGATGAGTTCTCAAGAAGTTATTGAGATTGAAGGCGGATTAAGACTTAGAATCTCATTTTTTGGTTTTAACATTTACAGTTATGAAACTGGAGTTGGTTCAACAACCGATTTTTGGTAGAATAATTAAGAAAGCCACTTTTTTAAAGTGGTTTTCTGTTGTTAACTAATACTTAAAATAATGATTCAAAAAATACTATTAAAAGTTCTTATCGTGATTATTTGGTTAAATAGTATTTCAAATAGTGCTCAAATAACTAAAATTAATTTGGATACAATTTTAGTTTACAAAAAAACAGATGTTATTAAAATTATTAAAAAAGCAAAATTATTAGCAAAAAAAAATTTTTCATCGAATATTCCTTATAAATTCAATATTAATCATTTTGGCATTAAAAATAAAGATACTATTATAAATTTTGACGGTTGTATAGAAAATACAATTAATTATCATGATTCAAATTTATTATTAGGTAATGCCAAAGGCAGACTTCTAAATTATAATAAACGACAAATTAACATCGACTTCTTTAATAATATGTTTCCTAATTATGTAAATAAAAAAATTAAAAATCGTATCAATGGAGGAGCTTCAAACAAAATTCCATTTTTCCTAACAGGAGTATTTAATACTATTTCATTTTTAAACAATGATTTTTTGATAAATTTAAAAAATTATGAATATTCTATTGAAAATGAAGATAGTGAACAATTTACAATAATTTTCAAACCTTTAGAGCAAGATTCAAATGAGCATCCATTTACTGGGTATTTTACAATATGCAAAAAAGATTTTGCATTTTTACAAATTATGTTTAGTAATCAAAACGACTATCTCGTTAATATTGCAGACTGGCAAAACAGAATTGATAAAATTAATGTTTTTTTAACGTTTAAAAAATCAATTGATACGAAAAAGTATATTTTAAATACTCTCAACAGTGAATGCAATTTTAAAGATCTTATTGATAAAAGAATCAATCTCGCAAATTATTACTCAAAAACCTTTATAAATATTGCAAATAAAAATGATTACCAAAACGAGATTGACAATGAAATTCATCTTACAGATTTAGGATTGATTTTCAAAAATTGAGAAATTATAAATTTTGATAAGATTATTTTCCATAACTAAAAAGTATAAATTATTTTACAAAAGTAATAAATTTATCTTAAAAGTTATTGAATCGTTGATATTAATTGTTAAAATTTGTCTTAACAAAAAAGTTGTCGCAAAAACTTGTTTGTTAAAGTAAAAAATATTTATTAACATTGTCTAGAATAGTTCTAGACATAAAAAAAAAAAAATTATGTTAGATTTAAAAAATTTAGGAGTAGTTGAGATGAGTTCTCAAGAGGTTAAAGAAGTTACGGGCGGAAGTTGGTGGCCTCATATTACAGGATTCCTTGATGGAATAGCTGGTAATTTTCATGGTTACATATTTGGTTACCAACTTTGGTAATTAAATAAAACTATTAATAAAAGTAGATTAGACGTTTTTATAATGTCTAATCTATTATTTTTTAACGCAATTTGCAAAACACTATAATGATTCAAAGATATTTTATTTTTATTTTTACCTTCATAAACTGTATTTGTTTATTTTCTCAAGTTGTAAAACCTATTCAACTAGAAGAAATTATAATGCAGAAAAATAAATTTAATGCAATAGATTTGGGAATTATAAGTAAGCCCTTTAAAATTAAATATACGAAAGCAGAAAGGCGGCTACAAGATGCAAGAGCTGGAATTTTTGCTCCAATAATTAATTCTTTTAATGGAAAAATAGAAATGCTAAAAAAAGAGATTATTATAGAAAGTAATCTAACAGCACTTGAGAAATTGGAATTTCTATTTGAAAATGAATTTTACGTAAAAACATTAAAAGTACAAGAGTTATACATAAAATCATTTCAGTATTATGTAATTGAAGACAAGGATTTTGTAATTGCTTTAAAAACAAATAAAAAAGATATGATAATGTTATTTATGATTAAACTATCATTTAAATTCAATGAAATTAACAAAACATAAGCCCTTTTTAAAATGTACATTAAAATTCTTTTATTCATATTTATTTTTATCAAGTGTTCGTATTCACAACAAATTATAAAAAATGATAACACTGGTGGGGGCATTCCATTTGTAGAAGTTTACTCGGACAATGGTGATTTAATTGGTTTAACTAGCAACGAAGGGGTTATATCTTCTGATTTAAATAAAAAAATTAATTCATCAAATTCTAAAAATATTATTTTTGTTCATTTTGCCTTCGAGAAAAAAACGATAGCATTGGAGGATTATAAAAATGCAATTTACCTCGAATTAACTACTAAATCAATAAGTTTGCAAGAAGTAGTTATTTCTAATAATTTTAAAAAAAAATATTTGAAACTGAAAGGCTATTTCAGAAGTTCACAAATAAATGAAAATAGGGTTCAATATTATATAGATGGTATCGTAGAATTTTATATTTCTAATGTTACAGAAAAAGTAAAAATGAAAATCATCAATCATCGAACTTTCGAAAATAGAAACATACCACAATTAAGTAAAAGATATTATTTTTTAGTTGCAGGGGTTCCAATGATTAATGATTTTATCAAATTTGAAAATCTCTCGAAAGAATATAATTTAGATTTTACTGAAAAAAATGTAGTAAAAATAATCGATAGCAAATACAAAAAAAATAAAGGTATAATATCGGCTGAAAATAATAACTTAAATAGTTTACAATTAGAAATAACCTCCTATGAAAATCCGAAAATAATGAAATTTTTAGGAATGGAATCGCACTTAAATAATTATAACATTTCGTCTGTCTATGACTCATCTGAAAATTTTAAAGTAAATTTTAAAGATATGATTTATTTCAAAGAAATTAGAGAATATGAAATTAAAAGAAAAAAGAAAGATAATTTCACAAAAGTAGATGCAATACATGAATTTTTTCTAATTGATAAAGAGTACACAAACGATTTAGGTATAGGAAATTTTGATGACTTTTATAGTTTTAGAAGTAATAGCTTTTATGATAACAATTACTGGGAAAACATACCGAATGTTATTTATCAATCGCTTCCACTTTCATTAGAAACGGATATTAAAAGTAATCTAAAAGAGAATAAAAACACGTATCAAAAAAAGCAACAATGAACTTCAGTTCAGATCCAATAAATAATCTTGAGAATCTTGCTGCCAAGAACAAAACCAAAAGTATTTCTATTTATTTGCTAGTTGTTTTAGCCTTAATTTTATTACTTTTTTTGTTGCCAATTATTAACATTGACATTAGTAGTCAAAGTCGTGGCATTATTCGCAGTAAAACAGACAATGTGCCAGTAACGACAATCGTTAGCGGGAAAATCACTTGGCTTTCGTTAAAAAATAATGGTTTTGTCCAGAAAGGCGACACAATTATCAAAATCGAAAAAGAAAACCTTGACACGCAAAAAAACACCCAAACGAATTTGCAATCTTCAACGGCTGCATTGCTTAATGATGTTTCAAGTTTATTGAATAACAACGTTTTAAATTTGCAAACATCAACAGCTAGAGAAGATTTTTATAAATTTCAATCCCAAAAAATAGAATTGCAAAGTAAAGTTGCACAAGCGCAAAGCAATTTCAATCGTAATAAAACTTTGTTTGAAAAAGAGGTAATAGCCAAATCAGAATTCGAGAAATTTCAATATGAATTGAAGTTTGCCAATAACGCCTTGCAAAGCTTTATAAATCAACAAAAAGCAACATGGGAAAACCAAAAATTCGATTTAGAAAACCAAATCAAAAACGGAAACGGAACTATTGCCAAAATTAATGTCGAAGAGAATAATTATGTCGTTTTAGCACCAATTTCTGGAACAATCGAGAATTTCTCGGGTTTGCAAATTGGTTCATTTGTCAATGCATCGCAACCCATTGCCAATATTTCAGCAACCGATAATTTAATTGTCAAGAGTAATGTGTCGCCAAACGATATTGGACTAATACAAAAAAATCAGAAAGTAAAATTTCAAATAGATGCCTTCAATTACAACCAATGGGGTTTGCTAGAAGGCAAAGTAATCGAAATTGACAACAATATCACATTGCAAGAAAATCAGGCTTTTTTTAAAGTTCGTTGTGTTTTGAATACCAAAGAAATGAAACTACAATCGGGTTACAAAACTAATGTTTCTAAAGGAATGACATTGACAACCAGATACATAATTGCTCGTCGAAGTTTGTTCGATTTGCTTTTTGATAAAGTTGACGATTGGTTGAATCCTAAAATAGTTGGCAGTTTGCAGTAGCAGTTTGCAGTTATTAATTAATGTAAAAAATAAATCTAAATCCAGAAAATAATATGTAAATTTGTAAATAAAAGTATTGTTATGACAGCAATTGCATTAAAAAAATATTTGGTTTCAAGAATAAATCTTATTGATGACGATTCTGTTTTGGATAAAATCAAGAAAATTGTCGATAAAAAAGAGGAGAAGGTTTATGTTCTTTCAGATTTTCAATTACAAAAACTTGCTAAATCAAGAGAACAATTTGCGAATGGTGAATTTTTTACTCAAGACGAGGTAGATTTAAAAGTTGCAGAATGGCTAAACGAACAGTAGAATGGTCAAAAGACGCTTTAATTGATTTAATGGAAATATTGAACTATTACATTAAAAGAAATAAGAGTAAAACTTATAGCCAAAAATTGAACAGAAAAATTAGGTTCAAACTAAAAACAATAGATTATACAATTGCTTTGCCTCAAAAAACTTCGGTAGAAAATTTATTTTATTTTACTCATAATCATATTTCTGTTTGTTTTGAAATTTTAAATAATAATTTGAAAGTACAAATTGTAATCGATGAAAGAAGAAATCCTGAATTGATAGAAAAATTATTAAATTTTATCGAATAATACAAACCCTACATCTTATTTTCTGAAACCTTAAAACTCAGAAAATGGCAACAATCAAAATCAAACAACACGACATTCAAGATTGCGGTGCAGCTTGTTTAGCTTCAATCGGCAATCATTTCGATGTTAATCTCCCAATTGCAAGAATCCGACAATTTGCGAATACCGACAAGCGTGGCACCAATATTCTAGGAATTATTGAAGCTGCCGAAAAAATGGGTTTCATTGCCAAAGGTCTAAAAGGTGGTGTTGATGCTCTTGATAAAATTCCGCTTCCCGCAATGGCTCACGTAATCGTGAAAGAACAATTACATCATTATTTGGTTATCTATTCTGTTTCGAAAGGAAAAATCGAGGTAATGGATCCAGCTTTTGGAAAAATGGAAACTTATGCTATCGAAGATTTTCAAAAAATTTGGACAGGCGTTTTGGTACTTTTTGCTAAAAATGACGATTTTAGAATCTACAACGATAAAACTTCTGCAATAAATCGTTTTTGGAATTTAATTCAACCGCACAAAACTATTTTAATTCAAGCACTTTTTGGAGCAATAGTTTTCACAATTCTGGGCTTGGCAATGTCGATTTATATTCAAAAAATCACTGATTATGTTTTAGTCGATGGTAATCGAAAATTATTAAATTTATTGAGCGTTTCGATGCTTGCAATTATTTTATTGCAAGCCTATATTGGCTCTAAAAAAAGTGTTTTTGTAATGAAAACAGGGCAATTAATTGATGCTAAATTAATTCTTGGTTACTACAAACATTTACTCAATTTGCCACAACGATTTTTCGATACAATGCAAATAGGAGAAATTACTTCTAGAATTAATGATGCCGTAAAAATTCGTTCTTTCATTAACGAAGTTGCTATTGATATGATTGTCAATGTGTTTATCGTCATTTTTTCGTTTTCGCTGATGTTTACTTATTACTGGAAATTGGCTTTGGTCATTTTATTAGTTATTCCGTTTTATGCTTTGATTTATTTTATTCTCAATAAATTCAACAAAAAAGTAGAACGAAAAATAATGGAAAACGCTGCCGAATTGCAAACACAATTAGTTGAAAGTATTACGCATATTCGCACAGTTAAAGAATTTGGAATAGAAGAATTTTCAAATATTAAAACAGAAAATCGATTTGTAAAATTACTTTTTACAACATACAAATCAGGTTTGAATAGCATATTTTCGGCAAGTTCAACACAATTTTTAGCGTCAACTTTCACAGTAATTCTAATGTGGATAGGTTCAGGATATGTGATCGACAGAGCCATCACTCCAGGCGAATTATTTTCGTTTTACGCATTGATTGGTTATTTTACTTCGCCAGTCGCATCATTAATAACGATGAATAAAACGGCTCAAAATGCACTGATTGCAGCTGACAGGTTATTCGAGATTATGGATCTAGAAAGAGAAGAAACTGAAAATAAAATCGATTTACAACGAGAAAATATTGGCAATATTAAATTTGAAAATGTTTCATTTAGATATGGCTCCAGAACCGAAGTTTTCAAGAATTTTAATGCAGTTTTCAAAAAAAACCAAACTACGGCAATTGTTGGAGAAAGTGGTTCAGGCAAAACAACTTTAATTTCATTACTACAAAATTTATATCCAATAAAAGATGGAAAAATTTATATTGGTGATTATGATGCAAATTTTATTCATTACAAAAGTTTGCGAAACATAATTGGCGTTATTCCACAACAATTGAATTTATTTTCTGGTAATATTATTGAAAACATTGCGTTAGGCGAAATTTTTCCGAATATGCAACGTGTTTTAGATTTATCTAAGCAACTTGGTATTAATGAATTTGTAGAAAAATTACCAAACGGTTTCGAAACTCAAATTGGTGAAAATGGTGCAATGTTATCTGGCGGACAAAAACAAAGAATTGCAATCGCAAGAGCATTATACAAAAATCCAGAAATTTTATTAATGGACGAAGCAACATCGTCATTAGACACAAAATCTGAACAAATTGTTAAAGATGTGATTGATAATTTCAAATTTCAGGGCAAAACAATAATTATAATTGCTCACAGATTAAGCACCATTGCTAATACTGACGAGATTTTAGTTATGGAAAACGGAACAATTGTTGAGCAAGGAAATCATCAAGATTTATTGAATCTAAAATCAAAATATTATGATTTGTGGCTAAAACAAAGTTTGGTGTAAAACTAAATCAACGCTAATTGTAACAAATTTCTCAATCATAAGTCTAATCATTATAATTTACAAACCAAAAATTTTGTAAATTTGCCTACCTTAAACATTATGAAAAATACTTACGGCTTGATTATTTTTTTATTATTCATTACGAATGCTTTTTCTCAATCCAAAAAATGGACATTGGAAGAATGTGTTGAATATGCTTTCAAGAACAATATATCTATAAAAAATTCGGAGTTAGATGCCAAAAATACTGCAATAGATAAAAATGTAGCTATTGGCAGTTTTCTACCAACAATCAATGCCAATGCGCAACATTCGTGGAATATTGGTTTGAACCAAAACATTACAACCGGAATTCTCGAAAACCAAACCCAACAAAACTCAGGTTTAGGACTCAATGTTGGCATGACAATTTATGATGGATTGCAAAATCAAAACCGGTTGAGAAGATCAAATTTGGCAATTGTTGCTGCACAATTTCAAATCACAAAAATGAAAGACGATGTGGCTTTGAATATTGCAAATGCATTTTTACAAATATTATTCAACAAGGAAAACCTAAAAATTCAATTAGAACAACTTGCCAACACCGAAAAACAATTTGCAAGAAGCAGTGAGTTGGTCAATGCCGGCGCAATTCCTCGTGGTGATTTATTTGACTTAAAAGCCACGCTAGCTTCCAATAAACAAAATATTGTTTTGGCAGAAAACGCATTGTTTATCTCTAAACTAAGTTTGGCACAATTGTTACTGCTTCCTGATTTCAAAGATTTTGATGTTAAAACAACCATTTCTGAAACCAAAGAAAGTGCAGTAATGCTCGAAAATCCTGAAAACATTTTCAAAAAAGCCAAAGCAGAAAGAATAGAATTAAAAATTGCAAAATCTAATCTTGAAATTTCCCAAAAAGACATTGCAATTGCCAAAGGTGCATACCAACCAAGATTGAGTGCGTTTTATGGTTTTAATACCAGAGCCAGTTACAATGATAGAGTTGTTGGAATAACTCCTGATTTGGTCAATCCTTTTTCTCCAATTGGTTTTGTTGAAGGAAGCACAACTCGGGTTTTGCAGCCAAATTTAGTTCCTGTTTTGGGTAATGCTGCTCCGATTTTTGACCAATTTTCTGATTTTAAAGGAAATTCTTTTGGACTTCAACTAGCAATTCCGATTCTAAACGGTTTGTCTGTAAAAAACAATGTTCAAAGAAGTAAAATAATTTTGGAACGGAGCAAAATTGCACTCCAGCAATCAGAAATCGATTTAGAACGCAATGTTTACAACGCTTATGCAAATGCCAAAGGAGCCGAAAAAGCGTTTGAATCTGCGAAAATTGCACTCGAAGCAAGGCAAAACGCAGCCGATTATGCCAAAGAAAGACTAGCCGTTGGAATGATGAACGCATTTGATTATAACCAATCGCAGTCGTTGTTGGTCAATGCCGAATCTGAAGTTATTAGAACCAAATATGATTATATTTTCAAAATAAAAATTGTCGAATTGTATTTCGGAATTCCGATTGTTTCGGGTAAATAGTTTTGAAAATTTAAGTTTAATAATAAAAATTATACATTTAATAAATTTGTAAATCTCGAAAGTTTTTGAGAGTTGAATTCGTTTCAAATAATAAAAAAATTATGACCAAAAAAACTATTTATATTTTATCGGCAGTGACAATTGCGGTAATTTCTTTCCTAATATATTTAAAAAAATCAGGTACATTTGGCGAAAACAAAGACGCTATTGAAGTAGAAATTAGCAAAATAAGTCAAACAACAATTGTAGAAACGGTATCGGCAACAGGTAAAATTCAACCCGAAATTCAGGTTAAAATTTCATCAGAAGTTTCTGGCGAAATCACGGCACTAGCTGTAAAAGAAGGACAAGTTGTTAAGAAAGGAGATTTATTAGTAAAAATAAACCCTGATTTGTATACCTCTGGACTTAATCGTTCGCAATCCAACTTGTCGGGAACAAAAGCAGGATTGAATCAAGCTGATGCCTCGTTCAAAGAATCAAAAACCAGTTACGACCGCAACAAAACTTTGTTTGACAAAGGCATTATCTCAAAATCAGATTTTGATAAAGCCACAGCCGCATTTGAAGTTGCCAAAGCTGTCAAAGAAACCGCCTATTACAACGTGCAAAGTGCCAATGCAACCGTTAGCGAAGCCAGAGATAATTTGGGTCGTACCACAATTTATGCGCCTGCCGACGGAACAATTTCGGGATTAACAGTCGAACTTGGCGAGCGAGTTGTTGGCACACAGCAAATGACTGGAACGCCAATAATGACTGTTGCTAACCTCGATAATATGGAAGTCGAAGTTGATGTAAATGAGAACGACATTGTTAAAATATCTATTGGCGACTCGACCAAAGTTCAAGTTGATGCTTACTTGAAAAAAGAATTTCGAGGCATTGTTACCAGTATTTCAAATTCTGCAACGGCTACATTAACAGCTGACCAGGTAACTAATTTTAAGGTGAAAGTAAGAATTTTAAAAGAATCTTACGCAGATTTAGTTTCGGGAAAACCAGCAAGTTATTCGCCTTTTCGACCAGGAATGACAGCAACAGTTGATATTATCACCAAAACAAAAGCCAATGTTGTAGGTATCCCAATTAGTTCAATTGTAATAAAAACCGATACAACAGCCGTAAAAATAACAGATATAAAAGACGAAGAAGAAGAAAAATTGAAACCTAAATCAGACAAAAAATTTGAATGTGTTTTTGTGAAAGTTGGAAACAAAGCCAAAATCAGAATCATAAAAACAGGCATTCAAGATGATAATAATATAGAGGTTGTTGAAGGATTAAAAGCTGGAGAAATTGTAATTTCGGGACCATATACAACAGTTACCAAAGATTTACAATCTGGAGATAAAGTGAAGTTACTAGTTGTTAAGTAAGTTGACCATAATGAAATGATAAGTAATTTATTGGCTAACTTTAGTTTATATTTTTTAATGCAAATTCGTAAATTATTATAATCGATTTTAGCCATTGCAATCACATCGTTTAACTTTTAAGTCTAAATTCTAAAATGTATATTTTAAATATTGAAACAGCTACAAAAAATTGTTCGGTCTCAATTGCTGCAAACGGAAAAACTATTGTTTATAAAGAAATTGCTCAAGAAGGATTTTCTCATGCCGAACGTTTGCATGTTTTTATAGAAGAAGTTTTAAATGAAAGTAGATTATCTATAAAAGAATTATCGGCCGTTGCCGTGAGCCAAGGTCCAGGCTCTTATACTGGTCTGCGAATTGGTGTTTCGGCAGCAAAAGGATTGTGTTTTGCACTTGATATTCCACTTATTGCTATTGACACTTTACAGGTTTTAGCACAAAAAGCCGACGTAGCAAATGGATTGATTATTCCGATGATTGATGCACGTAGAATGGAAGTTTATAGTGCAATATTCGATAATAATCAAAATAAAATTCGTGAGGTGCAAGCACAAATTCTTGATGAAAATTCATTTACTGAAATTACAGAAACAATTTATTTTATTGGCGATTGCAACGACAAAGCAAAGACGGTTTTGATTAAAAACAATTTTATTTTTTTAGATAATAAAATTTTTCCTTCGGCTTGTGAAATGTCTAAATTGAGTTTTGATAAATTCGAGAAAAACCAATTCGAAGATGTAGCTTATTTTGAGCCTTTATACTTAAAAGATTTTTTGATAACAACTTCTAAAAAAGTTATTTAGCGGCCATAAAATCAATTAGTTTGATTTTGTCAGCTTCTATATCAAAATCAATTTTGTTGTCTTTTACAAATGTTTCTATTGCAACTTGCTTTTCAGGAAAAATTTTTAAAAGTCGTTTTTTACTGTTTGGAAATGCTATGATGTTTTTGCCGTTTTTTAAAAAATAGCTTGATCCCGAATTATAATATTTTGCGGGCATATTTTGTTCCAAAGATGTTTTTGCTATTTTTTCTTCGGTTAACGAAATGTTCTCTTTTTTGAACAGTCCGAATTCCCCATTTTGATGCAAATCAATCAAATAGCCGTAAACTATTTTTTCGTTTTGGTTAGTATAATTACATAATTTGTAATTTATTGAAGTGTTAACAAAATTTAATGCTCCAAAATCTTCAATTTTATCAAGAATTAATGTGTCTTTTTTTGGCGAAATAAATTCAAATTCATCGTTAAAAACATTGTACCTCATTTGTGCAATTGTTTTTATCTTGGTTACGCTAACTTCTTTAAAAAAAGGTTTTAAATAAGGTGAACCTTGAATTTTGGCGGCTTCACGAGCAGGATTTCTAAACAATCTACCAGCAATGTCCGGATGAGTAACTTCTTTGGTTAATTGTCCAAAAATATTTGTCAATGAAAATAAAAATAAGATTAAAAGTAATTTGAACTTGCTCATGTCAATATTTTTAACAAACTTATAAAAAAAATCCCACTAAAAAAGTAGGATTTAAGTTTATTTTAAAAAGTAATTTTATTATGCTTTACCTTCTGGAGCGGCAGGAGCCTCATCAGTGATATCTGCTACTTTCTCTTTTACACTTTCTACTGCATTATCGGCCATATCTCCTGCTTTGTCAATATATTCGCTCGCTTTTTCTTTCACAGTATTTACTGCATTTTCGATTGCGTCGCCAGCACCAGGAATCATAGTTCCTACTTTTTCTTTTGCCATGTCAGCATAATCGTCAACTTTGTCAACAAGTCCGCTTGCTGCTTCTTTTCCTTTTGCAATAGCATCTTCAGCAAAAACTTCTGCTTTGTCAACAATTGAATCTACATCAATATTCGCTTTTGCGAATAATCCTTTAATAAAAGTTCCTACTCCCATTTTGATATTTTTTTTTGTTTAATTGCAATAGTACATATTTTTTTTGAATTGTTTGATCTTTTTATATTAAGTTTTTTATTTTTGTAGGTAAAGTTGTTATTTCTTAGGTGTTTGTGTTATTTTTTTTACTGTAACTGCTTTTAATTTCTTTTTTTCAGTTAATAAAAAAATAGTGTGGCCTGATGATGTTAACTAAACTTATCTTGTTATTTAGATCGTGATAGTTTCGAGGCATGTATATATTTTAAATATTAATTAATTGATTTTCAAATATATAAATTCAATATTGATGGTTTAAAATCATATTCAAAAAAACACTACCTTTGCAAAAAATTAAAAAGCATAATTATGTAAATAATATGCAAGATTCAGAAATAAAAAAACTGACTCTAAAATCTAAAATTCATCAAATGAGCAATATTGTAGCCATTGTCGGAAGACCAAACGTGGGGAAATCAACACTTTTTAACCGACTTATAAAACGTCGGGACGCCATTGTCGATGCCGTTTCAGGCGTAACCCGTGATCGAAATTACGGCAAAAGCGAATGGAACGGAAAAGAATTTTCGGTAATTGACACTGGCGGATATATTAAAGGTTCTGATGATGTTTTTGAAGGCGAAATTCGCAAACAAGTTGAGTTAGCGATTGACGAAGCAGATGTAATTATTTTTGTGGTCGATGTCGAAGAAGGTATTACGCCAATGGACGATACGGTTGCAAGATTGTTAAGAAAGGTCACAAAACCTGTAATTTTAGCAGTTAATAAGGTCGATAATGCAATGCGTGAAAAAGATGCAATGGAATTTTATAACCTCGGACTTGGTGAATATTTTACTTTTGCAAGTATTTCGGGCTCAGGAACGGGCGATTTGCTCGATGCTGTTATCGATGCTTTTCCTGAAAAACCATTGCCAACACAAGAAGAAATCGAGTTACCGAGATTTGCAGTAGTTGGTCGACCAAACGCAGGGAAATCTAGCTTTATTAATGCACTCATAGGTCGAGAACGATTTATGGTAACCGATATTGCAGGTACAACTCGTGACGCTATAGATACTAAATTCAATCAATTTGGTTTTGATTTTAATTTAGTTGATACTGCTGGAATTCGCCGAAAAGCAAAAGTTAAGGAAGATTTAGAATTTTATTCTGTTATGCGTTCGGTTCGAGCCATTGAACATGCCGATATTTGTATCTTGATAATCGATGCAACTCGAGGTTTCGAGGGTCAAGATCAAAGCATTTTTTGGTTGGCAGAAAAAAACCGAAAAGGAGTTGTAATTTTGGTTAATAAATGGGATTTGGTCGAAAAAGACACTATGTCAACCCGAGATTACGAAGCTAAAATTCGTGAGGAATTAATGCCTTTTACTGATGTGCCAATTTTGTTTGTTTCGGCAATAACCAAGCAACGTTTGCTGAAAGCACTTGAAACTACAGTTCAGGTTTTCGAGAACAGAAAGCAACGCATTCCGACCTCAAAATTTAATGATTATATGTTAAAAGTAATCGAAGGTTATCCACCGCCAGCTTTGAAAGGAAAATATGTAAAAATAAAATATTGCATGCAATTGCCAACACCGACGCCACAATTTGTGTTTTTTGCCAACTTACCACAATACGTTAAAGAAGCTTATAAACGTTTTCTTGAAAATAAAATCCGTGAACAATGGGATTTTTCGGGTGTTCCGATCGATATTTATATTCGTGAGAAGTAGTTTTTTTTTGAATAAATAATTTGAAGAATGTAACAAATATCAAATTGCAGCATTTTTTTTACAATTTTATGCACTTATTTTTATTTAGAATTAAAAAAAATAATGTTTTTTGAAAAAAACATTATGTGCAAAATAAATTTTCTAAAACGAACTAAAGATGGCCTTTTGTTCTTTTGTCATGTTTCAAAAATGTATCAATTGTTGTTCAAAAACATCAATTTTAATCTGACTTTAAATGAACTAGAGTGTTTTGTAAAATACATTCAGAACATCGACGAGAATTATTGGGAAAAAGAATATGAACATTCGGTGTACAGCAAACATATTCCAATTCCGTCTGTGCAACCAAACTTAATGATTTTGTTAGATTTAAAAGATTTGTTCGAATTGCGAGAATTACTCAATTATCAATCTAAAACTATAAAACTTGTAACTTTTAGAGAAATCGGTTATCAGTTTATTATGAATTAACACCTAAAAAATTCAGTTTTAAAAAACTAGATTTTTTATTTAAATTTCACTATCAAAAATTCGAACTGGTTTTTTATTTTCATCTAATGCAACAAACGTAAAATTCCCCGAAATTGCTTTTTCGCTACCTTCATTATACATTTGTTCTATAAAAATATCGACTTTAACATCAAGGCTTGTGTTGCCAATTTTCGAAACTTTACCCACTAGTTCTATAATTGTTCCTGCAGGAATAGGTTTTTTGAAATCGATTCTGTCCGAAGAAACGGTTACACATCGTTTTCTTGTGAATCTCGTGGCTGTTATAAACGCAACTTCATCCATCAATAACATTGCTGTCCCTCCAAATAATGTATCGTAATGATTGGTTGTATTAGGAAAAACAGCTTTAAAAATTCGAGTTTCTGATGCTTTTATTTTTTCTTCTAAACTCATTTATGAAGCTAATTTTTCAAAAGCAATATAGTTTGTAAAATTTCCTTGATGATCAAATTTTGGATATGCCTCGATTTCGCACCAATAGGTTTCGCCATTTTTTTTGTAATTCAAAATTACTTCTTTAAATGGTTCAATATTTTTTAAGGCTTTCTTTATAGAATTTTTAGTCTTTTTTGAAGTATCAACTCCTTGAAAAAAACCAGGTGTTTGGCCAATTATTTCGTTAGGAACATAACCATTCATATTTACAATTGTATCTGTTGCAAAAATTATTTTAAAGTTTTTATCGGTAACAATAATTTCTCTTTTTTGAATATTTACAACATTCAAAAAATCTATTTTATCATTCCAGTTTTTTTGAATTTTATTCATTAAAAAAGCATCAGAATAATAAGTTGTTAAAAAATCCCAACAAATAAGTGGTGTTTGCAAAATTTTCAAGCTAGACCGGTATTTTGCCCAAGCAATTTCGTATTCTAAAGTCATGGTTTTAATTTTAGATAATAATTTCAAAGCGAAAATATACCATTTGTATATGAGCTATTTTTATATGTGGTAATCGATTTATTAAATTTTTTTTTGATATTTTAACAAAATTGATTTCATGTATCTGATTTTTTCCAGAAATAGTAGATCACAGTTTCAAGATTGTAAACAATTTCACATGTTCCAAAAATTGAATCTAATAGCACTAATTAATGAGCGTAAAAGTAAACATTTAAAATTAATTTGAAACTAGTTATTGAAATTTCGGAATTTCGTATTGAAATTTTAACTTTTTAAGAAATGGTGTATTTTTTTTTTAATAAATTCCAAAAAAAAATAAAACGTTTAAATTTTGCAGCAACCATCTAGGTTTTCATAAGCAATTGGGTCAGCTTTTATTTCATCAGCATCATAACCCATTTTTGAAATTGCAATTTTTATGGTTTGCAAATCAGTTTTTTTTGCATTATAATAAACTGTAAATGTCATTTTCTTGTCATCTAATTCATACATTTTCAAACCTTTAATTTTAAGCATTTCGGTTTTGAATTTCAAGCCACAAGTTTCACACCCTTTACAATGACTGCAATTCAAAGTAGTTTTTATAATTGCTTTCTGATTTGTTTTTTGAGCAAATGCTGTATTTGAAATTAAAGATATTACAAATAATACTAAAATATAGTTTAATAAATTCTTCATTGATTTTTTAATTTTATATTTAACAAATATAATAATTATTACATTGAAATCAGCAGAAATTTTAGCTAAAAAAATTCCATATTTTTTTTAAATCAATAAAAATTGTTTAAAAATAGCTATTTTTGATAAAAATTTCAAAAAATTGAAACATTATAATTATATTTTCTCTGGTGCGGGATTATCGGCTTTGATGACCATTTATAAAATGATTTTATCTGAAAAATTTCAAGAAAAAACTATTTTATTAATCGATTTTGATGCAAAAAAAAATAATGATCGGACTTGGTGTTTTTGGGACAAACCTAACCATCAATGGGAAAATATAGTTTCTAAAAAATGGAAAACCGCATTTTTTGCCAACGAAAATCAAAGTCGAAATTTAGATCTAAAACCATACGAATACAATATGATTCGTAGTTTAGATTTTTATAAATTGGTCGTCGATTTAATTGCAAAACAAAAAAACATCACTTTTATAAATGACAAGATCATTGAATTCAATGATGATTTTAAGCAAGTAAGTGTCATTTGCGAAAGTGGAAAATACAGTTGTGACAAACTTTTTAATTCACTATATAATAAGGTGCAAACGGAAGGTCAAACTAAGTTTGCAGTTTTACAACAACATTTTATTGGTTGGTTCATCAAATCCGAGCAGGAAGTTTTTGAACCTCAAATTGCGACTTTTATGGATTTTTCGTTGCAACAAAACGGCAATACCAAGTTTATGTATGTACTGCCAACTTCCAAAACAGAAGCTTTGCTAGAACCAACTTTGTTTTCACACAAACATTTGAATCTCGAAGAGTACGAAACCGAAATTGAGAATTATGCTCAAAAACTAGGCGTAAAAAATTACCAAATAGTCGATAAAGAAAGAGGAAGCATTCCGATGACAAGTTATGAATTTTGGAAAAACAACACCCAAAATGTTTTAAATATTGGCACTTCTGGCGGTTGGACCAAAGCAAGCACAGGTTTTACTTTTTATAATACCAATAAAAAAAGTGATCAGCTGGTTGACTTTTTAAAAATAAATTCAGATTTCACAAAGTTTCATAAAAAAACAAAATTTTGGTTATATGATTTGATTTTTCTTGATGTTTTAGACAAACATAACGAACTAGGTTCTACCATTTTCTCATCATTATTACTCAAAGGAAATCCTGAATTAATTTTCAAATTTTTGAACGAAGAAACTACTTTTCTTGAAGATTTAAGGATAATGTCAAAATGTCCTAAAATGGCGTTTCTCAAAGCTTTTATTAGAGTATTAATCAAACTATAACAAAAAATTATATGTGGTTTATTCAAAAAAATAGAAATCTCACTATCTTTGCAATAGATTTACAAATCTACTATCCTATATTTTAAATTTAATATAAAAATTATGTATCCAGAAGAAATGGTAAAACCAATGCGAGCAGAATTATCTGACGCTGGTTTTCGAGAATTACATACTACCGAGGCGGTAGAAAATGCTATGAAGCAAGACGGAACAACGCTTGTAATCGTTAACTCAGTTTGTGGTTGTGCAGCAAGAAACGCTCGTCCAGGAGCAAAAATGAGTTTAGACAATGTCAAAAAACCAAACAATTTAGTAACCGTTTTTGCAGGTGTTGACACTGATGCTGTAACCGCTGCCCGTGGATTTATGTTTCCCTTTCCGCCGTCATCGCCAAGCATTGCTTTGTTCAAAAATGGAGAATTGGTTCACATGCTCGAGCGCCATCACATCGAAGGTCGTCCAGCAGAATTGATTGCAGACAATCTAAAAGACGCTTTCAACGAATATTGTTAAAAAAAATCAAAACCACTTTTTTAGAGTGGTTTTTTTATTTGAAGCCATTACCCGCTATTCGCTAAATCTTTTTTTGTTCCGATAAAAATCAAAACAAAAAAAGGATACCGCTACTATCGGGGCTAGGGCAATTAATTTCAAAACACTAATGCTTTTTTTTAAATTTTACAATATGAACTTTCAAACCTCTAATCCTTATTTTAATAAAAACCTTAGGTTTATTAAAAACATAAATAATTATATAGATAAAACAGCATAATAAATTTTTTGTTACTTTTGAAAAATGAAAATCGAATCGCAAATACAAAAAATTTCAAGTTTCAATAACCTGGAATTATTGGCCAATCAAATCGTTGAGGGCTTTATTTCAGGAATGCACAAATCTCCGTTTCATGGATTTTCGGCCGAGTTTGCTGAGCATAAATTATACAATGCAGGCGAAAGCACCAAGCACATTGACTGGAAATTATTTGCCAAAACCGATCGATTATATACCAAAAAATACGAAGAGGAAACCAACCTTCGTTGCCATTTGATTATTGACAATTCGTCGTCAATGCATTATCCAAAACTCAAAGACAATCAATCTTTTTATGAGAACAAAATAGGTTTTTCAGTTTTGGCAAGTGCCGTCTTAATGAATCTCTTAAAAAAACAAAGAGATGCTGTTGGACTAAGTGTTTATAGTGATAAATACGAATATTACGCTCCCGAAAAAGGATCAGACCGACACCAAAGAATGATTATCGACCAGTTGGAAAATTTGCTGCAAGCTCCAACACAAACCAAACGAACAGACACAACAAACTTTTTGCATTTAATTGCGGAAAAAATGCACCGTCGTTCAATGATTGTTATGTTTACCGATATGTTCAATCCAAATAATAGCGATGCAGACCAAGAAAAATTATTCACTGCCCTTCAACATTTAAAACACAACAAGCACAAAGTTATCTTATTTCATGTAATTGACAAAAAAACCGAAATCAAGTTTGAGTTTGACAATGCTCCAAGAAAATTCATTGATATTGAAACAGGCGAAGAAATCAATATTTTTGCGGATAATATCAAAACTGAATATGAAAAAAATGTCACATCATACTTCAAAAAACTAGCAATGACTTGCGCCCAGAACAAAATTAAGTATGTTCCAGTGTCGGTCGACGAAAGTTTTGAAAAAATATTAACAACCTATTTAACTGAGAAACAAAACTTTGGATAGTTGCAGTGAGGTTTTTAAAAAATAATTAAAAAAATATTTGTAAATCAATAAAACATATGTATATTTGCAACCGCTAAAGCGAGGGTTTGGTAGTTCAGTTGGTTAGAATACGTGCCTGTCACGCACGGGGTCGCGGGTTCGAGTCCCGTCCAGACCGCTAAAATTAGACTGATGTCTAAAAGCAATTTAAAGGTTTCTAGAAATAGAAACCTTTTTTATTTAAAATATGTTGTCATTTATTTTAAGTTTTAATTCAACAACTAATTCAACACCCTATTTTGCTATAGTAATTCATATTATGAATAAATTTACAACAAACTAGCAACTCGCTATTTTTTAAGGCTGTAAATTTTAATGATATGAAAAAAATATCTTTAAATCAGCGACCTTTTTGTTTCATTTTTATCTATCATCATCACAATTAAAATTGCACATAAACAGAAATTTCATTAGTCCATTTTAATCAAGCGATAGCAATTTATGAAATTATTATCAATAAATTGATTGAAAAATTTATTGCTAAAATATTTGTCTAATCGTAAAAAAGCTTTTTTAAAAAAGCTAATGAAAGTATAGAAAAACAATAAGTTTAAATAGTTTGTAAACAGAAATTAATAATTCAAATTTTATTGACGAAAATATTAATTTTTCTAAAAATTCATGAAAAATCAAATTATTTTTAAATAGGGTTACTAATGTTGCATTATTAATAGACATTTTTTTATAAAACAATTTTAATAAATGTTTCTTTTTTAAAACTAGTCTGCTACCTTTGCTAGTCGGAATAAAATCCCATCAAATGAATAACAGTAGCAAACGAAGAGAGGCATTATTATACCACGCCAAACCAAAACCAGGCAAAATTGAAGTCGTTCCAACCAAAAAATATGCAACACAGCGTGATTTGTCATTGGCCTATTCACCAGGTGTGGCTGAGCCTTGTTTAGAAATAGCAAAAGATGTAAACAACGTTTATAAATATACTGCCAAAGGTAACTTAGTGGCAGTAATTACAAATGGCACAGCCGTTTTAGGACTCGGAAATATTGGACCTGAAGCCTCAAAACCAGTCATGGAAGGCAAGGCACTACTTTTTAAAATTTTTGCAGATATAGATGTTTTTGATATTGAAGTTGATGCCACCGATATTGATAAATTCGTCGAAACCGTCAAAGCAATTGCGCCAACTTTTGGGGGAATCAATCTTGAAGATATCAAAGCACCAGAATCGTTTGAAATCGAGCGACGATTAGTGGAAGAATTGAATATTCCAGTAATGCACGATGACCAACATGGCACTGTAATAATTTCATCGGCGGCTTTGTTGAACGCTTTAGAATTGGCAAACAAAGACATCAAAAAAGTAAAACTAGTCGTCTCGGGAGCCGGCTCTGCAGCTTTAGCTTGTGCCAATTTATATGTTTTATTAGGCATAAATCCAGCAAACGTAATTATGTTCGATAAAGATGGTGTTTTATCATTTGATAGAAATGACTTGTCAGATTTGCAAAAAAAATACGCTTTTGGTAAACCCAATACAACTCTGCATCAAGCATTAATTGGTGCAGATGTTTTTTTAGGATTATCAGCAGGAAATATTCTTACTCCAGAAATGCTATTAAGAATGGCGGAGGATCCAATCGTTTTTGCTATGGCAAATCCTATCCCAGAAATAGAATACAATCTCGCTGTTGCTACCCGTGCTGATATTATTATGGCCACTGGTCGTTCAGATTATCCAAATCAAGTAAATAATGTGCTTGGTTTTCCTTATATTTTTCGTGGTGCATTAGACGTTCGTGCCACCAAGATCAACGAAGCTATGAAAATGGCAGCCGTAAAAGCACTCGCATTATTGGCCAAAGAACATGTGCCAGAGCAAGTAAATATTGCCTACGGCGAGACCAAACTTAATTTTGGTCGAGAATATATCATTCCCAAACCGTTTGACCCAAGATTAATAACAACTGTCGCTCCAGCTGTTGCAAAAGCAGCAATTGAATCAGGCGTTGCATTGCAGCCGATTATAGATTGGGAAAAATATGATGATGAACTTATGGAACGTTTAGGTTCTGATAATAAGTTAATTAGATTATTAACAAACAGGGCAAAATCTGACCCAAAACGTGTGGTTTTTGCCGAAGCCGATCATCTTGATGTGTTGAAAGCGGCGCAAATTGTTTACGAAGATGGTGTTGCAATTCCGATTTTGTTAGGTTGTCGTGAGTTAATATTAGAATTAAAATCAGAAATTGGTTTTGATGCCGAGGTTTTAATTATTGATCCAAAAACCGATGAAGAAACCGCAAAACGATTAGAATACGCAGACATTTTTTGGAAACAAAGACAACGAAGTGGCATATCATTACTCGATGCTCAAAAGTGGATGCGAGAAAGAAACTATTATGCCGCCATGATGGTCAAACAAGATGAAGCGGATGCTCTAGTTTCTGGTTATTCAAGAAGTTATCCAAATGTTGTGAAGCCAATGTTGCAATTGATAGGTAAAGCACCAGGAATTACTTTAGTTGCAACAACCAATTTGATGATGACCAATCGTGGGCCAATGTTCTTGTCCGATACCGCTATTAACACAAATCCAAATGCAGATGAGTTGGCAAAAATCGCTTTGATGACAGCCAAAACGGTTAAATTGTTTGGTATAGAACCAGTGATTGCAATGATTTCTTATTCCAATTTTGGTTCATCTATTAATGCCAGTGCAGGAAAAGTTAGAGAAGCTGTTGCTTATTTGCACAAATATTATCCCGATTTGGTTATCGATGGAGAACTACAAACCGATTTTGCATTAAATTCCGAAATGTTAATGAAGAAATTTCCTTTTTCAAAATTGGCTGGAAAAAAAGTAAATACATTAATTTTTCCTAATTTAGAATCGGCAAATATTACTTACAAGTTACTTAAAGAATTGTACAAAGTCGATTCTATTGGACCAATAATGCTAGGAATGGACAAACCAGTTCATATTTTTCAATTAGGGGCAAGTGTTGAAGAAATGGTAAATATGGTTGCTGTAGCCGTTGTCGATGCACAAGAGAAACAAAAGCGAAAAATTCATTTGACTTAGAATTGAAAAAAATTACTACAGATTAAAAGTTTTAATTCTAAAATCTTAATTCTTAATTTTTTTTATACATTTGAAGTCTAACAAATTATCATGATAGCACACATTCAAGGAAAATTAACCGAGAAGACACCAACCGAAGTAGTTATTGATTGTGGTGGTGTTGGTTATCATATCAATATATCGTTGCATACGTACTCGCTCTTGCCAGGTAGTGACCATATAAAGTTATTTACTTATTTGCAAATCAAAGAAGATGCTCACACACTTTTTGGGTTTGTCGAAAAATCAGAACGTGAAATTTTCAAAATGTTACTTTCTGTTTCAGGAATTGGTGCAAGCATCGCTCGAACCATGCTCTCATCAATAGAACCTAGACAAATCATTCAAGCAATAGGCAGTGGCGACATTGGAACAATTCAATCCATAAAAGGAATTGGCGTAAAAACCGCTCAAAGAACCATATTGGAACTCAAGGAAAAAGTGTTAAAATTGTATGATCTTGATGAAGTTTCTATGATTCAAAACAATACAAACAGAGATGAAGCGTTATCTGCTTTGGAAGTTTTAGGTTTCGTTCGTAAATCTTCTGAAAAAGTCATGGACAGAATCGTTAAAGACAATCCAGAGGCAACTGTTGAACAGTTAATAAAGTTAGCATTAAAAAATTTATAATTCTTGAAAAAATCTTACCATAAAAATAGTTTGAATCTAACAAAAATCAGTTTCTTTATATTACTGATTTTTTCTAGTTTAAAACTAACCGCACAAATAGAGCAACCCCGCGATTCTACTGGTTTTGACAGAGGTAAATTGGATATTAAAAATCCGCCTTCGATTGTCAATGCGTACACTTATGACCCAATTACAAATCAATATATTTACACCAATACTTTGGGTGGTTTTAATATTAATTATCCTGTAATTTTATCTCCAGAAGAATACAACAAGTTGGTTGTCAAAGAATCTATTCATAATTATTTCAAGAAAAAAGGAGATGCTATTGATGGTAAAAAAGAAGGATCAGAAGACGAAAAGAAAAATTTATTGCCAAGATATTATGTCAATTCGGGATTATTCGAAACCATTTTTGGCAGCAATACCATTGATATCAAGCCAACAGGATCTGTCGAAGTTGATTTTGGAGTTCGGTATTCAAAACAAGATAACCCGGCATTTTCGCCAAGAAACAGAGTTAACACCAATTTTGATTTTACGCAGCGAATTAGTGTTGGATTGCAAGGAAAAGTAGGAACTAGATTGAGCATTAATACCAATTATGATACCCAATCTACCTTCGCATTTCAGAATTTAATAAAGTTAGAATTTGCTCCAAATGAAGACGATATTCTTCAAAAAATTGAAGTCGGAAACGTCAGCATGCCTTTAAGCAGCACATTAATTCGCGGTGCACAAAGTTTGTTTGGAGTAAAAGCAAAATTTCAATTTGGAAAAACAACATTAACAGGAATATTCTCCGAACAGAAATCTCAAACTAAAACTGTAACCTCTCAAGGAGGTGGAACTGTTCAAAATTTTGATTTATTTGCACTTGATTATGATGCTGATAGACACTTTTTCTTGTCACAATATTTTAGAAATAATTATGATGCTGCCTTAAAAAATTATCCAGTTATTGACAGTCGTGTACACATAACCAGAATAGAAGTTTGGGTTACTAACAGACAAAATCGCGTGAATACCGCCGAAAATAATGTAAGAAATATTGTTGCACTTCAAGATATTGGAGAAGCCCAACAAACAGGTATTGCTGATAATCTAGTCGTTGGAAATAATTCTTTATTGATTCCATCTTTTTTCTTGATGCCACCAAACACACCAACTGATAACGGCAATAACGCATACAACCCTGATTATTTAGCAAACACACCACCACCTACAGGAATTGGTATTTTGAATTCAAATATTAGAGAAATATCTACTATAAATAATGGTTTTACAGGTTTTACAGCTGGAAGTGAACCAAGCGAAGGACGTGATTATGCAAAATTAGAGAATGCACGAAAACTAACAGCCAATGAATATATTTTGAATGCTCAATTGGGGTATATTTCGTTGCAACAACGATTAGCAAATGATGAGGTTTTGGGAGTTGCTTATCAATATACAATAGGTGAAAAAGTCTATCAAGTCGGAGAATTTGGTAACGACGGATTGACTGCAACCAACGTAAATGCAGTTGGAGTACCGTCAACCCAGAGTTTGATTGTTAAATTATTAAAAAGTAGTTTGACGAGCATTACTGATCCAGTTACCAAAACAACCACACCAATTTGGAACTTGATGATGAAAAATATTTATCAAATTCCGGGAGCATATCAATTACAACCAACTGATTTCAAGTTTAATATTGTTTACTCTGACCCATCGCCATTAAACTACATAAGCCAAGCACCACTCGCAGGAAATGGTGCGCCGTCTATTCCACTTCCAGCAAATGTTGAGCAAACACCATTATTGAAAGTTTTTAATGTGGATAGCCTTAACTCTTCAAATGATCCACAAGTTGGCGGAGACGGTTTTTTTGATTTTATTCCAGGATTGACCGTCGATTCTCAAAACGGAAGAATTATTTTTACAACAGTTGAACCTTTCGGAAAATATTTATTTGAAAAACTAAGAACAAGTCCATCAGAAGATTACGAGGACACTTCTGCAAATAGTTTAACATATAATGCCAACCAATATAAGTATGTTTTTAAAAGTATCTACAAAAAAACACAAACGCAGGCATTACAAGACAGTGAAAAAAATAAATACCAATTAAAAGGAAAATTCAAATCAACTGGTGGAGACGGAATTCCATTAGGAGCCATAAATGTTCCAAAAGGTTCAGTAGTCGTTACAGCAGGTGGACGAACATTGACAGAAGGAGCCGATTATACGGTTAATTATCAACAAGGACGTGTCAATATTCTCGATCCATCATTGCAAGCATCAAATACACCAATTCAAGTTTCGGTCGAGAATAATGCAATTTTTGGACAACAAACACGACGTTTTATGGGTTTAAATGTTGAACATAAGTTTTCAGATAAATTTGTACTGGCTGGAACATTCCTCAAAATGACCGAAAGACCATTTACCCAAAAATCCGTTTATGGTCAAGAATCTGTCAATAATACAATTTTTGGATTTAACGGAAATTTTGCTACCGAAGCGCCGTTTTTGACAAGATTGGTCAACAAATTGCCAAATCTTGACACTGATGTTCCATCAAATGTAGCTATAAAAGCCGAGGTAGCATTTTTGAAACCAGACACACCCGATACTGATAAATTTGAAGGAGAATCTACTGTTTATGTTGATGATTTTGAAGGTTCGCAAAGCAATATAGATATGCGATCACCAATTTCATGGAGCTTATCATCAGTTCCTAAAAAAGATGGAGCATCAGGAAGTTATCCAGACTTTAATGCCAATGCAGTTGATAAGTCTTATGGTTTTAAAAGAGCAAAAATAAGTTGGTACAATATTGACCCAACATTTTATGGCACAAGACCAGCTGGAATTTCAGATAATGATTTGTCATTCAATAAAACCCGAAGAATTTTTAGCGAAGAGTTGTACCCAAATACGGATATTGCTGCTGGGCAAACAGCGGTTATCAATACATTAGACCTTTCTTATTATCCAAAAGAGCGCGGTCCTTATAATAACAATGCTGCTTTCGCTTCATCTAGTCCAAATGATAATTTTGGCGGAATAATTCGCTCATTGAGTTCAACTAATTTTGAACAGAGTAATGTAGAGTTTATACAGTTTTGGATGTTAGACCCATATTATGACCCAGGTGCGGGTAATCCGCAAGAAATATTACCAACAAATACTGGAAAAATTTATTTTAATCTTGGCGAAATTTCCGAAGATGTTTTGCAAGATGGCAAGAAACAATATGAGAATGGTCTGCCTGCTCCAGGTTCAACATTACCAACTACGCCCTCAATTTGGGGAAGAATTCCATCTTCTCAATCATTAGTTTATGCATTTGATGTTGACCCGGCGACTAGAGCTGTTCAAGATGTTGGTTTAGATGGTTTGCAAGATGCGCAAGAAGGAGCAATTTATGACAGTTATGCGAACGAACTAGATCCAGCAGCCGATAATTATCAGTTTTATTTAGAAGGTTCAGGCGATGTTTTGAATCGATATAAAAATTATAATAACCTTCAAAATAACTCTCCAGTTGATGTAACTAATGACAATCGAGGAAGTTCTACGACACCTGATGCAGAAGACATCAACCGTGATAATACAATGAACACAGTAAATTCATATTATGAATACAGCATTGATCTAAAGCCTGGAATTGCTATTACCGATAAGTATGTAACGGATATTCGCGAGATCAATAACATTGATGTTCCAAACGGGCGAAAAATTAATTCACGATGGATTCAATTCAAAATCCCGATTTCGGTTCCGGAATCTACGATTGGTGGCATATCAGATTTTAGATCTATTCGTTTTATGCGAATGTTCATGACTGGTTTTTCTGATGATGTAACTGTTCGTTTTGGTGCAATAGATTTGATTCGTGGTGAATGGAGACGGTTTGCTAAAAGTTTAAATGCTGCTTATCCAGACCCAATATTAAGCAATACAAATTTAGATATATTAGCAGTTGATATTCAAGAGAATAGTAACAGAACACCAGTAAAATATGTTTCGCCACCCGGTGTTCAAAGAGAGCAAGTCAATAATAATAACTCGCTTGTTAGATTGAACGAAAAAGCATTGGCACTAAGGGTTTCAGGCGACGGCTTAGAGGCTGGCGATGCTCGTGGCGTTTTCAAAAATGTGAGTGTTGACATGAGACAATACAAACGTTTACAAATGTTTTTGCATGCCGAAGCCTTACCACAACCAGCTTCGCCAGAACTGCAAGAAAAAGAAATGATAGGTTTTATTCGGTTTGGAAATGATTTTACCGAAAATTTTTATCAAGTTGAAATTCCTTTAAAAGTAACAGCAGTAAATGCACAATCTGCCGAAGAAATCTGGCCAGAAGACAACCAGATAGATTTGTCATTAGATCTTTTGACTAAGCTAAAAGTATTGGCAATGGGAACAACTTTGGCAGCTGATGCTAACGGCGTTAGGTATATTAATGAGGAAAATTTGGATGCTTCGGCTGCCAATAAACCTAATAAATTAAGACTTGGAATAAAAGGAAATCCAAATTTTGGATTAGTACGAACATTGATGGTTGGTGTAAAAAACAATACACAAAATGTTCCTATTGCCAATGCGGTCGGTAGCAAAATAAAGGGTGAAGTTTGGTTCAACGAACTTAGAATGGCCGAAATTGATAACGAAGGCGGCATGGCTGCTGTAATGTCTATTGACGCCAATATGGCCGATTTTGCTACATTTTCAGGAACAGGAAAAATAAGTACAATTGGTTTTGGTTCACTAGAACAAACAACTAACGAACGCAGTCGTGAGGATTTAAAATTATATGATGTAGTAGCTAATTTAAGTCTAGGTAAGTTGTTACCAAAAAGATGGGGTATTAATTTGCCGTTTAATTATGGTGTCGGAGAGCAAATAATTACACCAAAATATGACCCTTTTAACCTTGATATTGAGTTGCAACAAGTTATAGATGTGAGTCAAACTCAAGCTGAAAAGGACAATGCGTTAAATCGAGCAATTGATTATACAAAGCGTAAAAGTATCAATTTTATCGGTGTAAGAAAAGATAGAATAGGAGAGAAGAAGCCTCACTTGTGGGATCCTGAAAATTTAACATTGTCATATTCTTACAACGAAATGATTCATCATGATTTTGAAATTCTTGATTTAATTGACCAACAAACCAAGACTACTATTGACTATGCTTTTGCTTTTCAGCCAAAACCAGTAGAGCCTTTCAAGAACACTAAATTCTTAAAAAAGAGTAGCTATTATAAATTGTTGAGTGATTTTAATTTTAATTTCATGCCAACGAATATCAATTTTAGTTCAAATTTTAATAGACAATTCAACCGCCAGCAATTCAGGCAGATTGATGTTGAAGGAATTGGGTTAGATCCTTTATACCGTAGAAATTATACTTTTAATTATCAATATGGTTTTAATTATAATTTGACGAAAGCATTGAAATTAAATTTTACAGCCTCGTCTGCAAATATTATTAGAAATTTTATTGATGAAAATAATATTCCGGACCAAACCAATACAATTTGGACGGATTATTGGAATTTTGGCGAACCAAATCAACGCAACCAACAACTAGTTCTGAATTATGAATTGCCAATAAACAAAATTCCGTTTCTAAATTTTGTAAAGGCAAATTATACATATACGGGTAACTATACTTGGCAACGGGCGTCACAAGCCATGTCTGAATTTGAATCGGCAGGAGTTCTATATAATCTTGGAAATACAATTCAAAATTCAGGAATTCATAAAATAAATGGAACCTTCAATATGGATGGTTTTTACAAATATATTGGACTCGTAAAACCTGGAAGTAAAAAGCCAGTTGTAAAAAATCCAAAAGGTGCGCCAAAACCGGGAGAAAAAATTCAGAATATAGCAACACCAGCCGCCAACGAAGGTAGTATTTTTGTCAATGGATTGATTGGAATTTTGACAAGTGTAAAAAATCTTCAGGTTGACTATACGGAAAACAAAGGAACAGTGTTGCCAGGATATTTGCCCGGAATTGGTTTTTTAGGATCGTCAAAACCAACATTAGGATTTACTTTCGGGTTGCAAGACGATGTGAGATTTGAAGCTGCTAAAAGAGGTTGGTTGACCAATTATCCAAACTTTAATCAAAATTTCACGCAAGTAACCACCAAAACTTTGAATTTTGTTGCCAATATGGATTTGTTTCCAGATTTCAAAATTGACTTGACAGCCAATAAAACTTATGCAGAAAATCTCTCTGAGCAATTTGACGTTCTTGACGGACAATACAACAGGCGAGCTCCATACTCGTCAGGTAATTTTGCAATTTCGACACTTATGCTTAAAACATCTTTTAGAGCAAGCGATGAAATAAATTCAGCACCATTTGAAGATTTTAGACACAATAGATTAATCATTGCGAACAGATTAGCCGCAGATAGAGGCATCGACATAAATAATCCGGCTAATATCAATGCTGATGGTTTCCCTATAGGATTGGGCAAAAATAGCCAATCGGTTTTGATTCCATCATTTCTAGCTGCTTACACAGGTTTGGTAGCAGGAAAAATTGGTGAAGATGCACAAAAAACTTCAACAGGTATTTTTAGAGACATTCCGTTACCAAACTGGAATATAAAATATAATGGAGTAATGCGTTATAAATTTTTCAAAGAAGCTTTTAAGCGATTTTCTATTCAACATGCTTATAAATCATCATATACGATCAATGCATTTAGGTCAAATTTAGATTTCTTTACCAATATAACTGGCAAAGATTCAGGAGGTAATTTCTTGAATGAAACCATTATTCAAAATATCAATTTGGTAGAACAATTCAACCCATTGGTGCGATTGGATTTTGAAACGAAAGGAGCCTTCAAGATATTAGCAGAAATGAAAAAAGATCGTGCGTTATCATTGAGTTTTGATAACAATTTATTGACCGAGGTAAAAGGTTTGGAATATATTCTTGGTTTTGGTTATCGTATAAAAGATGTTTCGATGAGTTCGAGATTTGCAGATAATGCTTCGGGTCTTATAAAAAGTGATATCAATATAAAAGCTGATTTTTCGTTAAGAGACAGCAAAACAATTGTTCGTCATTTAGATTATAACGACAATCAATTGGCGGGCGGACAAAATTTATGGTCTGTACGATTGACTGCTGATTATTCGTTTAGTAAATATTTGACAGCTATTTTCTTTTATGATCATTCATTTTCACAGGCGGTTATTTCGACATCGTTTCCGTTAACAAATATTAGATCTGGATTTACAATTAGATATAATTTTGGTAATTAAGTAATTGATTGATTTATTTATAAATGATTTTTTCAATGATTGTGGTAAAAAAATCTTGTTTTAATTGGAATAATTTTTTCAATGATTTTATAATGTTTGCAGGTATAAACTATTTTTGTTGTGATTAAGTAAACTGTCAAAGTGCTGGTTATTATCGATTTGCCGATAACTACATAAATTATGTTTTTAAGGTTATATTATTTTGCTTGCTATATGTATTTTACTAGAACTTTGATATGAGAAATGCCAATTATGCGGACAATTCATATAAAACAAATAATTTGGATATCAGGATTGTATTATTTTATAAGTAAAAGAGGCTTAGTACCAATTAAAACTAGATAAAATGATTTTTAGGCAAGCATTAGTTAATTACATCAAACAAATGCAAACAGTTAGAAATGCTGTTAAAGAAAATACATTGTCAGACCCAAGTTTGATCTCAGATGATCAATATAAGGAATTTATTACAACAAGCGGTAAAGGTTGGGTTTGCGAAGTAGAAAATACAATTGTAGGATTTGCAATTGCTGATTTGAAAGAGCATAATATTTGGGCATTGTTCATTGAACCGGCATTTGAGAAAAAAAGAATAGCACAAACATTGCAAAAGTTAATGTTAGATTGGTATTTTTACAATACTAAAATTACCGTTTGGTTAGGCACTGACTATAATACTAGAGCAGAGCATTTTTACCGCAAGTGTGGTTGGACCGAAGCGGGCACTAATGGAGATAAAGAAATAAAATTTGAAATGACTTATGAAAATTGGGTAATTTTGAGTAATAATTATAAACAAGTAAACAATTAATATTTAATAAAAATGAACATTCCTACAAATTTAAAATACACAAAAGACCACGAATGGGTGAGTGTTGAAGGTGATATTGCAACAATTGGAATTACTGATTTTGCTCAAAAAGAGCTTGGTGATATTGTCTATGTTGAAGTAGAAACACTTGACCAAACACTGCAAAAAGATGAAGTATTTGGTACGGTAGAAGCCGTAAAGACAGTTTCAGATTTGTTTTTGCCACTATCTGGTGAAGTAATTGAGTTTAACGAAGACTTGGTTCAAAAACCTGAAGTTGTCAATGCAGATCCGTACGGAAAGGGTTGGATGGTCAAAGTAAAAATAAGTAATCCAGAAGAAATGGAACATTTGATGACTAGCGAAACTTATGGTGCACTTATCGGAGCATAAAACTAAGTTTTTGATTGCAGCAATTGGTTGGACAGTCTTAATTGCATTTTTGTGTTTAGGGTCAACAACCAATTTGCCAAGCATCAAAGTTACAAGTTTGGATAAAGTGGTTCATTTTAGTATGCATTTTGTTTTTACAATGCTTTGGGTTTTGTATTTTTTTTATAGAAATTCGGCAAATAAAGCAAATAATATTGCATTAAATTTTTTTTTAATTTCTTTGTTTTATGGTATTTTGTTAGAAATTTTTCAACATATTTTTACTAGCAACCGACAAGCCGATTTTTTTGATATCTTGGCAAATGCGTTTGGCGCTTTTGTTGCAGTAAAATCTTTTTTATATTTGAACAACAGGAATTTATTGTGCCGAAAGTAAGATAATGCTGGTTTTTAACACAGCTTGAAATTAAAAATAAAAACGGTTTGAAAAATATTTTTCAAACCGTTTTTTTATACTATAAATTGATGCACGCCTAAAACTGTAAACTTTCACAGCAATTGCATCTAATTAATTTATGATTGAAATGCTGGAATGCCCGTAATATTGGCTCCAGTAATCAACAAGTGGATGTCGTGTGTGCCTTCGTAGGTCAAAACAGATTCTAAATTCATCATGTGTCGCATGATTGAATATTCACCAGTGATTCCCATTCCGCCAAGCATTTGTCTTGCTTCGCGCGCAATTTCAACAGCCATATTTACGTTGTTTCGTTTTGCCATCGAGATTTGTGCGGTTGTGGCACGACCTTCGTTTTTTAAAACGCCCAATCTCCAAGTCAATAATTGTGCTTTGGTAATTTCGGTAATCATTTCGGCCAATTTTTTTTGTTGCAATTGGGTTGCTGCAATAGGTTTACCAAATTGAATTCTTTCTTTGGCATAACGCAATGCGGTGTCGTAGCAATCCATTGCTGCTCCGATGGCACCCCAAGCAATTCCGTAACGTGCTGAATCTAAGCAGCCTAATGGTGCGCCAAGACCAGATTTATTAGGCAATAGATTTTCTTTTGGTACTTTGACGTTATTAAAAACCAATTCGCCAGTAGATGATGCTCTTAATGACCATTTGTTGTGCGTTTCAGGTGTTGTAAAACCTTCCATGCCACGTTCAACAATTAATCCGTGAATTCTTCCTTCTTCATTTTTGGCCCAAACAACTGCAATGTCAGCAAATGGTGCGTTTGAAATCCACATTTTGGCACCGTTTAATAAATAATGGTCGCCTTTGTCTTTGAAATTGGTTGTCATTCCGCTAGGGTTTGATCCATGGTCTGGCTCTGTCAATCCAAAACATCCCATCATTTCGCCAGTGGCTAGTTTTGGCAAATATTTTAATCGTTGTTCTTCGGTGCCGTACTTCCAAATAGGATACATTACCAACGAAGATTGCACTGATGATGTAGAACGAACGCCCGAATCGCCACGTTCTATTTCTTGCATAATCAAACCATAAGAAATTTGATCTAATCCTGCTCCGCCATATTCTTCTGGAATATAAGGTCCAAATCCACCAATATCTGCCAATCCTTTGATGATTTGTTTTGGGAATTCCGCTTTTTGAGCATATTCCTCGATTATTGGCGAAACTTCTTTTTTAACCCATGCACGAGCCGAGTCACGAACTAGTTTGTGCTCTTCGGTCAATAAATCGTCAAGTTGGTAATAATCTGGAGCTTGAAATAAATCTGGTCTCATATTTTTTGATTGAATATTGTTTATTTGTCTACACTAATAATTGCAAATTTACTGAAAGAATTTTAACAAAACAATCAACAAATGTTATATTTTTCTATAGAAGCAATTTCTGTCGGTCATTATGCGTCATGAAAAATGTACATTTCATTTATTTTGGCCAGAAATCTATTCTTTAAGGGCAACTATCTATAAATCAAACAATTTTTTTTCAATTAGTTGATAATTTTCTTTAGCGAATTGTTCAATATTTTGATTTTTCACAACATATATTGATTGGCAATTGGCGTATAATACTTCCAAAATATGTGATGATATTAACACAATTGAAGTTTTGCTTTTTTCTTTCAAAAAGTTCATTAAAGCATAATTCGATTCTAAATCCAATCCGTTGAAAGGTTCGTCGAGAATATATATTTGGTGGTCGCCTTGAAAAATAGCATTTAAATAGGTTTTCTTTTTCATTCCTGTCGAAAAATTTTTTAGTAATTGATTTTCAGGAACATCAAACAATAAATCAGCATTTGCTGTTTTGCAATTGGTTAATTCCTGATAAAAATCATAAAATTCTTTGGCGGTTAATTCATCATACAAATCAGGTTCGGTAGGGCACCAAGCGATTTGATTTAGTACTAATTTTTTGGAATTGAATTCGATTTTTCCAGCATAATCTGTTAGTCCTAAAATACATTTAAACAAAGTTGTTTTGCCTTGACCGTTTTTACCCACAAAACCATAAATTCCGTTTTCGTGAATTTCTAAATCAATGTTTTTTAAAATGGTTTTCGATGAAAATTTTTTTTCTAAAATGTGTATGTCAAGCATTTTGAATGATTTTTAAATTTTTGATGGCTTTGAAATATATAATTGGAATGATTAACATTGGAAAACCATAGATTAAAAACCCTAAAAATAATCCAAAAAAGATATTATGAACGATTATTCTATCGAAAAAAACATATTTGAAAAGCAAATTCACAACCGGAAAAAGAAGCAATAAAGGAACGAATAACAAAGTTTGAAATTCTTGCAAAACCGCAAATAGGATTGCAATTGGAATCAAAACAAACATCGAATTGTAACAAATAGTTTTGACTTGTTGCCACAAATAATCTTTGCCAATAAACGAACTTGCTTTTATGAAATGTAGTTTTTCTCGTTCACTTGTTGGAATGCATAAAACAGCACCTAAAATCAACAAAACTGCATATTGCAAATTGGAATTATTATATTTGAAACCCATAAAAATCATAAAACCTAAAACCGGAATCACGAAAAATAATTTGTATTTTCTGAAAGAAATTGTCCAAAAAACATCAAACATTTTGAACGGATATCGGATAACTTGCGAGGTTGATTTATTGATGAATGTTACTAAAAAAATTGAAAATAAATATCCTAAAAAATAATAGAACTTTGAATTTAAAACCAACAAAACCAAGATTGGCAAACTCAAAATTACATATTCAAGAAGCAAAATAATTTTGAAATTTTTATTCAAAACAAGAAAATCTTTGTCTTTTCTATCTATTTGTATGGCAATTATTTGAATTATAAAAACCGCTAAGTAAACCACGTTTTTTTGGTAATTAATTTGAAAAAAATAACACAAAACCGTTATTGCCAACAAGAATAAGGCAATTGCAAAAAAATCATCTTTTGCAAATATTTTTCTGAATCGAATAATGATTAAATACTGTAAGATTTTTAGCATTTTCTTATGTTTAATTCTAGTTAAAGTTTACTTGCAATTGTTCTAAGTCATTAAAAAGCTCATTTTTGATTTTTAGTTTTCGGCTTTGCATCCACAATCTAGTTACAACTTTGGTTTCTAAACTTGTTTGCATTTGATTGAGTAGCAAATTAGAATTTTATCAATAAAATAAAAAACCCAGAGCAAAAATGTCTGGGTCGATTTTCTTATTTTATAGTGCTCATTTATAGCAGATTGTATAATAGGGCACTTTTAAAGCATAAAATTAATTATAAAAATGCAAAAAGCTTACTCTGAGCGCGTTGATCTTACGAGAAGCGGGGTAAGCATATTGTTGTAAATGTACGAACATTTATATTACTTATACAAATTTTTTACTAAATTTTAATATTTCTTTTATTATGCTATGGTCTACTTTTTCTTTAATTTAATCTATTCGTTATCTAACTCGCTTTTACAACCTCAATCTCCTCTGGTGTTAACTCATACAATTCATAAACCAAATTGTCAATCTCGTTTTCTAAACCGCTGGTGTCGGCTTTGGGATTTTCTTTTTTTAGGAGAAGGATTTGGTCGACGAGGTTTTCAATATTTTTTTCATTTTTTTCTGATGGTTTAGGAATAGGTACATTTTCAAGAAACGCTTTTTTATATCTTATTTTTCCAACTAATTCGCCACCCATGTAGAAATTTTTAAAGAAAAAAGTAACCGCTTTTGAATTTAATAATGCCGTTAAATACTTTAAATGATTACCAGAAATAAAAAAAACTGTAGCTTCTGGATAGTATCCTTGCTCGTCAAAATAAAATTGTGGTTCAGATACTATTTCTGAAAAAATTATTTTCGGTTTTTCAAATTCTTTTAAGTACGCACAAGCTCTTAATTCCCACCAATAATCTCCTTTATCTTCTCGCTTTAAAGCTTTTGATTTAAAACCATTAAGATGATTGGCTATAGCAAAATTATTTTTACTAAACCATTCCCATGCATCATCATATACAATATTTCCGTACATTGGCGGTGGTTCCATAACTACGTTTCCAATTTCCAATTTTGTTTTTATCGTATAACCTTTTGGAATATTTATTAACCAAAAGTGTTTAAATTCTGCATAATATTTTCTAGTATCTCTGCCTCTTAAAATTGGTTTAGTAAATTTTTCACTTTCAAGATCTTCTTCAATTAATTTTTGCTTCGTTTTGTTATCAATAATAAAAGCTTCGTTCAAACCTGTTTTAATGCCAAAGTTAATTTTTGAGTCCCACTCTTTTAATGGTTTGTGCTGTTTTTCAATTTTCAATTTTATTTTAAAAATATCATCATTCATGATATTCCAAACATTTTCATCGAAATTTAGATTGTTAATTATATTACTATCAATATAATCTTTCAATGAGTCTTTAAAAATATAAAAATTGTTTTCTTCAAATCTTATTCCCGAAAAATTGTTTTTAAAATTACTTTTTTGTGATAAAATAATATTGGTATGAACTATAGCATTGTCAAAGATTAAATTCTGTCCGAAATCGACCAATAATATTGGATTTGTTTTTTCGATTATAAACTTCCTGAACAATAATCCATAATTGGCTCGCATCCATTTATTAGATGTTATTAAACTTTGGAATCCATCTTCAGTTAAAATGGAATCTGACAATTCATAAAATAACGAATAAATATCACCCGTTTGGGTATAACTCTTGTATTTTTCGGATACTGCTTTTAGAGTTAAATCTGAACTTAATGATATATACGGCGGATTTCCAATCACAACATCAAACCCGATAAAATTGCCTTTATCGTCTAAAACTTCTGGAAACTCAAACCGCCATTCAAAAGCATTTTCATAAATTGGGTTGTCTTTTACGGTTTGTATTTCGAGTAGTTTGGCAGCAATATCGTTTTCTAATTTTTGTTTCCAAAACAGTTCTTCTTCGGTCAACTTGGTTGTAAATACTTTTGTTGCTATGTATTTATCATAATGATTGTTGCTTAATTTTTGCAACTCGTTTTGCAATTTAACTAGTCGGTTATCAACCAATTTAAACTCATCTTTAAATCCTTTGATTTGTTTTTTGAAAACATCTTTGGCTGCTTTGTCATTGGTTTCTTTATACATAAAAACCCAATCTTTATAATCTTTTAGTTTTTGCTCATATTTAGGAATGCGTTCTAAAACATTGTCTTTTATATTGAATTTAGATATAAGCGAGTTGCCTGTTTTGATGTTAATGTCAATATTGGGCAACGTGTGCAACTCTTTATAATTGCTTTCGCTGGTGTAATAAGCATTTTTTAATAACTCAATCCACAAACGCAATTGACAAATCATTACCGATTTTGGGTTAATATCTACTCCAAAAAGACAGTTTTCTATAATGGTTTGTTTTTCGGTAAACAAACAACTTTGCAGTTCCTGCAAATCATTAATAACGTTGTTGTTTTGGTTGAGTGTATATTCAAAAAGTTTGTCGGTTTCTTGGTTTTGAATAATCAGTTCGTCGTTGTCGAGCGAAATGGTGTAACCCAAAACTCGGTTTCCATTGGCATAAGATAGAATTTGTAAATCGCTTTTTATAGCAATCATTTCATTGAGTGCCGACACCAAAAAGTGACCAGAACCAACTGCCGGATCTACAATTTTTATATCGTTTATAAGTTTGTTGGCCTCTAGTCGTTGTGTTTTGTTGGTATAATCTATTTTGTCTTTTAACTCATCAAAAATTGTAATGTTTTGACAATTCGGAAAATTGGTTTTGAATTTTTCTACAACCGCTTTGCGAATAGTTTCGCGACACATATACATAGTGATAAAACCTGGCGTAAAAAAAGAACCGTCTTTGTAACCATTGATTTTCTCAAATATCAATCCAAGCACTGATGCGTTAATAATAGATTTGTTTTCTTCTTGAATTTTGGCATTGCTTTCGCTAGCAAAATTATAAGCATCTAGAAAATCTAGCAAATAATTGAGACTTGTTTTAGGTTTAATTACGTCTTTGTTTCCTTTCTTTAAAACCGATTTTTTGTAAACTTCAAATTCTAATCTGTCTTTAAGGTTGCTCAATGCCAACGCATTTTTTTCTAAATCGGTCATTTCAAATAACGAACTGTTTAGATACGGAATGTCTTTGTACTTGGCAGCAATTGACGGATTTCTGTCGGCAGTTTTTTCGGCTAGAACTTCAAAAAACAACTCTTCCAATTCGTCAAAATCTTTAATTTTTGAGTAGGATAAAAAAGAATAATTTTCTTTGTCGCCACGATGGTATTTTATTAATTGAGATTCTAAAAGTTTAAGAAACAAAATTCTGTTCAGCCAAGTTATGCACAATTCTAGTGCAATTTCATAATATTGGTTTTCGGTTGTTTCGTTGTTTTCGTAACCAAAATATTTTTTAGTTTTTAGTTTAGAAATCGTGTTTTCAATCAGCGAACCATCGTTTCTTTCGGCTTCGTTGATTCTGCGAATGGTTTTTTTGGCAGTATCTTTGCTTTCTTCAAGACCAATTATATAAAGCAATTCGTTATAAAAATCGGTGTTTAAGGAATTACTGTCGTTGGCAAATTTTTTGTTTAATAAATGTTCGGGCGAAAGAATTTTGTATAAATCAATTAAATCGTCGTCGTCTTTTTGATTGTCGTTCGTGATTTTATTTTCGTAATCTTTCAGGTTAAAATACGTACACGGAACTTCGTCTGTAAATTCAGCAAGATGTTTAGCAGCAATTTTTTCATAAAAATATTTGGTATCGTGACCAGATGTTTTGAACGTTAAATAGTCTTTTTTAAGTTTAGAATTTCTAAAAATATTTTTTTCAAACCAAACACCATCAAAAATGAACCATTCATAAATATTCGTCACCACAAGATTGGTAATTTTATGATTATCATGATCGACAGTTTGCCGCAAATAATACAAAACAGTTTCTTGCAGCGCTTTTACGTTTGCATTATCTGCCGAAACCATATCGCGTTTTTCGGTTGGTTTTTTGAATTCTAATAAAACACCTACATCATCTTTGGTATTGTTTCCTAATCGAATTACTAAATCTTCTTTTTTATTAACATTTACAAGATATTTGTCTTTGCAATACACGTTCTTGAACAAGTCTGCAATAATGTTTTTATGGTATTCTTCGTCTTGTTTTTCATCAATATGATTAAAAGTATTTTGCAATTCTTTTTTAAAAAGTTCCATTTGCTCACGCGAAAGCGATTGCTTATAATAAGCTTTGTTTAAACTTTTGGAGGGTTTTATTTTTAGTAATTTCATTTTATATGTATTGCATTTCCAAAAGTAAGGATTTTTAATTCAATTTAAAATCAACTTGCAAACGTTCTAATTCTGTCAACAATTCATTTGAAATTTTAATTTTTAGTTTGCGGCTTTGCATCCACAATCTAGTTACAACTTTTGTTTCTTCGACTGCTGTTTCAATAATTGGTTCAGCAATAATAGGCTCGTCATCTTCCGATATTTCTTCGGTAAAAACCACTTCATCATCATCATCATTATCAATTCCATTTGATTCAAATAAAACTGGTTCAATGCTTGTTGATTCAATTTTAATTGGTTCTTGAATTGGTTTTTCGATTTTGATTTTTTCTAATTCTAAAACATCAAATGTTACTGGATTATCGCCTTTGTTTTCTTGAAAAACCTTATTCAAATTTTCTATAAAAGTTGGATTCAAATCTTTTACGTCTAATGAAATATTGATTTTTTTGGCGAAATTTTCAAAAACATCTTGCAGCATTTTAAATTCTGTAAATGTCAATCGAGGGTCTGATTTTTTGCCAGTTTCTCTATCGATCCAACCGTCTTTGACCAAAACTTTTATATAAGTAAAGCTATTTGGAATTAAGTAATGACGGTTTTTCATGTATTCTTCGCCAAAAATTTTGAATTCATAACTTTCATCATAACCTTCAAGATTGAAAATTGCCCAACCTTTTCCGTTTTTTGCAATTCGGTGTTGAATATTGGTAATGATGCCACCAAAGACCAAATTTTTATTCAAATGTTGATTCAAATCTTTGAGAGATTCGAGTTTTGAATTACAAAAATATTTCATTTCAAATTTAAAATCGTCCAACGGATGACCCGAAATATAAATACCGACAACTTCTTTTTCTTTGGCCAATTTTTCCATTGTTGACCAATCTTCGCAAGTCGGAATTACTGGCTCGGCAATTTGAATATCACTGCTTTCGCCAAATAAACTGACTTGTGCCGAGTTTTCATTCTCTTGAAACTTAGCTGCAAATCTGATTGCTTTTTCATAAAAAGTAATTCCATCACCATCAGTATGAAAATATTGTGCCCGAGTTGTATTGGCAAATGAGTCAAATCCGCCAGCGAGAATCAGGTTTTCAATGGCTTTTTTATTCGCCGAACGCAAATCAATTCGTTTGGTTAAATCAAAAATCGATTTGTATTTTCCGTCTTTTCGATTGTTGACAATGGTTTCAACGGCTGCCATTCCAACACCTTTTACAGCACCGATTCCAAAACGAACTGCATAATCATCATTTACAGTGAATTTGTAGAAACTTTCGTTGACATCTGGACCTAAAACTTTTAATCCCATACGTTTGCATTCTTCCATAAAAAACGAAACTTGCTTGATGTCGCTCATGTTGTTACTCAAAACCGCAGCCATATATTCGGCTGGATAATTGGCTTTCAAATACGCAGTTTGATAGGCAATCCAAGCATAACAAGTTGAGTGCGATTTGTTAAATGCATATTCGGCAAATGCTTCCCAATCTTTCCAGATTTTCTCTAGTTTGTCTTCGGCATGACCGTTTTGCATGGCTTGAGAAATGAATTTTGGTTTCATTTTTGCCAAAACGTCAATCAATTTTTTCCCCATTGCTTTACGCAAAACATCGGCATCACCTTTAGAAAAATTGGCTAATTTTTGGGACAAAAGCATTACTTGCTCTTGATAAACCGTAATTCCGTAGGTATCTTTTAGCAAATCTTCGCAGGCATCAAGGTCATATTCTATTGGTTCTTCGCCATTTTTACGGCGAACAAAACTCGGAATATATGCAATTGGTCCAGGTCTATACAGTGCGTTCATAGCAATCAAATCAGGAAAAACAGTTGGTTTTAATTCCCGCAAATATTTCTGCATTCCTGGACTTTCGTACTGAAAAATGCCGACCGTTTCGCCACGCTGAAAAAGTTCATAGGTTTTGAGATCGTCTAGCGGAAAATTGTCCGGATCGACAACTGTGCCAGTTCGATATTTGATTAATTTTACGGTGTCTTTTATTAAAGTTAGGGTTTTTAATCCCAAGAAATCCATTTTTAACAAACCAGCACTTTCAACAACAGAGTTGTCGAATTGCGTAACAAATAAATCAGAATCTTTGGCGGTTGCAACGGGCACAAAATTGGTAATGTCGCTTGGCGTAATGATAACGCCACAAGCGTGAATTCCAGTATTCCTCAGGTTTCCTTCTAGAATTTGTGCTTGTTGAATGGTTTCGCCACCCAAATCTTCGGATTTAGAAAATGCAACTAACTCTTTGATTTTTTCAAAATCTTCCGGACGCAATACTTTCTTGAAATTGGCTTCTTCGTCATTCAGAAAACGGGCTAAACTCCATTTTGAAGGAATTAATCCCGGAATTAATTTTGCGATTTTATCGGCTTCAAATAACGGCAAATCTAAAACTCTGGCTGTGTCACGAATAGCTGATTTTGCTGCCATTGTTCCATAAGTTACAATTTGTGCAACCTGACTTTTGCCATATTTATCAATAACATATTGCATTACTTTGCTACGGCCTTCATCATCAAAATCAATATCAATATCGGGCAACGACACTCGATCAGGATTCAAAAATCTTTCAAAAAGCAAGTTGTATAAAAGTGGATCAATATTTGTAATTCCTAAACAATACGCAACAACCGAACCGGCTGCTGAACCACGTCCGGGGCCAACCGAAACATCCATCGCTCGAGCAGCTGCAATTAAATCTTGAACGATTAGAAAATAACCTGGATAACCAGAATTAGATATTGTAAGTAATTCAAAATCAATACGTTCTTCGATTTCTGGAGTGATTTCTTTATAGCGTTTATTTGCACCTATATAGGATAAGTGTTTCAAATAGGCATTTTCGCCTCGAACGCCACCATCATCCTCGTCTTGCGGTTCCAGAAAATCATCTGGAATTTCGAATTTTGGAAGTAGAACTTCTCGAGCTAAATTATAGATTTCGATTTTATTGACGATTTCTGATAAATTAGAAATGGCTTCAGGCAAATCATTGAACAATTTTTTCATTTCGTCGCTCGATTTGAAATAATATTCTTGATTGGGCAACCCGAATCGATAACCACGACCACGACCAATTGGAGTAGATTGTTTTTCGCCCTCTCGCACACATAGCAAAATATCGTGGGCATTGGCATTGTCTTTATTGATGTAAAAAGTATTGTTTGTCGCAACAATTTTTACATTATTTTTTTGTGCTAAATCAACTAATGTTTCGTTAACTCTATTTTCATCTTCTTGATTATGGCGCATTAGTTCAATATAAAAATCTTCACCAAACTCTTTTTTCCACCAAAGCAATGCTTCCTCAGCTTGGTTTTCGCCTAGATTTAAAACCTTGCTTGGCACTTCGCCGTACAAATTTCCTGATAAAACAATTAAATCTTCTTTGTACTGTTGAATAAGTTTTCGGTCAATCCTTGGCACATAATAGGAGCCTTCGGTATGGGCAATTGATGATAATTTGGCAAGATTCAAATAACCCTTTTTAGTTTTTGCAAGGAATACTATCTGATAACCGTTGTCTTTTATTTTTTTATTGGTATGGTCGTCACAAACAAAAAACTCGCAACCAACGATAGGTTTCATTGTAACTTCGGTTGGTACCTCGCCATTTTCGATAGCAATTTTATTCTTGTTTTCTGCGGCTTTATTATGGTTCAAAACATCACGAACAAAGTGAAAAGCACCCATTAAATTGGCGTGATCGGTAATGGCAACGGCAGGCATTTTTTGTTTTGCAGCAGCACCAACCAATTGCGCAATAGAAATGGTTGATTGCAACACCGAAAATTGTGTATGGTTATGCAAATGAACAAATTGCGTATCTGTTAGCACTTTTGAGTTTGCTGCAACTTCTTTTTTAGTGACAGTTTTGCCTTGATTGCCTCCGATTTTTTGGCGAATCTTGTCTGACGCTTCTTTAAGGTTTATATGTTTTAAACCAATAAGTTGAATTTCGCGAGGATTTTTTAATTGAAAATCTTCGAAATAATCTTGTTCAACTTCAAGTTCTTGTTTGGTGAATATTTCAGTACGAATTAATTCAAAAAAACAACGTGTCGTTGCCTCGACATCAGCAGTAGCATTGTGTGCTTCTGCGAATGGTTTGTTGAACAAATATTGGTGCAATTCGGTCAAAGTTGGCAGCTTGAATTTGCCACCTTTTCCACCAGGTAACTTCAATAATTTGGCAGTTACTTCGGTGCAAGTATCAAGAATGGGCATTGACGACATCGAACTTTCGATTCCTAATCGATAGAATTCGCAACCCATTATATTGACATCAAAACCAAGATTTTGACCAACAATAAATTTGGACTTTGATAAAGCAATATTGAATTTTTCTAATACTTCGGCCAATAAAACACCATCAGCTTGTGCCAATTCGGTAGAGATTCCGTGAATGCGTTCGGCATCATACGGAATGTTAAAGCCTTCGGGCCGAATTAGATAATCTTCATGTTCGATTATTTTCCCCATTTTGTCATGCAATTGCCAAGCAATTTGCACACAACGTGGCCAGTTGTCGGTGTCAGAGATTGGTGCGCCCCAACGTTTTGGTAATCCTGTGGTTTCGGTATCGAAAATTAAGTACATAGTTTAATTTTAGATTTAGGATTTTAGATATTAGATTTAAAAATTCATTCAAAAATTTATTAAAATCACAAAATTTATTTTATCAAAAATACATTTTCGAGTTTGAATTTTCAATTATAGTTATCAACAAAAAACCCATTATTCTGTTTTTCAGATTAATGGGTTTCAAAATATTCTTAAAACTATTTAAAATAAATAATTTAGTGCAGTCAATAATTAATATCCACCACGGTTTCCACCGCCGCTATATCCACCACCGCCACCGCGATTGTCTCTATCACCACCACGACTGTTTCCACCACCATAACCTCCACCGCCGCCGCTACGGTTGTTATTATATGGTTTTCTTTCGCCTTCTGGTTTTGGCTCTGACTTATTAACTACTATTGCACGTCCTTGAACAGTTGCTCCGTTCAATTCATCTATCGCTTTTTGAGCTTCGTCGTCATTAGACATTTCAACGAAACCAAATCCTTTACTTCTTCCTGTAAATTTATCTGAGATAATTTTAACTGAATCTACTGCACCATACGCCTCGAAAGACTCTCTTAAATCTGCTTCCTCAATACTGAATGGAAGACTCCCTACGAAAATATTCATATTTATTATTTTAAATGTTTAACAAAGATAGTGTTATTTTTTTGCAAAACACTATAATTGCAATTATTTATGAATAAATATGATAACAGATCATTTATTGTGCACTAGTAACTGGAATTTTATAAAAAGTACCATTTCTAAAATTTATTTTATCTGGTTCAACTAAACCTAAATCGGTGTTTACCGCATTGAATTTAAAATTTCCAGTAACCATTCCTTCTGAATAATCCGTGATAATGATTTGACCGTTCCCGCCAACAAAACCTGTTGAATAATTACCTGTAAAACCAACTGCACGATTATCATATTCGGCATAAAAAATTCCATTCACACCAAAGTCGGCTGTATGTGGCGTTATTTTATCGGTTCTTAAAGTTACAGTTTCAAAATCTTTGGAACCAATAATGGTTACGCTGCCGTCTGAGGCTAAAATAGCTCGAAGATTAGTTGCATTCCACATAGTTCCTTGTTTTAATGTTTGGAATCCTGGATTGTTAAATTTTACCTCTTCGCTGCATGAAGCAATGAACAGTGATAACACGAAAATTAAAATTTTATTTTTCATAATAATATAGAATTTAGAAAACAAAAATAGTTTTTTTTAAGTTTTTTACATTATTATTTTATTAAAATTTTATCATAATGTAAAATTTTATTTATAATTGACATCCAAAGTCCTAAATTATTACTAATTGAATTTGGTTTTATTTTTACAAATAGTTTTGATTTATTGAAATAAAAACTACCTTTGCACTCTTAATTAATCGAGGTCGAGAACCTCAAAATTTAATCATTAGATTATGTCAGTAAAAATTAGATTACAAAGACACGGTAAAAAAGGAAAACCATTTTACTGGGTAGTAGCTGCAGATGCACGCTCAAAAAGAGACGGTAAATACCTAGAAAAAATAGGTACTTATAACCCAAATACCAATCCTGCAACTGTAGATTTGAACCTTGATGCAGCCGTTCAATGGTTGCACAATGGTGCACAGCCAACAGATACTGCAAGAGCAATACTTTCTTACAAAGGTGCTTTATTGAAACACCACCTTGATGGCGGAATTCGTAAAGGTGCATTGACTCAAGAGCAAGCTGATGCAAAATTAGCTGCTTGGTTAGATGCTAAAGCTGGTAAGGTTGATGCTAAAAAAGATGGTTTGACAAAAGCACAAGCTGATGCAAAAGCAAAAGCATTTAAAGCAGAACAAGCGGTTAACGCCAAACGTTTAGCTACAGCAGTTGCTGCTGAAGAAGCTGCCGTTGCTGCCGAAGAAGCTGCAAATGCTCCAGAAGTTGTTGAAGAGGTTGTTGCTGAAGCAGAAGTTACAGAAGAAGCTCCAGCTGCTGAAGAAACTCCAGAAGCATAATTTATTGAGCGACAATGCGTAAAGAAGATTGTTTCTATTTAGGTAAAATCGCAAAAAAATTTAGTTTCAAAGGAGAAGTGTTGATTTATTTAGACACTGATGAGCCTGAATTATATGATAATTTGGAATCAGTTTTTGTTGAACTCAACAAAAATCTGGTTCCATTTTTTATTGAAAAAAGTGCGCCTCACAAAAATGATTTTCTTCGTGTAAGTTTTGAAGAAGTCAACAATGAAGACGATGCAGATGCTATTTTGGGTAAAGAAGTTTATTTGCCACTTAGTACTTTGCCCAAACTTTCGGGCAACAAATTCTATTTTCACGAAGTTATAGGTTTTGAAATAGAAGACGAACGAATTGGTGTTTTCGGAAAAATACAATCAATAAATGATACAACTGCTCAACCTTTGTTTGAAGTTTTGAATGGTGATGTAGAGATTTTGGTTCCAATGATCGACCATTTTTTAGTCAAAATTGATCGCGAAAACAGAAAAGTTATTATGAATCTTCCTGAAGGATTAGTAGAGATGTATCTTTCGTAAGGTAATCAAATCTTTAGCATTCAAAAAATTATTATATTGAAAAATTATTTCGTTTTCTGCATTCAATACGCACAAAACGGGATAACTAATTTGATTATTGATTGTTCCCAATTCAATTGCTAATTCATGAATTCCAGAATTGCTTCCATTGGGTTTGAATATAAATTCTTGGTTATTAAAAACTATTTTTCGTTTTTCTTCAGCATTAAAATCTACAAAATAAAATTTAGAGTTTAACAGATTTATAACCTCTAGGTTTTTGAAAGTTTTAGATTTCATAACTTGACAATATTTACACCAATCTGAATGAATAAAAACAATAACATTGCGTTTTTCTGTTTTTTGTAAACTAACAATTTGCTCAAATTCAACCAAATTCAACTGGGCAAAACCTTGCGGAATTGTCCAAATTAAAAAAACTAAACAAATTAAATTCTTCATTACTATTACTTCAAGTTATATCGTATTCCAAAAAAACCTCTAATTCCCTGATTTTGTGCATAAACATAAGTAGTATCAAAAGTCAAACCATACGGATTTTGTGGTGTTGCCAAAACTTGTCCGTTTGCATCATATTGAACATTGGCATCAAAAGGATCGTTGGCTCCAGCAATTAAAAACGGATTGTTTTGTTTGGGTAAAAAATTCAATAAGTTTTTTACGCCTGCATAAATTTCAAAATTCTTAAAACCAGAATAGGTAAATTGTACATTCTGTATGCTGTATATAGGTGAATTTGGTGAACGTGGATCTAAATCATTTAACAAAGGCAATTTCATCGAACCATAAAGGTTTCCAGTATAATCAATAGTCAAATTTATGGGTTTTATTTTATACGATACGTTCCAAGTTCCTGTAAAACGTTCTGTGAGAACCGGAATCACACTAATTCCATTTTCAATATTTCTATTATCCAAAAAAGAAACGCCAGTAATAATTTTTAATCCGTTCGGGAAATTGACATCAATATTGCTTGTAATTCCTTGACTTATTGCATAACCGTTTATATTATCATAAATAATTTTGTCTGGATCGGTCAAATAATCGTTGATGATTTTATTGCTAAATCGAGTATGAAAAAACGAGGTTTCAATTCCGATAAATGTTCCGTTTTCGAAATTAAATTTCTTGATATAATTCAAATTCACATTTATAGATTGTTCGGGTTTCAAATTATTTTTTATCACAACTTCACGCGAACCAGTCAATGCGGCGTGGTCTTCGGTAAACAAATTCACAACTCTAAAACCAGTTCCTGCATTTAGCCTAATAATATTATTGTCGTTAAGTTTTAATTTATAAGCAATTCGTGGCGTAAAAATATTGCCGTGAAACGAATTATAATCATATCGCAAGCCTAACAAAAGTTTATTTTTGTCGTTAAAAGCAATTTCATCTTGAACAAAAATTCCTGGTAAAAATGTTTTTTCTGCTTTGTTTTCTCCAATAAAATTTGCTGTGGCTGGTGTGTTATCGTCATAATAATTGTATCGCAAGGCCGTTCCTAAAAGCATATCGTGTTTGCCGATTTTCTTGTCCCAAGTTAATTGCCCAAAAGCAATTTTTTGATTGGCAATATAACTCGTAGTTCCGTATCGACTGTCTTGGAAATGAGCATTTGCAGAAAACGAAAACATAATTTTTTCTGAAGTTGGCAACTGATAATTTCCTAAAAGTTCTGCTCGATTGGTATAAATACTTTCGCCATAAATTTCGTTGCCTCCACGATATTTTTTCTCCCAACGCATGTCGCCACCAAAACGATCTTCATACACAACACGACCTGCAATTGTAAACAATCTGTTTTCATTGCGTTCGAAAGTCCATTTCTGGAACAGCGAAATTCTATCAGATAAGTTTACATCTGTAAAATTGTCTTTATCATTATCAATCCGATTTCCGTATTTGAAATAATTCAAACCTACCAATGCAATTGCTTTTTTGCCAACATTAAATTTTGCACCAACGTCAATATTATTTTCAAGATAAGACGATGATAGAAAATCAGCCGAGAATTTAGGAGCATTTGTTGCGTTTTTAGTAATAATATTGATTAATCCACCAACTGCTTCGCTACCATAAAGTGACGATGCTGGCCCTTTTACGATTTCAATTCTTTCAACTAATGAATTGGGAATTCCAGATAAACCGTAAACGGTCGATAAACTACTCACAATTGGCATTCCGTCAATCAAGACTAAAGTATATGGTCCTTCGAGTCCGTTTATATGTATGTCTCCCGTATTACAAACCCCACAATTGAGTTGCGGACGAACACCATTTACATTTTGTAATGCTTCATAAATACTTGGTGTAGGATTTTGTTTAAAGAATTTAGGCGAATAAACTTCAACAGGAACTGGACTTTCAAGCCGTCGAACAGGTTTTAATGTTCCAGAAACTACCACTTCGTTTAAGTTGTTTTGCGTTTCTTTTAGATCGAAATTCATAATTAAATTATCGTTTTCTTTCAAAATTATAGATTTTCTAACAGTTTCCAAACCCATTGCAGAAACTTGAATTTTATAATTTCCTAAAGCGAGATTTTCAAATTTATAATTGCCTAAACTATCTGTTTGGGTTTTTAGTTTTGTTCCTATTAAAATAACATCTGTTTGTTTCAATGCGTTTTTTTCTGAAGTAACTTGACCCGAAATAGATTGTTTTTCTTGCGAAAATGACAAGCTAGAAAAAAATAAAAGAAGCAATAAATATATATTTTTCATATTCATAAAATAATTTTAGGCAAATCTAAATTTTATTTTAATTAATTCAAATAAAATTTTTATTTATTTTTAAATATTTTTCCTATATTTGAAGAAATATTTTTAATATGACCACTTCAGAAGAAAACTACATTAAAGTTATTTATCATTTATCAGTAGTATCGCCAACTGGCGTAAATACGAATGCTATTGCGGGAATGTTGAATACAAAAGCATCATCGGTTACGGAAATGTTGAAGAAGTTATCGGATAAAGATTTATTAATTTATCAGAAATACCAGGGTGTAAATTTGACTGAAAGTGGTTTGCTTTGTGCAAAAATGATTGTTAGAAAACACCGTTTGTGGGAAGTTTTTTTGGTTGAAAAGCTGCATTTTTCTTGGGACGAAGTCCACGAAATTGCCGAAGAATTAGAACATATAAAATCTGAAAAACTCGTTAATAAGTTAGATGAATTTCTTGATTTTCCAGCATTTGATCCTCACGGCGACCCAATTCCTGATGAAAATGGAGCCATAAAAAAAGTCGAGAAACTATTGTTGTCGGAAGCTAAATTAAATATGGATTACCAATGCGTTGGTGTAAAAGATACTTCGGTTTCTTTTTTACAATATCTTGACAAACAACAAATTTCGTTAGGGTCAAAAATGAAAATTCTATCTAAAGAAGATTTTGATGCCTCGCAAACCATTCAACTTGATGAGAAAACATTAGTGATTTCGAATAAAATCGCCGAGAATATATTCATAAAAATTCATACAAGAAACTAAAATTAAATAATTATGTATCAATCACTAATCGACTATTTTACAAGTATCAGTCCAATATTGGCGGCATTTTATGCTACCATGTTCACATGGTTTGTTACAGCACTTGGTGCATCATTTGTATTTTTTTTCAAAGGAATGAATCGTACCGCTTTTGACGGAATGCTAGGCTTTACTGGCGGTGTCATGGTGGCAGCGAGTTTTTGGAGTTTGTTGGCACCCGCTATAGAGATGTCTAGTGGAGAGGGTTTTGTTAAAGTCATTCCGGCTGCAGTTGGTTTTGCTTTTGGTGCATTATTTATTTTTGGATTAGATAAAATTTTGCCTCACATGCACATCAATTTCAAAGAAACGGAAGGTGTGAAATCGCCTTGGCAACGCACAACTTTATTGGTTTTGGCTATAACAATGCATAACATTCCTGAGGGCTTGGCAGTTGGTGTTCTGTTTGGCGGTGTGGCTGCAGGCGTTCCAGAAGCGTCGATTGCGGGAGCCGTTGCGTTGGCAATTGGAATCGGAATTCAAAATTTTCCAGAAGGAATTGCTGTTTCAATGCCGTTGAGAAGAATGGGAATGAGTCGCCGAAAAAGTTTTATGTATGGGCAATCATCTGCAATTGTCGAACCAATTGCTGGTGTTTTGGGTGCGTATGCTGTAACATTTTTTACGCCAATTTTGCCTTATGCCCTAGCATTTGCCGCAGGCGCAATGATATTTGTAGTTGTTGAAGAAGTAATTCCAGAAACCCAACAAGCCAATAATACAGATATTGCTACACTCGGTTTTATTGGTGGTTTTATTGTCATGATGACACTTGATGTGGCATTAGGATAAGCTTAATTGACCTCCATTTATTAACCTAGAAAGCAATTTTTATTTAAATTATTCAAGTATTATAACAGTAACAATCTTAAATTCATACCTTATTTAAATATATAAAAACAGGTATTTCTTCGAATTGTATTAACTTTTAGAAAGCCGTATTTTTATAATTAATATTTTATCGGTTTAAAATCAATTACAATGAGAAGAAAAATTTATTTTCACGTTGAATAATGGCTGTATTATTTTTCTTTACAAATGATACTTCAATTGCAAACAATGTATAAGTTGCTATACAAGCGATTTTTGGTTGAAATTACTTTCGACATTTTGTAAGACAATGATTGAAACCCCAACTTAGCATTATCCAATTAATATTCCGTTTTGGGTACTTGTTAAATATAAAAATTGCAAAACTTGATTTTGGACACTCCCGATTCAGTCATAAAGGCAACTAAGCATTGAACTCCAAACCCTTGTAAGTTGATGGAATAGCTGATCGAAAAGGTCTTTTTTGTTAAATTATGCGGAGTAGGTGCAACGAACTATTGCTTCTGTCACTATACCTTTGAAACTAATTATTCCAGCAGGAACCTAGAACAGCAAAGTTTTTGAAATGGAAATGGTCAATTTTGCCTAAAGATAATTTTAGTTAAGCAATCTACTTTCTGGTTCAAATTTCAATACTATTAATGTTATTTCAACGGCGTAATCTGCTGTTATTGCAGCAGTAATTTGGGTTAGTCGAGCTGCTATATTCGTGCTGCTTACATGTCGGATTTTTATAGTTTTGTGCAATTAAACACGAAATTTCCTCATTGCTTTTTTGCAAAATTTTTAAATCCATAGAAGCATTCACAAAATTTGAGTGTTTAATATCATATTCAAACCCCAATATCGTTAGGCTGAATATTTCTTGCTTCAAAATCATTTCAAGAAAAGAAATTTCTAATATTTTATTGCAAACTATTGGAAATTTTGGCTAAAACTTCATTAAAATTATTGAAAGGCAAACCACACGTTTTATTCTCACATAAGTAATACAAATCTTTATTTTCCATAAATCTATTTCTGAGAAAGGGTAAATCAGAGTTTTTATCAGCACCAGCCAAAACAACATTTGGCACATAATTTTTATGGAATTTCTTGGCATCAGCAACAGCGTTTTCTCCAACAATAGCTAGTTCTTTATTAATCTTATCAAAATTCATAAAAACGTTTAACCAATTGGCATAAGCCGAGGGATAATCGATAGTCGGAATTACATGATGCAACATTTTCATGCAAATGGTTTCGTAATATTGGTTTTCAAAATAAATACTCAACTTGAACAAATTATGAGCCATAACCGAGTTTGATGCCGAAATTACATTGTCTTCAATTTCAAAATGTGTAGCAATTAATTGCTCGTCTAGTGTTGAGGTAAACCTAAAAAATGAACTATCAATATCATAAAAATAATCAAAACAATAATCCATTAATTGCTTTGATTTTATGAGCCAGTTTTCGTCTAAAGTAACTTCATATAAATTTATAAATGCCTCTATTACAAAACAATAGTCTTCTAGATAGCCGTTTATTGTGGCTTTGTCATTTTTGAAACTATGAAACAAACTGCCATCTTTTGACCATAAATTATCATTAATAAAATTGGCGTTTTTTAGAGCGATTTTTAGATATTTTTCTGTTCCTAATGCTTTAAATGCTGACGCAAAACCAGTTAACATTAACGCATTCCACGAAGTCAAACATTTGTCATCCAATCTTGGTTTGGCTCTTTTTTCTCTTTTAGAATATAATAAATGTTCCCATTCTGATTTTTTATTTTCAAGTTCAGCAAAAGTTATTTTATTTTCAAATGCAATTGTCTCTAAATCTTTGTTTTGAATTAAAACATAATTACCATTTTCCCAAAACCCAAATTCATTGATATTAAAAACTTGTGCAAACAAATCAAAATCATTGTTTAACAAATGTTTTAATTCAAGCTTTGTCCAAACATAAAATGCACCTTCTTCAAGATGATTTTCATTATTAGCCGAATCAGCATCAAGTGCCGAATAAAATCCGCCAAAATCAGTCAACCATTCTTTTTCTACAAAATTCAATGTTTTTTCGATAACTATCTTATATAAATTATCGTTAATCAATTTATAAGCATTAGCATACAAAACTATCAGTTGTGCATTATCATAAAGCATTTTCTCGAAATGTGGCACATGCCATTTCATATCGACCGAATATCGAGAAAAACCACCATCGACTGTGTCAAACAATCCACCAAAAGCCATTTTGGTTAATGTTAGATTCACAAATTCTAGCAACTCAGCATCTTTTTTTTGATAAGCATAACGCAACAGAAATTCATAATTATTGGGCATCATGAATTTTGGAGCTCTAGCCATTCCACCAAATTCTTGGTCAAAACTACGTTTCCACTTTTCAATCAATGGCGATAAAATATCTTGCGGAATTTCATTTTCAGGATTCGTGTTTTGAACAATGCCAATTGATTTTATTCCAGCATGCAGTTTATCGGCATAATCCATCATTTTTTCAGGATTTTCTCTAAATAACTCTTGCAGTTGTTCCAAAGAATTAATCCAGTCATTTTTCCTGAAATAAGTGCCGCCCCAAATTGGCCTTCCATCGGGCAAGCAAACCACATTCATGGGCCAACCGCCTTGATTATTCATTATTTGAATGGCTTTCATGTAAACGGCATCAATGTCTGGTCGTTCTTCACGGTCAACTTTTATCGATACAAAATGTTGGTTCATAATTTTTGCAACTTCCAAATCTTCGAAACTTTCGTGCTCCATAACGTGGCACCAATGACAAGCCGAATATCCAACGCTAACGACAATTAATTTGTTTTTTTCTTTAGCTAATGAAAGTGTTTTGGTATTCCAAGCATTCCAATTAATAGGATTATTGGCGTGTTGTAATAAGTAAGGACTGCTTTGTAAATGGAGTTTGTTCATGAATTTGAGTCGTAAATTTAGCAACAATTTATTAAATGTTTTTATTCCTAAAACATTACTTTTGTGAATAATTACAATCTTCAAAGTTATTAAAAAATATTGTTAAAATATTTGAAAGCCGTTTTCAAAATAAATAAAATCTTAAAATGAATATTCTTACCCAAAAATTCAAAACCAAGCACAATACTGCTCCATTTGCATCAATAAAAATCGAAGATTATTTGCCAGCATTTATCGAAAATATAAAATCAGCAAGAGCAGAAATTGATGCGTTAACCAATGATCCAAAATCACCAACTTTCGAAAACACAATTGAAAAATTAGAATTTTCGGGAGATGATTTAGACAGATTATCGTCTATTTTCTTCAACTTAAACTCGGCAGAGACAAATGACGAATTGCAAAAAATTGCTCAAGAAGTCACACCTTTATTGACCGAATTTGGAAATGATATTACGCTTAACGAAAAATTATTTCAAAAAATAAAATACGTTTATGATCAAAAAGCAACGCTAGATTTATCTCCAGAACAATTGACTTTGTTGGAAAAAAAATTCAAAAGTTTTTCTAGAAATGGTGCTTTATTGTCTGATGAAAAAAAATCTAAATTGCGTGAAATTGATTCGGAATTAGCCAAACTAAAATTAACTTACGGCGAAAATATTCTAGCAGAAACCAATAATTATCAGTTGCATTTAACCGATTTTAGCCAACTCAAAGGCTTGCCCGAAGGCGCAATCGAGGCAGCAAAATCATTAGCGAAATTAAAAAATTTAGAAGGGTGGATTTTTACGCTCGATATGCCAAGTTATTTACCATTCATGACTTATGCAGACAATCAGGAATTAAGAAAAGAAATGGCAATTGCAGCTGGCAGAAAGGGTTTTCAAAAAAATGAGTTTGACAATCAAGAAATTACGTTAAAAATTGCAAAATTACGTTTTGACCGTGCCAATTTATTGGGATATAAAACCCATTCTGATTTTGTTTTAGAAGAAAGAATGGCCCAGAATCCTGAAAAAGTCAGTGCTTTTCTTAACGATCTATTAGCCAAAGCAAAACCAGCAGCCGAACGTGAATTTGCGGAATTAGCAGCATTTGCAAAAGATTTAGACGGTACTGATCAACTTCAAAAATGGGATTCTGCTTATTATTCTGAGAAGTTGAAACAAAAATTATTCAATCTTGATGATGAGAAGTTAAAGCCTTATTTTCAGTTAGAAAATGTTTTAACTGGTGCATTTACGATTGCCCACAAACTTTTTGGTTTGCAGTTTACTGAAGTTTTTGACATTGATAAATACCACGACGATGTTATGACCTATGAAGTTAAAGACGAATTTGGGGAACTAGTTGCCATTTTCTACGCCGATTTTTTCCCACGAAAAGGTAAAAGAAACGGTGCTTGGATGACAAGCTTCAAATCACAATATATAAAGGAGGGGCAAAACGAACGCCCTCACGTTTCGAACGTTTGCAATTTCACCAAGCCAACAGAAACCAAACCATCATTATTGACATTTAACGAAGTAACAACTTTGTTTCACGAATTTGGTCATGGTTTGCACGGCATGCTAGCCAACACAGCGTACCCGAGTTTATCTGGAACATCTGTTTTTTGGGATTTTGTCGAGTTGCCAAGTCAAGTCATGGAAAACTGGTGTTACGAGCCTGAAGCTTTGGCTTTGTTTGCAAAACACTACCAAACAGGCGAAATTATTCCTCAAGAATATGTTCAAAAAATTAAAGAATCGGCAAGTTTTCAAGAAGGACTGGCAACGTTACGACAATTAAGTTTCGGTTTGTTGGATATGGCTTTTCATAGCAATGACCCAACGGAAATTACTAACGTAAAAGAATTTGAAAAATCCGCATTTAAAGGAACAACATTATTTCCAGATGTTCCCGAAAATTGCATGTCGGTTTCGTTCTCTCATATTTTTAACGGTGGTTATTCTTCAGGATATTACAGCTACAAATGGGCAGAGGTGCTTGATGCTGATGCATTTGCATACTTTCAAGAAAAAGGAATTTTTAATAAAGAAGTTGCGGCAAAATTCAAAGACAGTGTGCTTTCGAAAGGAGGAACTGAATTGCCGATGGAGTTGTACAAACGTTTTCGTGGCCAAGAACCTAGCGCAGATGCTTTATTAAAACGCGCTGGATTACTGGTATAATACTTTTAAGTTTGTTTTTAAATTAATCAATGATAAAATGAGTTTTCTTACCGCAGAATGGAATAATCTAGTTTTAATAAACTACGAAATTAATCCAAAAATTTTAGAAAAATATGTTCCAAACGGCACAGAACTCGATTTTTGGAACGGCAAATGTTATATAAGTTTTATAGGTTTTTTATTCGAAAATGTTAGGATTTTGGGCATGAAAATTCCTTTTTACTCTGATTTTGAAGAAGTTAACTTGCGGTTTTATGTAAAAAGATTTGAAGATGGAATATGGAAACGTGGAGCTGTTTTTATTTCAGAAATTGTTCCTAAATCGGCAATTACTTTGGTGGCCAATACTTTATATCATGAGCATTACAAAACCTTACCAATGAAACATTTGAATATTGAAAACGAAAACTCAAAATCATTTCAATACCAATGGAAAGTTGCTAATAAATGGAATAAAATCGAAATCGAAACTCATAAAAAAGTTATTGATATAGAACCAAATTCTGAAGCAGAATTTATAACCGAACATTATTTTGGTTATACCAAAGTTAACGAAAAAACAACTTTTGAATATGAAGTGCGTCATCCAAGATGGCAACAATTGCAAGTTATTAGCAATAATTCTGAAATAGATTTCGAGCAAGTTTATGGACAAGAATTTGCTTTTGTAAAAGATTTACAACCAACATCGATTTTTTTGGCAATAGGTTCTAAAATTTCGATTGAAGGAAAACGTAAATTAAAATGACAACAATCACAATCAAAACCGAAGTAAATGCGACAATCCAGAAAGTTTTTGATATCAATAGACACATTGATATTCATCAAAATTCTTCTTCCATAACCAACGAAAAAGCGATAGCTGGCGTTACTTCAGGACTAATCAATTACAACGAAACCGTTACTTGGCGAGGCAAACATTTTGGTTTTTATCTCACACATAAAAGCCGAATTACGGCAATGAATTTCCATGATTATTTCGTTGATAAAATGGAAGAAGGGCAATTCAAGTCGTTCAAACACGAACACTATTTTGAAGAAAAAAACGGAGTTACAACCATGACCGACAAGTTATTTTACGAAACCCCGTTTTGGATTTTCGGACAATTATTTGATATGTTTTTCTTAAAAAAACATTTGACAAACTTTTTGTTGGAAAGAAATCGGGTTTTGAAAGAAATTTCTGAAAAGTAGTAAAACCCACCAAAAAATCGGTAAACTTTCGACCCAAAAACTGTTATAATATTTAGAACTATTTTCATTTGAAAAGTAGATGGCGATGGCAATAACAACTGCAATGAAAATATCAATATCAAATTTCAACTTTAAAACGCAAAAAACAACCAACAAAAAATATCCTAAGTTCTTAACATTCTGAATTCCGATAAGTTTAGGCAATGTTTTGATGGTTTTTGAATCGGTTTCCAAATCGCAAACTTCGAGTGGAATTAGCAAACAAAAAATTATTAAAAATCTTTGTAGCAGATAATTATAATTGTGGTTTATTTCGACAACAAAAACCGTAATCAAAGTCAAACAAAAACTAACATAAACCATTTTTATAAAACCAAATTTTCTGATAAATGGATAAATCAAAATTAATATTCCAATTTTTATAAATTGAATTTGAATGTTTGATTCTAATTGGAAATAAAAATAAATCATTGCCAAAAAAGCTAACAAACTGACCGCTAAAATTGTATAATTTTCTTTGAAAGAAAAAACTCGCTTCCAAAAAACTTCAAAATTTTTCAAAAAATTATAACCTAAAATTGTTCCAAAAAAAATAAAAAAATCAAGATTTGAGTTTGTAGAAATGTTTAACTGTAATTTAGTTATTTGAACCAACGAAAAAACAGCAACAGCAACATGAATGCAGATATTGATATAAAAATCAAAAATTGTTTTTAGAAACTTCATTCAACAAAAATAATCAAACTGTTAATAACAATCGAATTAAGTTTATAAATCAGCTAATAAACGATTGTTAAAAACCATTTTATTAGCAGATTAATATTTATTTTTGTACAAAATTTAAACACAATTACAACGATCTATGAAAACAGATGCTTTTGCTTTACGTCACATTGGTACTACCGAAAATGATTTGCCTCACATGCTCAAAACCATTGGAGTTGAAACGTTAGACCAACTTATTTTCGAAACAATTCCGAGTGATATTCGCCTTAAATCGAATATAATTCTTGATGAACCTATGACTGAGTTTGAGTTTGCAAAACATATTACTGAACTAGGGAAAAAGAATAAAGTTTTTCAATCATATATAGGTCTAGGTTACAACCAAGCTATTGTTCCAGCTGTAATTCAACGAAATATTCTCGAAAATCCAGGTTGGTACACCGCTTACACTCCTTATCAAGCAGAAATTGCACAAGGTCGATTAGAAGCCATTTTGAATTTTCAAACGACAGTTATTGAATTGTCGGGAATGGAAATTGCCAATGCTTCATTATTAGACGAAGGAACAGCCGCTGCCGAAGCAATGGCGTTACTTTTTGATGTTCGTACACGTGAACAAAAGAAAAATAACGTATGCAAATTTTTCGTTTCCGAAGAAATTTTACCTCAAACTTTGTCGGTTTTACAGACTCGTTCCACTCCTATTGGTGTCGAATTGGTTGTCGGAGACCACGAAACTTTCGATTTCTCGAATGGATTTTATGGAGCCATACTTCAATATCCAGGCAAATTTGGACAGGTTCATGATTATTCAGGATTTATTGCAAAAGCAAAACAAAACGAAATAAAAGTTGCCGTTGCAGCCGATATTTTATCATTAGTTAAATTAACGCCTCCCGGCGAAATTGGAGCCGATGTTGTTTTGGGAACAACACAACGTTTCGGAATTCCGATGGGTTATGGTGGGCCACATGCAGCATATTTTGCTACAAAAGACGAATATAAAAGATCAATGCCTGGTAGAATTATTGGTGTAACTATCGATACCGACGGTAATCGCGCGCTAAGAATGGCATTGCAAACTCGTGAGCAACACATCAAGCGTGACAAAGCAACTTCAAATATTTGTACAGCACAGGTTTTATTGTCAGTGATGGCCGGAATGTATGCAGTTTATCATGGACCAAAAGGTTTACAATATATTGCAAATAAAGTGCATGCTTCAACAGCAACTTTGGTCAATGAATTAGAAAAACTAGGATTATATCAAACCAATTCGGCTTATTTTGATACGATTGTTATTAAAACCGATGCCAAAAAAGTTAAAGAAATAGCTGAACAAAATGAAGTTAATTTTTATTACATAGATGAAAATACAGTTTCAATTTCTTTAAACGAAACGACTTCAATTAATGATTTGAATAAAATTGTTGCAATTTTCGCGCAAGCAAATGATAAACAAGCAACAATAATTTCTGAATTACAACAAGGGAATCAGTTCCCATTAAATTTAGAAAGAAAATCATCATTTTTACAACACAAAGTATTTAATACTTATCATTCAGAAACCGCTTTGATGCGTTATATCAAAATGCTGGAGCGAAAAGATTTAGCATTAAACCATTCGATGATTTCACTTGGTTCTTGTACTATGAAATTGAATGCAGCCTCAGAAATGTTGCCTTTGAGCACCGCACAATGGAACAACATTCACCCATTTGCACCGCTAGATCAAGCACAAGGATATATGGAAATGTTGACCAAACTAGAACAACAATTAAACATAGTAACAGGTTTTGCTGGCACAACATTACAACCAAATTCTGGTGCGCAAGGCGAATATGCTGGGCTTATGGTTATTCGAGCGTACCACCAATCTCGTGGCGATCACCACCGTAATATTGCTTTGATACCATCATCGGCACACGGCACTAATCCTGCTTCGGCAGCAATGGCTGGAATGCAAGTTATAGTAACTAAAACTCTTGAAAACGGAAATATCGATATTGATGATTTGCGTGAAAAAGCATTGCTTCACTCAGCAAATTTATCATGTTTGATGGTCACTTATCCATCGACGCACGGTGTTTTTGAAAGTGCAATTAAAGAAATTACGCAATTAATTCACGATAACGGCGGACAGGTTTATATGGACGGAGCTAATATGAATGCCCAAGTTGGATTGACAAATCCAGCCACAATCGGAGCCGATGTTTGCCATTTGAATTTGCATAAAACATTTGCAATTCCGCATGGTGGCGGTGGTCCAGGCGTTGGGCCAATTTGCGTAGCACCACAGTTAGTACCATTTTTGCCAACCAATCCAATTATAACAACAGGCGGAACATCTGCCATTACAGCAATTTCAGCTGCTCCGTGGGGTTCGGCTTTGGCTTGTTTGATTTCTTATGGATATATTTGTATGTTGGGTTCAGAAGGGTTGACTAATGCAACTAAATATGCCATTTTGAACGCTAATTATATTAAGGAAAGATTAGACGGACATTTTGAAACGCTTTATTCAGGAGAAATGGGTCGTGCAGCCCATGAAATGATTATTGAATGTCGTCCGTTTAAAGAAAAAGGAATCGAAGTTACTGATATTGCCAAACGATTGATGGATTATGGTTTTCACGCTCCAACCGTTTCATTTCCTGTTGCTGGAACCATGATGATTGAACCAACTGAAAGTGAAGATTTGGCAGAATTAGACCGTTTTTGTGATGCGATGATTTCTATCAGAAAAGAAATTGAAATTGCAACTATGGATGATAAAAATAATGTTTTAAAAAATGCACCCCATACATTAATGATGGTAACTACTGATACTTGGAATTTTCCATACACTCGCGAACAAGCAGCATTTCCATTAGATTATATTTCACAAAATAAATTTTGGCCAACGGTTCGCCGTGTTGACGAAGCTTATGGAGATAGAAATTTAAATTGCAGTTGTGCGCCAATTGAGGCTTACATGGAATCTTAAAAAATTAGTTTATAAGTTGTTTAAAAGGTTTGAAAGCTTAAAGTTGTTTTATATAACTTTAAACTCTCAAACCTTTATTTATTAATAAAATCATGATCGACATTCAAAATCAAAAAGATTTATATTTTCTAGTTGACGAATTTTACAAAAAATTACTCGCTGACAATCGTATCAATTTTATTTTTACTGATATTGTCAAAATTAAAATTGAAGAACACTTGCCAATTCTAGTGACATTTTGGTCGCAAATGATTCTTGGAACTGGTGGTTATACTAATAATTTAACTGATGTTCATCTTAAAGTTGACAAACTCGAACATTTGACTCCGGAAATGTTTAATATTTGGATAGATTATTTCGATCAAACTGTTAACGAAAGCTTCATCGGAAATAATGCTACTGAAATAAAAAAACAAGCTCAGAACCTTTCTGTTATACTTCAAATAAAAATCAAGCAACAAAACATTTAATTTTTATTATAATTATTAGTTATTTGTTAAAATATTAAATTATGCATAATTATTATGCGTGCATAATAAATTTGTAGTTTTGTAAATCTTTATATTGTAATTTTACAACAAATTAGCTTTACCGAATATGAACATAAAAATAACAGGTATAGGAAGTTATATTCCAAAAATAATTGTAAAAAACACGGATTTTGATAAACATCATTTTTTAAACGAAGATGGTACAACATTTAATTACTCTAACGATGTTGTAATTGATAAATTCAAAGACATAACAGGAATTCAAGAACGCCGCTATGCCGAACAAAATTTATGTGCCAGCGATTTGGCATTTTTTGCCGCACAAAACGCTATAAATAGTGCCAATATTGACCCAGAAACAATTGATTATATTATTTTGGCTCAAAATTTTGGTGACGTAAAATTAAATACAAATCAATCAGATATGTTGCCTAGTTTGGCAACAAGGGTCAAGCACAAATTAAAAATAAAAAATCCAAAGTGTGTTGCCTATGATATCATTTTTGGTTGTCCGGGCTGGATAGAAGGTGTTTTACAAGCCAATGCTTTTATCAAATCAGGAATGGCAAAAAAATGTTTGGTTATAGGTGCCGAAACTTTATCAAGAGTAGTAGATATTCACGATAGAGACAGCATGATTTATGCAGATGGTGCAGGGGCAGCAATCATAGAAGCATCGACTGATGAAACTGGATTATTGTGTTATGAAAGTGCCACATTTGCCAATGATGAAGCAGAATATTTACATTTTGGTTGCTCGTTTAATAAAGAGTTGAGCCCAGAGATTAAGTACATAAAAATGTATGGGCGCAAGATTTATGAGTTTGCACTAAGTAGAGTACCACAAGCTATGAAAGAATGTTTAGACAAAAGTGGTATTAATATTGATAGTGTTAAAAAAATATTGATTCATCAGGCAAATGAAAAAATGGATGAAGCTATCGTCAATCGATTTTATAAACTTTATGACCGCAAAATGCCTAAAGGAATCATGCCAATGAGCATTGCCAATTTGGGTAATTCTAGCGTTGCAACGATTCCGACTTTGTACGACTTATTACTTTCTGGAAAAATTGAAAATCAAGAAATCAATTCTGGTGATATTTTAATATTTGCATCAGTTGGAGCTGGAATGAATGTTAATGCATTTGTTTACAGAATGTAATTTATTGATTTATTCAACACGTTGATTCATGTCATAAGCCAAAACAATATATTGGTTTTTATTAAATTCAAATTCATCAATTACCGTCCATTTTAGTTTGTCAATATGCGCTTTTGTTGACGGAATATTTATTTTATTGATAAAAGTAACAGATAATGGATAATTTTTGACAACAGTAATTCTCATAAACTCAAACAAAGTTTTAATCAAACCTTGGCCACGATAATCTTTGTGAATGCAAACGGGACCATACTGAAAACTTGTGTTTGTGTTCAAATCAAAATCTCGAAATTTGTATCTGGAAAACATTGAAATCATATATTCGAAAATGGGCCACTGACTATAAAATTCCCAGCTTGCAGCAAAGGCATAAGCGATAATTTTATTGTTTATTTTTGCGATAAAAAGTCCTTTTTTTTCAATAACTTCTATTAATAAATCGACCGTAAATGGTGTTGTAACAAAGCCGTCAACCCGCTCTTCTACTGTCAAATTTGAAACTAAATAGAGTTCTTGAAGCTCGAGAATTCCGTCGACATCTGAGGTTTCAGCAACTTCTAATTTTACGTTTTGTAGCATTGTAAAACAAATTTTTCACAAAAATAGACTAATATTTATGAAATTTTATTTAAAATAAAAATATTTCTTACATTTGATAAAAATATAAAATAAGACAATTACAAAAGATTTAAGGTATGAAATATACGATAGTATCAATTCATTTTTTTTAAATAGCAACCTCGAAAATAAGTCAAAATTTCATAATCATTTTTGAATTAAATTGTACTTTTATAGTGCAAATGCGCATTTAAAGCAGATCTGTAAAAATAATTTTCTTTTCAAGAATTTTAAAAATGGTCAATCAAAAAAATCAAAACTCAGTATTGAAAATAGTATTTATAACTAAAATAGCATTATTGAACATTGATTTTAATAAATTAATTCAAAATTTTGCTTTACGAGATTATTTCTTGTGTCATCAAAATAACTTTTGAAATTTTGGAACATTTTATATTTTTGATCCATTAAATTTCAAAATTACTCCATTTATTTTTTCTAAAAAAGTGCCACCTAATTAATTAAACTTTTTTTGAACAATCATGAAACTGATAACTCGTTTATAAATTTACTTTAAAAACAATGAAAAATATTATTATTACTGGAACATCAAGAGGAATTGGTTATGAATTGGCACTATTGTTTGCAAATGCCGGTCACAATGTATTGGCAATTTCTAGAAAAACTGTTGAAATTTTATCCAATCATGAAAGAATTACTTGCCTAGCAGTCGATTTAGCGGATGAGACCCATCTGACGAAAGTCGAGAAATTTTTATCAGCAAACTGGAAAAATATTGATGGAATCGTTCACAATGCGGGTACATTATTGTTCAAACCTTTTGCCGAAACAACCAACCTAGATTTTGAAAATGTTTATAAAGTCAATGTTTTTGGAGTTGCCAATTTGACGAGACTTTGTTTGCCTTATTTGCAAAAAGGAAGTCATGTAGTCTCGATTTCATCAATGGGCGGCATTCAAGGAAGCTCAAAGTTTGCGGGTCTTTCTGCATATAGTTCTAGCAAAGGCGCTATTATTACATTATCAGAATTATTGGCCGAAGAATACAAAGAACAGGGTATTTCGTTTAATGTTTTGGCGCTTGGCTCTGTAAATACCGAAATGTTGCAAGAAGCATTTCCTGGCTATCAAGCACCGCTTTCAGCACTAGAAATGGCAAGTTATATTTATGATTTTACTTTGACAGGAAATAAGTTTTATAACGGAAAAGTATTGTCTGTTGCAAGTTCAACGCCATAGATTTTGGATAATTTATATCTATAAAAAACAAATAATTTAAAGTTGTATTCGTGCCAAATAATCATATATAAATGACCGAAACACTAGCCAAATATATTCCGGAACACGCCGTAAAACCAATTTTTGATTTGATTGTTGCTAACAACGTGCACCTAAAAATTGTTAATGAACGCAAAACCAGACACGGAGATTACCGCAAGGGTTTGTCGGGCAAACATGAAATTACCGTCAATGCCAATCTAAACAAGTACCGATTTACAATAACTTTGATTCACGAAATCGCACATTTGGTAGCATTCGAAAAATTTGGTCGCTACATAAAACCGCATGGTAATGAATGGAAATTTACTTTCCAAAAATTGATGGTTCCATACATAAGACCAGAAGTTTTTCCGAATTCAATTTTGCCATTATTAGCAAGGCATTTCAAAAATCCAACAGCAAGCTCAGATACTGATGCAACTTTGGCTTTGGCATTGAAGCAATTTGACGTACAAAACGATAAAAATTATATTTTTGAAATTCCCTACAATGCTATTTTTAGAATTTCAAATGGCAAAATTTTTAAAAAAATTGCTTTGCGTGTCAAACGATACGAATGTCTCGAAATCAATTCTGGTAAATTGTATCTTTTTAATCCAAATGCGGAGGTTGAATTATTGACGAAATAGAAAAAATAATTTGATCAAAATGTAACAAATATGTTTTTTGATTTCACTATTTTTGTATTTTAAAAATCACTAAAAATGAATAAAAATTATTACGCAATATTGATGGCTGGTGGAGTTGGATCTCGTTTTTGGCCAGTGAGCACAGCTGAATTTCCAAAACAATTTCACGATATGTTGGGAGCTGGACAAACCCTGATTCAAAAAACTTTTTCGAGACTGTCTCAACTAATTCCCGTCGAAAATATTTTGATTTTGACCAATGAAAAATACAATGATATTGTTCTAGAGCAATTACCACTCGTCAAGCAAGCCCAAGTTTTGTTGGAACCGGCCATGAGAAATACAGCTCCGTGTATTTTATATGCATCGTTAAAAATCCAGAAAATGAATCCACATGCTTTGATGGTTGTTGCACCAAGCGACCATTGGATAGAAGATGAAGGCGAATTTTGCAGCAATTTGCAACAATGTTTTGATTTTTGCGCTGCTGAGAATGCTTTAATGACTTTGGGCATTCAACCAACTTTTCCGAACACTGGTTTTGGATATATAGAATATGACAAAAAAGATCAAAATGTTATAAAAAAAGTTAATCAGTTTCGTGAAAAACCTGATTATGACACCGCAAAATCTTTTCTTGATTCAGGAAATTTCTTATGGAATGGGGGTATTTTCATATGGTCCGTCGCGTCGATTTTAGAATCATTCGTTAAATTTCAGCCAGTTATGAATGGATTATTCGAATCAGGAATTGAAAGTTATAATACTGATAATGAACAAGGTTTTATTAATCAAAATTATGGTCTATCCGAAAATGTTTCAATAGATTATGCAATTCTTGAACATGCAAAAAATGTATATGTTTTGCCCGCAACTTTTGATTGGAATGATCTTGGAACATGGAACTCATTGCATGAAAAATTAGACAAAGACGAGAATGATAATGCCGTTGTCAACGCAAAAGTAATGCTTGAAAACGCATCAAATAATATAATTAGATCTGATGCCAATAAATTGGTGGTTGTAGATGGATTAAACGACTATATCATTGTTGATAAAGAAGGCGTATTATTAATTTATCCTAAAGCAAAAGAACAAGAAATTAAGAAAATTGTGGCGAGTTTAACTAGCTAATGTGACTTTTTTTAAAAGTATTTTATAACTTATTGAGATAATTAGTGCTTTATTTATATATCTAAAAAAAACTATATATTAATAAAAATACTATTAAAATTTTTTTGTTGATTTAAAAACATTTTTTTTCTTAATGTTCGGTTGTTAATATTCTTTTGCATAGTTGCCAAGTTTTATATTAAATGCTAATGATACAATTGAAACTTGCACCGCCATCGGAACTTTAAGTTTTAATGCTTTAGGAACATTTGTTGGCGCTATAGTGGTTTATAGCATTTATAGATTGAATGGTTTCGTTGCACCAATTTCGACCACAACAAGCATTTTTATGGGTTCTTTAACTTCAGGAAATTAGGGCGTTCGAGTCTTTCATTTTTTTGGATTATTTACTAATTTTGGACAGCGAGATATTGTATGCTGCCTATTTTCGCAATATCCAAGATTGTTGTGGCAATATCAAAATATTTATTGGAACAGTTCTACCGTCACCATCAACTGCAGGTTATCTAATTGAAAATATTAGTTGTATGAATTAAAATGTAAAAATTTCAGGTATAACTTCGGTTAATTTGATAACGGCATCTCGAGTTTTTCTAGTTCTCCTACCTTGTAATTATACGCCGCAAATTATTAATTATACTATCGATTTTAATGCTATTCAAGCTGCAAATTACATATTTAATATTGTGATTTGTGTGGAGGGACAATTGCTTTAAACTTTAACATTGACACTTTTACGGCAACAACACCACCTGATTATATAATTTCAAACAGGACATGTTCATCAGGTGATTTGCAGTTTAATTATATTAAAACAACATTTTAAACAGATGCTCCTGAAACCGTAACAATCATACTTTCAGCTCCATCAGGTAATCCTATTTCAAATAATATTTTAGAAGTTGGCAATATTGGTACAGGTTCAATAGCATCTTTTGGGTAGTTTTCTGGCAATCATTATTACCACTGCACTCAATTATTTTCCATTTACGTTGCCTAATGACGCTACCTCTGAAGTTCAAAATGCGTTCTACAATTTGTTCAATGTTTTTCCGGTGACATTTACTTTTCAAGCTAACGATTATTAAAAGCGCCGGTTATTAAACGTCTAAAAAAATAAATGTTGCTAGTACTGCCCCCTCAATTCTATATGGTTTTCCGCCAAAAAAAGATGGTTTCAACAATTGTATTGACATTTCAGGGTTAGGAAAAAACATCAATTGGGATATTTTTAATCACTATGTGTAAAGCTGAACTTTAAATGTTATTACATTTGCTTAACTCTATTGCATCAACCTTTCAAAACTGCTTCTCGAACTTTTTTGAACAAATTACTTGAATAAACAAAGTCGGTTACAGCCTCATTGTCAGTTTTAAAAATTTCCTCTTTTGTGCCTTGCCACGCTTTGAGACCATTTTTTAGGAATACAATATTCTGACCAATTTCCATTACCGAATTCATATCATGGGTATTGATAACAGTCGTAATATTGTATTCTTCGGTTATTTCCATAATCAAATTATCGATTAAGATTGCTGTGTTTGGGTCTAGTCCTGAGTTGGGTTCATCACAAAACAAATATTTAGGATTGTTCACGATGGCTCTAGCAATGGCAACACGTTTTTGCATACCGCCAGAAATTTCTGATGGTTTTTTTTGATTGGCATTGATTAAATTCACTCTACGAATTACAAAATTGACACGTTCGGCGATTTCAGCTTGCGTTTTATTGGTAAACATTTTTAAGGGAAAACCGATATTTTCTTCAACGGTCATCGAGTCAAAAAGCGCCGATCCTTGAAAAACCATTCCGATTTCGGTTCTCAATTCTCGTTTTTCCTCTGATGATAAATTTGAATAAATTCTGCCATCAAATGAAATTGCACCCACTTCTGGCGCAAATATTCCCAGCAATGATTTCAATAAAACTGTTTTTCCTGAACCTGATTGCCCAATAATTAAATTGGTTTTTCCAGTCTCAAAAATCGTCGAGACGCCTTTTAAAACTTTGCTATCCCCAAACGATTTTTCTATGTTTTTTACTTCAATCATTAGGTCAAAAGTAATTGTGTTAAAATATAATTTACTAAAATAATAACTACCGAAGTCCACACGAATGAAACGGTACTTGCTTTACCAACTTCGAGCGCCCCACCTTTCATGTAATAGCCGTGAAATGAAGGAATTGTGGCCAATAACAATGCGAAAATAAATGTTTTGATAAAGGAATAAGCAATATGAAACGGTACAAATTCTCGTTGCAAACCATCAATAAAGTCAAATCGAGTGCCAAAACCGCCATAAACACTGGCTATGAAACCGCCTGCAATGCCAAGAAACATCGCAATTCCTATCAGAAAGGGGTAGAGAAGTAGGGCGATTAATTTTGGAAAAACTAAATAGTTTAATGAATTTACGCCCATAACTTCCAGAGCATCAATTTGTTCAGTAACGCGCATTGTTCCGATTGAAGAGGTTATGAATGAACCCATTTTACCCGCCATGACTACAGATATGAATGTCGGAGCAAATTCTAAAATTACTGATTGTCGGGTTGCAAAACCTATCAAATATTTAGGAATCAACGGATTGGTCAAGTTCAAAGCAGTTTGAATAGCAACAACGCCTCCAACAAAAAAAGATATAAATGCCACGATACCAAGTGAATCGATAATTAAATCATCGATTTCTTTGAAAATCAACCCTCGCATGACCGACCATTTTGTTGGCTTTTTGAAGATTTCAATCCACATTAAAAAATATTTCCCGATTTGGGATAAATAACGAAGTAACATCATAATGATAAAATATATGCGAAAGTAATTAATTGAAAGCAATTCTTGATAGAATATTATGTTTTTAAATTATAGAATTGCAATTATAACATTATGTAAAATGCTAAATTTTTATTGAAATCTAAATTTATCAATTATTTTTTGCCAACGGTATTTTCTTATAAATTTAGCTTGATCCTCATTAACCAATAGCGGTTTTTTGACCAATTTTGCTTGCCAAAATCCTGATATATAATCAAGAAATAAAAGCGGTTTCTTTTTCAAAAATGATAGTTTGGTCGCAGCAATTGCGGTTATCCAAAAACCATAACCCAAACAATAAAAGGCTTCGCCTTGCTTGTAACGAGCCGTTTTGTTGTAATTGACACCTGTTGGCTTAAGGTGTTTTACTTTAAGGGATTCATCGGTTTTGACTTTCCAACCATAAAATTTGCATAACAATTCATCAACAGTGTCCCAACCCATTGCTGGTTTTAAACCGCCAATTTCTACAAAACATTCTTTTCGATATGCTTTAAAAGCACCTCGAATATGGTCCTTATCGGTTAGATTTTCAAGAATCCAATCAATTTTTTTGTAGATATATGCAAATCCACCAACCATTCCTATTTTACCATCAGATTGAAAATGTTTGATGATTGTTTCGAAATAATTATAGGGTAAAATTAAATCCGCGTCCAATTTTACTATAAAATCAAAATCGTTGTCAACAGTTGCAAATCCTTTCTGAAAAGCCTGAATTACTTTGCTTCCTGGCAAATGAACAGCTTCTGAAGTAATATTTACCAAACTTATAAATGAGTATTTTTCAGCAAAATCACTAACAATTTCGGCTGTATTGTCAGTAGAATTATCATTGACAACCACAACTTTTTTGGCTAAAACAGTTTGCGAAACAATCGATTGTAATGTCAATGCAATAAATTTCTCTTCGTTGTGTGCAGGGATAATTATGTAGTAATTCAAGATTTAATTATTATAATTGATTTAAATTTTTAATTTTACAACATTCAAAAATAGTATTTATTTGTTTAAAGAAATTTAAATTATGGGTTTTGTTAAAAATATTTTATATTTAATTTCAAATAAAAATATGTTGAAGTGTTTTTCTAAACAAACTGTTTTTCCGAGTTATCATTTAGTAAATAATTGTGACATACAACATATCAAACATTTATACCGATTCAAAAACATAATTCAATTTGAAAACGATTTGGATGTATTTAAGAAGAATTACAAAAAACTAAATCCAGAAAATTTATTAAATGATGATAAAATACCAAATAATTCCTATTTATTAAGTTTTGATGATGGATTATCTGAAATTTATACTGTAATTTTTCCAATTCTAAAACAAAGAAATATTAAGGCAATTTTCTTTGTTAACCCTGATTTTGTTGACAATAAAACAATGTTATACAAACACAAAATTAGTTTGATTATTTGCAATCTTGCAGAAAAAAATTTTCAAGAAATTGAGTTAAAAAAAATTGCTAAAATTTTATCATTTAATTATCAATCGAATGAAGATTTTAAAATTAAAATGAAAAATACAAAATTTTCTGAAAGTTATAAAATTGATGAAGCATTAAAAGTTTTGAATATTGATATAAAAAAATACTTACAAGGACAGATGCCATACATTTCACAAGTTCAAATTCAAGAAATGATTGATGCTGGTTTTTATTTTGGCGGTCACACAATGTCGCATCCAAGGTTGAACGAATTAAATCACGAAGAACAAAAAAAAGAAATTTTGGACTCGATAAATTGGTTGAAATCAAATTTTAAAATTAATTATTCTATGTTTGCTTTCCCGTTTACCGACAAAAATATTTCACGAAAATTAATTAATGAACTAATTGAATATGATAAAAATATTTTAATTTTTGGAAATTCGGGTTTAAAGAAAGATATTGACAATAGAATTATTCAACGTTTTTCATTAGAAATTCCAAATAAAAATACTAAAAAACAAATAGTTACAGAAAATTTATATAAGTATTTTAATAAATTAATTGGAAAATACATCATTAAAAGAAAATGATAGAAATTAAAAAAATTTATAAAAAAAATGTTCCAGAACTATTTGAAAACAATGACTTTTGGAACCATGAATTTTTATCAATTAGCAAACACCGATTATTGGCTCATTACAATAATCCACATCTAAAAAATGATGATATCGTTTTGCTTCTGGCTTATTTAGAAGATGAATTAGTGGGCTATATGGGCATTTATATTGATAACATCGTTATCGATAACATTGAACAAAAAATCGGTTGGTTATCAACCTGGTGGGTGCACCCGAAAACTAAAGGATCAGGAATTGGCCGTGAAATTTTAAACACAATGTATGCTGAAAATAATGGAAAAATCGGCATTTCGCAGTTTACTCCAAGTGCAAAACGTGTTTATGACAAATCAGGATATTTTGTAAATCTGAAAAAAAATATTGGTACAAAAGCTGTTTTAAAAAGTAACTTGTCTTTTTTGTTAACTAAATTAAAACCTAAATTAAGTTTTTTTAAGCCAGCTTTAAAGTTGATTGATAATGTTGCAAACGCTGTAATATTAGTAAAACATTATTTCCAAAAAAAGCAATTATATAAAAATCTCCAAAATATAAACATCGAATATTTAAATGCTGTAGATTCAGAAACAAGCAATTTAATTAATGAATTTAATTCAAATCATTTATCAAAAAAAAGTGATGATTTTTTTAATTGGTTGAAGCAATTTAATTGGGTTCAGGAAGCACCGTTAATAGATTTTACTCAAATAAATAAATATGAATTTTCAATTTACGACGAAAGTTTTAATATTTATTTGATGAAAATCATAAAAAATAATCAACCAATTGGATTTTTGGTATTGCAAAAAAGAAACCAAACAATGAAAATTTTATTTGCATTTTATAATCAAAATCAAGATTCAAAAATTATTTCAGATATTATAAAATTACAAGCAATTAAGCAAAATATTCAAGAGATAATTTGTTATGATTCGGTTATTTGTGAAAATTTCAATAATTCAAAAGTTTTTATTTATAACCGCAAAAAAATTAAAAATTCAATCATTTCAAAAGCATTTAACAAGGATAATTTTGACCAAATTATTATGAATTACGGGGATGGTGATTGCTGTTTTGCTTAAAATAAACTCTCTCAGCATAAACAATATAATACCTGTTGGTAAATCGTCGCAACAAAGGTCGAATTCCGAATTTTTTGACAGGATTGGTCCATTTTTGTCGGTCAATTATTTTCCAACCTGTTTTTTCTAATAACCAATCGAGTTGCCAAGCTTCAAACTCGTGGTAATGCCTGTCCCACATGTCTGTTTTGCTTCGGTAAGCTGGCGAAAACCACAACCGCATTGGAATAGATATAAATAATTTATCAGATTTTACAGCTTTTAAAATCGTGTAAGGATTCAATAAATGCTCAAAAATTTCAAAGGCAGTAGTGACCGTGTCAGTGCTATTATGCAATGCCTTTTGGTTTTCGTCTAAATCTTCGCCTTCCGTATTGGTAACTTGAAAGCCGTTTTCGAGCATAATTTTCGAAAACGGATTTTCTACACCTAAATCTAAAATAGGTTCTGATGTCGAAATGTGTTTTTTTATAAATTCCAATGTGATTTGAAATCGTTTTGATGGAAATGTTTTTTCGTACATTTTACTTTAATAATAATCAACAAATATAGCAGTTTTATATTTTAAATATTTTCTGTTTTGACATGCAAGCAAAAAAAATCCTTTCAATTTTCATTAAAAGGATTGATTGCTTTTATAAATGGTTTAGGCTATTAATGTTCTCGAAATAACAATTCTTTGAATTTCGGAAGTCCCCTCATAAATTTGAGTTATTTTAGCATCACGCATCATTCTTTCTACATGATATTCAGCTACATAGCCGTTTCCTCCATGAATTTGAACTGCTTCGATAGTAGTGTCCATTGCGACTTGAGAGGCATACAGTTTTGCCATTGCACCCGATTGCGAAATGTCTTTTCCTTCGTCACGTTCGCAAGCTGCTTTTAGTACAAGCATTTTGGCAGCCATAATGCTGGTCGCCATATCAGCTAGTTTAAATGCAATCGCTTGGTGCTTAAAAATCTCTTTACCAAACGCTTTTCGTTCTTGGGAATATTTTAATGCCAATTCATAAGCTCCGGTTGCAATTCCTAATGCTTGTGAGGCGATACCAATTCTTCCACCATTCAAAACAGACATTGCAAAATTAAATCCAAAACCATCATGTCCAATTCTGTTTTCTTTAGGAATTTTTACATCAGTAAACATTAATGAATGCGTGTCAGAACCACGAATTCCCATTTTTTTTTCTTTGGGACCAATATCAAAACCAGCCCAACCTTTTTCTACTATAAATGCGTTGATGCCTTTGTGACCTTTTTCTATATCTGTCTGAGCAATAACTATGTAGGTAGATGCTGAGGAGCCATTCGTGATCCAGTTTTTTGTTCCGTTTAATAGATAATGGTCGCCTTTATCGATTGCCGTTGTTTTTTGCGAGGTGGCATCAGAACCTGCTTCTGGCTCAGATAAACAGAAAGCACCAATTTTTTCGCCTTTAGCAAGTGGAACCAGATATTTCATTTTTTGTTCTTCGTTGCAATATTTTTCTATTCCAGCGCAAACCAAAGAATTATTAACTGACATAATTACTGCTGACGACGCATCAATTTTAGACAACTCTACAAGTGCCAATATGTAGGAAACACTGTCAAGACCTGAACCGCCATATTTAGGATCAACCATCATTCCCATAAAACCCAATTCGGCCATCATTTTAACTTGTTCTGTCGGAAATTTTGAATGTTCATCTCGATCGATCACGCCTGGCAATAACTCTGCTACTGCAAAATCTCTAGCGGCTTTTTGAATCATTAAATGCTCTTCGGTTAAATTAAAATCCATTTTGATAAAATATTTTTTATTAATTTTGAAGCAAAAGTAAATATTTAATTATCAAACTTCAAACGATTTCGTAAATTTACATTATGTTTAAACAAAATTATAATATAATTGGTGTAATGTCTGGCACATCACTTGACGGAATTGATTTGGCTCTCGTTCATTTTGCTTTAAAAAACAGCCAGTGGAGTTTTGAATTATCACAATGTCAAACTATTCCATATCCCGATGAATGGTTAAACAAACTAAAAGTTGCCGTAGGCTTTTCAAGAAAAAAATTAGAAATTTTAAATCAAGAATATACTGTTTATCTTGGAAAAATAATATCCAATTTTATAACAAATAATAAAATTGAAAATATTGATGCTGTTTCGTCTCACGGGCACACAATTTTGCATCAGCCACAAAATGGTTTTACGCTGCAAATTGGTAATTTGCCTGAAATCGCATTTTATGTAAATCAAAATGTAGTATGTGATTTTCGAGTTCAAGATGTTGATTTGGGTGGTCAAGGTGCGCCGTTGGTACCTATTGGAGACCAGATTTTGTTTGCTGAATATGATTATTGCCTTAATTTAGGTGGGTTTTCTAATATTTCTTTCAATGAAAATAATACCAGAATAGCATTTGACATTTCTCCAGTAAATACAGTTCTGAATTTTTATACCAATAAATTAGGATTGGATTTTGACGATAAAGGCAAAATTTCAAAATCGGGAAAAGTAAATCAAAGTTTGCTCGATGAGCTAAATGGTTTAGAATTTTATACCAAATGTGCACCAAAATCTCTTGGTTTTGAGTTTGTAAAAGAAACGATTTTGCCCATAATTGAAAACCATTATCTAGAAATTGAAGACAAATTGGCAACATTTTCCGAGCATGTTGCGCAACAAATAGCAATAGTATTGCAAGGGAAAAAAGGCAAAATGCTAATTACTGGTGGTGGTGCGCACAATGACTTTTTAATTGGTTTAATAAAAAAGTGTCTTCCTGAAATTGAAATTATTATTCCAGCAACTAAAATACTTGAATTCAAAGAGGCATTAATTTTTGCTTTATTGGGAATGTTAAAATTAAGAGATGAAGTAAATGTGTTAGCTAGTGTTACTGGTGCAATCAAAGACCATAGCTCAGGTAAGATATATAATTTCATCTGATTTTTACAAAAAAAATATCATTTATTGTTCAAAATTTAACATGCAAATTAATTCTTATTATTAATTTTGTATTTTTTAAGATACTTTTAAATGAAATTTTTATATATATCTTTATTATGTTTTTTTTCGTTGCAATCATCGATCGGATATGCTCAAAAAGAATTTGATGTTAAAGGAGTCATTGTTCCAAGATTTATTGATTTTCAGGGTCGAAAACTAGAATTGAATGGCTTTGGAATAAGATCTAAATTTTGGTTTGATGTATACGTGCAGGCATTATATTTGAATGTACTGTCGCAAGATGCCAAAGAAATTCTAGAAGGAGAATCACAAATGGGAATCAGAATTCAAATTTTATCTCCATTGGTTACGTCCAAAAAATTATCGAAGGCTTTTGAAAAAGGTCTGATTAAATCCATTGGAGAAGAAAAATTATTAACGATAAAATCAGAAGCTGGTCAACTAGAAAAATTAATAGGTAAAGAACCAATAGTTCAAGGCGATGCTTTTAATTTGATTTATAACCCCATGGATAATTCTATTTGGGTTTATAAAAATGATAATTTAGAGGGAAAGATTAAAGGTCTAGAATTCAAAAAAGCATTTTTTGGAATTTGGCTTTCAGACAATCCTGTTGACGATGATTTAAAAAATGATCTATTAGGTAAATAATTTTTAGTTAACTTTTAACTAATCAACTTTAATTATTGATTGGTCTAATTATTAAACTTTTATTTTTTTTGATATTAAATTAATTCCAGAGACTAGTTTTTTTAGATTTCTCGAATTTTTCAAGTTTTTTTTCAAAATATTTTTTTAATAATTTTTTAATTAAGTAAATCTACAAACGTTTTCGGAATTCAATTTCCATAACATATATTTGCAAAAATTAAACAATTTGTTATAAATGAAAGATTTACTAAAAAAATTCGAAAATAAAATCCCCGAAATCATATTTAACTGGAAAGATTCCGAAACTGAAGCTGAAGGTTGGACAGTCATCAATTCTCTTAGAGGCGGTGCAGCAGGCGGTGGAACCCGAATGCGCAAGGGCTTAGATTTGAACGAGGTATTATCGTTGGCCAAAACTATGGAGGTAAAATTTTCGGTGTCTGGTCCAGCAATTGGCGGTGCTAAATCAGGAATTAATTTCGACCCGAACGATCCACGCAAGAAAGGGGTTTTGCAACGTTGGTACAAAGCCGTTTCGCCCTTACTTAAAAGTTATTACGGAACAGGTGGGGATTTGAATATTGACGAAATTCACGAAGTTATACCCATGACCGAAGAATGCGGTGTTTGGCATCCGCAAGAAGGTGTTTTTAATGGTCACTTTAAGCCTACGGAAGCTGATAAAATCAACCGAATAGGGCAGTTGCGACAAGGAGTTGTTAAGGTTATCGAAAACCCAAAATTTTCTCCAGATGTTACCAAAAAATATACAATAGCCGACATGATTACAGGTTTCGGCGTTGCAGAAGCAGTGCGACATTATTACGATATTTATGGGGGAAGTGTTGTTGGTAAAAAAGTTATAGTTCAAGGTTTTGGCAATGTAGGTTCAGCAGCAGCTTTTTATTTATCAACAATGGATGCCAAAATTGTGGGAATTATTGACCGTGATGGCGGTGTTATTAACGAGAATGGTTTTTCATTTGAAGAAATTAGAACAATGTTTTTGAACAAAGATGGCAATAAATTAGTTACCGATCGCATGTTGCCATTTGATGAAATCAACCAAAAAATTTGGACAGTTGGAGCAGAAATTTTTACGCCTTGTGCTGCATCACGGTTGGTGACACAAGCTCAAATTGAGTCTATGATTGCATCTGGTTTAGAAGTTATTTCATGTGGTGCCAATGTGCCATTTGCTGACACTGCAATATTTTTTGGACCAATTATGGAAAATGTAGATAGTAAGGTAAGTTTGATTCCAGATTTTATTTCTAATTGCGGAATGGCAAGAGTTTTTGCTTATTTCATGGAGAAAAAAGTGCAAATGACTGATGAAGCTATTTTTACAGATACTTCAGATATTATAAAAAATGCTATTCAAAAAGTTTATAATATTAATAATTCTAAAACTAATATTAGTGCAACAGCATTTGAAATTGCATTGAAACAATTGACCTAAAATTTTAAACTTTGCTATAAAAAAAAGCGTATCTAAATTGAAAGACACGCTTTTTTTTTGAAAATAATTTACTTATCCGTTAATTGCTTCAACAACGATAGCGTCGTCTTTTAACATGTCTTTTAGCATATTTTCAATGCCGTTTTTTAAAGTAAATGTTGATGACGGGCAACCATTGCACGCTCCTTGCAAAATAACTTTTACACGTTTTTCAACAGCGTCATAAGAATCAAAAACAATATTTCCACCATCAGCAGCAACGGCTGGTTTTACATATTCTTCGAGAATATTTATTATTTGTTGTGATGTTGTGTCAAGATTATCAAAATTTTTGATTTGTTGCTTTTCTTGTTTTGAATCAGCAGCAATAAGGTTTTCGTCAAGGACTGCCCCACCGTTTTCTATAAATTGTTTTATAAAGGTACGCACTTCAAGTGTAATTTCGGTCCAATCATTGACCTCATATTTAGTTACTGAAATATAATTTTCATCAATAAAAACTTCTTTAACAAATGGAAACTTAAACAATTCTTTTGCCAAAGGCGAAGCTATTGTTTCATCAATATTTTTGAATTCGATTGGGTTTTTAGTTAACATTCTGCTTACCACAAATTTCAAAGCTGCTGGATTAGGAGTTGTTTCCCCATAAACGGTTATAGCTTGTTTGCCAACTTTAGGGTCATCAGGCGAAACAATAATACCGCCATGATTTACAAATTCTTCAATTTGTTCTTTTACGGCATCTTGCACATCATTCCATTCCACGATATTGTATCTTTCAATAGCGATGAAATTACTCGAAATCATGACTGTTTTTACAAAAGGCAAATAAAATAATTGTTGCGCTAATTTAGAATTTTTGGCTTCATCAATGTTTTTATATTCATAACTTTCGTTTTGAGTAATAAAATCTGGAAATTCGAATTTAATTATGGCTAAATTATTGGTTGTTTTTATTTTGATTTGGGTCATTTTATTTTTTTTTACAAATTTAGCCAAGTTATTAATATCAATTATTTATATTTGTTTTTTTTTATGAAAATTAACATTATATTTATTAAATATTTTTATTTAATTTCAATTTTATTCACCATAAATCGATTGCAATGAATCAATTAAAATTCTTTAAATTTGCTCTTCTAATCACCATAGCAACGATAAATTACGGTTTTTCTCAAGATAATAGAAGTAATAAGGATAATAATACCTCAGCTACAAGGTATACTTACTATATTGATGTCGTGGGTGTTGATTCAAAATTAACTTGTAAAAGCATCGAAAACAGAATTTCAGAAAAACAAGGTGTTGTAAGTTTTAAAACGGTTGGATTTCCATCTAAATATTTTGTTTTGAAAGCGTCCAAAGCTATATCTCAATCTGATTTAAAATCTTGGTTACAAGAAAGTAATCTTCAATTGACATATTTTGGTCAAGAAGAAAGTTCATTAGAATCATTAATAAAAAACAAAAGAACTAATAATTAATATCAATAATACCAAATATGAAATTATTTTATTCATTTGCATTAGTAACTATTTTGTCTATTGTTTCACATGCACAAACATTTGAAGGAAAATCAGGAAATATAAGCGATAACAATACCGAAAATCTTTTTGATTTGAGTGTTCAAAACATCAATCAAACTGACAAAAATTTTGGTTTTGAGTCTATCAAACTTGATATCGATCATAGTTGGAACTCTGATTTAGATATTTTTTTAATTGCACCCGATGGAACTAAAGCTAGATTGGTTCAAGCAAATGGGGGCAGCAGCCAAAATTATAAAAATACAGTTTTCAATATGTTGGCAACAACATCAATTACTGAGGGCGAAGCACCTTTTACTGGAGAATTTGTTCCACAAGATCATTTAGGAATTTTCAATAGAGCCCAAAATTTAAATGGCAAATGGCAATTGGCAATAACAGATACTTACGGTGGAAATTCGGGTCGATTAAATGGTTTTTCAATTACTTTTGGTAATAAGCCTGCAATAGCAATGATGCCCGCACCAGCATGCACATCTTCAACTGTACCAAGCAACACTTGTATTAATGCGCCATTGATTTGTGATTTGACTGGATATTGTGGACAAACTGTTGGACAACATGTTGACACATGGCCTGCACTTGGAATTAGTACTAGTATTAATAGTGGTATTTTCTGTGGGTCGATTCAAAATAATTCTTTTATAAAATTTACCGCATCTGCTACTACCGCAAGTTTCAATGTTTGGGTTCATAGTTGCACTTCAACAGGGGGGGGGATTGGAATTCAGATGCTTGCTTTCTCGGCAGCAACTTGCGGTTCAGGGTCAGTAGTTCGCTTGGGTTGCGCAAGTATTATTCCTTTAACATTCAATGGTACAAATGGATCTCCTTTTGTTTTTAGAGCTGGAGGACCAACAGCAACTGGAGGAACAGCCGCACCCTTTTTAGTTCCCGGTCAAACCTATTATTTAATGTTTGATGGTAGTTCAGGCAGTGAATGTGGTTTTGTTGTAAGTTCAAATTCAGGTGTTAGTATTGTAGATATTACACCTTCAGCGCCATTAGTTTGTGCTCCAGGTACACCAGTGACTTTAACTGCATCTGGTTCAAGTAATTATGTTTGGTCACCTGCAACTGGTTTGAATACAACAACTGGTCCAGTTGTCATTGCAGCACCATTAGTAACAACAACATATACAGTATCGGCATTAAACTTATGCATTCCTAAAACTGTTACAATTACTGTTGGTGGGTTTAATATCAATGAAACACCACCAGATCTAATATATTGCGGGCCAATTGTGCCGCCAATATACAACCTAAATGATAACAATGCTATAATTTTAGGAACGCTAAACGCCGCGGACTTTAAAATATCTTTTTATACTTCAATGCCCGATGCTGTTGCTGGAATCAATTCAATTCCAAATCCACTTACTTATTCAACTACTGCTATAAATCCTACAATTTATGCATCTTTTACTGAGTTAGCAAATGGTGGTTGTGTGAAATATGCTACTTTTCAATTGACTACATGCACCGTTCCTTGCCCGACAGTTTCTAACAATGGCCCTGTTTGTCCTGGAGACACCTTTAATTTATTTGCCAATAATGTTACTCCAGGAGTAAATTATGTTTGGTCTGGACCAAATGGTTTTTCTTCAACACAGCAAAACCCTACTAATGTTCCAGCACCAACAGGTACACCACCTTTTATTTACACCTTAAACTGCACAGGAACAGTAGTTTGTGCTCCAACAACCACAGTAGTATTGAATATTTTACCAAATGCTGGTCTTGACGGAAGTACGACTATTCAACAAAGTGATTTTAATCCAATTTTCTTGTTTAGTTTATTGGGAGGAACGCCGCAATCTGGTGGTACTTGGACAAGAATATTAGGTGCTGGTGGTGTTTTGAATCCAACTTTAGGAATTTTTACTCCAGACAGTACAACTTCTGCTATATCAACATTTGAATACACTGTTGGAGGATTAGGTTGTGGTAATGACACTAGTCAAGTTACGATAATCAGAAATATTATTCCGCCGCCATGTCCAACCGTTTCTAATAGCAGTCCAGTTTGTCCTGGAGACACCTTTAATTTATTTGCCAATAATGTTACTCCAGGAGTAAATTATGTTTGGTCTGGACCAAATGGTTTTTCATCAATACAACAAAACCCTACTAATGTTCCAGCACCAACAGGAACACCACCTTTTATTTACACCTTAAACTGCACAGGAACAGTAGTTTGTGCTCCAACAACCACAGTCGGATTGAATGTTTTACCAAACGCTGGTCTTGACGGAAGTACGACTATTCAACAAACTGATTTTAATCCAATTTTCTTGTTTAGTTTATTGGGAGGAACGCCGCAAACTGGTGGTACTTGGACAAGAATATTAGGTGCTGGTGGTGTTTTGAATCCAACTTTAGGAATTTTTACGCCAGATAACACGACTTCTGCAATATCAACATTCGAATATGCGGTTGGAGGTTTAGGTTGTGGCAATGACAATAGCCAAGTCACAATAATAAGAAATATTACCCCACCATTATTATCATCGCTTATTAATAAACCAGGACCAATAACAGTTTGTGATGACAATATCGTCACAGATGGAATAGCCTGCAATTTTAATTTACATTCTAGAGATATTGATGTTACTACTGATCCAACATTAATTATTAGTTATTTTCTAACAGATAATGATGCTTTTATCAATGCAACAGTAAATATGATTGGAGGCACACAAGCTGCACCAACTGCATACTGTAACAACAATCCTCTCAAACAAAGGGTTTATATACGAGTAGAAGATTCAAATGACCCAACAAGAGTGGCATTTACCTTTCTTGATTTGATTGTAGCACCTAGGCCATTAAAAAATTTATTATTAACACCTTTTCAATTGTGTGATGTAAATCCAAATCCAACTGCTGTTTTGGTTGAGGATTTTGATTTGCATACCAAAGATGTTGATATTATTAATGGGCAAGTGGGTACAAGCCCTGTAGTTGTGAATTATCACTTAACACAATCACAAGCGGAGATAGATTTACCTACAACTAGGTTAACAAATATTTATAACAGCAACACCAAAACTATTTGGTACAATGCTTATTTTACAGATACCAATTGTGGAACTGTCGGATCGCTAGACCTGATTGTTAATCCAATACCACTTATTATCAGTCCTGCTTACTCACCTTATCAAATGTGTGAAACATCATTAGCTTCTGACGGATTCGAAACATTCAAATTAGGATCTAAAATTCCTGAAATATTGAACGGAAATATTGGTGTTTCGGTGGCATTTTATGAAACTTATGCTGGAGCAATAGCCAATACAGGACAAATAACAAATTTGAATTATGCCAATGTTGATGATTATGTGCAAACAATTGGAATAAGATTAACAAACGGCTTGACTGGTTGTTATTCAATATCATCAATGGATTTGGTTGTCAATCCACTACCAGCACCAGTTCCGCCAACAACACCTTATATGGTTTGCGATACGGATCAAAACGGAAATTATTTTATTGATTTACGAATAAAAGCGTCAGATATTTTGCAAGGAGCAATAGACACAACAATTCAATTTTTTGGTACCAATGATGATGCTGAAAACGGAGTAGCAATTAATGAATTAGCAAATCCATATAATGTTTTAGTACCGACTCAAACAGTTTTTGTTCGTGCAACAAACACATTAACAGGTTGTTATAAGGTTATACCAGTTGTTGTTGAAGTGAAGCCAGCACCAATTTTGCCGCTTGCAACGCCGCTTGCCAATTTAATAATGTGTGACGAAGACAGACCTGGTAACAACCAAAATGCCAGCACAACTTTTAACTTAACAAGTCAAAATCCGTTTTTGTTAGGAATCCAAACTTTACCAATTTCAGATTTTAATATTACTTATCATATCAGTCAAGCTGATGCTCAAGCAAGTCCGATGGGATTGTCGCCAATTGTCTATCCTTCAACTTATACAGGAGCCAATAATGAAGTGATTTGGGTCAGAATCGAAAACAATATTACTAAATGTTTTCAAACTGCATCATTTGAATTAAAAGTAAATATTCCGTTAGCTTTGACAACTCCACTACCACTCAATGTTTGTGATGATGGACCAGTACCATCTTCAAGTTATCCAAAAACAACATTTAATTTAACGTCTAAAGATGCTGCAATATTAGCAGGAACAACAAATCCTACTAATTTTACAGTTACTTACTACAACAATGAAGCGAGTGCATTGTCAGGAAATACTGCTGATTTAATCGCAACACCAGCTGCTTATGAAAACTTAAGCAATCCGCAAACATTAGGCGTAATTGTTACCAGCGCTGATGGTTGTAAAAGTTACACAACACTGACAATTAACGTATTGCCAGTTCCAATAGCAAAAACAGACCCTACCGATTTGCCAGATCAATGTGATGATAATGTTGTCAATCCAACTAACAACCCCGTAGGTTTTGAATATTTTGATTTGACTACAAATGAAAATTATATCAAAAATAGTGATCCAAATGTTACTTTACGATATTTCTCAACCCAAGCAGATGCAGAAGCTGAGCCACCAACAAACGAAATAACTAATCCTGCGCTCGCTTTA
>JAYVIW010000080.1:0-66100 GCA_043769905.1 Bacteroidota bacterium
ATCATTTTAAGAAACAAAAAGGCAAAATTTATTTACAATGAAGTAGAGAATTGTTATGAAATTTTATTAAATCAACAATATTCTAAAACATAACCAATAAAATTAATTGTAAGTGATTTATATGATGTAATCAACGATAATCCAATTGGAACATTGACTATTTGTTTAAGAAAAGATGCTTTAATAAATATTGAACATCAAAAATATAAAACATTTTCAGATATTGCTTTAATACTCGAGATTTCAAAAAACGGAGGGAAAATGGCAAAATTGCCTATTAATACGGCTGTTTATAGGTATCTTGGTCAAGGTGTAAACAGTGGTAATCTTAACCATAAAAATGTACTATTGAGTTACCAAACAAAATATGAATTTCTAAATGGATTAAATAATAAAAAATTTGTAAAAAAACTTAGAATTTACTATTTGAAAGGTTTATTAAATGAAATGAAGTCCGCAATAAAATTAAGAAAAGTCGATTTAAAAATTAGTTTTTATTCAATAAAATATTTTTTAAAGACCTTAAAATATTAAAATATAGATGAAAAACATATTATTCGTTCTAGAATCTTTAAATTTAGGTGGTGCCGAAACAGGACTTGTAAATTTTCTTAATAATTTGGATTATAACAAATACAACGTTGATTTAATATTATTCACAAAAGAAAACTTTTTTATAAATTATGTACCAAAACAGGTAAACGTAATAATTTTAGACCGACCAAAATTGACTATTGTCGATAAAATAAAACATCGAATATTTAGATATTTTCGTTCAAATAAATACCACAGTGCACAAATTTTCTGGTCAATTATTGAAAATAAATTTAGCGTTTTTGATAAAAAATATGACATTGCACATGCTCACAACCAAGGATTTGTTACCTATTATGTTTCGAAATACATCAATGCCAATAAAAAATTTGCTTGGATAAACATTGATTATCAAATGGTAAAATACAATATACAATTTGATTATCCTTTTTATAAGCAATACAACAAAGTAATTGCAATTTCTGACGAAGTTGAACGCGGTTTTCTGGAAGAAGTCAATAAAATAAATGGTAAAATCGATACTACAATCATAAAATTGTTTGCCGACGAAACACTTTTACAGAAACGCATAGAAGAAAAACCATCAATACAATTTGATAAATCAAAAATAAATATCGTTACAACTTGCAGATTGTCTAAACAAAAAGGACTGCATTTGGCAATAGAAAGTTGCAAAAAATTATTAGACAAAGGACATTTGATTCATTGGTATGTAGTTGGCGAAGGTTCCGAAAGAAAATTTTTAGAAAATTTAATCGCACAATACAACATAACAAATCATTTTACATTAATTGGCAAAACTTTAAATCCGTTTCCCTACATGAATCAATGTGATATATATGTCCAAACAAGCTTGTTTGAAGGTTGGGGATTAACATTAATTGAAGCTGTTTTGTTAAAAAAACTTGTGGTTACGACCAATTTTCCAACTGCATTTAACATCGTAGAAAACAATAAAACAGGCTTAATTTGCGAGATGAATAGTGATTCGATTGTAGAAAATATCGAAAAATACCTAACCAATATTTCTTTCAAAGAAAGTGTTATAACCAATTTGAATGCAAGAAAAAACACAGACAAAATAGAATCTTTGCAAAACTTAGAAGCAATATCGATTTAATAAATGAAAAAAATTCTAACAATAACCTGTCATAATGTTTACAATCATGGTGCAACCTTGCAACAAATGGCATTGTTGGTCTATTTAAAATCATTAAATTTTGATGCAAAAACTATCAATTATAAACCTAAATATTTAAGTAATCATTATAAGTTATGGTTGGTTAATAATGAAAAATTTGAAAAAAATATTTTTCTGAAATTCATTTATTTATCCTTAAAATTACCTTCACGATTATTGGAAAGAGTTAGGAAAAATAATTTTGATCAATTTGAAAAAAAATATTTGGATGTTTTACCACAAAAATATTCTACTAACAAAGAGTTAAAAAACAATTTGCCCGAAGCCGATTTCTATATCACTGGAAGTGACCAAGTTTGGAATTCTTTTTTTGATAACGGCAAAGACCCAGCATTTTATCTAGATTTTGTTCCTGATAACAAACCTAAAATAGCTTATGCAGCAAGTTTTGCAATCGATTCAATTGAACCTTCATTGACCAATTTCGTCAAAGAAAAGGTATCCAGGTTGCAACACATTTCGGTTAGAGAAAAATCGGGTGTACAAATTCTTGAAAATTTAGGGTTCGAAAAAGTTAGCCAAGTTATTGACCCTGTTTTCTTGATGAATGCCGAATATTGGACGACTAATTTTGTAAAACCTATTAGCCAAGATTATGTTTTTATATATGATTTTGATGGAAATGAAAACATCAAAAAAACCGCTATTGAATTATCGAAAAAACACAATCTAAAAATTTTCACGGTCAACGAACGAATCAATTATGCTTCAAAAAAATATGTCAACTCTGGTCCTGAAATATTTTTATCATTGGTTCATCATGCAAAATATGTTTTGACAAATTCCTTTCATGCCGTGGCTTTTTCATTGATTTTTAATAAAAAATTTTTGGTTTTTAATAGAACAGAAAAAATAAATACACGAATGCGAGATTTATTGCAAATGGTTGAATTATCTGAAATTTTGGTCGAAATCAATGAGACCAAAGACATTGATTTAATACCATTTGACTTTAATAATTCCAATAAAATTATTTCAAATAAAGTCTTGGAATCAAAAAAATTTCTTGAAGAAGCGTTAAAATAAAATTGCATTATGGTTTATATTTTACTTTTATATAATTTTATCAGGTTTGGATTTTTAAAAATTTTCAACAAAAATTTTAAGGGCTCTTTTGTCCAAAGAATACATCCGTTTGCAACTTTAAAAACTACTCAAAACGGTAAAATAAACATTGCTAGAAACCTTGATATCTCTAAAAACTGCACTATAATTGCTACCAATAACGGCGAGATTACTATTGGTAAAAATGTTTTTATGAACCAAAATTGCAATATAAGTGCCAAATCAAAAATTTTAATTGGAGACAATTGTAATTTTGGACCCAATGTTTGCGTTTTTGATAATGACCACAAATTTAATGTTTTAACAGGCGTAAGCGCCACAGATTATTCGATTGGTGCAATTGAAATTGGATCAGGAACCTGGATTGCAAGCAACGTTGTGATTCTTAGAAATACTATAATTGGTAAAAATTGTGTCATTGGTGCGGGTTGTACCATAAAAGGAAATATTCCTGATGGAACAATGGTTGTAGTCGAGAAAAATCAAATTCAAAAACCAATTTTGTGACAAAAATACTTTACATAACCAATCAAATATGCGGTTCTGGTGGATTAGAGCGAGTTTTGTCTATAAAAGCAAGTTATTTGGCAGATGTTTTAGATTATGAAGTACATATTCTAACATTGAATCAAGGCAATAATCCTTTGTTTTTTGAATTTTCAAAAAAAATTATGCACCATGATATCACAGCAATTGGCAATCCTTTTTCTTATTTTAAATCATATCTTTTTGGTATAAAAAAAATCATACAAGAAATAAAACCCGAAATTATTCTGGTTTGCGACGATGGTTTTAAGGCTTTCTTCTTGCCAATTTTGCTCATGAAGCCGTGCCCTATGATTTATGAAAGACACGTTTCAAAAAACGTTGAATCGAATGAAAAAGACAGTCCATTGAAAATTTTGACAAATAAAACAAAATTTGTTTTAATGGATTTATTGTCTGGAACTTATGATAAATTTGTGGTTTTGACTCAAGAAAACACTTTGGAATGGAAAAACAATAATCTTGAAGTAATTGCAAATCCTTTAACGTTTTATCCAAATTCAACATCAAATTTAAAAAACAAAACTGTAATTGCTGTTGGAAAACATTGTTACCAAAAAGGCTATGACAGATTATTGCAAAGCTGGAAAATTGTTCACAAAAAAAACCCAGATTGGACGTTGAAAATTTTTGGAACTATTGCTACAAATGAAAATTTACTTGGTTTGTCCCAAAAACTAAATATCGAACAAAGTATTCAATTTTTTGCACCCGAAAAAAATATTGAAAAACAATACCAAGAAGCTTCCATATTTGTGCTTTCATCAAGATATGAAGGATTTGGGATGGTAATTATAGAAGCAATGGCATGTGGTTTACCCTGCGTTTCATTCGAATGTCCGTGTGGACCAAAAGATATTATCAATAACAATAAAGATGGTTTTTTGATAGAAAATGGAGCAATAATAGAATTTGCAAACAAAGTCAATTTATTGATTGAAGACGAAAATTTACGATTTGAAATGGGCAAAAAAGCGCGTGAAAACGTTAAAAGGTTTCAACCCGAAATCGTTGTCAAAATGTGGCATGAATTATTTAAAAAATTATTGTCATGAAAATTCTTTTTTGTACTAATCAAGTCAATACGCACGGAGGAATTGAAAGAATATTGTGTCAAAAAATTAATAGTTTGATTCAAGATTTCGGGCACGAAGTAATGCTTTTAACGTTTGACCAAAAAAACCAAAATTCGGTTTATGAATTAAATAAAAATGTCATAAGTGAAGATTTGAATATTAATTACCACGCTGGAGTTAGTTATTTTCATCCAAAAAATTTAATTCATGCTTTGCAACATTTTTTAAAATTAAAAAAAAGCATCAAAAAATTTAAGCCCGAAATAATCATTTCAATAAGTTATACACCCGACCAATATTTTTTACCATTTATTTCAAAAAAAATTCCGAAAATAAAAGAATTACATGCTTCAGGAATTGTTGTTGGCGAAATTGCATTAACCGGAAACAAATTTGCAATATTTTTCAAAAAAAAATTAATTCAAATTTTTAAGAAATACGATAAATTAATTGTTTTAAACAAAGACGAAATACAATATTTTGAAGATTATAATACAATCGTGATTCCAAATTTCACAGATTTTTCTATTCTTAAAGAATTAATTAGAGAAAAAACAATTATTGCAGCTGGACGAATTGCGGAAGTAAAAAATTTTGAAGAACTGGCAGTAATCTGGTCAAAAATTCATTTAAAATTCCCAGACTGGCAAGTGAAAATTTTTGGTAATGGTAGTCAACAATCAATCAAGAAATTAAAACAAAAAATAGACATACTTGGCATATCAAATAGTTTTTTTTTACTTCCTTCTACAAAAAACATTCAAGAAGAATTTCAAAAATCAGAATTATATGTCATGACATCTTTGAATGAATGTTTTCCAATGGTTTTGTTGGAAGCACAAGTTTGCGGATTACCAATAGTTAGTTATGATTGCCCCAATGGTCCAAGAAATATCATTAATGATAATGATGACGGATTTTTAATACCAATTCATGACACGAATGATTTTGCGGAAAAATTATCATTATTAATGACTAGAAAGGACTTACGTGCAGAAATGTCCAGAAAATCAAAAAAGAATGTGTTGAAATTCAACAAAAACGATATAATGTCAGATTGGAACAAATTATTTAAATCTTTAATAAACAAATAATTTTTAGATTATATTTACCAAAATTTCAATAAATGGATATAATTCCTATTTTACTGTATAACAAAATTTATTTTTATATTTGTTTTATATTCGTTAGCCTGACTTTTGTAAATTGTAACTCTAATAGGTTAGAATCAAAAAAAAACAAACAAAACATAAATAATATTGGTATTTTACTTTTTATTTTTGTTATGATTTACATGGGTTTACGACCTATAAATGGTGTTTTTGGCGATATGGCAATTTACAACATCCATTTCAAAGATTTAGTTTTAGGAGAAATTCCAGTTTATACGAAAGATCCCTTATTTGAATTAATTACATATTGTTTTTCAAAATTAGGAAGTGCTCAATTATTTTTCTTTTTTTGTTGCGTATTATACGTTGTACCACTTTATATAGTTTCAAAAAGATTATTCAAAGAATATTGGTTTTATTCATTTTTGTTTCTTGTAATATCTTTTTCATTTTGGGCTTTTGGTACAAATGGTATCAGGAATGGTGTTGCTGGGTCAATATTTTTATTAGCATTAACTGAGAAAAGTTTCGTTAGAAAATTGCTCTTTATTTTCATAGCAATTGGCATTCATAAATCGATGCTAATTCCCACTATTGCATTTTTGCTGACATTGGTCTATAAAAACAATAAAACGTATTTTTATGTTTGGCTATTCTCAATACCGTTTTCATTTGTTCTAGGAAGTGTATTAGAAAGTTTTTTTTTTAATTTTGGACTGGTCGAGCAAGACTCTATCTCGGCTTATTTCACTGAATTTGATGAAGAGTCTCACGGTGTTACAATGAAAGTTGGTTTTCGTTGGGATTTTATAATTTATAGTGCAACAGCTGTTTATGCAGCCTGGTTTTTTATATTTAAGAAAAAATTTAATGATGCTTTTTACAATCAATTAATTTGTATTTATTTAGCGGTGAATACATTGTGGATATTGATTGTTAGAGCCAATTACTCCAATCGATTTGCATATTTGTCATGGTTTATGATTGGTGTTATTACCATTTATCCATTAATAAAAGTTAAATTTTATCAAGACCAAAACAAAATAATTGGCAAAATTTTGTTGTTATACTTTGCGTTTACCTTTATTATGAATGTTATTTTATCATACTAATTTGAAAAAGAATATGTATTTTCAGCCACTGGTCTCAATAATTATTCCCGTTTATAATGTCGAAAAATATTTACGACAATGTTTAGAGAGTATTGTCAATCAAACATATACAAATATCGAAATTATAATTATCAACGATGGTACAAAAGACGATAGCGGTATCATAATATCCGAATTTGAATCATTTGATAAAAGAATTAAAATAGTAAACCAGGAAAATCAGGGGCTTTCGGGAGCCAGAAATACTGGCATTTTGAATGCAACAGGAACATATTTGATGTTTGTTGACAGCGATGATTGGTTGAATTTGAACACAATAAAATATTGCATCGATCAGCTAAATATCAATCAAGTAGATGTCATTTTGTTTTCTTATGTAAAAGAATATGATCATTCTTCTGAAAATAAATTTATTTTAGAAAAAAATCAACTTTTTAAAGAAACAGATTGTCAATATTTACATCAAAGAATTATTGGATTGAACGGAAAAGATTTAACAAATCCAGAACATGCAGACTCACTTGTTACAGCTTGGGGAAAATTGTATAAATCTGAAATAATAAAATCAAATAACATTCAATTTATTGACTGTAAAATAGTTGGTCCTGAAGATATAATGTTTTCGGTAGAAAGTTTTTATTATGTGAAAAGTGCATTTTACCTTCACGAATGTTTGTATCATTATCGAAAAACAAATATTTCGTCAATAACAACAGCCTATAGACCTAAAATAATTTTTCAATTTCCAATATTATATAATTATCTCGAGGATTTTTTAAACCAAAAAAAATTACACGGAAACTATGAACAAGCTTTTAACAATCGTATTTCGATGAGTATTGTAGGTTTAGGCTTGAATGAAATGAGTTCAAATAAATCTTTTTTTGAAAAATATAAAAATTTAAAATCGATAATTTCCACAACAAGATATTCAAAATCAATTGCTAAATTTCAGACAGCATATTTACCTATTTATTGGAAACTTTTTTATTTTTTTTGTAAAAATAAAATAACAATAGGCGTATATGGATTGTTGTTTTGTATTCATTTTTTATTAAACCGTAAAAGCCTATCTTGATGAGTCAACCAATCAGAACTTTACAAATTTTTACAATAATGGATCGTGGCGGAGCCGAGACCAACATTATGAATTATTATAGAAAATTGGACCGATCTAAATTTCAATTTGACTTTATTGTTCATCGAGAGAAAATTGGAGCTTATGAATCTGAAATTATCGAATTAGGAGGAAAAATAACAAGGTTTTTGCCATTTAATCCTTTTAAAAACAAGGCATATAAAAAACAAATTTCTAATTTTTTTGACCATAATGATTATAAAATCATTCATGGAAACTGCTCTGAGCTTGGCTATTATATTTATAAAGAAGCATCAAAAAGAAATATTCCAGTAATAATTGCTCATGCACACAACGCTACAGATGGTTGGAACTTGAAGTCACCATTTAGATGGTATTATAAAAACAAAATGAGAAGTTATGTAAATACCTATTTTTCATGTGGTAACTTGGCTAGCATTTGGTTGTTTGGCAAAAAAAATGCACCAAAAGCATTCACTATGAGTAATGCGATTGACACCAATAACTTCAGGTATAATAATGCAAAAGATCTTTTGATGAGACAAAATTTAGATTGCGAAAACTCTACCAACTTGCTTCATGTAGGTAGATTTTGTGCTCAAAAAAACCATACTTTCCTTATTGATATATTTGTAAAATTGATTAAAATAAATCCAAATTCTAAACTGTTTTTAGTTGGAGATGGTGGCGAATTTCAATCAACAATATTAGCAAAAGTAAAAAAACTAGAATTACAAGAAAAAATAATATTTTTAGGCTCAAGAAGTGATGTTAATGAAATTGCCCAAGCAATGGATATATTTCTTTTTCCATCGTTGTTTGAAGGATTGCCAGTTTCGTTAGTAGAGGCTCAAGCAGCAGGGCTAAAATGTATTATATCAGACGGAGTTCCCGAAGAATCAATTTTAATCCCAAATAATGTTGAAGTAATTTCATTGCAAAAATCTAGCAAATACTGGGCCGAAAAAATAACAGCTTTTACAAACCATCGCAAAACAGATGTAAGTCAAATAATTACCGATAAGAAGTATGACATTAATGCCAATGTAATCATTTTAGAAAATAAATATTCTGAATTATTAAAAATAAATTCATGAAAACACTAACTATTTTTACGCCAACATTCAATCGAGCTCATTTACTACCACAACTTTACCAAAGTCTTGTAAACCAAACAAATAAAGATTTTGAATGGCTGATTGTTGACGATGGTTCTACAGACAATACCAACGAAGTTATTGCAAAATGGATTGCTGAAAATAAAATTGAAGTTACTTATATAAAGCAAGAAAATCAAGGAATGCATGGCGCTCATAATACAGCATATCGAAATATTAAAACAGTTTTGAACACTTGTATCGATTCTGATGATTTTATGACCGAAAATGCAGTCGAGTTGATTTTAAATAAATGGAATACAATTGACCAAAAAAAATATGCAGGTATAGTTGGTTTAGATGCCTTTATGAATCGAAAAATTATTGGTACTAATTTTAAAACCGAAACCACAACACTCGAAAACTTCTATAACTCTGGAGGCACAGGCGATAAAAAGTTGGTTTATAGAACTGAAATTATCAACAAATATCCAGAATATCCTTTATTTGAAGGCGAAAAATATGTTGGTTTAGGCACCAAATATCTGTATGTTGATAAAGATTTTGAATTGGCTACATTAAATGAAGTTTTGGTCATAGTTGATTATCAGATAGATGGCTCTAGTAACACCATGTTTGCTCAATATTTAAAATATCCAAAAGGTTTTCGATACAATCGTATAATTTCTATGCAACTATCCACTTCATTGAAAAGGCAATATGTAGAAGCCATTCATTATATTTCGACAAGTCTTATCTTAAAAGATATTGGGTTTTTAAATAAAACACCAAAAAAATTATTGACATTACTAGCAATTCCGTTTGGTATTGCATTATATTTCTTCATCAAATATAAAACCAGAAAAATTTGAAAAAGAAAGTAATAAGAACCGCAACAGTAGCAGTTTCGTTGGATATTTTACTGAAAGGTCAACTTGATTATTTGAATCAAGAATATAATATTGTTGCTGTTTCTAGTCCAGATATTCACTTGCTAAATGTTGCTAATAGAGAAAAAGTTAGCACTATTTCGGTAGCAATAAAAAGAGAAATTGCTCCAATTCAAGATTTTATTTCACTTATAAAATTGTACCAAATTTTCAGAAAAGAAAAACCATTTATTGTGCATTCAATAACGCCAAAAGCTGGTTTGTTGAGCATGATTGCTGCTTATTTTGCTGGTGTACCTATTCGAATTCATCAGTTTACTGGATTGGTTTTTCCAACTAAAACTGGTTTAATGAAAAAATTGTTGATTTTTTTAGACAAGGTTTTGTGCCATTTTGCTACCAATATTTATCCTGAAGGAAATGGTGTAAAAAACGATTTAATAAAATATAAAATCACCAAAAAACCACTCAAAATTTTCGCCAATGGTAATGTAAATGGTGTTGATTGCAATTTATTTGATCCTACTTTATTTTCTAAAATTGATAACAATTTACTTAAAAAAAAATTAAATATCAATGAAAATGATTTTGTTTTTATTTTTATTGGTCGGCTGGTTCGGGATAAAGGTATCAATGAGTTGTGTCAAGCATTTATTAAATTAAATCTTGAAATAAAAAACATAAAATTGCTTTTGGTTGGCGGTTTTGAAAACCACCTAAATCCATTAATGCCTGAAACTTATAATATTTTAAAAACTCATAAATCAATTATTTCAGTAGGATTTCAACCCGAGGTTCGCCCCTATTTCGCAATAGCAAATGCACTTGTTTTTCCGAGTTATCGTGAAGGTTTTCCAAATGTAGTTTTGCAAGCAAGTGCAATGGGATTGCCGTGCATTGTCAGTAATATCAATGGTTGCAACGAAATCATCGAAGAAAATAACAACGGAATTGTTATTCCATCGAAAGATGAAAAAGCAATTTTCAACGCTATGAAATTATTGGCTATTAATGAAGAATTAACAACTCAATTAAAACAAAACGCTAGACCAAATATCATTAAAAAATTTGATCAAAAAATGGTTTGGAATGCTGTTTTGGAAGAATACAAATTGTTGGAAAAATTACATTATTCAAAATCTTCATAAAACAATTGCTCATCATTCTCAATATTTCTTGTGGCGGTTTTCCCAAGAATATCATTGAATTTTTCAGCAAGAATTTTGCCCGTTCCAGGACGTTTTACCCAAATGTTTTCTTTAGTTAAAACATCACCTTTTTTAATATTGGAAATGGTACAGACGGTTGCAAATGCGAAATCGATGGTTACTTGTTCTTCATCAGTTGGTTTTTTGGTTCCACCACGCATTTGCCAAATTTCATTGCTAGAAATTATTAATTCTTTGGTAGCGTTTTCGTCCATACTACACACAATGTCAGGACCTTGTCTTTGCATCGTGTCCGTAAAATGTCTTTCAAGAATGCTAGCGCCCAACGCAACAGCACCCAAACAAGCATTATTATTTAAGGTGTGGTCAGACAGGCCAAAAACTTTATCGGAAAAAGCATTGTGCAACTCGGTCATGGCGCCATAACGGACTAAATGAATAGGCGTTGGATATAAATTGGTAGTATGCAAAAGTGCCACAGAAACGTTATGTTTGTCAAAAATAGCTACCGCTTTTTGCACCGATTCAATAGTGTTCATTCCGGTGCTTAAAATTACTGGTTTTCCAAAACTGGCTATGTGCTCTAAAAGCGGATAGTTGTTGCATTCGCCCGAACCAATTTTATAGGCTGGAATGTCAAATTTTTTCAATCTTTCGGCTGCTGCTCTAGAGAATGGTGTGGATATAAAAATCATTCCCTGACTTTCGACATAATTTTTTAGTTCCAACTCATCAGTTTCGTTGAGCGAGCAACGTTCCATGATTTCATAAATCGAAACAGATGCATTGCCCGGAATAACTTTCTTGGCTTCTTTATTCATCTCATCTTCAACAATATGGGTTTGGTGTTTGACTACTTCTACTCCTGCCCTTTTAGCAGCATCGACCATTTGCTTGGCTAATTCAATCGAACCTTCGTGATTAATTCCTATTTCGGCAATAACTAGTGGCGGAAAATCCGCACCAATTTTTCGACCTGCAATTTCTATATATGGATTCATTTTTTTTAAGATTTTAGTTGCTAAACAATTAGAGGCTAGGCAATTAATTATAGACAATTAGACTTTTGGCAATTAGATTTTAGAATTTAGATTTTTGGTAATTTGACTTTTGACATAAAACTACCAAGCCGTCCAACCGCCATCAATAATAAGGTTGTGACCAACAACGTGACTACTTGCATTGCTTGCCAAAAATACAATGCCGCCCCGCAATTCAGACTTGTCGCTCATTTTACCAATTGGATTTAAGTTTTTGAATCTTTCAAGAAATAATCCGTCGTGACCATTAAAAATACCACCTGGAGTAAGACTATTGACACGAATACCTTTTTCTGCCCAAAGCGTTGCCAAATATTTGGTTAAAGAAACAACGCCATGTTTGCTTACGCTATAAGCAACTGGCTGAGAAATTCCGGTTCCGGGATACATTTTGTGATTTGGACTCACAACACCATAAAGCGAAGCAATATTAATAATCGAACCTGAACCTTGTTTTAACATCTGATTGCCAATAACTTGACAACCCAAAAAAGTGCCTGTTAAATTTACATTCATAATATTGTTCCAATCTTCTAACGGAAAATTTTCAAAAGAAGCATCAAAATTTGCAGATTTACTTTGGTTTGTAAAACCCGCATTATTTACCAAAATATCAATTTGTTGGTATTTGTCGAGAATAAAATCAAGTGTTGCTTCCCAACTTTTTTTGGAAGTGACATCACATTGAATAAAGTCAATTTCGCAATTTTCTGCTTTCAAATTGTTGATAATTTCGCTCGATTTCTCCAAAGAAATATCAGCCAAAATAATTTTCGCACCAAATTCATGCAATGCCAATGCGTGTTCAGTTGCCAACAATCCAGCTCCGCCAGTAATTAAAGCAACTTTTCCTGTCAAATCAAAAAGATTATCTGTTTTTTTCATTCAAAATAAATTCTATAAGTTTAAAGTCAAATTCGGTGTCAATGTCAAGCGCTCTTTCTCTTGGCATTTCGCTAATCAAACATTTAGCTTTTGCCCAATGTTCAAATTCATAAAGTGCCGATTTTTTTACAACATAGGCTGCTGGAGTCAAACTGAGCACTTTGGGAGCATCTTGTCGTCTTACGATAGGTTTTTCTGATGTTTTTACAATTCCTGAAAAACCATCTTCTTTGATTTCCATCATGTTAAAGTATGGATTTCTCTCAGAATCATAACCTGTAATTATAACATCTGCTTGCGGATTTTCTAAAGCCAATTTAATGGCGTTGTCAATATCCTGAAAAGTTTTCAACGGAACCGTAACATCCATATCGACCAAATAAGTCACTTCATTATTGGTTAATTTTTCGTAATTTTCGACTGCATGTATAAAAACTGGCCATTTGCTGGCAGTATCCGTACACAAATCTTCGGGTCTGATAAGTGATTTAATATTGTTTTGTTCAGCAATTTCTAATATCAAATTATCATCGGTTGAAATTAATAAATCGTTCAAAAACTCACTTTTTTGTGCAGTTTCTATAGTGTAATGTATTAACGGAATGCCTGATAATTTCTTGGTATTTTTACTCAAAACACCTTTTGAACCTGCTCTGCAACATATTGTTCCTAAAATCATTTTAACTATTTAATTGTTATAACTGAGTTTGAATCCGATGCTTGTTTGGCAGCAACAACCATTTTTAGACTAATCAATCCTTCTTCAAATGTTGTTAATCTTTCATCAAAATTTGAATTGTCTAAAAATGCTTTTAGTATGGCAATATAACGTTCATTTCGCAAATATTCTGAAAATTTATGTGTTTCCGAAAGTCCATTTTTATATACAATTTTGACTTCTTGCGTAGGCAAATCCCAAAAAACAGAACCTTTTTCGGCTGTAATCATGCAATTTCTTACCAACTCTTTTTGATGGTAATCCAAATGAATTGTTGCCGATGATTGGTTTTCAAACTGAATTAAAACATCAGCTACATCTTCGGTTTCAATAGACAAGCAAGGATTGTTTTGATAAAAACAAGCTATTTTTTTTGGTTTTCCTAACAACCATTGAATGTAATCAAACTCATGAATCAAGTCAAGCATCACGCCACCACCATCGCTTTTTTTGGCACTCATTCCTTTTTTATAATCTTGATTGGGCCGCCAATCGGGCAAAAACTGACCAACGACAGCATTGATTGCATAAATTTTTCCTAAAATTCCTTCCTGAAAAATTTGCTTTATTTTATTTAATCCTAAATCAAAATGAAGGTCGAATCCAACTATCAAATTTTTGCAATTTGACAAAAGTTCTGGCGTAAAATTTATCAAATTATCTAAATTGTGGCTTAGAGGTTTTTCTAGATAAATGTTTTGAATTTTGTTTTCTAACAACATTTTCAAACTATCTAAATGATTTGTAGTAGCTGTACAAATGAAAGCATGCGTAATATTATTTTCTGAAATGGCAGTTTTTATATCTGAATAAGTGATAAGATTTTCAAATTTTTGATTTGATTTGGATACGATTACAATATTGTTTATGCCCAAAATCATCAAGTTTTCAATATGTCGTTTTGCTATTGATCCTAAGCCAATTATTAAATAATTATTTGTCATTATTAATAGAAATTAATCATAAATACTGGTTAGATTTGTAAAATCTTTAAAAAAAAGAGGTTTGATTTTCTCTAAATCATCATCAGACAAATCCCACCAATTTAGCGCTTCGATTTCTTGAATTATAGTGTCCGAAAATCTTTTTCTAATTGCTTTAGCTGGCACACCGCCCACGATTGTGTAAGGTGCAACATCTTTGTTGACGACTGCTCCTGCTGCCAAAATGGCTCCATTTCCGATTGTTACATTTCCCACAATAATTACATTGTGTCCTATCCAAACATCATTGCCAATTTTTATTTTGTTGCTTTGTTTTAAAGAATGTAATTCGCCTTTAAAAAGATTTTTATTGATGTAAGTTGTCATATAATTCATAGGATGATTACTGCCGTGAATGGCAACATCGCCTCCTACTTGACAATATTTTCCGATAGTTATATCGCCATGAAAAAAATTATTCATGCCCAGCGTTGTGGCATAACCTATTTTGATATTGCCTCCAAAAGTGCATCGATCGGCTATCGAGTTTTTACCTTCAAACACAACATTTTTTAATCCCTGAGAATTTCCATAAGTGTCAACATTTTGAATTGTTGATCCAGAATCGAGAAAAAATAACAATACTTTTTTTATGAATAACTTGAATTTTAATATCATTGTTTAGTATTCTTTTACTTCAATATTGGTTAATCCTTTGAAAGCTAAAAACCAATTCCAAAACTTTTTTCGATTGATAATTTGTTGAAAAACAGGATAAATATAAGCGGTTTTGATTTTGTTAATTTTAATTTTTTCGTCAATTGGCACTTTTATTGTTTGTTTAATTTCTTGAATAACTTCATTTAAAACTTCATACATCCAAGGTTCAAGGGTATTTCCTAAATGGTATGCAAAATTGTCATGTGTTGACAATCTCCAAAATCCTTGATCTACAGCTGGTTTGTCGAGAATAAGGTATTCGCTGTCTCCCCCAAGATTGAAATTGGTGTATTTAAGTTTTACTTGATCAAAAATACTACTTTTATAGGTGGCAACAAAATGTCCAGCTCCAATAACCGCAAAGCAATTGTTGTTGCAAACAGTTAAATTTTTATTGCAATGGTTTTGGTTATAAAAATTGACGTTGCCAATGCTATATGCGAATTTTTGAATTGCCTCAGGATTTTTGGTGGTAGTGATTTGTAGTTTTTTTGAAAAAAAATGATCAAAAATGATATTGTGCGTTAAGTTTTTATACAGTCTTGGCGACGGTGTTGGGCTTACAACCCCTACTTTTTTAAAATTTTTAAAAACTTTATAAGTTTCTGATTGCCAATTGTTCAAAAACAAAACATCACAATCAGTTATTGTTGTTAGTTGAAATTGATGACCAGTTGTCGCTTTTAAAATTGCGTTTAATTTGCCAATATTGTTGGTGTGAATTATTTCATGAATTTTGTTATCTTTAAATAAATCGTTCAAATAATCAAAAACTTCAGGACAACTGCCGTTATTAACAACCGAAATATAAGTTTGACTGTGGCAGGTTTTGAAAAGTGAAGCCAAACAAATTTTCAAGATTTGGAAACTATCTTTGAAATAACCTTCTTGATTCGGGATATAAACTGGCACTACCACCTGATGCAAATAATCAGATTTTTGAATTTCTTGGTCTTTCTTGGGATTAAATCCTACTCGCATTATTGTTTATTGAAATGTCAAAAATAGTTAAAAAAACCCATTTAAACATCTGCCTAAATGGGTAAATTTTTAACTAAATTATTTTCGTAAAATAAATTTGTAGAATTTTAATAAACTTTTAAATGATTTAATTTTCAAATAAACGATTGTTATTTTTATGAAAATAAAAAAGTTTTTTTTATCATTTACATATAATTTGTTTAAACTATTAAAAATTATTGTTTTTTGAGAATTTGAAAATAATTTTATTTTCTTTAAAATTAGATACTCATAAAACTGAAAGGTTGCCTTATTTTTTAATTTTAAATTAGATGTTTTACCTGAAATGCTTTGATTAGATATTCTAACCTCTACAAATGCCTCATTGACACTAAAAACATTATCAAAATTAGAAAACTCTAAGACTGCTAAAACATCTGAATGCCAAGCTAGTGGGAAATCTTTCAAACCTATTTCTTGAATTTTATTAATTTTAAAAATGTATTCACTTAATGAACTTCGTGATTTTCTAAATAAAAAATCTATAGATTTTTCAATCTTTGGGTGGTCAACTTTATTTGATATTTTATTATTTAATTCATTTATTTTGAAAGTTGCAAACCTAACTACATCAATGTTGTTTTCATTAATATTTTCCAGATTTGAATAAAACGAACTAACACAATTACAAGATAAAACATCATCATCTCCCAAAATCATTAACCAAGACTCGTTTTGAAGTTTTTTTATACAACGTTCCCAATGTTTTACTAAAGAAATTGAACCGAGATTGTTATCGTATTTAAAATATTCAAAATCAAATTTATTTGTGTACTTATTTAATAAACTCTCGGGGCTTTCGGGGCTAGCATCATTGCATATATAAACTTTAAAATCTTGATTGGTTTGATTTGCCAATGATTTCAAAGTTTCTTCAAAAAAAAGTATTTTATAATAAGGAATTACTATTGCTAACATCTTGTTATAATTTTTTTTAATAGACTTAAATGAAATCTTGAAATTGGTTTTATTAAAAATAATCTAAACCAAACAAACAAAGCAATTTTATATTTTTTAAATTTCAAACATGAATTAATAAAATATTTTCCATTTTTAAATTCTAAATCATCATTTTTGGTATAACCAACTGGTAAAATTTTACTAAATAAGCGATGAATTTCGTAAGTTGATTGTATCCATGATTCATTAATAGTTCCTTTTGAAAAATGTTCAATTAATATTTCGTTTGTTACAATTATTTTCAAATTAGCTTTATTTACTTCAAAACAAATATTCAAGTCATAATTGTGATAGCCTTTCATTTTTTGAGAAAAACTAATAAGCTTGTTTTTTCTTAAAGCCATAAAAACGCCATCAATAAAAGATGCTTCAATAAAATTTTAATTTGCATAACCAAAATTCCAGTATTCTTTTTTTTTGTTTTTTAAAGAAAAATGTTGAATTATATTAATTGCTTTTTGATCTTCGGGACAATCCCACCAAGCTAAGGGCATTTTTGTTTTAATTTTTGAACCAGCAACACCAATCAATGCGATTTTTCTGTCATTTTCGAAGATTCTTTGTAATTTTTCTCCCCAATTATTGGAATAAATATAAATATCATCATGAATAACACAAAGAAATTCATTAACACTTTGATTTATACCTATGTTGTAAGCTTCATATATAGACAATTCATTTTTTGAATTATCAACAACAATTAATTCATATTTAATACCAATTGTTTTTTCAATATTAAAAACTAAATTGCTTTGAAGATTTTTAGTTCTAGAGCAAATAATTACTGAAATCATTAAATTAATATTGAATTATTTGACATTTTGACTAAAAATGATTGAGTTTTAATTTAGCCTTAATTCTTTTAGTAATATTTCTTGGATTTTTGTAATTTACTAAAATATACTTTAAACCTTTAAAGAAATAACTATCAAGTACAAAAGCCTTATCGTTCTTATTTATATAATAATTTTCTAATTTTAAAACTGCTTTTGAATGTCTTTCAAAAATAATTTTCTTTATTTTTTCATCTTTTAAATATGATAATAAGCAAGTGAATGTTTTGAGATTATTTTTTATTAAGTTCAGTTCATCTTGGCGTGACATAATACCCACACCATGCCTGTAAACGCACATAATTTCGTCAAAGTATTTTACTTTTCCATGTTCTGCTAGCATTAAATAAAGAAAAAAATCTCCAATAGGCGTAATCTCAAATTCAAAGGGGAAATTTTTAATAATATTTCTATATACAATTGATGGGGTGTGAATATAATTTCCTTTTTCTGCAATTGTTTCGATAATTTCATAATTTTCAGGAACCTTGGTAATAAAATCCTCAACAAAATCGCCATTTGTTTTTAATATTTTTACTTTATGAAAAGTTAAAACATAATCTGGATTATTATCTAAAAAATTTACTTGCTTTTGAAGTTTAAAAGGATCAATCCAATAATCATCGCCTTCACATACCGCTATATATTCGCTTTTAGATTTTAAAAAACCATATTTTAAATTTAACATCATTCCCATGTTTTTGGAATGTTTTGTATAATTTATTTTATGACTTTTTGAATGTGTTTGCAAAATATCTTGAATGATAAAATCAGAATTATCAGGAGAGTCATCATTTAATAAAATTAACTCAAAATCAAAATCTGTAATTTGCATTAAAACACCTTCAATCGCTTCTCGAATAAATTTTTCGTGTTTATATGTAAGCATTATTACGCTTAGTTTCATTTTACTGTTTTTTTATTAAGCTATTTTTTGAGAATCTATTTTTCCATTTTTTAAAACAAAAACAAGTTCAACAAGCCATAGAACATTTGGGCTAAAAGGTCTATTTAAGTCGGTAATGTCAAATAATCTGTATCCGTTTTCGTCCATAAAATTAATTACTTTCAGAAAACTATTTTCAAAATATTTATTGACAATTCCTGCTTCTACCATAAAAATTTCAGTTTTCCCAAAAAAATCTTTAGCTCCTTTTAAAACCTCAATATCAAGACCTTCAGCATCGATTTTTATAATATCAGGAGTTGGAAGGTTTTGCTTTGACAATAAATTATTTAGAGTTACAACAGGAACTTCAATTTGTTTATAACCTAAATCTGAAGCTTCTTTTTTATTATACTTAAAGGTACAACTGTCGTCTCTGTCTGATATTGTAAGATTAAAAATTCCATTTTGTGAACCTGCACCAACTGCATGAAAAATTATTTTATTATTATTATCTAATATGTCTTGAAAAGAACTTTGAAGCCATTTTTGAGGTTCTAATAAAGTAAAAAATGAATTTGGGAAATACTTTAAAGTTTCTCTAGTCCAAGTTCCGTGATTTGCTCCAATATCAACTATATGTTTTGGATCAAAGTCCATTTTTTTTAAAATATCAAAAAAATTAAACAACAAATAATCTTTATTCATTGACTTTACGGGAACTAAACATTTGTCTATTTTTGACAAATCATATCCCGAAAATTTAATGACCTTTTTTAATGTTTTTTTTAAAAGTTTTTTCATTTTTAATAATCTATTTAATTCTCCAATCAAAAATTGGTTTTATAAATCCTGGCTCTTTCCCCATCCAAGAACCAAAGGATCTTTCTCCTTCTTGAATACCAAATGACATTATGTCTTTTTCCATAAAAATGGTTAATTTAGAATTCTCAATAACGTAAAAATCAAGGTAATAATTTCCTATATTTAGGAATCCTTTTGGCAACTTACAAGTGACTTCATTTAAACCGAATTTTAATTCTAAACCTGCACTCGAGTGAGAAAATGTAAACAAAGATTCTCCAAAGTCACTATTAATTACAAAAGTGAAATGTAAATTTTTTGTTGGATTTTTAAGCGTAAAAAGTGTATTTATTTCTATTTCTTGAAATTCATCTAAAATTTCATCAAATAATTTATTTAAAGGATTTATATTTATTTCATGTAGTTTAAAACCCTCCTTATCATAATTTGAATCGAAAGTTTTTTTATTTAATAAATTTGAATTACCTGATAAGTAATAACTTACAGCATTTTCAACAATATCATCTTTAACTACCAACCCATTCTCCAAAACAATTCCTTTTGAACAAAGAGATTTTACTGCCGCCATATTATGACTCACAAACAAAACTGTTCTGCCCTCACCTTTGGAAATATCGCCCATTTTGCCTAGACATTTCTTTTGAAATTCGGCATCGCCAACGGCCAAAACCTCATCGACAATTAATATTTCTGATTCTAAATGTGCTGCTACTGCAAATGCCAACCTAACGTACATTCCTGATGAATAGCGTTTTACGGGTGTGTCAATATAACGCTCGACTCCAGAAAAGTCTATAATTTCGTCTAGTTTACGGGTTATTTCTTTTTTGCGCATGCCGAGAATGGCTCCGTTCAAGTAAATATTTTCTCGACCGGACAATTCTGGGTGAAAACCTGTACCTACTTCTAGCAAACTGGCAATTCGTCCTTTGACTTTTATTTCGCCTGTTGTGGGGCTGGTTACTCTTGACAATAATTTTAAAAGTGTGCTTTTTCCTGCGCCGTTTTTGCCAATTATTCCTACTGCATCGCCTTGGTTTATTTCGAAATTAATGTCTTTCAGACTCCAAACTATATTGCTTGTGCCTTTGGTACTACGGTCATTGGTTTCGCCAATTTTCAAAAAAGGGTCTTGTTTGCCTAGAATTTTTGTGACCCAAAATCGTTCTAAATCATGCGAAATTGTGCCTGTACCAATTTGACCGATTTGGTAGGCTTTTGATAAATTTTCGACTTTGATAACCGTTTGGCTCATTTATTGTAATTCAATTTTTAAATAATTCATAAAATCGTTTACAACATTTTGAAAATAAGGAGTCAATAACAATGCCTCCTGATATAATTCTTGAAATTCTATAGCTGAATATTCATGAACAGCTTGATTTCGAAAGCTTTTCAATTCAATTAATTTTTCTGTATTTGAAATTATGTTCATTTTTTCTAAAAAATTCAATCTATCTATAAAAAAAAGATTGTCTTCGCCTTTTAATTTAAAAAAACCTTTTAAAACTTGTTGAAAAAATACATCAGAATTTCTAGTTAATTTAATTATCAATGCATCAAATGCTTCAGTTTCGCTAAACTCATAATTAGTTTTAATTCCAATATCTTGACAATGGTCAAATGATTGATGTAACCCAATCATTGCTGTGTTGAACGATTCGCAAGATTCTTTGTAGGCTGATTTAAATGAATTATTCATTGATTATTTTTTTAGCATAACTCAATAAATGGTCCTTAAAAGCGCTATTTTCATCGTTTGTAAGATTTACAACATCAATTTTTTGATTTCCGAATTTAAGGCAAAATTCCATTTTCATTTTATATAAAACAACATGATTTATTTTTTTTTCAGACACAATCAAAATATCTAAATCTCCACCTTTTTTATCGTTATCTGCACGAGAACCAAATAAATAAACCTGATTATCAGCATTTTGATTGTGCCAATAATTATATATAAATGTTTTTTGGTTGCTATCTATTCTCATTAATTTGATAATTATAATCAAAAATACAATTTTCTTTTAATTATATTGTGTCGACAAAGTTTTTTTCGGTCTTGTTAAATATCAATATTCCTACAAATAGAATGATAACCGTAAATATTGTTGAATATCCAATGCTGGAAACAGAAAATTCGCCTTTTCCTAAAAATGCATATCTAAAAGCTTCGATTATTCCAGTCATTGGGTTCAATTCTATGAATTTTGCCATTGCAGGAAATTTCAGTTTTGCTTCACTCAACGGATATATTACTGTCGTTCCATACATTAGCAACTGTACACCAAATGTAACCAAAAAAGTTAAATCTTTGTATTTTGTGGTTACTGCCGTAATTATTAATCCTAATCCTAGTCCCAAAAGTGCCATCAAAACTATCAAAAATGGAAACATAAAAATTGCCGAAGTTACTTGAAAACTGGCGTTTGCGACTGGATAAATAGAAAAATAAATCATCATGAAAATTAACAACAATATTTGTACGCCAAATCGCACTAGGTTGCTGACCACAATGCTCAACGGCATAATAAGTCTCGGGAAATATACTTTGCCAAAAATACTAGCATTGTCTTTAAAAACGGTGCTTGTCTTAGTTAAACAATCCGAAAAATAATTCCAAGATGTAATGCCTGATAAATAAAAAAGTTGTTGTGGTAATCCGTCAGTGCTTATTCCTGCAAGTTTTCCAAATACAAATGTAAAAACTAGTGTAGTAAAAATAGGTTGAATAAAAAACCATAAAGGCCCCAAAATTGTTTGCTTGTAAAAACTAACAAAATCGCGTTTTACGAACATCAAAAGTAAATCTCGGTAACGCCAAATTTCTTGAAATTTTACATCAAAAAGTGAGGTGTGCCCTTTTATAATTAAATCCCAATCAGATGATTGTAAACTTTTAGACATATTTGTTCTTTAATAGATTTCAAATTATAAAATGCAAATATAATCAATTGAAAACAATATTTATTTCGAATTATTAACTAAATTTGTTCAGCAAACTAAACTAAAAATAATGTTATCAATTTTCAAAGGGAAGCCTAAACTAAGGGATTTAATTCCAAATAATTATATCGATATACACTCTCACTTATTGCCTGGAATTGACGATGGTTCGCCCAATATGGAGCAAACAAAATTATTAATTTCAAGAATGCAAGAAATTGGTTTTGAGCAATTTATAACTACGCCTCATATTATTAAAAATGTTTGGAGTAATACTAAAAGTGGTATCGAAGTATTAGAAAAAAAAGTTATTGAATCATTGGGCAATAATTTATCTTTTCATGCTGCTGCCGAATACATGATGGACAATGAATTTATTGAATTATTCATAAATGAAACACTTTTGACTTTAAAGGACAAGCATGTTTTGGTCGAAATGTCGTATATCAATGCCCCTATTCAATTGTTTGAAATTATTTTTGATTTGCAAATTGCAGGTTACAAGCCAATTTTGGCTCATCCTGAACGTTATTCTTTCTATGATAATAATTTTAACGAGTACGAACGGTTAAAAAAAGCGGGTTGCTTATTTCAACTCAATTTACTTTCAACAGTTGGCTATTATGGCAAAGAAGCACAAAAGACAGCCGATAAATTATTAGAAAATGAAATGATAAATTTTGTTGGATCGGACATTCATCATGAAAATCACATCAATAGTTTTGACAATAAAATAAAAATTAACAATGTAAAAAACTTAGAATTGGCAATTGAAAACAATCAAATATTTAGGTATTAACCTTTAAATAGTTTATTATAAATTTTTGTGAGAATATTTTCATTTTCAATGAAATTAGAATAACCATAAGCATAACCGTATGAATAACCATATCCAATTCGTTTGCTTCTAACGGTGTCATTTAGCAATATTGACATGTTAGGTAGTTTTTTATCTCGGTACAATGTTTCTGGAATTTTTAATAAATTTTTCTGTAGATAATTAGATCTTGCTACATAAATAAATGCATCGGCATTTTTAGAAATTATTAGTGTGTCAGTTACTAAACTTATTGGTGCGGTATCTACAATTATGTAATCAAAATTATTTTTTAGCTCGATGAACATTTCTTTTACTTTGTCACTCATAAGCAATTCGGCTGGGTTTGGCGGAATTGTCCCTGCTGCTATTCCATAAAAATTTTCGTAACCATTTATTTTAAATAAATAGTCATTAATATCTTGATTGGGTTTTGACAAATAATTAGTTATTCCGATAGTTGGCAAATCTACATATTTACCAACTTGAGGATTCCTAATATCCATACCTAAAATGGCAACTCGTTTGCCTGAAAGTGCAATTGTACTTGCCAAATTAATAGCTATAAATGTTTTTCCTTCTTTAGGTATAGTCGAAGTTACAAATATAGTTTTGGCTTTGCCTTCTGGAACTTGGCTTAAAAGAAATTCTAAATTTGTTCTAACAATTCTTAATGATTCGGCTGTGCTTGAACGATCATTTGTATTAACAATTTCATCATTTTTTTGGGATCTGGTAACATCACCAATAAATGGTACTGTAACACTTTTTTCTAGATCTAACCTTGTTTTGAGTTTAGTATCTAATAATTGTGAAACATAGATTATTGCAAATGGGACTGCAAAACCACAAAAAATAGCAATTAGATAAATTAAATTTTTGTTGGGCGAGATAGGATTTGATGATGAATAGGCCGTGTCAATAACTTTTATATTAGGCGCAGTAACAGCAAGAGCGATTGCAGTTTCTTCACGTTTTTGTAATAGATATAAGTATAGTGATTCTTTTATTTGTTGTTGTCTTTCAATTCCCCTGAGCAATCTTGTTTGATTTGGAATTTTAGAAATTTTATTTTCTACAACGTTTATTTGCCTATTTAAACTAGATTTTTTTATGGTTAAATTAGTTTTTAGGCGGCTTAGCGACTGTTTTATTGCAAAATTTAATTCATCTATCTTTTGGTTCAAGTTGTTGACAATCGGACTTTTATTGCTTCCTTCTTTTATAAGCCTATTCCTATTCAAAATCAATGCATTATATTCGGCAATTTGTTCACTAGTGTTGCTTTCAAATGGTGCAATATTTGTTGGCATTAGCTCTCCGATAGGTTTATCTCTTGCGAAATCAGACAAAGATTTTGTAATAATAAGTTGGGTTTCTATATCATTTAACTGCATTTCAAACTCAGAGGTGTTTTGTAAATATAAATTTGCTTCAGATTCCAAATTAACGAATCTGTTGGTGTTTTTAAAACCCTCAACATCTTTTTCTACACCACTTAATTCATCTGTAATAAGTCGAATTCTATTGTCAATAAAGTCTACTGTTTTTTTGGATATATAATTTTTATCCTCGATTGCTTCTTCGTTATAGATTTTTATTAAATTATTTAAAAAAAAATCCGCACGTTCTTTTATTGGATCGCTAATTGTTAATTCTACGATATTTGTATTTTTACCAACAGGAGATATTACTAAACGTCCTTTATAGCTTTGAACGCTGTTTATTACTTTATCAACAGTAATAAATAATGAAAATTTTTGTTCGTTAAGAATATTTTTATTGATATTTTTAGTTATAATTAGCTTTGCATTTCTTAAAACAATGATATCTCCAAAAGAAAAAACGCCTAGTTTATTAGTTTCATCTTCAATTAACTCAAATTTATTGGAACTAATTGAATTAATATTAAAAAAAGAATTTTTATCAAAAAAAGATTCAGATTGCTCAAAAAAATTAAAATAAACTGGACTATCTTTATATTTTTCTACAGTTTTTATTCGACCTTGTGAAAAATAAGAAACATTTAAACCTAGTTTTTTTACAATGCGTTCAATAAGTGTCCGAGATTTCAAAACCTCAATTTCGTTTTCTATACTGCTTTTTGAACCCATTAATCCCAAATCAGAAAATGCAGAAAGTTCTGTTTGAATGCCGCCTTTCCTATCGTCTTTAATTAAAATTGTTGTAGAGGAATTATATAATGGAATTGAATATCTAAAAAAAACAATAGCAATTGATAGTGCTAGAAATAACGAAAACAAAAACCATTTCCAATGAATTAGATAATTTTCTATTTGTTCTCGAATATTTATTGAATCTTCTGTTTCCAGAATTGAGTTATTGAGGCTAGATTGAGTTTCCATAATTATCTATTTTTTAAAAAAAACAATAAAGACAGTTAACAACAAACTTAAACCTGAGAAAACAATTCCCGCATTGATTGTGTTTTCTGAAATCCTTACCGCCTTTTTATTCGGTTCTACAATTAAAACATCATTCTGCTTAAGATAATAAAAATGTGAATTTATAAACTTGGTATTGGTCAAATCTATTCTGTGAAAAGTTTTGTGTCCATTAAAATCTCTTATCAATAATATGTCTTCTCTTTTTCCAAGTATCGTTAAATCACCAGCTTTCGCAATTGCTTCTAATAATGTCATTCTATCACTTGATGTTTGGATTGTTCCAGGCGACCTTACTTCGCCTAGAACAGAAACTTTAAAATTCAAAATTTCTAAATTTACAGTAGGTTTGGTTTTAAAATATGGCGAAATATTTTCAACTATTCTATTATTAGCTTCAGATTTAGTAAGTCCAGCCATTTTTACTTTACCAATTATTGGATAATCAATATAACCAGCATTGTCAATTAAATAAGTTTTAATATTGCCGATTGATTTTGAATCATTGTAATTAACTTGTAATTCTGGCATATTAAACGGTTGCGTCAACTCTGCATTTTCAGCAGAAACAATGATACTTAATTTATCATCGGGCTGCAATTTTGGTTCAAAATCCCCAATAGCTAAATCACCGTTATATTTTTCTGCGTCTTGCAAATAAATAATATTTTTAGGAACAGCACACGAAAAAATTATTGATGTAATTATCAAGAATAATATAAAACTGAAAATTTTCATTTTTAATAATTTAGGCTGCAATATTACAAATAAAATAAATGCATTTTGTTAATCATTATTTTTAATTATTTCATCTAAGTTTTCATAAACCGAATTCATACTAATAAATTCGGGAACTATGTTTTTCATTTTGGCAACGATCTCAAAATTTGTTTGTAATTTAGTTATGTTTTCTAAATCTAAAATTTGGGATTCAATTTCTAAATAATCATCAATAAGTTCCTGTGCAATTAATATTTTTTTGTTGTGAGTTGGCAGAGTTTTAGAGTTATCGTTGAGCAATTCTTCATATAGTTTTTCTCCTGGACGAAGCCCTATTACTTCAATTTTGATTTCCTTGTTAGGTGTAAAACCTGCTAATCTAATCATTTTGGTTGCCAAATCTATAATCTTTACAGGCTGCCCCATATCAAATATAAATATTTCACCACCGTTACCCATTGCTCCAGCTTCTAACACCAATTGGCAGGCTTCGGGAATGGTCATAAAATACCTAATTATTTCAGGATGCGTAATGGTTAGTGGTCCACCGTCTAGAATTTGTTTAGCAAATAACGGCACAATTGATCCATTTGAACCCAAAACATTACCAAAACGCGTTGTAATAAATTTGGTGCATTTGCCCTTACATTTTATATTATTATTAGAAAACATAGCTTGTACATATTTTTCAGCAATGCGTTTACTTGCTCCCATTATACTGCTTGGATTTACAGCTTTATCCGTCGAAACCATTACAAACTTTTCAACGCTGTAGTTTTGTGACAAATCTGCTAAGTTTTTGGTTCCAATTATATTTGTAAAAATTGCTTGCGCTGGATTATCCTCTATTAAAGGCACATGCTTATATGCCGCAGCATGATAAACTATTTCGGGTTTATAATTTTTAAAAATAGACTCTAGGGTCGAAAAATCTTTTATATCCGCAAGAAAGCTTAAAACCGTGACATGGTTATTTAAACTATGTAATTCAAGGGTTAGGTTGTGTAGTGGTGTTTCTGCTTGGTCAAGAACCAAAATTTTATTGGGCTCAAATTTAATTATTTGTCTAGTAATTTCACTCCCAATTGAACCTGCCGCGCCAGTTATCAGTATTGTTTTTCCTTTTAACTGATTAGAAATTGCATGATTGTCTAATGAAATTGGTTTTCTACTAAGTAAATCTTCTATTTTAAATTTTGTTATTTTTTTTGCGATTTGGTTACTGTTTTCCCAATCAGTGATTACTGGCACGGTAAATACTTTTATATCAAGTTCCAAACATTGATCAACAATTGCCAAAATTTCTTTTTGAGAGAGGTTTTTATCTGTAATTATTAGTGCCTCGATTTTAAATGTATTAAAAATACTCAATAAGCTATCCTTGCAGTTGATAAGTGGTAAATTTAAAATTCGCTTATTTGATGAATACTTTATTGAACTTTTATCAATAAAAACTCGTAATTTAAATCTACTTGGAATTTCAATTTTTAAAGCATTGGCAACTGATATAGCATTGGCGTCCGTGCCGTAGATAGCGGTGTTTACCCGTTCTTTTTTATCATGATAATTCTGACTGTATATTTCAAATATATATTTGACCATTATTCTAAATAAAAACAACGACAAAAAAGTAACGACATAACATATAAACAAACTTGTTGTTAAATATATTTTGGTATTGTAAAAATGAAAATAAGCATAATTTACAACTATCAAAACCAAAAATGAAGATGTTGTTGATGCCAATAATTTTACACCATCAATAAATGTTGAATGTCGAATAATGCCTGAGTAGATTCTAAATACTAGAAAAAAAAGTGCATTGACAATTAATATTATTGTGTGCCTCATCGTTACATTCAACTGATTATAAAACGTAACCGTCAAGCCACTCATTATAAAAAAAGTGGTTATGCTTGAAAACAAAGTTAAAAACAAGTCGAAAATAAAAATTACCCAACGAGGCAAATAACCCAATGTTAGAAAGCGTTTTCCTAAATAACTATTTTTTAAGATACGAAATATCGAATTAATCATTAATTTAATTTTTAAAAAATTAAAACTAAAATAACAGTAGTTTTATTTTTAAAGTATTGACATCTTACTTATTAATATTTTTTTTCAAATAGTAACTAATAAATTTTTTACGAAATTAATTATTTTTCTAAATTAATTATTTTTTTGATGCAAAAAATAAATCAAAAGCAGTTGTAATTCTATATTTATCGGCAATCGTTAAATTAGATCCCGAAGGCAAACATAATCCGTTTTCAAACAATTTTTCGCACACGTTAGATCCAAAATATTTGTATTGCTTAAAAATAGGTTGCAAGTGCATTGGTTTCCACAATGGACGACTTTCTATATTCTCTTTCTCTAGAAATAATCTTAAATCTTCTCGGGTTCTTCCTCCAGTTTTTTCAGGATTTACGATGATTGCCGACAACCAATGGTTGGAAAAATAATCATCGTTAGGCTCGGTAAAAACTTTAATGCCATCAATATTCTTGAAATAAGCTACATAAAAATCGTGCATTGCTCTTCGCAAACCAATGTGCTTAGTAAGCACCAGCATTTGTCCACGTCCAATTCCTGCCGAAATATTGCTCAACCTATAGTTATATCCAATCTCGCTGTGTTGATAATGTGCTGCATTGTCACGAGCCTGCGTTGCCAAAAAAACTGCTTTATTTTTCAATTCTGCAGTTCTGGTTACTATTGCGCCACCGCTTGATGTGGTGATTATTTTATTACCATTGAAAGATAAAACGCCAATATCACCAAAAGTTCCACACTTCTGTCCTTTAAAAGTACTGCCAAGCGCTTCGGCACTGTCTTCAAGAATTGGTATTTTATATTTGTCAGCTATTATCGATATTTTATCAGCCTGAAAAGGCATTCCATATAAATGAACTGCAATTATTGCTTTAGGTTTTTGTCCATTTGCAATAGTATCAATAATTGCTTCTTCTAGTGCTAATGGGCAAATGTTCCAAGTAAATGGCTCACTATCGATAAAAATAGGCGTTGCACCTTGATAACAAATAGGATTTGCAGATGCTGAAAACGTAAAACTTTGACAAAGCACCACATCACCAGCCTTAACATCTAACATTACCAAACCTAAATGAATAGCTGCCGTGCCAGAACTTAATGCTGCTACATGAGCATCATGACTAATAAACTTTTCCAAATCTTGTTCAAAACCTGTTACGTTTGGTCCCAAAGGCGCAATCCAATTGGTCGCAAATGCTTCATTTACAAATTGTTGTTCGGTTCCGCCCATATGTGGTGATGAAAGCCATATTTTCTCGGTATTCATAGTCTTTTTAAATTTATAAAATAAACCAGTGTGTTATATTTACAAAATATTAAAGCTAATAATATATTGTTATTCCAAACAAGATGCTTGATTATTGTAACTTCGAAGGGCAAATATGACAAAACAAATTACAAGATTGAAAGTTACCTAAAAATAGTTTTAAAAATAATTTTTACATCTAATAATAATGATTGATTGTGAAAATATTGTAAATTCATTTCAACTTTATCTGGAAAAATAATTTCATCGTTGTATTGCAAAGCATTTTTTTGTTTTGATAAAATTTCATCTTCGTTAGCATATTTTATAGATGCAAATGAGGTCAATCCTGGTTTTAGATTCAAAACATTTCGGTTCTCGCCTTCTAACTTATCATAATATCCCGCAATATCTGGTCTTGGCCCAACGAAACTCATTGTGCCGAAAAAAATATTCAATAATTGTGGTAACTCATCTATTTTAAATTTTCTTATAAATTTTCCGAATCTTGTTATTGTTTTTGAATGGTTTTTCATAGATTTTAATTTAAAAATCTTGAAAGGTTTGCCAAATTGACCAATTCGTTCTTGAATGAAAAAACCGTTTGAATTTGTATCAATACTTGCCAAAACCCAAAATAAAACAATAAATATTCCTAGAACTAATAGTGCTAAAAATGAAAAAGTGTGGTCGAAGATACGTTTTGGCATTTTTAAATTCTTTTTTTTGAAAAATAATAATTGGTGCAAATCTCTGGATATTTTTCAATTTTCATTTGATCGATTAATGCATCGATATTATGAATAAAATTTTTCAAAAAAACTTGATTTGTTTCAGTATCGATTTTTAAATAATTTGATTGATTAATAAAATTTCTGTTTTGACCAACGCTTCCCGTATTAAAAATTTTAAAACCTGTTAAATCTCTTTCAAATTGTTGATGCGAATGGCCAATAATTTGGTTTTTTGTGATTAAATTGGTCGAAATATCTGTGTCAGCAAAAATATATTTATCAAAAATTGTATGTTGAATTTTGAAATCTTCCAATTCATAAAAATCGTTATAATTTGCAATAATTTTTTTGTTTGAGTCATCAAAATTTTCAAAACAAATATCAAAAAAACTTCGAGCAATTATATTTTCGCCACCATAAGATCCATCGATAAAATATTTTTCATGATTACCTTTTAACAACTTACAGTTTTTTTGATTTTCTAAAAACGAAACACACTCATTTGACCATGGTCCATAATTAACAATATCACCATGAGAAATAAATAAATCGGTTTCAAATTTTTCTATTTCAAATAATTTTTCTAACGCTATCAAATTGCCGTGAACATCGCCAAAAACTGTAATTATCATGACTGCAATATTTGTTTAATTCCGTTCTTAATATCTATAAAATCATTAGTATTAATTATCGTTGCGAGCTTATTTATGTTGATAACAGATCGATTATCAATAAAATTGTCGCTTTCAGAATTATTTATTTCTATATTTTTATTTATAATTTCAGTTATAAAATTAGCCAATTCCAATAAAGAAGTTTCTTTGCCTGAAGCTGCATTTACGATTCCTTCAATATCACTTTCAATTGATGCTATCGTTATTTTAGCAGCGTCAATAACATTTAAAAAATCGGCACTTACTTGGCTTCCATTTGATAATTGAATTGCGTTATTATTTTTTGCTTGGTCAATAAAATCGCAAATTATGCCATTCCAAGGCATTAATTTTCCGTATAATGTTGAAAACCTAAGCTGCACTAAATCTAATTTTTTATATTTAGCAAACGTAGCAAAAATCAATTCCTGCATTAATTTTGAACCGCTATATAAAACATGATTCCCCGTCGGATAAGTATTAGTTTCTTCATTTATATTCAAATTCCAAGGTTTATTGGCAACTACTAAAGTCGAACAGTTTACGATTTTTTTTACAGATTTTTGGTTATCTATCCATTTGCAAATATTTTGTGAACCTAAAATATTGGTACTGTAAATTTTGTCGAGATAAGCATTATCAAGATAGTGCCCGCCTGGAAGCATAGTAGCACAATTTATTACAACATCAAAAAAATTATTTGGTAATTTTTTAAAATCATCAAAATTACTAATATCAATTTTGAAATTACAAGTGCTTTTGCTTCTTGAAACTGTGTAATATTCAATTTTTTTTGATTGTAGCAACAAAGCAATTTCGCTGCCCAAAAAACCATTTCCGCCAAAAATCAATATTTTCATTGTTTTAAATTTTTATTCTATAAGACTAAAACCAAAAAAATTAGCTTTTGGATTTTCTAATATCTTGTTGTTTTTCAGATTATTAAATTCTATTTCATCTACAAACATATCTGACCACGTCCTCATAACCATTCCGTTTTTTAAGATTGGTTTTTCGATTTCTATTCCAAAAAAATGATACTTTAAAATGGCTTCCACCTCATTAAATCCAAAAAAATGTCTCAGTGGGGATGTTCCACTAAATCGACCATTAATTTCAAAAATTACTGGTTTGCTGTCTAAAATTCTAAATTGAAAATTAACGGGTCCATCTGGATTTAATTTTTCAGCGATAGGAATTATAAACTCGTCATACTTTGAAGTTTCTTTGTCAATATAAGCCCTGTAAGTATTTCCATCGCGCAAATCCCGCTTTAAAGTTACAATTGCTTTGCATTTTCCGTCGATAACCACACAGCCCGATGTAAATTCACCTTCGTTTTCTGGAATATACTGTTGAACAACTAAATTGCTATTCGGATCGAATATTTCAAATAATTCCTCGTTATCTTCAATTTTTTTTATTCCTAATGATCTTGCCCCATCGAATGGTTTTGCAAATAGTGGAAAACCAAATCGTTGTTCAATTTCGATTAAATTTTCCATTTTATTAGCCATCACAGAGTATGGAAAAGGGAAATTATTTTGCTCTAAAAAATTAGCTGTCAAATATTTATCATTTGCGATAGCAATAACCTCTTGATTGCTAACAATAATTTTGCAGTTGTATTTTTCTAAAAAACTATCCTTATTTTCAGCTAGAATGAGTAATTCTACATCAGTTCCAACCAAAATAGCATCAACTTTGTGATTGTAGACAATTTTTTCAATTTCCGAAATATAATTTGCTTCATTTACTTTTGGAATTGTAATTGCAAAATCGCCCAACCAATGTCCAGTCGAACGTGCGTCTGGATCGGCTGTAAATATTTTTTTTTCGAAATCTGCAATTTGTAATAACCTAAGAATACCTTGTCCCAATAGTGCTCCTGCGCCCGTAACTAATATGTTTTTTATCATTTTTTAATTAAATTTTTAACTCGGCCTTTTTGTGTTCATCAAATCTTGGCATTGTTGAATGCCCAAATGCTGAAACTTCATTTGTTTTAAATATTTTAAATATTGTCATGAAAACCACTTTTAAATCTAATAAAACAGTCATTTTTTTTACATAAAAAACATCAAATTCAAATTTTTCATCCCAAGAAATTGCGTTCCTTCCATTAACTTGCGCTAAACCAGTAATTCCTGGACGAACATTATGTCTTTTTTGTTGCTCGTCAGTATAATGTTGTAAATATTCTGGCAAAAGAGGTCTTGGACCAATAAGGCTCATATCGCCAACAATCACATTTATCAACTGTGGAATTTCGTCTAAAGAAGTTTTTCTTACAAACGCTCCTAATTTTGTTAACCTAATTTCATCTGATAAGTAGTTGCCTAAAGGATCTTTTTGGTCATTCATGGTTTTGAATTTTATTATTTTAAATATTTTCCCATTTAAACCTGGTCTTAATTGAAAAAAGAAAGGTTTTCCATTATTGGACACAAACAACAACATGCTTACCAATAAAAAAATTGGTAACAATATTATAAATCCTATAGAGGCAAATATTAAATCGAAAATTCGCTTGAAATAATTTTTATACATTTATTTTTGAAATATTGCCAAAATTACATTTTTTTGATAAAAAAAAATCATTGTATGTAAAAATTTTGTTTTAAATTAAAAATATGATTTTAAACTAATTAACTTCTCAAAACGTTCATTATTTATGATTTTAAAAAAATATTAAAAAATAATTCTCAATAAAAACTTTTAAATGCTTTTTTATAACAAAAACTACCTACATTTAGCAAAATCTACTAAAAAAGCAAAACAAACCGTTTATAACTAATTTATGAAAATTCTAAAAATTCAAGCCCTAAGAGGACCAAATATCTGGAGCGTGCGGCGCAAAAAATTAATTCAAATGCGTTTGGATTTAGAAGAAATGGAACAATATCCAACTAACAAAATTGATGGCTTTCGAGAAAGAATTGAAGCCATGTTTCCAACAATGATAGAACACCGCTGTTCCGAAGGATGTCGTGGTGGTTTTTTCTCACGCATAGAACGAGGCACTTGGATGGGGCATGTTATAGAGCATATTGCACTAGAAATTCAAACCCTTGCAGGAATGGAAACGGGTTTTGGTCGAACCCGCGAAACCAAAACACCAGGGATATATAATGTTGTATTTAGTTACACTGAAGAAAATGTTGGACTTTTTGCAGCCGAAAGCGCTGTTGCAATTGCCGAAGCATTGATTGCTGGAACAGAATATGACCACGAGGCCGATATCCAAAAAATGCGAGTCATTCGTAACAAAGTTAGACTTGGACCAAGTACAGGCAGCATTGTACAAGAAGCCGTAAACAGAGATATTCCTTGGATTCGATTAGGAACAAATTCACTGGTGCAACTAGGTTACGGAATTAATCAAATGCGTTTTCAAGCTACAATAACCTGCAAAACAAGCAGCATTGCAGTAGATATTGCATGTAACAAAGAACAAACAAAAAAAATGTTAGATGCAGCAAGTATTCCTGTTGCACGTGGTGGGATTTGTGTTGACGAAGAAGATCTAGACGAGGTTATTAAAAAAATTGGTTACCCAATTGTATTAAAACCATTGGACGGAAACCATGGAAAAGGCGCATCAATAAACGTAAAAACTAGAGAAGAAGCTGTTGAAGGTTTGGACTATGCTAAAAAATTTAGTAATAGAATTATTGTCGAAAAATTCATTACTGGACACGATTTTCGAGTACTTATTATAGATAATAAATTAGTAGCAGCTGCAAAAAGAGTTCCTGCACATGTTGTTGGTAACGGAAAGCATACCATTGAAGAATTGATAATTGAAACAAACAAAAACCCACGGCGTGGTTATGGTCACGAAAATGTGTTAACCGAAATTGAAATCGATCGTGACACTGAAGATTTACTCGAAAAATTAAATTACACGGTCGATACAATCCCAAAAAATGATGAAATTGTTTATTTAAAATCAACAGCAAACCTTAGTACTGGAGGAACATCAGTAGATGTAACAGACATGATGCACCCAGAAAATATTTTTCTTTGTGAACGTATCTCAAGAGTAATAGGTCTCGACATCTGTGGAGTCGACATAATGGCTGAAAACTTAACACAGCCTTTAAAAGAAAATGGTGGTTGCATTCTTGAGGTAAACGCTGCACCAGGTTTTCGCATGCACTTGGCACCATCAGAAGGATTGCCAAGAAACGTAGCTTCACCAGTTATTGACATGTTGTATCCTCCAGGAAAACCAAGTAGAATACCGATTATTGCAGTTACCGGAACTAATGGAAAAACAACTACTACTCGCTTGTTAGCTCATATTGTTAAAAATAATGGTTATAAAGTTGGTTTCACAACATCTGACGGAATATATGTTCAAAACCATATGATGGAAAAAGGCGATACAACTGGGCCAATTTCTGCAGAATATATCTTGAAAGATCCAACAGTAGAATTTGCAGTTCTAGAAACAGCTCGTGGTGGAATTTTGCGTTCTGGATTAGGTTTCAGCTGCTGCGATATTGCAATCATTACCAATATTCAAGAAGACCATTTAGGATTAAACGACATTAATAGTTTAGATGATTTGGCACGAGTAAAAGCCACAGTTGCCAAAAGCGTTAAAAAAGACGGATGGGCAATTTTAAATGCTGACGATGCGCATTGTGTGAAGATCGCAAACGACTTGTCATGCAATGTAGCATACTTTTCTTTAGACGAAAATAATCCGCTGATTCAAAAATTATGCAAAGAGGGAAAAATTGTTGCAGTTTATGAAAATGGATTTATCACTGTTAAAAAAGGAGAGTGGAAAATTCGTGTTGAGCGAGCTAGTCATGTGCCATTGACGTTAGGTGGAAAAGCTAAATTCATGATCGCTAATGTTTTAGCAGCAACATTAGCCAGTTACTTGTATGGTTTCAAAACTGAAGATATCAGCTTGTCATTAAAAACATTTATACCTAGTGTTGCGCAAACCCCAGGAAGAATGAATATTTTTGAGTTCAAAAAATTTAAAGTTTTAATAGATTTTGCTCATAATCCGGCTGGATACAGCGCAGTAGAAGGATACCTTGAAAGTGTGCAAGCCACCAAAAAAATAGGAATTATAGCCGGAGTTGGTGACCGCCGCGATGAGGATATTAAAGAATGTGGGCGTTTAGCAGGCAAAATGTTTAACCATATTATTATTCGTCAAGAAAAATATTTGCGCGGTCGCACCGAAGAAGAAATCATTGGCTTGATTCTAGATGGTGTTGCAGCATGCGGTAAACCAGTTACACATGAAATTATAAGTATCGAAGTCGAGGCTATAAAGCACGCAATTGACAATGCCGAAGAAGGCAGTTTTATCACTGCTTTGAGCGATGTGGTGACCAATGCCATCAATATTGTTCAAGAATATTTAGATAAAGAAAATGAGGAAGGGAGTATTTAATCGTTCCGTTTTCAATGCTAGACTATAAAAGCTAAACATTATGACATAAAGTCTTTAAAAAAACAGTAACTCTTAAAAATTATTCCAAAATTTGAATTAAACTTGAAAATTTGGCTAATCTATAAGATAGCAGCTATAAATTAAATCCAATTTAAAAAAAAAATAAGATTAGTAACAACTTATTCAAACACTTATTTTATTTTTGCAACGCAATTTTAAATAAAAATATTAAATATAACCATTTGCGTTTAAATCTTAAAAAATAGATTGATTACTGCTCGGGCACCGTGCAAGAAGTTGTTTTAAATTAAATAAATAATTGAGATTGTACACTAATAAATTTTTACAAAATAATTTTCCTAACAAAACCAATGATATAATTTCAGATAAAAACAGAACCGTTTTACTAAAATGTTAACGATTGAAAAACTTGTAATACACCTTTATTAACATTCCAAAATCGAGTGATGCAGAATTATTTGTGGAGGCAACAAATAAACAAATCTAATTAAAAAAGAATAAACGAATTAACAAAATCTAAACTTAGAATGACATTTGAACGAATCAGTAATTTAGAATTTTCAAAATAGCAATTAGCTGGCTAGAGGTCTAGACAAATTGATTCAAAAACACCAACTTTTTACAATTAAACAAAAGATAATAGTAGTTTCGTGAAAATTGAACTATAAAAAAAAGAAAATGAAAAAAATAATAATACTATTTACTACAATTTTAATTTCTGTTGCATCGTTAGCACAACTAAAAAAAATAACGCTAGAAGAGAGTGTTTTACAACAAGGTCGAAAATTTGGAGCAGATAAAATGCTAGGATTTCAATGGATTCCAAGTACCAATAATTATGTTTATTGTGCAGAAAAATGGACTAAATTGCTAACCGCAAATGCATTAGATAATACGCCAAAGGAGTTGATTTCATTGTCTGATTTGAATAAAAATTTAGGTTCTGATTTTAAAAATTTCTTTGGCATTGAATTTAAGGACGTTAATAATATTATCTTGATAAATGGTTCAAAATATTATGAGTACAATTTGACTTCTAAAACAGGAAGATTGACTCATGAACTTGCTGTCGATTATGAAAATGCAACTTTCAATTCAAGTAAAGAATTTATAGCTTTTACTGATATAAATAATCTTTTTTATTTAAACAAAAACAAAGAAAAAATTATAATTACCAACAACGAAGACAAAAATATTGTTTCAGGACAAACCATTTCTAGAAGCGAATTTGGCATTTCGGGCGGCATCTTTTGGTCACCGAAGTCAAGTTTTCTGGCGTTTTACCAAAAAGACGAAACTGATGTTGCTGAATATCCATTAATAGACTATAATGAATTACCAGCAAAATTGGCTGGTATTAAATATCCAATGGTTGGGCAAAAATCAGAAAAACCACGAGTTGGAATTTATAATTTATCAAGCAAAAATACAGTTTTTATCACACCCAAATCAGGAGTTACAGATGATTATTTGACCAATCTATCTTGGTCGCCTGATGAAAAATATGTTTTAATTGCTGAAGTAAATCGTGGTCAAAACGAAATGAGTTTGAATGTTTATGATGCCAATTCGGGTGCTTTTGTGAGAACGATTCTCAACGAGAATAATCCAAAATGGGTTGAACCTGAGCATAATGCTTTTTTTCCGAACAAAAATTCAAACAATTTTGTATGGTTTTCTGAAAAAGATGGTTTTCAACAATTGTATTATTATTCGATTGAAGGAAAATTAATTAAGCAATTGACCATTAATAACTTTCCTGTTCGAGAAATTATCGGAACAAATACCAACGGAACCGAAATTTATTTTAAAGCAACGGGAGAATTTGGTATCAATATGTTGGCATACAAAGTTGATTTGAAAGGAAAACAAACATTGATTACTAAAGATTTAGGTGTTCATAATGTATCTATATCAACTGACGGAAATTGGTTGTTTGATGAATATTCTAATCATTCAACACCATCAAAATCATTGATTTATGATAAAAATTTAAAATCTAAAATCTTATTAGAAAGCAAAAACAAATATGACGGTTACCAAATCGGCACTTCTGAAGTGAAAACTATAAAAGCAGCCGATGGCACAACCGATTTATTCACAAGACTAATAAAACCAAGTAATTTTGATGCATCGAAAAAATATCCCGTTTTGGTTTACGTTTATGGCGGACCGCATGCGCAAATGATTACTAACACATTTTTGGACAATGCACAATTGTGGATGATGTGGATGGCAGAACAAGGTTATTTAGTCTTTACAGTCGATAATCGTGGGTCTGATAATCGAGGTTTTGCATTCGAAAGTGCCATTCATGGTCAATGTGGAACCAATGAAATGGAAGACCAATTAAAAGGAGTCGAATATTTAAAGTCACTACCATTTGTTGATGAGAATAGATTGGCTGTTCACGGTTGGAGCTACGGTGGTTTCATGACAACCTCTTTAATGCTGCGCAAACCAGACACGTTTAAGGTAGGAATTGCCGGTGGCACCGTTACTGATTGGAAGTTTTATGAAACCATGTACGGCGAACGATATATGGACACACCTGCAGAAAACCAAAAAGGTTTTGATGAATCAAGCACATTAAATCATGTGAAAAATTTGAAAGGCAAACTGCTTTTAATTCACGGAACCTCTGATGATGTTGTGGTTTTACAAAACAACTATGTCCTTTTGAAAAAGTTTATAGAAGCCGAAAAACAAGTTGATTTTTTTGCTTATCCAATGCATAAACACAATGTTTTAGGTAAAGACAGGGTACATTTGATGGCCAAAGTTTTGAATTATGTAATTGATACTAATAAGTAAAACTATTTATAAAACATATTTAGTTGAAGCATATAATACAAACTTGAACATTTAAGTGCTGTAAATTATAACCACTTTTTCCCATATCTATTTTTAGCTTACAATATTTAGGAAACTCAGCAACAACACACTTAACTAAAGCATCATCAGCATAGATTCTCAAATGATAAATCTATATGAAATTTTTTTGAGCGGCAAGTACTAAAAAAGCCAAAGGCAATCTTGCATGACAAGGGCAACAATCAAGATAAATTGATTTTGGCAGCACAAAACCAATTACTTTATAGGAGATCATTTCTTCAAAGTCTTTTGGAATATTTTTTCTAACAAATTACAAGTTGCACAAAATCTTTTTTTTATCAGCAGCAACGTTATATATAATCTTGAATTGTCATTTGATTCAAAAATTAAGTTTTTTGTTTTTTCTTTTTAGCAGCAGGGAAAAGCACATTATTCAAAATCAATCTAAAACCAGGCGAGTTGGGATGCAAGTCCAAAACAGTTGGCTCATCGCCTACTCTGTGCTGAAAATCTTCTGGATCGTGACCACCAAAATAAGTAAACATTCCTTTACCCTTTTGGCCATGAATATAGCGTGCCTCTTCGTTTAACTCATTTTCGCCTAGAACCAAAACATTAGTTTTTACTAATTCTTTATCAAATGCAGTTGTTTGGCCCATAAATCCTTTGACCAATTGTGTGTGATTTTGGCACAACATGGTCGGAATTGGATGCCATTTAGCAGAAAAATCCATTAAGGTAAAGTAATCTTTTTCCATTGGAATTTTGCGTTTTTCGGTAGTATCAATATCAGAAAACTCATAATGTTCTGGTTTTCGATCTAGTATAAAATTTTTGAAAGCAAACGAATTGTTATAGTTCAATTTCGATTGATAATTGCCTTCGCTAGGGTCACCATCAAACATTGTCTCACAAATATCTGCTCCATCTGCCGCCAAAGCAATATCAAAACTATCTGTTGCTGAACACATAGCAAACATAAAACCACCGCCAATAACAAAATCACGAATTTTTTTGGCAACCGCCAATTTTTCTTCAGATACTTTATTGAAACCTAATTTTAATGCCAGCGCTTCTGAATCTCTTTTTTGTTGAATATACCAAGGAGCATTTTTATACATGGCATAAAACTTACCATATTGCCCAGAAAAATCTTCGTGATGCAGGTGTAACCATTCATATTGAATCAATGCATCTCCTAAAACCTCTTCATCATAAACTGATGTGAATGGAATTTCGGCATAAGTCAAAACCATTGTTACAGCATCGTCCCAAGGCTGTTTGCCTTTGGGTGTATAAACCGCAATTTTAGGAGCTTTCTCGAGTGCTACAGCATCCATATTTTGTGATGGACTTGATATCTCTTCAAGAATAATTGCTGCTTCTGAATCTGATAAAACCTCAAAACTTACACCTCGAATTTGACATTCTTTGCGAATTTCACTAGCATCGGGCAACAAAAACGAACCACCACGATAATTGAGCAACCAACTGGCTTTATAATCTTTAGATAAACTCCAATATGTAATTCCGTATGCTTTAAGATGGTTTTTTTGTGTAGTTTCGTCCATTGGCAACAAAATAAAAGACGCTTGACCTTTTATTGAAGTTAGCAGGAACATTAGTGAAACTAAAAATTTAATTCTCATGATAAAAATTTATTCAGATGTTATTTTGCACGAATACAAATATAATTATTTCTCGTGGATAGCATTTAAAAAAATAATTATAATTTTACGAAATATAAAAATTCCCAAAAATAAATTAGTTTAAAATGAATAATAAATCCACCATAAATTGTCCAAATTGCAATGTCGTTATTGACGTTAACGATATTTTGAAGCATCAGATAGAAGACAATGTTAGGAAAGAATACCTGGAAAAATCAAAAATTCAAAACAAAGAAATTGAATTAAAGAACGAGATATTACTCAAAGAAAAAGCAGAATTTGAAATCAAGAAAAAAAACGAAAACGACCTTTTTGCCGAACGTTTAGAGAAAGAAAAAAAAGTTGTCGAGAAAGAAATTACCGCCAAAATAAAAGCATCGCTTGATGAAGAAAACAAAGACCGATTGCTGGAAATGGAAAAAGAATTGACCGAAAAATCCGAAAAATTGCGTGAATTGAGCAAAATGACAGGCGAAATTGCCAAATTGCAACGCGAAAAACTGGAAATGAAAGACGTTCTCGATGCCAATAACCAAAAATTATTGAACGAAAAATTGGTGATTGAACGAGAAAAAATTCGCAAGCAGGAAGACGATAAAAACGAATTGAAATTTGCAGTCATGCAAAAACAACTCGAAGACCAAAAAAAACTGACCGAAGAAATGAAACGGAAGCAGGAACAAGGCTCTATGCAATTGCAAGGCGAAATTATGGAATTGGCAATTGAAGAATGGTTGACTAATAATTTTCCTTTAGATACCATCGATGAAATAAAGAAAGGTGTCAATGGAGCAGATTGTTTGCAAACAGTAAACACAAGAGAAACAGGCAATTGCGGAACAATATACTATGAAAGCAAACGCACCAAAAACTTTCAACCCTCTTGGATAGAAAAGTTCAAAAATGATATTCGTGATAAAAAAGCCAATATCGGCGTTTTGGTAACAGAAGTTTTGCCAACTGGAATGGACAGATTGGGCTTTAAAGAAGGAATCTGGATTTGTACATTTGAAGAATTTAAAGGTTTGAGCGCCGTTTTGAGGCAATCATTAATTCAAATAAGTAAAGCGGTACAAACCCAAGAAAACAAAGGCGACAAAATGGCCATGTTGTATGATTTTTTGACAAGCAATGAGTTTCATTTACAAATAGAAGCAATTGTAGAAGGATTCACGCAAATGCAAGCTGATTTGGATCAAGAAAAACGTGCCATGCAGCGCATTTGGAAACAGCGAGAAAAACAATTAGACAAAGTTGTTGACAACACAATTGGCATGTATGGCGCTATAAAAGGCATTGCTGGCAATGCAATTCAATCAATTAAAGCTTTGGAATTGGGTCAACCTGAACGCTTTGAAGATTTAGAATTGTTATAATTTTTTTTGAAAATTAACGCGTTTTCTAAAACACAAATTATCTCAATTTAGTTATATTTGCACAACTTAAAAAAAAATTAATATGTTCAGTAATTTAAGCGAAAAATTAGACAAAGCATTACATACATTAAAAGGTCACGGAAAAATATCCGAAATTAATGTTGCCGAAACACTAAAGGAAGTCCGTCGTGCCCTACTTGATGCCGATGTTAACTTCAAAATTGCTAAAGATTTCACGACCAAAGTCAAAGAAAAAGCTATAGGTCAAAACGTATTAACAACATTGCAACCAGGGCAATTGCTAGTCAAATTAGTGAAAGACGAATTGACCGAATTAATGGGTGGCGATGTTGCAGGAATTAATTTGTCGGGCAATCCAACAGTCATTTTGATGTCAGGATTACAAGGTTCAGGAAAAACTACTTTTTCAGGAAAGTTAGCCAATTTTTTAAAAACCAAAAAAAATAAAAAACCAATGTTGGTTGCTTGTGATGTTTATCGTCCTGCAGCAATCAATCAATTGCATGTTGTTGGAGACCAAATTGGTGTCGAAGTTTACTCCGAATTAGGCAATAATAATCCGGTTGAAATTGCAACCAACGCTGTAAAATATGCCAAAGAAAAAGGTTATAATGTTGTAATTGTCGATACTGCAGGTCGTTTGGCAGTCGATAGTGAAATGATGGACGAAATTTCGAGAGTTCATAAGGCATTAAATCCGCAAGAGACGTTATTTGTTGTCGATGCCATGACTGGTCAAGATGCTGTGAACACAGCAAAAGCTTTTAACGATATATTGAATTTTGATGGCGTAATTTTAACGAAATTAGATGGCGATACACGCGGTGGAGCAGCAATTTCTATAAAATCTGTGGTCAACAAGCCCATAAAATTTGTTGGAACTGGCGAAAAAATGGACGCAATAGACGTATTCTATCCGGAACGTATGGCAGAACGAATCTTAGGAATGGGAGACGTTGTGTCGCTTGTTGAACGAGCGCAAGAACAATTTGACGAGGAAGAAGCCCGAAAATTGCAAAAGAAAATAGCCAAAAACGAGTTTGGTTTTGATGATTTCTTGACCCAAATTCAACAGGTTAAAAAAATGGGAAACATGAAAGATTTGGTTGGTATGATTCCTGGAGCATCAAAAGCGATGAAAGACGTCGAAATTCAAGATGATGCATTTAAACATATTGAAGCGATTATTTATTCGATGACACCAATTGAGCGCAGTAAACCAACATTGATTGATGTTAAAAGAAAAGCGAGAATTGCAAAAGGTTCAGGACGAAAAATTGAAGAAGTAAATCAGTTAATGAAACAATTTGACCAAATGAGCAAAATGATGAAAATGATGCAAGGTCCAGGCGGAAAAAATATGATGAAAATGATGGGTAACATGAAAGGTGGCGGTATGCCATTGGGAATGCGTTAAAAAGTTTTAAGTTAAAAACAACAACAACATATATCCAAAAATGATTCTACTAGACGGAAAAAAAACAGCCAACGACATCAAAATCGAAATAACAGCAGAAGTCGATTTGATGAAAGCCAATAACGAAAAAGTGCCTCATTTGGCAGCAATAATTGTTGGTAACGATGGAGCGAGTATGACTTATGTCGCCAATAAAGTACGTGCCTGTGAGCGAGTAGGTTTTGAATCTACCCTTGTAAAAATGCCCAGCACAACATCGGAAACCGAGTTATTAAAAAAAATCAAAAAACTAAATGAAGACGATAATATTGACGGATTTATAGTACAATTACCCCTACCAGAGCAAATTGACACTCAAAAAGTATTGTTGACAATTGATCCAAGCAAAGATGTTGATGGATTTCATCCTGAAAATTTTGGAAAAATGGCACTAGACATGACGACATTCATCCCTGCAACACCGTTTGGAATACTTGAATTACTTGAGCGGTATGGAGTTGAAACAAAAGGAAAACATACGGTCGTAATTGGTAGAAGCCACATTGTTGGTAGACCAATGAGCATTTTGATGGGACGAAAAGGTTTTCCTGGCAACTCAACAGTAACGTTAACACATAGTTATACCAAAAACATTGCACAAATAACTACTCAAGCTGACATTATTATAACGGCACTTGGCGTTCCTAATTACTTAAAAGCCGAGATGATTAAAGACGGTGCAGTAATTATTGATGTTGGAATAACTCGTGTCAATAATGATTCAGAAAAAGGATATGCAATTGTTGGCGATGTAGATTTTGAAAATGTAAGCAAAAAAGCATCTCATATTACTCCAGTTCCTGGTGGTGTTGGTCCAATGACCATTGCTATGTTGCTAAAAAACACACTGTTGGCGCGCGAAATGAGAAGGATTAAGTAATTTTTTTTGGATAAAAATTACATATATACAAACTGGTTTTACCTAAATTTTATTTAAATTTTTATTTTCTTAAACACTTCTATATTTTTATAAAATTCTAGAGTTAAAATATTAAATTTTGTTTATAACTAATTTAATAATCTGATTTCCCTTTAAATCGAATATCATCGCGTTTTATAAACTCTGTTTTTCTTTTTATAGCTTGGGGCTTAACAAAACTGGCTTCCTCTGTTTTGCTAGATGGTGCTATGAGTATGTTGAGTTCCAAAATTTCACTGTCGGTCAAATCTCGATACCTGCCAATTGGAACATCCAAGTTGATATTGATAATTCTTGTGCGTTTCAAAGCGGTAACTTCATAACCAAGGTATTCGCACATTCTACGAATTTGACGGTTGAGACCTTGAGTCAAAATAATTCTAAATACTGTTTTACTAATTTGTTCTACTTTGCATTTTTTGGTAATTGTATCTAGAATTGGCAGACCATTACTCATTTTATCAATAAATCTGTCAGTTATTAGTTTATTGACTGTAACAACATATTCTTTTTCATGGTTGTTTCTTGCACGTAAAATTTTGTTGACAATATCGCCATCGTTGGTCATAAATATTAAACCTTCACTGGCTTTATCGAGGCGACCAATCGGGAAAATTCTTTTCGGATAGTTTATATAATCTACAATATTATAGCGCACTTCAAGGTTTGTGGTACATTCTATACCGACCGGTTTATTAAATGCTAAATAAATTGGTTTTTCTTTCTTGTCATGAATTAATCTTCCATCAACACGAACTTCATCTTGGTTTGAAACTTTGGTTCCCAATTCAGGCAAAACACCATTAATTGTTATTCGACCAGCATCGAGCAATTTGTCAGCTTCGCGACGAGAACAATAGCCAGTTTCTGATAGAAATTTATTTATTCGCGTTAGTTCGTTTTGCATTAGTATTGATAGAAATTATATGATTTTTTACTGCAAAGGTAATCAAAACGATAAGAAAATGAATTGGCGACATTTTAAAAAAATGCTTTTAAGATTAATTCAAAGCATTCTTTAAAAAAAAAAAAAAATTTACTTGTACTTAGTTAACGATTATTTTTTAGCTTGTTATTAAATTATTTGAATCAGTCAAATCTAAAATACAAATTTCTGATGTATTGATTGGGTTTATAGCAATTTGATTGTAATTTGACACGAGCAAAATAATTTTATTTTCTAATATTTTTCCCTGAATATGGCATATTTTTAAATAAACATTGTTTTAAATTTCCTTAAGCATTTATGGATAATAGTCCAGCATTAATTTTGTTACTTGACATCTCTAAATTTCTAATAATGAAGTCGTTATTGACAAGTGCTGAGAACCTTAAACCTAACCATGAACCAGAAAGACTAACCAGCCAGCGCGACCAGTAGGAACTCCAAAATCATTTTGTCTAAATTACAAATGATCAACATTGCCAATTGTATCATTTCATGCTGCGGTTTCAGAATTTGCACTTGCTGGCTTGCCACACAACATTGATCGGTTTACACAATTTCGAATAACATAGTGGGTTTTTCCAACAATTTTTGTGCAGCAGTGTAACGAGTAAAAATATCCCTAAAACTGCAGAAGCTTGAGAAACAATTGCAAAATTGATAAATACTAGAAATGCTATTTTTTTCATGTTGTAATTTTCAAAAAAATAAACTAAAAAATTAATTATTTGAAAAGGCATGATTTTTAATGCAATACAATTACTTTTACAAAAAAAACGGTTTTGAATATAAAACAATATACTAAAGAATTTTCATACAATATACAATTAGCATATCCTGTAATTCTGGGAATGTTAGGTCACACCCTAATTGGGATTGTCGACAATTTTATGGTTGGCAACTTAGGTTCGACAGAGTTGGCCGCAGTTTCTTTGGGCAATAGTTTTATTTTTATTGGTTTGTCGCTAGGAATTGGTTTTTCAACAGCGATAACACCCTTAATTGCTGAAGCTGATGCTGAAAAAGACATCAAAAAAATTCGAACTACTTTTCATCATGGTTTGCTGTTATGTACTATTCTAGGTTTCTTTTTATTTGTAATTATAGTCTTGTCCAAATCACTAATGCAATTTATGAACCAACCGCCCGAGGTTGTGGCAATGGCTGCTCCATATATAGATTGGGTAGCTTTTTCTTTAATTCCAGTAGTTATTTATCAGGGTTACAAGCAGTTTGCCGATGGATTAAGCCAAACCAAATATTCGATGATTTCGATATATTTGGCCAATGTGGTACACATTTTTTTTAATTATGTTTTTATTTACGGATTTTGGGTTTTTCCAGAAATGGGAATTATTGGTGCAGCACTCGGAACAGTAATTTCCCGAATTATGATGGTCGTTTTCATGCATTATTTATTAAAATATGACAAAGATATCAAGCAATATTTTAAGAATTTTAGTTTCAAAGAAATCAAAAAATCAATAATTATCAAAATTATTAATTTAGGTTTTCCTTCAGCAATGCAAATGTTGTTCGAAGTTGCCTTGTTCACAGCTGCAATTTGGCTATCTGGATCATTGGGCAAAAACAATCAGGCTGCCAATCAAATTGCCTTGACATTGGCATCGGCGACTTTTATGTTTGCAATGGGATTAAGCGTTACAGCAATGATAAGAGTTGGTAATTACAAAGGTTTGAATGATTTTAAACAACTAATTGTTGCAGCCAAATCGATTTTTTTGATGGCAATAATTCTAGAAATTTTGTTTGCCTTATTATTTGTTATTTTTCATAAATCTCTACCTCATTTATTTTTGAATATGAATAATGCAAACGAAGTAATTGACAACCAAGAAATTATTCTCATTACTTCAAAATTATTATTAACAGCCGCCATTTTTCAAATTTCAGATGGCATTCAAGTAGTTGTTTTAGGCGCTTTGCGTGGTTTGCAAGATGTCAAAATCCCAATGTATATTACGTTTATTGCTTATTGGGTTATTGGTTTTCCTATCTCCTACTATTTAGGAAAATATACTGATTTAAAAGCCGTTGGAATCTGGATTGGACTTTTGGCTGGATTGTCGGTTGCAGCGATTTTACTTTATATTCGTTTTAACAGATTGACAAGTAAATTTACAAGTTCTAGATAATCAAAAAAATAAATATTTATTTAATTGGCATAATATGTGAGATTTTTTTATTTAAAAATTAAATTCAAGGGTTTTAATACAATTAATATATTCTACAATATAGAAATATAATTTCCAAATAATGCATCTATATTGATTTAAATTTTACTTATTCAAATCTGAATTTTCAACTTATAAATATTTACAAAAATTTGTAACATAAAATAAAAACCAACGTATAATAAATGTAATTTAAAATTTATAAAAATGATACTATTAATTGTTCTAGGTTGTATTTTGTTGTTTGTGGGTTTTACTATTAAAAATAATTTTAACAACCCGTTTGCCAAATATTCAAGTGTCTTAAAAATAATTGGCGTTGCAATTATCGGATTAGGCATGTTTTCGGGAATGTTCAAACAAATTGATGCCGGAAATGTTGGTGTACAATCGTTATACGGAAACGTGCAAAGCGAAGTTCTCACAAGTGGTTTGAATCTCATAAATCCGCTGATGGAGGTAACCAACCTAACGATTCAAACTCAAAATTACACCATGTCAGCCATACATAGTGAAGGCGAAAAAGAAGGCGATGATGCTATTAGAGTTTTATCTGCTGATGGTCTTGAAGTTGTAATAGATTTAACGGTTCTTTACAGAATTTTGCCAGCCGATGCACCGAAAATCATCAGAACTATTGGTATTGACTATACTGACAAAATTGTGAGACCAATAACCCGAACGCGCATTCGTGACAACGCAGTTTACTATGATGCTGTGGCTCTTTATTCTACCAAAAGAAACGAGTTTCAACAGCGAATTTTCAAAACAATCGAAACTGATTTCAAAACACGAGGTTTGGTACTTGAACAACTTTTGATTAGAAATATCAATTTGCCATCATCAGTAAAGACTACAATCGAAAGTAAAATCAATGCCGAACAAGATGCTCAAAAAATGCAGTTTGTATTGCAAAAAGAAAAACAAGAAGCCGAAAGAAAAAGAGTGGAAGCTCAAGGAATAGCCGATTACCAACGCATTATTTCGACAGGATTGTCCGACAAACAATTGCAATATGAAGCCATTAAAGCTCAAAAAGAATTGGCAGCATCTCCTAATACCAAAATTATTTTTATGGGAAAAGGTAACGGATCTGTCATTTTATCTGATAAGTAGAATAAAAGACATCAAATATTATTACCTGACGTTTTGTTATTTATATTTAAAATTTTAAGTTTAATATCTAATATATAAAAATGGAATTACCAAAATTTTTACTCGGCGACAATACCGATTTTCCCGATGATATTTTCATCATTCATCTTGATTATCCTCGTTTTATTATCAATTTAAAAGATGATGAAGTCGAATTTATGGAAGAAGCCGAAGACCTTGACGAAGGTGAACTTAATGCCGAAATGGAAGGTTTAATAGTGCTTGCAAATGAATTTTATGACCGTGAAATTAGTCTATATGAAGAATAAATACAAGAGTTTTTTAAAATTATTATTTAAAAAATTGCTCTAAACCAATAGGTAATCTATCGATATACATTTCGTTAGTAAAATCCTGCAAGTCGTTTTCAATATTTTCGAACACTCTTGTAGGATTTTGTCTTAAACCACGGTTTCTAAAACCTATCAAATCTAAGGCTTTTTTTAACATTGGTTCATTGGCATCTCCCAAAATGCCTAAATTGTCAACGTTTTCTGATAATGTGTTAGATGTTTGTGGCAACAAACCATTTTCGTATTCGCCAAAATTATCCTTATTAACTATCTTTAAAACGAGTGGTTGCATTGCATATTTGTGATTACGATTTGCACCTGATTTTCCAAAATTTGGTGAGTCATATAAGGTTACCGAACCCGCATTTTTGCCAATTGTTTTTGTTCCTATTTGAATAACATCAATATAAGGTTTTAAACCATTGATGACCAGCTCACTCGCTGATGCTGTTCTTTCGGTTGTTAAAATATAGACTTTGGATAAATTCAAATGATTAATACCAACTCCAGCAATATTATTAACAAAAAAATTGGTCAACGCGTTTGGATTATTAGCCAATAAATAAGTTTGTAATCTTGGGTTCCATTGTTCTTTTGCAAATACTTGACCGTTAAATTGTCCTGTAATCATGCTCGCCAAATAGGTCGCAGTTTGAATAGAACCACCACCATTATACCGCAAATCAAGAACCAAATCAGTTATGTTTCCTGCGGATAATTGTCCAATAGCATTATTCAAATCTAAATCAAAATTGGCCGTAAAAGCATTATACATCAAATATCCAATTTTTTTGCTACCTACGGTGATCGATTTGACAATATGTATTGGGTTTTCGATCATTTGACTTTTCGTTAATGCTAATGAAACCCCATTTGGAGTGAGTGTTCCGTTCACGAAAGAAGCAAAATTCATAGTATAATTATCAGCAGCAAGTAAACTATTTCTGTTAGCCAGAGTTAACGTGGTACCATTTATCGCATAAAAAAGATCACCCCGCTTTACGTTTTTATTGGCCGCATCAGAATTTGGTAAAACATAACGCACAAAACCAAATATTGGCCCAGAATTACCACTTACATACTTATAATCAGCAGAAATTCCGCTTGTTGTTCTTATTCCTTGAAACGAATTTTCTAGAATAGAATAATCATCGACAATAATGCTATATTTATCAATTGCTTGATTTGAAGCACCAAAGAGACTTACGGGTTTGTATAACAAAGATTGAAAAACTTGCTCTGGTGCGCCTTTAGTTTTTAAAAAATCATTTAAAAAAAACGGATTTCCAAAACGCATATCATCTAAATCAGGAACATTTTGCTGCCATAAATAATAATTGTTCAAACCTTTCCATATAAAATTCTGAACCTCAGTATTTGAGTCCTGAAGTAAATTATCATCATTATCAGTACAATTCACAAACAATGAGGATACTATCAATCCAAATAAAATATTTTTAAAAGAAAATTTCATAGCTACAGTTAAGTTGTGTTACAAAAATAATAAATTTTTATACTATTTTATTATTATTTGTAACAAAAGATAAATACATTCGTCTTGACTATAACAACGAATTGTTTATGAATCAAAATGATTTTATAAAATTAATAAATCCATTTAAGCATAAATTGTTTCGCTTAGCAAAAAGGTTGCTTATTAGCACAGAAGAAGCCGAAGATGCGGCTCAAGAAGTGTTAGCAAAATTATGGAATAAGAACGAAAGTTTAGAAAAATACAGCAGCATTGAAGCATTTGCAATGACAATGACAAAGAATTATTGTTTGGACCAATTAAAAGCAAAACGGTCAAGTAATTTGCGAATTATTGATGATAATTTTGATGACCATCAAGCAAATTTGCAACAAAAACTAGAAGATGAAGACAGCTTAAATTGGGTTGCAAAGATAATGAACAATTTGCCTGAACAGCAAAAACTGATTGTTCAAATGAGAGAAATAGAACAATACGAATTTGAAGAAATTGCCGAAATTCTAAAAATGAATCCAACAGCAGTAAGAGTTGCACTATCGAGAGCCCGAAAAACTATTAGAGAAGTAATGGACAAAACACACGATTATGGAACCAAATAAAATAGCCGTTTTATTAGAAAAATATTTTGATGGAACAACGACAATTGACCAAGAAAAACAATTGAAAAATTATTTTTGTTCTGAAGGTGTAGCGCAACATTTACAGCAATATAAGTATATTTTTCAATATTTTGAGAATGAGAAACAAGTAGTATTTGACAAAAAAATTCAAATAAAATCACAAACTAAAATTGTTTGGTTTTCAATGGTCGCAACTGTAATATTGCTATTTGGTTTGGCTGCATTTTATTTAATCAATCACAATTCTGCAAGTCCCGAAAAAAGTTTTGGAAGTTTTCAAAATCCCGAAATTGCATTTGAAGAAACACAAAAAGCGCTGCAAATGATATCGAATAATGTGAATGTTGGCATCAATAGTGTGGCTTATATAAATGAATATCAGAATACTAAAAATAAAATTTTTGTAGAATAATCAAATTAAAAATTAATTAAAAACATTTAAAATCAAATATCATGAAAAAATTCATCATAACATCAGCATTAATAATTGTATCAAATTTATTTTTTGGACAATCTGTTTTCGATAAATTTGATGGTCAAGATAACGTAACATCGATAATTGTTAACAACAAAATGTTCGATTTAATGAGCAAAGTAAAGGTTGACGAAACAGATAAAGAAAGTCAGCAATACATTAAACTCATCAAAAAACTTGACAATCTAAAAGTTTTTGTAACCACCAATAATAAGGTGGCAGCCGAAATGAAGCATTCAACAGATGGTTTTTTAAAAACTACTAAACTAGAAGAATTAATGCGTGTAAATGACAGCGGTCGAAATGTAAAAATTTACGTAAAATCGGGTGCATCAGATTCTCAAATCAAAGAATTATTTATGTTTATTGAAGGTTCGGGCAAAGAAAACCAGACTGTTGTAATGTCATTGACAGGCGATTTTGACCTCAACGAGTTATCGGCTTTGACCAACAAAATGCATTTGCCAGGTGGCGATGTTTTGAAAAAAGCATCTAAAAAATAATTGTTATGAAAAATTTAATGTTAGCATTTGCAATATTTAATTTATTGTTAGCTGGCTGTAACAATAATAAAAGCTTAGAAAAATATTTTGTTAACAATACCAATAACCCAAACTTTATTCAAGTTGATGTTGCACCAAGTATTTTAAATCTAAATACAACACAACTTACAGAAGAGCAGAAAACAGCTTTACAATCATTTAACAAAATGAATGTTTTGGCTTTTAAAATAAATGACAAAAACAAAGCCCAATTTGGACAAGAAAGAACCAAAGTCAATGAAATTTTAAAAAACGAAAAATACCACCAATTGATGAAATTTGGTTCTGGGAAAGAAGTAGCATCAATTAGCTTTGTTGGCGAAGACGAACATATATCAGAATTTATCATTTTTGGAAACAAAGCGGATAAAGGATTTGCAATTGTCCGAATTTTGGGGCAAGACATGAACCCAAGTTCGATTATGACAATTGTTTCGGCAATGCAAAATTCAAAAATGGACATTGAGCAATTGATACCGATTATAGAAATAATGAAACAATAAAAGTATAAAAGTGAGGTTAGTTAGAAAGGACGTTTGCAAATTTTGCAAGCGTTTTTTTTATGTTTATTTTCTAGGAAACGATTAAGGTAATAAAAAAAAAAAAAAAAAAACAGTGCTGACACTGGTTTTTAATTTATTCCGTGACCACGGTGGGAACACTATAATACAAATTCACTATAAACTTGAAATACCACTGATACTTCTTAAAAGCCAATAAATTCAATATACATTTAGCAATACAAACATAATAAATGTTTCGATTAGTTTGTTTTAAATTGTATATATTTTAATTTTATCGTACATTAATCGTACAATATTTATATATTTGTATTTTCAATATTTTAAATATGGCAACTGTTAATTTTCTTTATCGTTCAACTAAAAGCAAAGCATTTTTAATCGTTCGGTTATTATATCGTTACGAAAACCAAGATTTCGTTTTTGGTGCAAATACTAAATTTGAAGTTTCAAAAGAATACTGGAGCAAACAACACAAACAAAAACGTCCAAAAGACATTGAAATAAGCAATAAACAAACCGAAGTTAATGCTGAACTTAACAAAATTGAAAATTATATTTTAAGTAGTTTCAATAAATACAGTCCTGATGCTATAAATAAAAAATGGCTCGAAACTGAAATTGGATTTTTTTACAATCCCCAAATAGAAAATAAAACCGAAAAAATACCGATTAATCTCGTTGAATACTTTGATTATTACATAAAACACAAAGAAAACTATCCAAGTGTTGTTTTAATTAGAAAAATAAATGTTCTAAAAAAGAAAGTTCAACGGTTGCAAAATTTTAGAAATAAACCAATTTTGATAAAAGATGTAAACAAACAATTCAAAAAAGAATTCGCTGATTATTGTGAGAAAGAAAAATACAGTAGAATTACAACCCAAAGAGATTTTGCAGAAATAAAAACAATATGTTTAGATGCACGTTCCAAAGGAATTGAAACAAGTTTAGAATTAGACAAATTGAGTTTCCCTCGCGAGAAAACAACAAATATATATTTAACCTTTGACGAATTGGAATTCATACAAAACATTGATTCTGTGAAATTAACTGAAAGTTTGAACAATGCAAAAGATTGGTTAATAATTTCTTGTTTTACAGGTCAAAGAGTTTCAGATTTTATGCGTTTCAATACCAATATGATACGTTATGAAAATATAAAAGGAACTGACAAGGCTTTTATTGAATTTACTCAAAAGAAAACTAATAAAATAATGACTGTTCTTTTGCACCCGAAAGTTATAGAAATTTTAGAAAAAAGAAATTTTATGTTTCCGAATCCTATTTCGTCCCAAAAATACAATGACTACATCAAAGAAGTTTGTAAATTAGCGGGCATAAATCAAACCATTACAGGAAGTAAAAAAATCGAAACTGAACCCAACAGCAAAGAGTACCGCAAACAATCTGGAACATTTGAAAAATGGAATTTAGTTTCAAGCCATATAGGAAGACGCTCTTATGCAACTAATTTTTATGGAATAATTCCAGATACTTTTTTGATGAATGTTACAGGACATACAACTCAAGCAATGTTCCTTTCCTACATTGGCAAAAGCAATAAAGATATTGCAGTTGGGATGGCTGATTATTATTAAACTAAAGATTAAATATAATGAATGAAGAAATAAAAGCATTAGTCGAATTTGCAAAAAATAGTAAAAATTCAACAAACTCAAAGTTACAAATTAATGTAGTTGATGAAAATGAAGCCGAATTTTTAGAACTAAAAACTGGTTTTAAATTATTGGGATATAAAAGAATTATTGATAAATTTAGCATCAATCACACGCTTAAAAATCACGGAAATATTAAAACAGAAGCATTGCGAGGTCAAATTGCTATTACCGACGAAGATTTTGAATTGATACCAGAAATAATGCTTTCTAAAAACATAATTCACGCCAGTAAAAACAATATGGGTAATGATTTGATACTTTATGAAGCCATAATAGAAAACACTTTTTATTATGTAGAAGAAGTTAGAAAAGGCAAAAAAGAACTTTGTATGACAACAATGTATAAAAGAAAACCAACCACTTTATAAAAAAATAGTTGGTTTAAAAATCAACGAGTTATGCTCAATTTCACCTACTCCTTACGCCCGAAACGTACTTTGATTATACAAAGATAATTATAATAACCTAAAAACAAACAACCTAACTAAATATTTAACATTTTTTAGATTTAAACCCATCAAAACAAACTAACTATTAAATAAATCTTATGATTAACGATTTTTGGAAAAACCCTAAAGTAGCAGAATATCTTTTTTACGACACGGTCGGTATTGACAGAATAGTTGAGAAATATGGTGAATGTACAAATGATTATGAAATTAAGATTGAATATATGATTGTTGATATTTCTCTTCAATTAAAAAAAGATATAATTATAGATATTACAAGAGAAGAATATGATGATTTTATTGAAGTTCCTCAAAGAAATGTTAATCGTTGGCATAGTATAGAATATGATGACTTTAAGGATGTTTTTAGCAATAATTTATTTACGGAGGATTTGAGATTACATATAGTTCCAAATACACAGTCAGATTTTATTTTATTAGTAAATGAGACTTTTTATAATTTTAATTTTGAAAGTCAAGCAAAAATATTTTTTAGAGAATTAATATCATATTTAACAAGATGTAAGCATCTTTTAAATCAAAATGATGCAATTTTTCAAAAAAATCCTATTCAAGAAATAGTATCAAATATTTATTCTGAAAATTATTTGGATACTATTCAAAAAATTAAAAACAATTATAAATTAATATTTCCAGAAATAGAAAATAATTTTGGAATAGATTTAGAGATTCAAGAAACATATTCAGTATATGGTAAAATGAATAAATTTCAAGAATTAAACGAAATAAAAAAAGAAATAGATGAAAGTAGAATTTGGTTTAAAGTTGGACTTTTATTGGCAAAAGGAGAAATTCAAAAATTTATTTTGGATAATCCAAATATAAGTTTTCCTAAAATTGCAAAGCATTTTAAAAATGAAAGTTATGAAGTATATATCAAATCAACATTACAAAATTATACTACGTCGAATACAGATAAAAACATTTACTTACATATTCATAAAATGGATTCGATTATAAAATATTGTAATTCTAATAAAATTGAAATTTGCAACGATTTTAAATTAAAATACAAAGTTCAATCTGAAAAACAGTACTTGCAATAGTACGAGTACTGCCAAAACATTATTATAAACTGAAATAAATTTGCACCAGAAAGTTACAAACCCTTTCAGCAAATTTATATGAATACACAAGCAATCCAGTTCCTTCAGACGACTCCCGAGCAACTATCGGAGCAAATTTTCAACAATGTAAAAAGTCTTTTATTAGACTTCAAAAAATCATTATCAATTCCAGACCCAAACGAGTTGATGAGTAGGTCGCAAGTTTGCGAATATTTACAAATTGACAGTTCTACGCTTTGGACTTGGACAAATAAAGGCAAAGTAAAAGCCTACGGAATAGGAAACCGCAGGTATTACAAGAAAAATGAGTTATTGCAATGTTTAATCCCTTTAAAAACAGTTGCATAATGATAGATAATGTAAGATTACAAGTCCTAAACAAAGAAAATTTTGAAAATCATATTATCAAAAACAATGTTGTTGATTTAGTATCGCCTTTAAACACTTTTACAGGCGAAATAAACGAAAGTAGCAAAAAAGGAAAAGAACGCAACCTAGAGGTTAGAATTACGCCATATCAAGCCGTAATATTCGGTAGTTTGCATAAATATGAAAATCTTTGCAATGGAGAAACAAATCATAATTACAATGATTTTAGCTACAACCAAATCAAAGAATTAATCCCGTTTTTAACCGAACTTTTTGACATAGAAAACAATACATCATTAACCAATCTTGAAATGGGTTTTAATCTCGATTTAGACATTAGTCCAAAGTTAATAATAGATAATAATGTTTTGATGTACGACTTGAAAAGTGCTAATAAAGATTTAAAATTCAAAGGTCGTGGCGATTACAAAGAGTTTCAGAAAACTGACTATATTCTAAAGATTTACAGCAAGTCCAAACAATATAATCTTAAAAATCATTTAATTCGGGTTGAAATAAAAATCACTAAAAAAAGGAAATTACAAGATTTAGGAGTTTTTGAATTAGAAGATTTGTTAAATAAAGAGGTTTTACTTAATATTTTTAATTTCTTACTTAACGAATTTCAAAAAGTATTTATAATTGACGATTTCGATAATGTAAAAATCCTGATTAAAGATTTAGAAAAACTCAATAAATACACAAACCCAAATTACTGGATTAGAATAAGAAATGAAAAATCTTATAAAATTACAAAACGGTTAGAAAATGATTTTAAACTATTGATTCGTAAATACAATTTAGGTAAAACTAAAAAAGAATTAAAGGACAAATTAGTACTCAAATTTAGTAGTTTAATGAATACCAATAATACCGATTTAGATTGTAATAGTAAACTGTAAAAGGGATAAAATGCAAACTATAATACAAACAACAAACCCGCCTAATTTACTAGCGGGTTTTGTTTTATATTAAATTATCGTCTTCTAAATTTTCTACAAGGTCTGAATATCTAATTATAAATTTTCTTGCTAACTCAAATGATTTTTGTAATCCTAACAAATTTGAATGTGAACCACCATTTAATAAAATTTTATGACATTTTTCAGTCTCCAATACAATTTCTTTTGCAATTACTTCCATTTTTTCATTTATATTATCATATGTAATTCTAACACAACATAATATAATCTCTTTTCTTATTAATATTAATTTGTCTACATTTCGTATATCATCATATAATAAAATATGGTCAATCTCTTTAAAATAACTTTCTATAATATCATTTAGTTCTTCTAAACATTCTTCTACTTTAGGTGAATATTTTTGCTGTTGAAATTTATTTATTACAGATTTACCTAAATTGACTCTTGAGAATATTATGTTATTTACTAAATTACTATGATTAATAATTTGCAAACTGTCTAATTGTGATTCCAAAATCATAGTCAACTTATTTTTATTAATTTTATCGACTACTTCAAATACTTTGTCTCCGCTAATATTTAAATATGGTCGTTTTGCTAGAAAGTAAGATTTTTTAGAATTAGTTCTGTGAGTAAATATTTCAATTTCTTCCCCAAGTCTAAATACTTTATGAATTAAGGAAACACTAATTTTTTCCATATTATTTACTTCTACCTGATTGCTTATTATTTCAAAATTTCCTTCAAAATTGAAATTAGCAATAACTTTGGTATCATCGGGTAAATATCCTAATGTTCTTTTAAGAGATTCAAACATATAAAATTTGTTTAAGATTTAGGTAAAATAAACTCATAAAAAATTAATGCGATTGCTTTCACTTTTCGTTAACTATCCATTTAATCAATGATTCTGCATCATTAATAACTATACTAAAAGAACCATTTTTATTGATTACTGAAAGTAGCATTGTAATAACAAGTAGAAAAGGCACAACTGTAACAGTTAAAAACAATCTTAACAACACATACATTAAAGTTACAATATCTTTCATACTTATTTACAAAATTTACTATAACCTGAACAGCCATTATTATCGCCATTATCACAAGCCAATTTTAAATATTTACAACAATTTGCCATATCATTTTTTTTGCCATAAACTATTCCGCATTTTAACATTGCTTCCGAATTATTTGGATTTAATTGCAAGGCTTTTTTATAACAAGTTAAAGCAACATCATAGTTGAGTTTCTTTTGATAAATAACACCTTTTGTATAATAAGCGTTTGAGTTGTTTGATTCAATACTTATTGACTTGTTGATGTAAATAATTGCATTATCTAAATCGTTCGTTTCAATTGAATTAACTGCGGATTTATAATAAGTTTCAGCAATTGAAGTTTTTTTTGTCTGTGAATTAACGTTGTAACTTATAACAAGCAATATTATATATATTGAATTTATTATTGATTTCATTTTATTATTTTTAATTATGATACAAATAACTCTGAATATTGACGGTTAAAAATTTTTTCAATAGATTGATTAATTTCGTTTTGGGTCAATCCCAATATGTAACCCATTTTAGGTAAATGTTTGTATGTTATTTCTTTAAAATTTACAAACCAATCTTGAAGCATTATTGCAAATAGTGGATTGTCAGTATCCATATTGTAACCTTCACTTTTTAAAAGTAATATGTGTTCTTTTAGACCATTATCGAACGAATCTTTTATCATCCATTCAAATTTATCAAGATTTATTTTGTGATTCTTATCAGGTAGAAAAAAATCATTATTATTTTTTGGATTTGGTTCATTTGAATTAACTTTAAAAAACAAGTATATTAAAAAAGCAACAATTGAGATTCCTAAAATTTGTAACATAAGATTTAGTTAAGTGTGTTTTTCAGTCTAAAAAAAGGGGGTTGTGCCTTTATATTTTTCATAAAATTTTTCGTTAAAGTTATCTATTGACAAGTCAATCGAATTTAGTATATACTGTTGGTCATCATTACTGTTGAATTTCCATTTTATATTATGAGAATCTACAAGATTTTTCATTGTCCATATTATATTCAAATCATTAAATGCTTTTACAATGTGAAATTCTACATATACTCCCTTACCCCTTGCTGAAAGGGTAACAGAATTATTAGTTCTATTAGTAACGCTCATCTCATAATCCTTTTTAAGAGAGTTAATTAAATAGCAATACCTGTTTTCAAGTCCGCCATCATTTTTAATTTGTGTTATGTCCTTGTTAAATGCCTTGTTAAAATTAAATAAAAAAAGAATAACTACTAATGCTAAAAATATCCACATAATTTTTGATTTTAATTAATATTTCAACAAAAATAAACTTCTATAAATTCATTACTTTACGGGAAACCGTATTGAAACGATATTTTTTAAATATTTTTAAAATATAATAAAAATTGGGAGCGAATACGCTTTCAAATGATTTTTATTTCTTATCGACCTTTGAAAATGATTTCAGGGCAAACTTTTATAGAAAATTTAGGAATCCATATACGGCAAATAAGAGAACGGAAAAACCTTTCGCAACAAAATTTAGCCGATATGTGTAACTCGCCTAAATCTACAATTGCAAGAATAGAAAGAGCCGAAATGAATACATCTATAAAAACGCTTGTAAAAATTGCAAATGCTTTAGAAATTAAGCCAAAAGAATTGTTAGATTTTCAAATAAAATAATTTTTACAGTTCAGCAAACACAACCACATACTAAACGGCTATAATCTATTAATTTACAGAAGTTTATAATTTCTTCAAACAGTCTTTATACGATATAATAGCATATATAAAGCATTATTTTAACATAGCATTTTAGTATGGTTAATCCATATCTTTAAACCTAACGACATAATTAACATAGGAAATAAAATTATCTGTTATTCTTTTTGCTGTGCGGATTATTAATTAATATTTGTTAATCAAATCCTTATAAGCCAATTTTAACTATAATTAACAACTTGCATAAATAACTAAAAAATTACAAGTGTATATTACTCCCGATAGTCCCAACATTGTTGCTGGACGTGTAGCAGTTTCTTTGGAGGACACCCCACTAATTTATTTGAAAAGATATTTGATAATTTCATTTTATTTTTTTTGGGGAAATATTTTTTAAAGTTTATTTTAAAGCTATGTTTATTGACTAGAAAAAAGCAAAAGCCATCAGTAATACAATAATCGTACAAATACTGAAAATAAAAAATCCTAACAACTTACCTATAAAGTTATTAGGATTTTACAAAGTGACCACGGTGGGATTTGAACCCACACGCCCTTACGAGCACCAGCCCCTCAAGCTGGCAAGTCTACCGTTTCTCCACGTGGCCGAGACTTTAAACATAAAAAAAAAGTCATTCATTACGAACGACTTTGTGACCCGACTGGGGCTCGAACCCAGGACCCCATCATTAAAAGTGATGTGCTCTACCGACTGAGCTATCGAGTCTTTATATGTTTTTAAATGCGAGTGCAAATATAAGAAGTTTATTTTATTAATTCAAAGGTATTTTATTTTAAATTTGTATTTTTTTATATTGATTGGTTAACATCCTAATTTATAATATTTTATTGACATGAGCAAAGTAGTTTTAATGGGTTATATGGGTTCGGGAAAGTCAATTATTGGACAATTATTGTCAGAAAAAACTGGAATTTCATTCATAGATTTAGATAATTTTATCGAGTTGAAAGAAACAATAACCATAAAATCAATCTTTGAAAACAAAGGCGAAATTTATTTCAGAAAAATTGAACACCAATATTTTAAAGAATTATTACAATCCGACCAACATTTTATTTTGAGTACCGGTGGCGGTACAATTTGTTATGCCAGTAATCATGAATTACTCAATAATAATGAAATAATTTCAATTTACTTGAACGCTTCAATCGATACCTTATATGACAGGTTAGTTGTCGAAAAAACAAAACGACCAATTATTGCTGAAAAATCTGAAATCGAAATGAGAGATTTTATTGCCAAACACTTGTTTGACCGCAACTACTATTACAACCAAGCCAAATTTAAAATTAATGTTAACAACAAATCTATTCAAGAAATTGTAATAGAAATAGAAAAAATATTAGCTTAAAAAAGCGTGATTGTTATTGTCTTCAAAAACCACATTGACATGTTCTAGCAATGATGTTGACAACGAAATACCTTTAAAATCAGCTTTTACAGGATATTTTTTATGGTTTCGATCTACCAAAACTGCTGTTTTGAATTTTTTTAAATCAACTTCCAAAAAATGTTTAACCCCATAGACCAAGGTTGTACCAGAATTGAGTACATCATCGACCAAAACCAAGTTTTTATTTTGGTAATCTTTGGCATCGATTGATGTTAAGATGGTTGCTTTTGGATTATTTTTATCAATAAAAACCTCGCATAAAGTCGCTTTTATCGGAGATATTTGTTCTAAAACAACTGCTATTTTCTTGGCAAATAAAAATCCGTTATTGGCAATTCCTGCAATAATTATATCATTTTCATTAGAAAAGGTTTCATATATTTGAAAAGCAATTCTTTTTATTTTGTGTTCAATTTCTTGATGATTGAGTATAATATTTTTCGACATAATTTTTCTTAATTTAATAAATAATTTTTTAATCTTCAAGCTCTAAATTTCCTTCTTCGGTATAACCATCAATATCTCGACGGTCCTTTTTTGTCGGTCGTCCATCACCATTTTTTCTATAATGCTCTTTTGATAATTTCATGAGCTCCAGATGCTGATAAACCTCCGCTGGCGTTTCATTTTTGCAATATATTTCGACTAATTTGGCACCTACACGATTTTCGGGCACGTCGACCACTAAAATATTTTGAGTAATTTGGTCTTTTCTAAAAGTTATTTTATCGGTCGCAAAAACCTCTTTTGAGGGTTTAGCCACCAATCCGTTCACGGTTATATGGTTTTTTTTGCAGGCCTCGGTTACCATGTTTCGGGTTTTATAAAACCGCACGCACCACAAATATTTATCTACTCTCATAGTATTTTCAAAAATCAACGTTAAAATCTTTACAAAAATAAATCAATATTGTATCTTGCGAGCTTAAATTTCAATAAATAATGAATAAATTTTTCAAAGTATTTTTTTTAATTGCATTATCAGTCATAATTACAAATTGCGAAGACGACGAGGAAGCATCTGTATCAACATTTGCAACCATTGATTTTGACGAACAATATAATACCGATCAAGCCAAAATAGTAACTTATCTCAAAACACATTCGATTACTTTTGATGCCGATATGAATCCTACTTACGCGGACGTACCGTTGCTAGACGCATCTTCGCTTTGGGGAACCAATCCTACTGTTCATGGTTTAAAAATATTAGAAAGAGAAGTAATCTTTAACAGCAAATCATACGTGATTTATTTTGTTCAAGGAAATAAAGGCAGCGGGCAACAGCCATGCAATGTTGATCAAGTTATGTGCAGCTATAGTGGAAAAATTTTAGATACCGATGTTGTTTTTGATTATAGCAATAACCAGCAAACAGCTTTTTTATTATCAAATGTTGTTCGAGGTTGGGGCGAAATTTTTCCTCAATTCATGACCGCTGGTTCGTCATCAATAGCAGCAAACGGATCAATCAATTATAATGATTTTGGGGCAGGAGTAATGTTTTTGCCTTCAGGATTTGCTTATTTCAATCAAACGCCATCTGCTTTAATTCCAAGTTATTCAACATTAATTTTTAGTTTTAAATTATTTAATTTAAAAAGAATGGATCAAGATGGCGACGGAATTTTATCTGTAGATGAAGATATAATCAAGGATTATTATATCACATCAGCAGATGACACTGACGGTGACGGAATTGTAGATGCTGCAGATACTGACGATGACGGCGACAGAGTTTTTACCATCATTGAAAATCGTAGACCTGGTGTATTGGACGTTAATGGAAAATTCACACAATATCCTTTTCAAGGTACAATACTTGATGATCCGTTGACAACAAATATTGATGAAACCCAAGGTGTACCAGATTGTTCTGGAAATTATACCTCAACTACTCGAAAAAGAAAATATCTTGATGCTAGTTGTCAATAAAAAAGCAATTCAAAAACACAAAAAAACCGTTTAAACATTTTGTCTAAACGGTTTTTCTTTGAAATAACTTTGTCAAAACTTAATTTACTTTAACAATTAACAAATTTTAAAATTATTTTCTTTTCACAACTCTTTCAACTGCCTCGACAATTGCTTGGTTATTTAATTTATATTTTTCCATTAACAATTCTGGCGTTCCACTTTCGCCAAAACTGTCGTTTACGGCTACAAATTCTTGAGGTGCTGGTTGGTTCAAGCTTAAAACTCTGGCTACACTTTCGCCTAATCCCCCAAGAATGTTGTGTTCTTCGGCAGTAACAACACATCTGGTTTTGGCCAATGAATTCAATATTGCTGTTTGGTCTAATGGTTTGATAGTATGAATATTCAAAACTTCGGCAGAAATGCCTTTGGCTTCAAGTTTTTCGGCAGCAATTAAGGCCTCCCAAACCAAATGCCCAGTAGCCAAAATAGTAACATCAGTTCCAGATTTTAGTAAAATAGCTTTCCCTATTTCAAATTTCTGATCAATAGGCATAAAGTTAGGCACAACTGGGCGACCAAAACGCAAATAAACTGGTCCTTGGTGGTCCGCTATTGCAAGAGTTGCCGCTTTTGTTTGATTATAATCACAAGTATTGATAACCGTCATGCCTGGCAACATTTTCATTAGCCCAATATCTTCAAGAATTTGGTGCGTCGCACCATCTTCACCCAAAGTCAATCCTGCGTGCGAGGCACATATTTTGACATTTTTATCAGAGTAAGCAACCGATTGACGAATTTGATCATAAACACGACCAGTTGAAAAGTTAGCAAATGTACCTGTAAACGGAATTTTATTTCCAATCGTTAATCCAGCTGCAATTCCAATCATATTTGCCTCGGCAATACCGATTTGAAAGAAACGTTCTGGATGGTTTTTCTTAAAATCATCAAATTTTAATGAACCTATTAAGTCGGCACAAAGCGCTACAACATTTGGGTTGGTTTCACCCAACTCTGTCATACCAGCACCAAAACCTGATCGGGTGTCTTTACTACCAGTATTCATGCTTTGAACACCTGCTTCAGGAATTTTAAATAAAAATTCTGAAGTTGTGCTTTTTGTATTTGTTGTATGTTGATGATTGCCACCTTTTGGAGCAATTAATTTGTAATCGCCTAAAGTCTCTAGGTTTTGAGATAAGGCATTTTCAAGTTGTGCATCGTTTGGTGCTTTCCCGTGCCATGCGTGGCTGTACATCATGTAGTCAACGCCATTGCCCATTTCAGTATGGAGTAACACGCAAACTGGTTTTCCGTTTCGAGTTTTAGATTTTGCATCGTTCATTCCAGAAATTATTGCTTCAATATCATTTCCCTTTATAATGTCAATAACTATCCAATCAAACGCTTCGAATTTGGCACGAATACTTCCCATATTCAAAACCTCATCTGTTGTTCCATCAATTTGTTTGCCATTTAAGTCAATTGTCGCTATAAGATTGTCAACACCTTTTGCTGACGCATACATTATTGCTTCCCAATTTTGACCTTCTTGCAATTCGCCGTCACCATGAAGCGTATATATTAGATGGTTACAATTGTTCAATTTTTTGGCTTGAGCTGCACCAATTGCAACAGACATTCCTTGACCTAAAGAACCAGAAGCAATTCGTACACCTGGCAAATTGTCGTGGGTTGTTGGGTGCCCTTGCAAACGAGTATTAAGCAACCTAAATGTTGATAATTCGTCAATTGGAAAATAACCACTTCTTGCCAAAACACTATACAAAACAGGGGAGATATGACCATTTGACAAAAAGAAAACGTCTTCGCCAATCCCGTTCATTTCAAAACCTGGTTTTCTGTCCATTAAGTTTTGATAAAGTGTTACCAAAAATTCTGCACATCCAAGCGAACCGCCTGGATGACCTGAATTGACTGCGTGCACCATCCGAAGAATATCTCGACGAACTTGAGTTGTAAAATCTTGTAGTTGTTGTGTGTTTGGTTTCATTCTATTTTTTTGAAATATTTGATTTTTGCAAAGATACTTTTTAGACATTAATTGAATTGATTTTAAATCAAATAGTTTTTAAAAGTTATCAATAGTAATCATTTCTTAAATTCAACTAATAAATGTAACTTGTGAGAAACGAGTTGCAAATGAATTGATTATTTTTTCAGAAAGAGAGGAAGAAATAAATTCTTTTCCCCTTTGCTG
>JAYVIW010000081.1:0-32450 GCA_043769905.1 Bacteroidota bacterium
ATCATTTTAAGAAACAAAAAGGCAAAATTTATTTACAATGAAGTAGAGAATTGTTATGAAATTTTATTAAATCAACAATATTCTAAAACATAACCTTTATGTTTTACTATTTGTTATTATTATTTGCACATTGTTTAAAATTAAATAATGAAAGAAAAACAGCAAAGTGCGTTAGCACTGTGCTGTTTTCTTTTTTCTGTTTTTATTTTTTGATGTCTTTGAATTGGAGTTTTACCAACGCTTTGTAGTATGGTTATCCTGCTTGTCCTAAAGATTTTAAGTATGATTTTATATCTCTAATGAGTTGGATAATGTTTATGTCATTGAAGTACAAAATATTGTTTCGGTCTTTTCGTGCTGTGATTAGCGCATTTCCTGCCGAGTTGACTAAACCGCTTAATGTTTCTAATCTTTGATGATAGGCTTGCAGACTTGCAATTTGTATGTCGGTTTCGTTTGGCACATATTCTGGGTGCGATGCTAATTGACTAGTGTAGGTGCTTAAATTTGCAATTCGGCTGTCGTAACTCAATTGTGAAGTTGAAATCGCATCACTTTCTGAGGTGTCGGGATTTACTTTTTTGGGTTTTACATCACCATGAATTTTTTTCGGCTTGGCTAGTCAAATTGTCTTTATCGGTTAAAGAAATATTTGTTGATTTTGCAAAGTTTAACGCTCGTGTTGTGAGTTTGCCAAGTGGTGCAATTTCGACTTCTCTGTCGGCAACTGCATTTTTGTAGATTGGTTTTTTGTCGTTTAAAACGGTTATTGTTCCTGCTAATGATTCTTTAATTGGAGCAAGATTTGCTAATTGTAAATTTGAATTTGTTGGGTTGTATAAATCACCCATTTCTTCAAAAATTTGATATGCTCTGCTAAAATTTGCCACATTTTTGTTGTGACCTGTCTCTGTTGTTGATGCCATATTTACATGTTTAAAATGTTAATAATTTATCAAAAATAGATAATCAAAAATGAATATTATAAAGTTTAAGAATTATTTAATCGTTTTCTTCTTTTTCAGTTTTATTGTCTTTAGTGGTATTATTTCCATTTCTTATTTCTGTATGTCTAATTTCTCCTCCTGTTGTTCCAGTTTGTTTTGCAAAGAATAAAACTACAAGTGCAAATATCAAAACTATAATACAAACAACATTTGAAAATGTTTTTTTCTTAAAACTTGACCAAAGTCCTAATATAGAAAGTCCACCGAGTATATAAGATAAAAGCGCAAATGTTTCAGCGGTTTCTTCGTGAATTTTAATGAAATTTTCTGAAACTTCACTAATATTTTCAACAACTTCTTCTGCTCCTTCGCCACTTGACATTGCAACAATTGCTGAAATACCTCCTAAAATAAAAATCATAAATGCAGTTCGTTGAACTGCTTCGGATTTAGAAATTAGTCCTGTTGCTAAAAGAATTGCTCCCACTAATGGGAAAATAATTGGTAAATGATTTACCACTAAATGAAAATGTGCATCGTTCATAATTATGTGTTTTTAAAAATTTAAATTAAACATTTACACCAAAGATATAGCCCACTATTGCTGATAAAACCATTGCAATTGTACCCCAAATGGTAATTCTAAGTATTGCTTTTTTTATACTTGAACCACCAGTTTTTGCTGCTGTTGTTCCTAAAATAATTAGGAAAATAGTTGTAAATCCGTACAGCCAATATTCCATTCCTTTTACTGGGGCAAAAAGTATTACTAAAAGCGGCAATACACCATCAACAGTAAACGCTGCTCCTGACGCTATTGCTGCTTGTATTGGGTTGGCTTGGCTAATTTCATTTATTCCTAATTCATCTCTAATATGAGCAGCCAATGCATCTTTTTCTGTTAGTTCATTTGCTACTTGCATTGCAGTTTCTTTTTTTAACACTCTCCTTTCATAAATTTGAGCCAGTATATTTAACTCTTCTTCTGGCATTTCTTTTAGTTCTTGTATTTCTCTGTCAATATCTGCCTTTTCAGTATCAGTTTGTGAACTTACAGAAACATATTCCCCACAGACATTGATAAAGCTCCTGCAACAAGGCCTGCAACTGTTGCTAAAAGAATAGGTTCTCTTGTAGAACTTGCAGCAGCAACACCAATTGCAAGACTTGAGATAGATATTATACCATCGTTTGCACCTAATACTGCTGCCCGAAGCCAATTACTTCTATGTATGTAATGACTGTCTAAATAATTGTCAATTGTTATCATTTTTTTTACGTTTTTAATTATTCTTCCTCAGTATTTTTCATTTTCATTAAAAGTGTATATGCACCTTTGCTGACAATTTTTTTATTTTTAAGATCTTCAACATTTAGAACTTGAACAAAATTGTTTTCTTTTTCGCCTATTTGTACTTCTTGCATTTTGTATTTTTGTTTTGCAATTTCTATGTAAATATACTCTTTACCTTCAAAACTAACGATGCTTTCTTCGGGCAAAGCGTTTGAATTTGACGATTTAATTTCCACTTCGGCGTTCATATACATTCCAGGCAAAAGCGTTTTGTCATAATCTTCAAAATGGCAATGTACTTCGGCAGTTCCGTCAATAGAAACGTCTTTACTGATTAGAATTATTTCACATTCGTGTTTTTTGTTTGGTTCGGCATTGGTGTAAGCGATGATTTTTTGACCAATTTTGAGTTTGGCAACATCTTTTTCATAGACCTTAATATTTAAGTGAATATCGGTTGGATTTATTAATTCGAACATCACTTCTGATGGCGATATGTATTTACCAATATTCACATTTATTTTTGATACAAATCCATTAATTGTTGCTAAAATATTTATTTTTTGAGAAATCTTTGATGCCGAAATAGTGTTTGGATTGATGTTTATTAATCGTAATTTTTCTGCTAAACCATTTGTCATTGCTCGTAAACTTGACACTTCGGCTTGTGCCATTTGCGTTGTCTTGTCGCTACTGGCTTGGCTTGCGTTTAAATCATTTTGGCGTGCCGATTCTTTTTCGGCATATAGTAATTTTGCTTTAGATACCAAATAATCTTGTTGCAACTGAATGTATTGTAGGTCTTCCATAACTGCAATTACTTCGCCTTTATTTAAGTGCATTCCGGACAAAAGTTTTGTGCTTCGCAAATAGCCACCAAGTGGAACTGAGATAGAAACTAAATTTTGTGGTGGCACATCAATTTTTCCGTTAATTTTTAGAATGGATGAAATGCTTTTTTCTGACATTGAAATGGTTTCTATTTCAGCATTTTTCATTTGTGCATCTGTTAAGGAAACTTCGTTTTTTTTTAAAGAAATTTCTTTTTCTGTTACTATTTCTTGCTTTTTACAAGCAGAAACTAAACCAAGAATTATAAGTATTATGAATATGTTTTTCATTTTCTAATTTTTAGAATTAAGATAATTAATAGCAATTACACTCTCGTTTAACGATTTAACTGCTTCGATATAAGAATTTTGAATTGCGATGGATCGATTAACAAGCATTACAAAATCGAGATAATTTATATCGCCATTAATGAATTGTTTGTTAGCAACATCGGTAATTATTTTTGAATTTTTGTTACTATTGGTTTCAAAATAATTGACGATTTCAAGATTAGAATTGTATTGCGTGAGCAATTTATTGTATTCGGTTTTTAGGTTTAAAACTTGCGTTTGATATTCAGATTCTGCAATATTTTCTGCCACTTTTGAAGCATTTATTTTTGCTTTTTGACTTCCGCCAAAAAGTGGGATTCCTAAACCAATTAGTGCCGAATGAAAACGCTGCGCATCTTCTAAACCAATTCCTTTGAAAGAATTATTGTTGTAACCGATGTTAATTTCGGGCAATAATTTCGATTTTTGCAAAGCGGTTACTGCCGTAACAATCTTTTTTTGTTGTTCAAAAACTTTCAGAAGTGGATTATCTTCAATCTTTGAATTTTCAATTCTCGCTTTTAAGTTTGATGAAACTGGTATATAAACTTCTTCTGAATTTAAAACCAATTGAAAGGCTTGTTTTAGCATTTCAATTTCCGATTGTAATTGTTTTAATTGAATAGCAACATTCGTTTTTTGCGTTTCGGCAGTCGATTTTTCTAGAATATTACTTTCGCCTTTTTGCAAACGCAAATTGGCTTTGTCAAAGAATTTAGAAAATAAAGTATCGGCTTTTTGCAACAATTTTTCATTTTCTTTCAAATATAAGTAGTTGTAAAACAAATGTGTAACTGTTTTTTTTACTTCAAATTCTTTTAAATTTGTTAGTAAAATTTTAGAATTATAGTCTTCAGTTAAAACTTGTTTTTGACGTTTGTAAACCGTTGGTAACGCAAATGACTGTGCAATTCCAAACTTCGTATCGTTTTGATTGCTATTAATTTGCCCAAATTCTCCATAAATATTTGTTTTCGGAATATCCGAAGAAGATTTAATCATTGCTTTTACATAATCGGCTTTTAGTTTTTCGTTTTTAATAGCATTGTTATTTTTTAATGCAGTTTCAATTGCTGTTTCTAAAGTTATTTTAGTTTGAGCAGTTGCTATTTGCATCATTGAAAAACAGAAAATTAGTATTGTAATTATTTTTCTTGAAGTTGGTTTTGGTTTAATTCCTTTTTCAAATAATATATATAAAATAGGCAACACAAATAAGGTCAAAAATGTTGCTACTAATAATCCACCAATAACCACAGTTGCCAATGGACGTTGTACTTCTGCACCCGAACCATTGCTTAAAGCCATTGGCAAAAAGCCAAGTGAAGCCACAAAAGCAGTCATTAAAACAGGTCGTAATCTTAATTTAGTTCCTATGATTACAATTCTTGAAAGCGATTGAATTCCTTGTACTTTTAAGCGATTAAACTCGGCAATTAAAACAATTCCGTTGAGAACTGCCACACCAAAAAGTGCAATAAAACCAACGCCCGCACTAATACTGAAAGGCATTCCTCGCATCGCTAAAAACAGTATTCCGCCAATGGTTGATAATGGAATTGCTGTATAAATTAGCAAACTATGTTTGACTGATTTGAATGCAAAAAATAACAAAACAAAGATTAAAAGTAACGAAACTGGAACAGCAATCATCAATCTATTTTTTGCTTTTTGTAAATTTTCAAATGCTCCGCCGTAGGTTACATAATATCCTGTTGGAAATTTTAACTGTTTTTCTACCTTGGTTTGCAATTCAGAAACAATACTTTGCACATCACGACCATTAACATTAAATCCTACCACAATTCTACGTTTGGCATCTTCTCTTTGAATTTGATTTGGACCATCTTTTATAGAAACATTTGCCAATTGGGAAAGTGGAATTTGATTTCCGTTTGGTGTTGGAATTAATAAATTCTGAATATCTTCCAAATTTTTTCGTTCTTGATTATCTAAACGCACTACCAAATCGAAACGTTTTTCTTCTTCAAAAATCAATCCTGTGCTTTGTCCTGCAAATGCGGTATTTACAACCTTATTTATATCCGAAATGGACAAATTATATTGTGCAATCATTGGTCGATTGTACTCGATTATTACTTGTGGCATTCCTGTAACTGGTTCTACATAAAGATTTTCAGAACCCTCAACTTTGGTTACTATTTTACCTAATTTATCGGCATAAACTGCCAATGTATCTAGGTTTTCGCCAAAAATTTTACACACTACATCTTGTCTTGCTCCTGTCATTAATTCGTTAAATCTCATTTGAACTGGATATTGAAAACCTGCTGTAATGCCAGGCACATCTTGCAAAGCAACGGACATTTTTTCGGCTAATTCATCAAAATTTTTTGCCGAAGTCCATTTGGATTTGTCTTTTAAAATCACCATCATATCGCTGGCTTCCATTGGCATCGGGTCGGTTGGTACCTCGCCACTTCCTATTTTTGTGACTATTTTATCGACTTCTGGAAATTGTGTTTTAAGAATATGCGCTGCTTTTTGAGTAAATGCAACTGTTGTTTTTAAATTGCTACCTGTTAAAACTCGAGTATCTACTGCAAAATCGCCCTCTTCGAGTGCAGGAATAAATTCGCCACCCAAAAATGAAAGTGTAATAATTGAAATAACAAACAAACCAATAACTGCAATGATTATTGCTTTTTGTTTTCGTAATGCAAGCACTAAATATTTTTGATAAAATGAAGTTACTTTATCAATAATTTTATCTGAAATGTTCTTTTTGTGGTTTACTTTTTTACTCAAAAAATAAGCACTCATCATAGGAATATAAGTCAATGACAGAATAAATGCACCTAATAATGCAAAGGCAACAGTTTGTGCCATTGGTTTGAACATTTTACCCTCGATACCTTGTAAAGTGAAGATTGGCAAGTAAACAATTAGAATAATTATTTGCCCAAAAACAGCCGAATTCATCATTTTTGAAGATGATTTGGTTACTTCTTCATCCATTTCTAATTGAGAAAGGACATTTTTTCCAATCTTTCGACTTGATTTTAATGCTAAATTGTGCATAACTGCCTCGACAATAATTACTGCGCCATCAACAATCAATCCAAAATCTAAAGCACCTAAACTCATTAAATTGCCACTTACGCCAAAAAGATTCATCATACAAATCGCAAAAAGCATCGCCAACGGAATTACCGATGCCACTAATAATCCTGCACGGAAATTACCTAGAAATAAAACCAGTACAAAAATTACGATTAATGCACCTTCAAGTAAGTTTTTTTCGACTGTGCCAATGGCATTATTTACCATTTTTGTTCTGTCTAAAAAAGGTTCGATTTCAACACCTTGTGGCAAGGTTTTCTGAATTTGAGCAATTCTATCTTTTACATTTTTAATTACTTCGCTACTGTTTGCCCCTTTGAGCATCATTACTACTGCGCCCGAAACTTCGCCTTCATCATTGTAACACATTGCTCCGTAACGAGTTGCGTAGCCAATTTTGATTTGTGCAACATCACGAATAAACAAAGGTGTTTCAGAATTTGGTTTTTTAATAGCTACATTTTCAATATCTTGAATGTTCCCAATTAATCCTTCGGATCGAATGTATAAAACGGTAGAACCTTTTTCTATATAAGCACCGCCAGTATTTTGGTTGTTGTTTTCTAATGCTGAAAAAATATCATTGATAGTTATTCCATAAGCATTTAATTTATTAGGATTTATGGCAATTTCATATTGTTTGAGTTTACCACCAAAACTGCTTACTTCCGCTACACCTTTTACTCCTAATAATTGTCTTCTTACAATCCAATCTTGAATAGTTCTAAGATTTGTTGCATCAAATTTTTGTTCAAACCCTTTTTTTGGTTTCACAACATATTGATAAATTTCGCCTAGACCTGTAGAAACTGGACCCAAAGTTGGTGTTCCAATTCCTTGTGGAATTTCAGATTGTACTTGCTGCAATCGCTCTGCTACTTGTTGGCGTGCCCAATACACATCGACATCATCATCAAAAACGATGGTTACTAACGACAATCCGAAACGAGAAAAACTACGAATTTCTTTCATTCCAGATATGTTACTATTGGCTTGTTCTATTGGGAAAGTAACCAAACGTTCAATATCAGTCGCTCCAAAAGATGGTGCTATTGTGATAACTTGAACTTGATTATCAGTAATATCAGGCACAGCATCGATAGGTAATTTTGTGGTTTGGTATATACCAAAACCAATAAGGGCAATTACAAATAGCCCGACGATGAGTTTATTCTTTACAGAAAACTCAATTATTTTGTTAAGCATAATTTACTTTTTAATCAATATTAAATACTAAAACAAAACATTAATCCACAATCGAAAATTGATTGTAAAATAAATGATTTTAAAAATTGATTAACAAGATTTTGGCGGTTGCCAAATAGCGGAATGAAAATTTGAAGAAAACGAAAAGTCATAATTGTATAAAGGGGTTTTATACAATTTTATAGAAATGTTTTTTGAAAATTGAAATTCTTGAATGGGTGTGCAAAAGTTTATTGAAGCGTAATTACAAGTGTCTAATGTTTTAAAAGGCAACTTCATATCCTTTTCATAATCGGCGTCTTTTACATTTTCTCCCGAGTAATGCATACAAAGAAAAGCCCATAATGATAGATTTTTGTCTTTGCTCGTATGCTCTATATAATGTTCTACTAATAAATTTATTTTCAACAATTCGCTTAATTGAGTAGTTGAGAATAAATAACTTGATATAAACAATATGATAATAAAATTTTTCATTGATGTAAAAGTAATACTTTTATTTTAGTTGGTGTGAAAATGTTGTTTATTTAGTAAAAAATCAGAGTCTTTTTTTTTGCGGTTTCTTTGTGCGGTTCGTGTCGCTCACGGGTTTCCTACAACTACTAATAATTGCGACTTTTTGACTACATTAATTTTTATGCAAAGCTGCATGCCTTAGTTCATTTGCGATTAAATTATTAGCTTTTTTTGCTTATTTTTTTGCGAATTATTTTAAAACTAAGTGTAGACATTTGTGCCTTTTCGGTTCATTTTTTTGTTTTAAAAAAAGTTAAGATTGTAATTTTTTGTGCTAAATTTATATAAATCGAATTATTTGTTAAATAAAATTAAAGTTGATGTAAAATAATTATTTTTACGATAAAATAATACAATCTATATCATGAAAAAAAGTTTAATTTTTGCAACATTATTTGCAACAACCGGCATTTTTGCACAAGACGATTTGATAAAAAAAGTCATCGGCAATGCCTCTATTCAATCGAAATTTGTTTTTAAAGATGTCATAAATTTAGAAACTACATCAGTAAAAACTCAAGGTTCAGCAGGAACGTGTTGGAGTTTTTCGGGAAATTCGTTTATTGAATCAGAAATGATTAGAATGAAAAAAAATCCTGTTGACATTGCCGAAATTTTTACTGCTAGACAAGTTTATCTTGGTAAAGCTCGAAATTATATATTACTTGGCGGAACAGCAAACCTGGGTGACGGAGCAGAATTACACGATGTTATGAATGTTTTACGCAAAAATGGTGCAATGCCACAATCTGCATACACACTTGATGATTATGGAAAAGGAACTGTAAAATCGGGCGAAATGCAAAAGAGAATCAAAGAAATTCTTGATACTTTCTTGAAAAATCCAAACAATAAAAGTGCTACTTGGGTTGCTGACATCAACAATTATATGGACGAACAAATGGGTAAATTGCCAGAAACATTTGATTTTGCTGGAAAAAAATATACACCTAAAACATTTGCAAAAGAAGTGATAGGCATCAATGCCAACGATTATATCGAAATTTCTAATTACAAAGACAACCCTTACTACGAAAAAATGGTGCAACCCGTAACCGATAACTGGAGCGGTGACCAATTGTATAATGTTCCTATGACAACGCTTACAGATGCTGTTGACACTGCATTAGCTAAAGGTTATACTGTTGCTTGGGCAACTGATGTTTCTGAGGCTTATTTTTCTTGGAAAAATGGTGTTGCTCATGTGCCAAATTTAGACTTATACAATATTTCTGAAGCAGAATCTAAAACTATATTTGATGCACCATTAAAAGAAAAAGAAATCAACGAGGACATTCGTCTTGACGGACTTTACACAATGAACACTACAGATGATCATGGCATGCATATTGTTGGAAAAGCAAAAGATCAAAACGGAAAGGAATATTATAAAGTAAAAAATTCTTGGGGCGAAACTAATGATTATAAGGGTTATTTGTATGTAACCAAAACTTACGTGCAATTAAAAACAACGGCATTGATGTTGAATAAAAACTCATTGTCTAAAGAATTAAGAGCCAAATTGAAAGTTTAATTTACATAGATTTATACCAAATAAAAAACTCCAAATTATTAAAAATTTGGAGTTTTTTTTTGTTTAAAAATTGCTATAAGTAAAATCTATTATTAATATTTAAAATATTTATTTTCAATTAATTATGTCGTTTTAACTAAAGTATATTTTTGATAAATTTATCAATATTTGAAATGCCCTTTTCTGTCAAATTTTTTATGAATGCACTGCCAATTATGGCTCGTTTTGCAAAGGCGGTAGCTTGATTAAATGTGGATTTGTTATTAATTCCAAAACCAATTATTTGTGGATTTTTTAACTTCATATCAGCTATTCGTTTGAAATAATTTTGTTGTTCTTCGCCAATCACATTAGAGCCACCAGTAACCGATGCAGAAGAAACCATATAAATAAAACCACTAGAAACCGAATCGATAAATCTGATTCTTGATTCTGATGTTTGAGGCGTAATTAAAAGAACGTTTATTAAACCGTATTTTTTAAAAATTTCTTGGTATTGGTCGATATAAATATCCACTGGCAAATCGGGAATTATCAATCCGTCTACACCAATTTCTTGACATGTTGGCAGAATTCTGCAACACCATTTTGTATCATCGGATTAAAGTAACCCATTATGATCAATGGAATTTTTTACGCTTTGGCGAATATTTTTTAATTGTTCTAATAATAGTTTAGTCGTCATTCCGTTTTGCAAAGCTTTGGTCGAACTTTCTTGAATTTTTGGGCCGTCAGCAAGCGGATCGCTAAACGGTAATCCAATTTCTATAATGTCAACTCCCGATTTTTCTAAATCTTCAATGATTTGAACCGTATCGTTTAAGTTTGGATATCCAGCAGAAAAGTAAATTGATAATATTTTTTTTCTTCTAATAATTTTTATTTATTCTATTCATTTTAAATATATTGTAGTACTTTATATAAGGTTTTAGTTTTACTCAATTGTCATCGATTTTAGTTTGGTTCTATAGGCTTCCAGCGCTTTGGACTTGGCTATAAAACCATAATATTTGTTGCTTTTGATTACTGGCAAAAATGCCGATTTGGTATTCTCAAATTTTTCCATAACATTTTCCATTGCATCATCAGGGTTTATTGTTGCCATCGGTTCTATCATAATATCTTTTACAATAGTATATTTTACTCGATAAACATTAAATATAATTTCCCTAACATCATTAAAATGTATAATTCCTAATAGTTTATTTTGCTCGTTAACAACAGCAAAAATTACCTGGTTAGAATGCGAAATTAAATCAACCAATCTTTCAAGATTTTCATTTGGCGAAAGCGTCAAAAAATCATTTTGAATAATAGTTTTAGTTTCAAGAATTGATAAAATATTAGTGTCTTTGTTATTTGTAAAGGCATTTCCTTTTTCGACTAAATTGATTAAATCTAATGAATGTTTCTCAAACTTTTTAGATATTGCATAACTAATAGATGCTACAACCATTAATGGAATCATTAGATTATAGCCGCCTGTAATTTCGGCAATCAAGAAAATTGCTGTTAGCGGTGCATGAAACAAACCAGCCAAAATGCCCGACATGCCAACCAATGTGAAATTAGAAACAGGTAAATTGGTTAAACCGCTTAAATTTATTGATTTAGAAAAAAAGAAGCCAACATATGAACCCAAAAAAAGTGATGGAGCAAAATTGCCACCATTGCCACCACTTGAAAGGGTTATTGAAGTTGCAAAAACCTTTAGAAGCATTGTGCAACCTACAAATGCAAGCAAGACAAAATTATTTGCTTTGTAATTTTCAAATAAAGTATTCTCTAGCAATTGATTAGGATTGGTTTCCGACAAAGTTTTGATGCTCTCATAACCTTCGCCAAATAAAGTTGGAAAAACAAAAATTATCAATGACAAAATCGATGCTCCAAACAATGCTTTTTTATAAGGTTTGAGTCTTAATCTTTTAAAAAAATGCTCTACTTTTTGAAAATATCTGATGTAATAAACAGAAACAAAACCAGTAAAAATACCCAATAAAATATAAAAAGGTACATTGTTGTAATTAAAATCTCGTTGTTGCTTAAAATTTAATAAAATGTTGTCATCTAGCACAATAGCTGACGTCAAAGCGCCAGTTGCTGCAGCGATCATTATCGGTGTGAATGCCGAAATACTGACATCAACCAATAAAACTTCAATTGCGAACAAAACACCAGCTATTGGTGCGTTAAATGCAGCTCCGATGCCTGCTGCAACGCCACAGCCTATTAACAAAGTGCGTTCTTTATAGCCTAATTTATATTTTTGAGCATAATTAGATCCAAATGCAGCTCCTGTAATCACAATCGGACTTTCTAAACCCGCAGAACCGCCCAAACCAACTGTCATTGAGCTTGTTATTATTTGTGCATACATTTGTTTTGCAGGAATTATACTTGACTTTTTAGCAACGGCATGTAATATTTGTGAAGTGCCTTTCTCGATGTTTCCACCCAAAATTTTATGGATTATAAAAACTGTCAAAACAATTCCAATAATAGGTAAAATACTGGTTATAAAGCTTAATTTTAAAATTCCAGTTACATAATTGGCAAATGTAAAAACCGAATGTGCAAAAGTTTTAAGCACAATTACCGCAAACGCTGATGAGATTCCTACTAAAACACTCGATAAAAAAATGAATTGTTTTTGTGTCAATTTGCTTTGAGCAAATTCTAGCAATTTTTCGAGTTGATGGAATATTTTTTTAAGCATTTTTTTAATCGGCACTATCAATTTGATATTCTGCAAATTTAGTCAAAATTTAGAAACCAATTGCCTTATCATCACCTCTTTTATCGGCTCCACTTTCTAATTTTCCTTACGGAAGAACCAAAATTGCATCGACTTTACCAATTATTGGATTATCTTTTTCGTTGATGATGTAACCTTTTTTATTTAAATTTTCTAATATATTTATATCAAACAAATTTGGTTCAAATTTGACATCATCTTGCAACAATTGGTGATGAAATGTCGGGGCATTTGCTGCTTCTTGCATCATCATTTTATGGCCGTAAATATTCAATATTGTTTGCAAAACTTAAGTTATAATTGTTGAACCTTCAGGAGTACCAATAAAGCTTTTAAAATAGCTTTAATGTACAATGTTCCAAATTTTTTATAAACTGCAAAAACACTTGCAACTGTTCCTGCAACACCAATTGACATTGCACCATCTGCGCTTAATTAGGGTATTACTGAGCCATTTTTATCTAAATACATATTTCTATTGGATAATAATGGTGCTTTGTCCCTATAATCAAGTGCTCCTGTTACTCCATTTGCCTTGCTATAAACCATAAATCCACTGGCGGCAATATTGCCAGCATCTGGATAGGCAACTACCAATGCCAGTTCTATAGCACACATCGCATCAAATGCATGCTCGCCACTTTTCATAATATCCGAACTAATTTTCGAACCCATTTATCTAGCGGAAACAACTATTGTGTTGTTAGTTATTAATCCACTTTTACTCATATTTTTACTTGAAACTATAAAAAAACAAACTAAAAATATGATATTTTGATTCATAATTTTGAAATTTTTTGTTTTGAAAATACTATTAATTCTGAAAAAAAAATTGTAAATTCTTCTTCAAATTCTTCATAAAAATGCTTTAATTCTATAACAGCTTCTTGCATATTAGCGCGATATTTTGTTCGATAATCCATTTGAAATAGAATAATTTCAATTCCAGCAATTGTTGCGTAGGATACTAACCAATTTCGATCATGCATATATGGAAGTAGGTTTTTGGTTTTTTCGGTAAGAATTGCTTCATTGTCAAACAGAGATTTATAAAATTTTCCTGCATAATCTTCTAAACTTTCATCTGAATAATTGCTCCAGTTTTTGGCTAAAAAATGATCGTATAGAATATCCATGATTACACCCGAATAATGACCATATTTTTTGTGTAATCTGTGTTTACTTTTTCGATAGACCAAATGTGAATCAGTAAATGTATCAATTTGACGATGCAATAAAATGCCTTTTTTTACATCTTCATGAAAATTCAAATAATCTTTGCCACGAATACCATCGGCCATAAAATTACCAATTTTGATTAAATCATTATTTCCAGAAAGATAAATGTGGGCCAGAAAGTTCACCTAAATTTGATTTTTTTGGAAGTTTGAAGTTTCCAATGTTTATGATTTGTAAATATAGAAAATAGTTTACTAATTTTACTTTCTATAAATTTATAGATTATATATATTTGCTAAATAATTTTCAATTTCAGTTAATTATATTTCAAAATATTTAAACTAAAAAACAATGACATTAATAAAATCAATATCAGGAATTAGAGGTACAATTGGTGGAAAAGTTGGAGATAATTTAACTCCAGTTGATGCTGTTAAATTCGCATCTGCTTATGGCACTTGGTTGAAGAACAGCAGTAAAAATTTAGCATCAGAAAAAAAACTAAAAGTTGTTGTTGGTCGTGATGCAAGAATTTCTGGTCCAATGATTCACAATTTGGTAGTAAATACCCTTATTGGTCTTGGTATTGATGTTATAGATTTAGGATTATCAACCACACCAACCGTTGAAGGTGCTGTTCCGCGTGAAAATGCTGATGGAGGCATAATATTAACAGCATCACACAATCCAAAACAGTGGAATGCTTTGAAATTATTGAATGAAAACGGTGAGTTTTTGAATGGTGAAAATGGAGAGAAAATTTTAGAAATCGCGGAAGAAGAAGCATTTGATTTTGCAGATGTTGATAGTTTGGGCGAAATTACTTTGAATGATGCATACATGGATATTCACATTGATGAAGTTTTAAATCTTCCTTTGGTTGATATCGAGGCTATAAAAAATGCCAAATTCAAAGCAGTGGTCGATGGCGTCAATTCTTCTGGAGGAATAATTATTCCAAAATTATTAAAATTATTGGGTGTTGAAGTGGTAGAATTGTTTTGTGAACCAAACGGACATTTTCCGCATAATCCAGAACCTTTGAAAGAACATTTGACTGCTATTTCTGAATTGGTGGTTACAGAAAATGCCCATCTAGGAATTGTAGTTGATCCTGATGTTGACCGTTTGGCATTCGTTTGTGAAGATGGAGAAATGTTTGGTGAAGAATATACACTTGTAGCATGTGCTGATTATGTTTTAAGTAAAACTCCAGGAAATACTGTCTCGAACATGTCATCGTCTAGGGCGTTGAGAGATGTAACCAATGTATATGGCGGAATTTACGAAGCTAGTGCCGTAGGAGAAGTAAACGTTGTTGAATTGATGAAAAAAAATAATGCCGTAATTGGTGGTGAGGGCAATGGGGGAATTATTTATCCAGAATTGCATTATGGTCGTGACAGTTTGGTTGGTGTCGCACTATTTTTAACACATTTGGCCAATAAAAAAATGTCAGTTTCGGCATTAAGAGCTAGTTATCCTGAATATTATATGAGCAAAAACAAAATAGAATTAACGCCTACTATTAATGTTGATGCTATTTTGCAAGCCATGACCGAAAAATACAAATCAGAAAACATAACAACAATCGATGGTGTGAAAATTGATTTTGCTCACAATTGGGTACATTTGAGAAAATCAAATACAGAACCAATTATTAGAATCTATACAGAAGCTTCCACCCAAAAATTAGCCGATGAATTGGCATTAAGAATTATTAATGAGATTAAAATTATAGCTGAAGTTTAATTATAAAAATTAAATTAAATAAAAAATCCAGAAGGTTACTTCTGGATTTTTTTGTGGGGAGAGCAGGATTCGAACCTGCGAAGTTTACACAGCAGATTTACAGTCTGCCCTCGTTGGCCGCTTGAGTATCTCCCCAAAGTTTCAACCATTTAGTAGTTTGCAAATATAGCAACAGTTTGTTGTTTTGCAAACTAAAAGAAACAATTTTTTAAATAAAAATTCAATGTGTTGAACTTGAATAAAATAAAAAAATCTCAGCTACTGAGATTTTTTTATTTTATACAAATTATCTTTATTTAGCCAATAATTGGGAAATTTTTGATCTCAATTCTTGGCCATGAAGGTCTTTTGCAATAATTTTACCGTTAGCATCAATTATAAATAACATTGGAATTTGGTTCACACCATACTGCAAAGCTATTGGATCTTGCCAACCTTTTAGGTTTGAAACGTGTTTCCAAGACAATTTATCTTTTATAATTGCTTCTTTCCACTTTGCTGCATCTTCATCGAGTGACACGCCAATTATGTTAAGACCTTTTGAATGAAATTCTTTGTAAAGTGCTACAACATTTGGATTTTCTTTTCGACAAGGTCCACACCAAGATGCCCAAAAATCAACAATGGTAATTTTTCCAGCAATTTCTTTTAATGATATAGATTTACCATCAACACTTATAGCCGAAAAATTTGAACTTCATTTTGCTTTACTAACTGCTTCAGCTGATGCAGCAGCTTCAGGTGCAGGCATTGGTGCTGGAGGCGGCATTGCTGGTGCTTTACCAAAATTGTCTATTCCAGCTTTTATTGCTTTTCCAATTTTAGTTGCTTGCAAATCTTTTTCCAGATTAGCATACATTTTTTTGATTTTTTCTATTTCTGCTTTAGGCTGTTTTAACATACCATCAACTATTAATAAACTTATAAAAGATCTACCATGACCTTGAGCATACTGCACATATTTGTTGGTTACAACTTCTTGTATTTTCCCATATTCTTTCATTAATTTATTAATAACAACAGTATCTTTTAATTTCTGCGCATCGTTCATAGCCTGCATGTTTTTCGTTTGAAAATCCATCAAGTCTTTTTGAACTTTTTTCTGAACAATTTTTAAATCGTCATTAAATTTTGAAAATTCGTCGTTACTATAAGTACCAGAAATTTTAGATTTTTGAATACTATCTTTGTCAACAACAATTTTTATCTCGCCAGTTTCCAAAATAACTGGAACTTTTCCATTAGTTTTTTCTATTTGCAATGTGTATAATCCTGGTTCAGTGATTTTACCTTTAATCTCAAATTTACCGTCTTTTACTTTTACAGTGTCAATTGGAACTAATTTCATTCCTGAATCATCTTGTTTCTCGAGCACAACTGTCTGACCGTTTGCTACCCCTTTTGCTAGACCACTAATAATATATTCATTTTTTGCAACTTTACTACATGAAATTGATAAAGAAGCTACTGCCAAAAATAAAAAAATTCTTTTCATTGTTATTAAATTTAATTTAGATTGCAAAAGTATTTAATTTTAAAAATATAAAACTTAATTTTTTGTTATAATTTTATAATTTCAATAATGTTGACTTAAATAAATTTAATTTACACTTTATCGATTTATTTCCTAGTTTAATCGTTTTTTTTTTTTAATTTTGTACTAAATTTTAATTTTTACTTTCACTAAAAAGCAAACAAATGAAGAACTGTTATAAATTTTCAATTAGCGTTTTAATATTATTTTTTTTAATAAACTTAACGTTTATAAGCTGTGGTAAGAGTTCAAATTTTAAATCTCCTGCAACTGGTTGGAATGTTAACGACAAAAAAGGTGGTTTTTATTTTAACACAAATTATAAAAAACAAACAATAGCACCAGGAATGGTTCTTATTGAAGGAGGCACCTTTACAAAAGGTAAAATTCAAGATGACGTTTTAAACGAACAAACCAATGGAGTTTCTCGTCAACATGTTCAATCATTCTATATGGACGAAACTGAAGTTACCAATTTGATGTATTTAGAATATTTATATTGGATAAAAAAAGTATTTCCGCCTGAAAGCGAGAAATATTCTAAAATATATTTTGGAGTTGTTCCAGACACATTGGTTTGGCGAAACCGCTTAGGTTTTAATGAGGCAATGACTGAAAACTATTTGCGACATCCCGCTTATGCAGATTATCCTGTGGTTGGTGTTAACTGGATTCAAGCAAATGAATTTGCATCGTGGAGAACAAATAGGTTAAATGAAAATATATTAGAAAATAAACGTTTTACGGCCAAAGACACCAAAATGAATCACGTCGATTCTGAAACGACTTTTGATACAGAAACTTATTTTGCATCTCCAACAAGTGTTTACGGTGGCAAGCAAGAGTTGACAATGGGAGGGGTTATTTCTCAGCTTATGTTAAAACGCAAAAAAGTAAAAGATTTGTATGTGCAAAGATATGATGGATTTTTATCTCCAGAATACAGATTGCCAACAGAGTCAGAATGGGAGTACGCAGCCACAGCAGAAATTGAAAAAAGAGAATTTAATAATATAAAAGGGCAAAAAAAATATCCTTGGTCTGGAAAATATACTAGAAATAATAAACGAAAAGTTAAAGGCGACCAACTAGCCAATTTCAAACAGTCAAAAGGGGATTACGGCGGAATAGCGGGTTGGTCTGACGACGGCGCCGACATCACTAATATGGTTCGAGCTTATGAACCAAACTCTTTTGGATTGTACGATATGGCTGGAAACGTTGCGGAATGGGTAGCGGATATATACAGACCTATTACAGATGATGAAGTGTCTGATTTTAACTATTTTAGGGGGAATGTATTCAAGAAAAACAAATTAAATACTGAAGGAAAATTTGAAATTTCGACTGCGGAAACCTTAGAATACGATACTTTAAGAAATGGAAAAATTATTGCTAGAAATTTACCAGGGCAAATAGTTCGTGAAAGAGTAAATGAAGATGATACTTTTTTAAGAACCAATTACGACAAAAGTTATAACATCAATTATAGAGATGGCGACCAGCAATCGACTCGTTTTTTTAAAAAAGCATCAGTTGATGGTGACAAAATCGACCCAAAAGAAATCATGTACAACGCGCCAATACATGGTGTTAAGACTGATAGCTTGGGAAAAATGTTAAAAAAAGTAGATTCATCAAATAAACGATCAACTTTGGTCAATGACGAAGTTAGGATTTATAAGGGTGGATCATGGCAAGACAGGGCTTATTGGCTAGATCCAGCCCAACGTAGGTATTTGTCTCAAGAGTTGGCTACAGATTTTATAGGTTTTAGATGTGCTATGTCAAGTGTAGATCCAAAATCTGACAATAAAAAAACCAAATCTGGTTACAATATTATAAGATATAGACCAAAGACAAAGAAAGAGTATTAAAACAAAAGCAAAGCCAATTCGATTTGAATTGGCTTTACTTTTTATAATATATCGAAAACAATTAATCCTGATTAATTGTTTTTCTATATGGAAATGCTTGCATAATATGTCTTTTAGCAAAGCGTGTAGGAGATTCGGCATTTACCATTTTTACATAAATTGCTTTTGGAACACTTATATATTCATAAACACTTCCATTTGCAAAATTGATGATCAATCTGCTATCCACATATTTATAATCTGTAATTGTCGAAGTAGAAATTGTTTCAGTATATTCAGGTAAATTTGCCTTAACGGTTTCAGGATTGATACTTACTAAAAAATGATATGCTTCAATGACTTTCTGACTTTGCAACTCAGCAACTTTTAAACCTTCTTCATCTCCAGAAAATTTATCTGGATGACAATCTTTCATTGCGTTTCTGTAAATTGTTTTTAGATCCTTGAGAGATACCATTTTATCAACTTCAAGTAATTTTCTGTATTCAGTAATTTTTTTCATATTTGTTTAAATTTTGAAAAATTTTAATTCTCAAATTTTTTGCAAAAATAGTAATTAATTATTTTATAAGAAAATTTTTTAAAAGCTAAATATTAAAATTAAAATATGATTTTAATAAATTTTAGGACATTTTTTAAAATCATAATCTTTTTAAATTTCAATCAAAAACACTATTTTTGCAAAAATAACTTATAACATAATGAACACCATAACTACAACCAATTTTAATTTTCCGAATCAAAAATCAGTTTACAGAGGCAAAGTTCGAGAAGTTTATAATATCAATGATGATTTATTGATTATGGTTGCGACCGATAGATTATCAGCATTTGATGTTGTTTTGCCAAAAGGAATACCATATAAAGGACAAATATTGAACCAAATAGCAACTAAATTTATGGAGCTAACGCAAGATATTGTTCCAAATTGGTTGATAGCAACTCCAGATCCAAATGTTGCCGTTGGGCATTTGTGTGAGCCTTTTAAGGTCGAAATGGTTATTCGTGGTTACCTGTCAGGTCATGCTGCAAGAGAATATGCCGCCGGTAAAAGATTAATTTGTGGTGTAGCAATGCCTGACGGATTGAAAGAAAACGATAAATTTCTATCACCAATTATAACCCCTACAACCAAAGCTGATAACGGTTCTCATGATGAAGATATTTCTAGAGAAAAAATATTAGAAAACAGCATAGTCAATGAAGAAGATTATTTAATTCTCGAAAAATATACAAGAGATTTGTTTCAACGAGGCACAGAAATTGCTGAAAGTTGTGGTTTAATTTTGGTCGATACCAAGTATGAATTTGGAAAAACCAAAGAAGGAAAAATTGTTTTGATAGACGAAATTCATACACCAGATTCATCTCGTTATTTTTATAAAGAAGGTTATCAAGAACGGCAAAATGAAGATGAAGATCAGAAACAGTTGTCCAAAGAATTTGTTAGACGGTGGTTGATTGAGAATAATTTTCAAGGACTAGAAGGTCAAGTTATTCCAGAAATGACTGAAACTTACATAGCATCAGTTTCCGAAAGGTACATTGAACTTTATGAAAATATTCTTGGCGAAAAATTTATCAAAGCCGACTTAACACATATTGAAAAAAGAATTGAAAATAATGTTTTAGAATATTTAAAAAACATTTAAAAAACATTTAAAAAATTAAAATAAACTTTTCCTAAAATAAAACATCAAAATAATTAAGTAGAGAAAATTATCAATTGCTTGTGCAATAATAATACCTTGTAAATCAAAAATTTTGATCAAATAAATACTTAATAAATACAAAGACAGTAACGACAAAATTTCTGATAAAATAAATGCTTTTGTCAATCTTTTTGCAAAAAAATTATATCCAAGTACTAGTGAAGTTACTTTTAGAATATCACCAATTATTTGCCAAAAAAATAATGATACAACAGGCAAAAAATCATTAGTAAAAAGTATTTTTATCAATGGAAATCTAAAAAAATAAATGCCTAAAGTACCAATAATAAAAACCGGTAAAATATATTTGTAATAGGAGTGAAAAATGGCTTTTGTTTCCATATTATTTTTGGCTTTGATTAATTTTGGTAAAAAATAAATCACTAAAATCGAGTTGATAAACATCATGTAATAACCAGATATTCTGGTGATTGTCTCCCAATAACCAGCTTGATTGATACCTAAATCGGCAATAATGTTTTTTCGAATTGCCAAATAAACAATTGGTCCTAAAACCGCCGAAACTAATGCCATCAACGAAAAAGCAGCTAAATTTTTAATAATTTTAAAATCAAAATTGGATAATTTTATATTTTTAAGAATATCTAACTCGCTATTTATCAAATAATAAGTTACAAAAAATAATAAAGATGGTGCCACCACAATTGACAGCAAAGCACCCAAAGTTTGTAGTTTATAAATAAAAATTATTGATAAAATTAATCCAATAATATTTCCTAAAATATTGACAATAATTACTTTTCGGTATTTGCCCAATCCATTGATAACAGAAAGAAAAAATATAGACATTGAATAAAATGGTATTCCAAGTGCAATAGCTTGAATTACAATTAAATAATTGGTATTTCTTCCAAAAATTTGATGGTTAAATAAACTACAAAAAACAAATAAAATTAAACTTATTAAAACAGAAAAAAACAATAATGATATAAAAACAGAACTAATAATTTTGTTCAATTCAGTTTTGTTTTTGTCGTTTTCTGCTACATATTTTATAATGCCGTTTTGAAAACCCAATGTAGCAATACTTTCTAGCGAAGTAATAAAATTTTTGAGATTTCCAACCAATGCCATACCGCTTGGACCAACAAAAACAGCCAATAATTTGGAAGTAACAACTCCAATAGCAATTTTAATTAGCATACTTAAACTATTCAAAGTCGTAATTTTGAACAAGTTGGTTTGGATTATGTTTTTTATAATACTCAAAATATTAAGTAGTTATGTTTTCGAGTAAAACAAAATTTTTAGTATCTATTTCATAAAAATCTTGAACAATTGTTGATGCTCCGAAGCTTTCTTTCCAGAATATTAAACCACCATTAAGTTTTTTTCCATTATTTTCATTTGAAATTCCAAAATCAAAAAAACGTTTGTTTTTGAAAATATCGGTAATTAAATAATGGTACAAATAATCAAGACTTCCGTTTAAAGATTTTGAATTATCGGCGCAAATATATTGAGCATGTGCTACTTGTAGATCTTCAAAAATAGTTGTTCCAGCCACAATTTTATTGTCTTGATAAACATTAAATTGGCGAATATTATCTGGAAATAACTTTTTTAATCTAGATATTTCTTCTAGCGAATGAACAGGTTTTGTATCGAACTTTTGTTTTAAATGCGGTATTAAAATAATATTCCAAAAATCATCAAAATTGTTTGTTTCACGAATTTCAAGATTTTTATTTGAGCCTTTTTTTATGCCTTCAATTCTTCCAGCGATTATTTTATTTTTTTTGGTCAAATCTAATACAGACAAACAATCTCGACGGTACAAATTTGCATTTGCCAGAAAAAGAGCATAATTAATAGCATCGTAAGGAACTTGATGGTAAATGGAAGGAATGCATTTGTAGTAGATAGTTGTTATTTTTGCATCGTTGAAATACACTAAAATTTGTTTTAAAATTTCAATTACAGCTTGTTGTTTAACTTTTTGATCATGCAATAATCCGCCGTATGTAAGTCCCTGATGCGAATGAATTTGAAAATTTTCAATATTTGCAGGTAATACAGCAGCCCATTTATTGTTTTCAATAACTATTAACGAAAAATCTTTAAATCGGTCGACGTGATAATCCATGAAATTGCGGTTGTGCAAAAAAGTAGCGTTCTTGCAGTTGGCAACAAATGTATTCCAATTTAATGCATCTTGATTGGTGTAACGTTGAATACTGTATTTTTTCAAATTTTACTTATTTTTAATAATTTTTTTTTATAAATATACCTTATTAGTAATAATTGCCATATTTAAAATTACATGTTTTGAGTATAAAAATTATAATCTTTCAAAATGGTTTTCAAAAAATCGATTTCGGTTTTTGATTGGTTTTTAATACCTGTAACCGATTCTATTTTTTGGCAAATTTTGGTTAAATTTTCAAAATCTTTTTTGCTTTTCGCTTTAATAAAATTTTCTTTTATAATTCGTATATCATTGTCAGACAGTTTTATAACTAAGGGATAAGTCGGTACGTAGTCATCTTCTAAATCTTCAAGAATTGTGCTGTTTATAGTTATTCTATTTTTAAGATTGATTACTGCTGTGCCTGCTGCCACATCGCCTATTCGTTGCATTTTCCTACTGATAATCATTGCGGTTATAGCAATAGCGCCAAACATAATATTTTTTTCTATTATTCCGAACAACCATCTGATCAAATAATCAGCAAAACTAGCTTGATAACCATCGATTTTAACGACCTTTATTTTTAATATTTTTTTGCCAAATGTTTGACCTTCATAAATACTTTCGAGCACTATTGAATAAATCATCACTGGAAAAAGGAAAAACAGACCAACAGAAATTTGCGAAAATTGATCTATTGAATCAATAGCAGTTGCTAGACCAAGACCATAAAAAAACACCCATAGTATAAAAATTACATAAGCAGCTTTTATCAATAAATCTATTCCGCAGGCCAAAATTCTATCGACCAGTGTGGCTGCAATAAAATTTATATTGACACTTTGTGAAGTATTGATTGTTAGTTCTGGCATATTTTTATATTTTTACGGACGATGAGGGAAATTGCATTTATTAAAAAAAACAAGCAAAAATGGTTGGAATTCGAGCAAGCTCTAAAAGGCAATGTTACGAAAAATCCTGACGAAATTGCTAATCTTTACCTGCAATTAATCAATGATTTATCTTTTGCTCAAACTTATTATAAAAAAAGCAAAACGGTAATTTATCTCAATAAATTGGCATCGCAAATTTATCAAAAAATTTATAAAACCAAGCGAACTGAAAGTAATAGATTCATTTATTTTTTCAAGACTGAGGTTCCAATGTTGGTTTTTGCCCACCAACGTTATCTAATTTATGCCTTTGTTATGTTTTTTACGACTGTTGCAATTGGGGTAATTTCGGCAAAATATGACGATGGATTCATCAGATTAATCTTGTCTGACGCATATGTAAATCAGACTTTACAGAACATAAAAGACGGAAATCCTGTTGCCATTTATGGTTCAGGCAGTAATTGGGGCAGTTTTACTTACATTACTTTTAACAACATAAAAGTGGGTATATTGTGTTATTTATCAGGTATTTTTGCTGGTTTAGGTACTTTTTATATAGCTTTACAAAACGGTATAATGTTAGGAGCTTTTCAGTATTTATTTGTAGAACAAAATGTTTTTTGGAAAAGTGTTCGTGGTATTTGGATTCACGGTGCTATGGAAATTTTTGCAATTGTAATCGAGACTGCAGCTGGTTTTATTTTAGGTGCATCAATTTTGTTTCCTAGAACTTTTTCGCGTTTAGAATCGTTTAAAATTGGTTTTAAAAACAGTCTCAAGATTTTTTTGAGTACTATTCCCTTTACTATTGCAGCTGGTTTTTTGGAGGGTTTTATAACTCGTTTTTCTATAGATATGCCGCATTGGTTAAGCATTTTTATTATTCTTTTTACATTGTCATTCATTTCGTTTTACTATTTGGTTTACCCATTTATTGTTAATCGAAAAATAAAATCGGATCTTGAATAAATTAATTCAAATCATTATTTTTTTAATTTGTACTAACTCAAGTGCACAGGTCGTCGATGCAATAAGTGTAAAAGTTGAACCTGCAAAAATAAAATTCAGACAAAAAGACATCCATGTCGATAATGACAGCGTGGTGCAAATAAAGTTCGAAAATAATTTTAAAGAAAAATATAAAATATCTGATTTTCAATACGATAAAAAACCAGAAGTAAGTACTTTTTGGAACCGCATAAAAGATTGGTTGGCTGGAATTTTGAGAAATATTTTCAGTTCACTTGACGAAGAAAAATCCTTAAATGTTGTAGTTAGAATTATTCAAATTGCTGTGATTTTAATTATTCTATTTGTTGTTTACCTTATCATAAAAGCATTTTTGAACAAAGAAGGCAATTGGATTTTTGGAAAAAGTAATTCCAAAAAACTAATTGATGATTATGATCTTGAAAAGAATTTACATTTGGTAGATTTTGAGAAATTAATAAACAAAGCTTTAATAGAAAATAAAAAAAGATTGACTATTAGGTATTACTACTTATGGTTGCTCAAAAAAATGACCACAAATGGAATAATTATTTGGGATATTGAAAAAACCAACACCGATTATCTTTACGAAATTAAGAATTCTGATTTTAATAACCAATTTGATTACTTGTCCTACTTGTACAACTGGATTTGGTACGGCGAATTTGACTTGGACGACGATACATTTATTAAAGCAAAAACCGCTTTTGAAAAAGCAATTAAATCTTTAGGAAATGTCTAAATCAATTAAAATATATATCGCAATATTATTAGTTTTGTTTGTAACAGTTATTTATTTTGATGCCAATAAACCAAAACCAATTGATTGGACACCAACATATTCTTTGAAGGACAAAAATCCTTCGGGTTTGTATGTGCTTGATAATGAACTAAATGATTTATTTAAAAACCAAGTTATCGATAAAATAAAAGTTTCTCCCTATGAATATTTTTGCTACAAATATGATGAAGATACTTTGGTAAATACTTATAAAATAAAAGGAAATTTTTTGAATATTTCAGATTATACAGAGATTGACAATAAATCGATTAGTGAGATTTGCAGTTTTGTAAGTCATGGTAATTCGGCTTTTATCAGTTCTAAAAATTTTCCTGAATCATTATTGGATACTTTAAAAATTGATGTTAAATCAGAAAATATATTTCAGAAAACAATTTGTAATTGGGTTGCTAACAAACACTTGGGTAATCAAAAATATTTATACAAAGAAAATATTAGTGAAGTTTATTTTAATAAAATAGATACACTATCTACTACTATTTTGGGTTATCAATCAGGAGATTCTACAAGAGTGAATTACATAAAAGTACCATATGTTGATGGTAATTTTTATTTGCACACGCAGCCAAATGTTTTTACAAATTATTATTTACTAAAAAACAATAATAAAGAATATGCCGAAAAAGTATTGTCTTATTTGCCAAAAAGTGATATTTTTTGGTTTGTAAAAAATCAAAGTGGCGAAATTGAGTCCGGTTCGCCTTTGCGGTATATTTTTAGTAAAACGGCTTTAAAATGGGCTTGGTACATTTTGATTTTCGGTTTATTATTGTTTATAATTTTCAATGCCAAACGAAAACAAAGAGTTATTCCGATTGTTGTGCCTCTAAGAAACACAACAATTGAATTTACTAAAACCATCGGAAACTTGTATATGCAAGAAGCCAATCACGATCATATTATTGAAAAGAAAATTATATATTTTTTAGAAAAAATTAGAAATCAATACTTATTAGAAACCAACAAGTTAGATGATGATTTTATCAATAAATTGCATCAAAAATCAGGCAAAAATCTTGCGGATATTCAAAAAGTAGTTTTTTTAATAAACTATTACAAAAAAAGTGCACACACAAGCATAGCATCTGACTTAATTGAATTGAATAACGCAATAGATAAATTTGCTAATTAGTTAGATAATAAACAATTATAAAACAAAATAAAAAAGTATGGAAGATTCAAACATTCTAGAAAACGCATCAGAAAATCTAAATTTTCAATCACGAATCAATCTTGAGCCTTTGTTAGCCAACATTAATGAAATCAAGCATGAATTATCGACAGTAATTGTAGGTCAAGCAAAAATGATAGACCAATTATTGGTTGCAATTCTCGCCAATGGTCACGTTCTTTTAGAGGGTGTGCCTGGAGTAGCCAAGACAATAACTGCAAAATTGTTGGCAAAAACTTTGAATATTGGTTTCAGTCGCATTCAATTTACGCCCGATTTAATGCCATCAGATATTTTGGGAACATCAATATTTGACCTAAAAAAATCTGAATTTGAGTTCAAAAAAGGACCTATTTTCTCTAATTTGATATTGATAGACGAAATTAATAGAGCATCTGCCAAAACCCAGGCCGCGCTGTTCGAAGTTATGGAAGAGCAACAAATTACAATAGATGGAAAAGTGTTTGTTTTAGACACGCCGTTTTTGGTTATTGCGACTCAAAACCCAATAGAGCAGGAGGGAACCTATAGATTGCCCGAAGCACAATTGGACAGATTTTTGTTCAAAATAACTATTGATTATCCGAATTTAAACGAAGAATTGGAAATCATTCAACGAGAGCATTTGCTGGAAAATATAAACAAGCTCGAGAAAATTAAAACAATTCTTTCTGGTGAAAACATAAAATTGTATCAATCGGTTGTAAAACAAGTAGTTGTTGAGCAAAATTTATTAGAATTTATTGCCAAAATAGTTATAAATACTCGAGAAAATGCATTTTTATATTTAGGAGCTTCGCCAAGAGCTTCGATTGCAATTTTGAATGCTGCCAAGGCTTTTGCTGCAATTCGTGGTCGTGATTTTGTAACGCCCGAAGACATAAAAGATGCCGCAATTCCTGTTTTGAAACATCGAGTAATTGTTGCACCCGAGAGGGAAATGGAAGGCATTTCGAGAACTGAAATTATAAAACAAATTTTGGATTCGGTCGAAATTCCAAGATAATTTAGATTATTTATTCGAAATTTCGTTGTCTTTTTGCTTCAAAAATCAAAATGGCTGCTGCAACCGAAACATTCATAGAATCTATTGCACCTTGCATTGGAATAATGATGTTTTTTGTGGCATTTTCTCTCCATTCTTCGGTCAAACCAGTCGCCTCCGTTCCCACAACAAGTGCGGTTGGTTGTATGTAATCTTGAGAGTGATAGTTGGTTGAATTTTGTAAAGTAGCACAATAGAAATTGATTTTATTTAACTTTAAAAAAGCAATAATTTCCGTTGTCGATCCAGTTGCAATTTGTCTGGTGAACAAACAACCAACACTAGAACGCACAATATTAGGATTATATAAATCAGATTTTGGATTGGCAATTATTACCGCATCAAGATTTGCGGCATCGGCTGTGCGAAGAATTGCACCAATATTGCCAGGTTTTTCGGGGCTTTCTGCTACAAGTATCAATGGGTTTTTAGATAATTTTAATTCAGATAACGCCAATGATTTTGTTTTTGCAATTGCCAAAACGCCTTCTGTTGTATCTCGATATGCTAGTTTTTGGTAAACTTCCTTAGAAATTTCTATAAAATCTGAAACTTGATTATTGGTAATATTCAATATTTGTGATTGAGAAATAATATTAGGCAAGAATAAAATCGTTTTTATTTCATAGTTTCCAATTAATGCCAATTCGATTTCTCGTTGTCCTTCAATTAAAAATGTCCCAGATTGTTTTCGAGCCTTCGATTTTTCTTGCAAAAGTACCAATGACTTTATGAATGGATTTTGTATGGAAGTTATTTGTTTCATATTTTAAATTTCACCTTTTATATTATTGGGCTTATAAAATTCCTCTTGCTTTTATTTCAAGATATTTGTTGATGGTGTCCAAAGTCAGGTTTTCGGGTTGCGTTAGCACCGAATAAATGCCATATTTTTTGAGTTCGTTGGCTATTATTTTTTTTTCGAACATGAATTTTTCGGCAATAACTTTGTCATAAACTTCTTGAATTGTGTTCGCTTTTTTGTTGATTAAATCGTTCAATTCACTATTATTAAAAAACACAACAACCAACAAATGGTTTTTTGCAATTGCCTTCAAGTAAGGCAATTGTCGATTCAAACCATCTATAGTTTCAAAATTGGTATAGAGAATTAGCAACGATCGTTGGTTAATGTTTTTCTTGATATCAATATATAATCGACTGAAATCGCTTTCAAAAAAATCGGTTTTGATGTTATATAAAGTTTCGAGAATTTTTTGCATTTGTGAGGCACGTTTTTCAGCAAAAACGCGATTTTCTACCTTTTTTGAAAAGGTAAACATTCCAGCTTTATCTTGTTTTTTGAGAATAACATTTGACAAAACCAATGTTGCATTGATGGCATAATCCATGAGGCTAAGACCATTAAACGGCATTTTCATGATCCGACCTTTGTCAATAATCATATAAACTGATTGTGATTTTTCGTCTTGAAATTGATTAATCATCAAACTGTTTTTTTTTGCGGTTGCTTTCCAATTCAGGCTTCGAATGTCGTCGCCTGTAACATATTCTTTTATTTGTTCAAATTCCATTGAATGACCAATTTTGCGAATTTTTTTGATGCCGTATTGAAATAAATTATTTGAAAAAGCAATCAAATCATATTTTGTTAACTGAATAAATGAAGGATAAACTGGAATCATTTGGTTGTTGTTGAACGTGAATCGTCTAGAAATCAATTGCAATGGCGAGGCAACATAAATGTTTAGATTTCCAAATATATATTCGCCTCGTTCGGTTGGTCTCAGGTCATAACCAATTTCGATTTTGGAGCTGGTACTAATTTTTTGATTGATTTCAAAATTTCTGATCTGAAATTGAAATGGAATTTCATCGATGATTTTAATATTTATTGGAAAATTATAGTAGTTTTTTATTTTGATCTTAATATTGTTTTTGTCGCCATTTGATAATTTTTCGGGCGTATTTCTGTCGGCTTCTATTCCAATATTTGAAATGAATAAAAGTATATTATCAATCAAAAAAATCAATACTATTAAAGAAAATATTAGTAAGGCAATATTTAATAAAAACTCGAAAAATAATGCAGCAACGAACAAAACTACTACTCCCAAAAGCAAATAGAAAAAAAGGTTATTAATGTATAGTTTTTTAAAAAAGCTCATTATTAGGTGTTTGGTTTCTTGCTGTGTTCAAATTTAATCATTTTATTGCATATTTTAATGAAACAATTTCTTTAAAATTTATAGGTGATTATTAATTTCTCTTTTGCTATAATTTTGTTTTCTTCGGTCAGGTATATAAAATTTAGACAGCTAGGAAAATTGTCTCGATTTAATAAAAATGTTTGCCCTGAAATAATATTTTATTTTTTAACTATTTGTACAAGGGAATTATTTATTGTTAACTTTGTATTTTTTGAATTGTTTACAATCTGAATGAGTCGTTGTGGCAATGAAAGGATTTTTAAATAAAAAAAAACTTGGTATTATTAAATTTTTATTAACATTTAAACAGGTTTGTCCCAATTGAACGCAAGAATTTGGTGTACTCTCGTACTTCAATTTAAAACTGAAGTTCCAATTTCATAAACAACTGTAAATAAAGCCTAAAAACCAAATTGAGCTTAAGCAGGGTTGGTAACTGTAATGTTTTTTTTATTTCTTAATATTTTTTCAATTGCTAGTATTGCTTCAATTTGTATTTTTTTTTAAATTATAATCCAAATTCTAATTTTTCGTCAGAATAATTTTCAAACGATTTTGTAGAAAATGCTATTCTGTATATTTCGCTTTGATTTTCCTCTAAAATTAATTTAGTTAATTTAGTTTTTGATAGTTCACTTTCTATAAAAGGAATTCGATTTTTTATTTCATTTATATTCAAAGGAATTTTTAATAGTTTTTCATTAAAGATGTGTTAACAAAATTTTGGTTTTGCTTAGTTTTTAATCTTAAAAACTCATAATTTTTGAGCGGATTTTTGAAGGGTGATTGGTGAACTATAACATTTTCAATAATAAATTCAGATAAGTTGAATTCAAATTTTTGATTTTTTCTTTAGTTTAATTACTTTCTAGTTGAAGTCAATTTTAAATTCTAGGCAACAGCGTTTTAGTAATTATAGCTTGCAACAGCTATAGCAGACGTAAGATTTTCTCGAAAATGCTTTCTTTGCTTGCAAATTGACAACTATCATTTAGTATTAAATTTATAAATGAAGTTTAATAACATATTAAATTACATTTTAAACACCCATTGACTTGTGCCAAGCTCGCAGTTATAAAACTAAATGCTGCAACAAGGGTCAAATGGAAATTTTTCATTTTTAGTTATTTAGTTTATCAGTACTCAGACGTATTTTAAAACGTGCCCAGTTTTTTTATGGGTAGTATTCTCCACATTAGATTTTTTACAAATTATTATCTATATTTGAATCATTTTTTAAATAACAGGATAACTTTACATACCCATTTTTTGCCAACAAATTCATCAGAAAAAGGCTGTATCAAAACATTTTTTTTTTTTTGCATTTAACAAATATGCAATTTGTTTTAAACTAAATATTCGTTTTTTAGTTTTTACAATTTCAAAATTGTTGTAGCTTGAAGATTTTTCGATTAATAAATATATGTTTTTGCAGGCACAAAAGCATATACTCATCATAGAATCATGATCAAGTTCAAATGTTAATTTTAGAACTATTACCCCAATTTTGCAATATTTCTGTTCATGAACATTTCGCTAGTTAAATAAATTATTGCTTAATAAATTTTTTGTAAGTATTAGCAACTTTCAATAAATATAGACCATCATTAAAGTCAGCACTATTGATAACGTCATTATAGCCTGTATAGATTATTTTACCAAAAAGATTATAAATAAATATTGGTTGATTTTCTGATTTTTTTTCTTTTGCAATATTTATAAAATTAGTTGCGGGATTTGGAAATACATTTATGATATTTACTGAAAATTCTTGTGAATCTAATAAGAGATTATTTGTAACACCAGTTCTAGGGTAGTTGTTAACTACTTCAGATAGCATATTTTGCAAATATAATGCTAACGCTTGTTATGGAACGGGCGTGCTTGCGGGCGCATTATTAGGTAAGAAATTATTTGAAAGTCCAACGGGATTTTGATTATATACACGCATAGTTTATCATACTTATTGCATTTGCTACAAGTTCCTTTGTATGAATAGAATTAATAAAAAATTGATCAATATTACTAATATTTGGTACTAAGTTAAGTTGAATGTCATCATATAATTTTGCAATCATTTTGTGACCTGGAATCAAATATGCATGTGGAACATTGCTTGGCTTATTTAAATTAGCATAATCTTGCATTCTTTCAAATTAGTCTCCTTGAGTATCTAACATTTGTCGTCAGGGGCCATTACTATTATCAATTTTAGTCCATGTTGTCTATAACAGAGTGGTAGCTCCGCTTCCATTATTGCCTTTGTTCCATGCATTATTTACGAATAAAGAGAGATAACGCTTCTGTTCTTGCATAAGACCTAAATGACTACCACCTTGGAAAGCCAATGGAACTCTTTCTGTTATAGAAAGTAATTGCAAATTATTAATATTTAATCTTGCATCTTGAGATCCAAAACCTACTGGATTCTGCCGTTGGTTCTTTATTTATGAATTTGGCACTGTTGATTTAGCAAACATTACATCAAATAGTTACTAACCTTGAAGTTAATTTTTATTTACAATTAAATTAATATATTGCGCAAACCAATTGGTAAATAATGGATAGGTGTCAAGTTTCATAACGTTATTGATGAAAGTTGATTTAAATTTGATTCAAAGTTAGGATTTTATTTTTAAATTCAATTAGTGTAATTTTAAATATTTC
>JAYVIW010000082.1:0-4335 GCA_043769905.1 Bacteroidota bacterium
AGCAAACAGAAGAAGTGAGTTTATAGTTACGTCGATGTAATTATTTAATTCAAATAAATAGAAATCCCGACTAATTTAGTCGGGATTTCTTTTATATAATAAAGTTTATAATTATGGTGCTGGATCTGGAATTAATGCTTGAATAACATTTATTTGTTCCAAAATGTCTGACGATAAAATGATATTATGAGTAGCAATATTTTCTTTTAATTGCTCTAAAGTTGTTGCACCAATTATAGTAGATTTCACAATCTCTTGATTTTGTACAAATGCCAAAGCCAATTCGGTTATTGTTAAATTATTTTCTTGGGCTAATTTTATGTAAAAGTTGGTTGCTTTTATGCAATTTTCGTTGGTGTATCTTGTAAATTGAGGGAATAATCCGTTTCGAGAATTGGCAACAATTCCATTTTGATGTTTGCCTGACAAAACTCCAAAACCAAGTGGCGAATAGGCGAGTAGACCAATTTTTTGTCGGTAACACATTTCTGACAAACCTACTTCAAACAATCTGTTTAACAACGAATATGGATTTTGAATAGTTGCTATTCTAGGCAAGTTGTTGTATTTACTTTCTTCCAAAAATCTTGATAGTCCAAAAGGAGTTTCGTTAGAAATTCCAATATTTTTTATTTTTCCTGATTTTATTAATTTATCAAAAGTATGTAGAATATCATTAAAATTGTCTTTCCAATTGTCATCAACAATCGAAAAACCTCGTTGCCCAAAAAAATTCATTTTGCGTTCTGGCCAATGTAGTTGGTACAAATCAATGTAATCTGTTTTCAAGTTTATTAATGATTTTTCTACAGCTTCAGTAATACTTTTTTTTGAGAAATCTAAGTTTTCTCTAATGTAATTCATTCCACGGTTGGGTCCAGCAATTTTAGAGGCAATCACTAAATCATCTCGTTTTTGATTTTTTAACCAAGAACCAATATATTTTTCAGTTAGTCCAAGTGTGTTTTCTTTTGCTGCAATTGGATACATCTCTGCGGTATCTATAAAATTGATTCCGTTTGCAATAGCATAATCTAGTTGTTGGTGCGCTTCTTTTTCTGAATTTTGCTCGCCAAAAGTCATTGTGCCAAGACATAACTTACTGATTTTTAAATCAGAATTTGGTAATGTTGTGTATTTCATTTTTTAATTTTTGGTACCTTGTATAAATTATTGCTTTTTAAACGTTTTTAGTTAGAATATTTTAAATACTTTTATTAAAATCAATTTAAAAATCAATTTTTATTTAATTAAGATGTAGTAAAACTCCATTGAATTATTTAGTTTTATTTTAGAAAATTTCAAAGTTATTCAGCATTTTTTAAAGAATCCTTCTTCATTATCAACTTCATCTTCTCGTCTAATTTCATTTTTTTGTATGCTTCAGATAAGTTTTCGTCGTTGCTAATATTTTCGTGAATATGTTGTTTAATGACAATTGCATCGTTTAAAACAAATGGTTTAGGCATCATCCAAGGTTTTCTTTTTTTGATATTAAATTCATCATTACTCATTAAATCGAACGATGATTCTAACAAATCCATATCGAAAACTGTTTTAGAATTAACTGCAAATTCAAGTTCCAATGGAATATTATTAGTAACATAATAAGTTAAAACTTTAGTTCCTTTTCGATTTAGTTGTTTGGTTTTTTGTTCAATATTCCTTACTCCATTTGATTTGAAATTAAAGAAAACCATTTTTTCATTGGCAAAAATATCATAACGATTTACTTTTCGGGTTGGTGTAATTTTTATTTTCAAGAACCTAAAATTGCCCGATAAACTGTCTTTTTCGAATGTGATTTCGGGTCTCGAAATGTTTTTTATTTCAGCTTCATTATTAAATGTCAGGGAAGAATTGTATTTGCTGAAAAGCGGAAATTTATTGAATTCGTTTCCTGTTTTTGGAGTTTTTGCTAAATATTCATTTGTAAAATCATCAAGATTTTTATCATAGGTTGTCCAACAGGCTTTGTTAGCATCAGCATCTAAAATATATAACAAGCTGTTAGGTTTTGCTTTACCAGCTTCAAAATTACAATTTACATGTGCATTCATTAAAAACAAAACCGACAATATTATAAAACCCAAACTAAAAGTTTTTTTGTTTTCAAAAGAACCAAATATGGGTAACAATAAACTAAAAATCAAAACTAATAAAACCGAACTTCCAAACAAAATTTTGAGACCCAAACCAATAGGAAAAAGTTGTAATAATGGTATCAAAATTATTAAAGTTGGAATTGATAATAATAAATTAATCAACCAATAATTTTTTTGTTTGACGATAAAAATGGTCAATATCAACAAACCAAAAATCAGTGGAATAACAAAAAAACCAGCCCCTTGAAGTTTGATTGCAATGCCAAAATTAATAAGAATCCAAAGAAAAATCCCTGAAATTGAATGGCTATTTGCATTTTTAGAATTGGTAAATTGGCTATGGATCAGAAAACAAATTGCTAATGTCAATGACAAAAAAGCATAAATGTAATCATGACCATTGTACGTAAAGCCATGAAGTATTTCTGAATAATTTGGATAAATCTTAAGTATCAATTGCCAGCCAAAATAGGTAGCTGATCCGCTCAAGACAATTACTGTTATTAACAATAAAAAACCAATTCCTATCTGTTTTAGATCTATTACACGCTTTCCGATTGCCAAAATTAAAAGCAATAAAAAAGCAATACTTGCAATAATATTAATTGGCAAAACCCATGAAAACGGATAGTAAAAAAATCCAATTGGTGTACTTAAATAAACATAATCATTTGTATCGTTCAAGTTATTGATATCAGCATTTGAAAAATAATTAAGTAACGGCATTATATATTCGCCTTGATGTGCCAACGATTTTTTGTTCAAATGCGCATAATTGTCTTGTGGCGTGTGATAGTTAAAATGGTCGTCTATGAAAGCAAAATTAAAACCCTGAATTTTGCCATGTTCTCTAAAAACGGTCAAATCAGTGTCGTTAGGTAACATTTTATAAATGCTATACATCAATGAGTTTGAGGCTGAAAAATTTGGTTTTGTAGCAGCAAAACTTTTGACCATTTTAGCATTACCTTTATTGACTTCCATCAGCATAAAACTTGGTCCCGATGTACCACGAGCTTCAAAGTTGATTGCTACGCCAATATTTTTGCACAAATTATTTTTTGTGACAAAAAGTGCAGCACCATTTAAACCCAACTCTTCGGCATCTGTGAACAGAATAATAATATCGTTATTTGGAACTTTCTTGTTATGAACATATGCACGAACGCCTTCAAGAATGGTAGCAATACCTGCCGCATCATCACTTGCGCCATACGAGTAACTGTGCGGTGCCGAATCATAATGAGACAATAAAAGCAATGATTTTTCAGATTTTGAACCTTTTATTTTGGCAACAATATTTTTAGAATAAGCCAAATTTCCCCACTCTGTTAATGTAAATCCTTCTTCAAAACTTGGCTCAAGATTTAGTTTCTTTAATTCATTGAACAAATAATTGGCAACCTGATTATGATTATCAGATGTTACAAAATGGGGTTTAGCGGCTATTGTTTTAACGATTTTTAACGCTCGATTAGTCGAAAATTCCGATAAACTTTCGGTTTTCGAGATAGTTTGCGGCATCATTGCATAAAAAATCCAAATAATTATTGCCGTTAAAAACAGCATTGACAAAAGTGCAGGATATTTTTTTTTCATTTTTTATTATTTTCGTTACAGCCAAAAAAAGTATTTAAGATTTTTTTTAAATCACAATTCGTAAATGCTATTTTTTTTAAATTTAAATTTCTTTTTTAACCAACATATAATAATCATCTTCCAAAAGTCGGTAACCTTGATCGTAAAGAAAGTAGTATGTATTGCCAGTTTTGGTCTTGTATATTGATGTAAAAAATTCAAAATCAAAACCTTTGCTCAATAATTTAGACTTGGTGGTTTTCGATTTTCCTTCAATATTTAACTCGCACAAAATTCGATAATTTTTTCGAAGTTTGTTGTTAACATTACGCATATAATTAGTCGCATCTTTGTTTATTTTGTTATTGTACGCATTGCGACAACCATCGCTACAGAATTTTTTGTCCTCGCGACCCACTATTTTATCTTGACATTCTAGACAGGTTTTCATGATATTATTCGTTTTCATTTTAAATTTTCTAATAACAAATCTTTAGACATTTCAAATTGTCGAACAGCAATCGGATTATGGTTCATTCGTTTTGTTTGATAATATTGGTTATGTTTTAGAATATTGTTGATTTAATAAAATTTCATAACAATTCTCTACTTCATTGTAAATAAATTTTGCCTTTTTGTTTCTTAAAATGAT
>JAYVIW010000083.1:0-24170 GCA_043769905.1 Bacteroidota bacterium
ATCATTTTAAGAAACAAAAAGGCAAAATTTATTTACAATGAAGTAGAGAATTGTTATGAAATTTTATTAAATCAACAATATTCTAAAACATAACCAAAATTAAAAACTAAAATTATCCACAAACAATAAGGTACTAGTCGGAAATAATGATAAAAACCTAACCAACACCTAAGTCGAGATGTTTAATAAATAGTAATACTTTGTAGTATAACACACCAAACCCTTTCAAAAACAATACATCTATTGAATATGCACTGCCTTTGAATGAAACAAATGCTTCGATTTTAATTTTTAACTTAAACGGTCAAACCTTAAAAGAATATAAATTAACCGAAGCCAAAGGCACTATAACAATTGATGCCAATGTATTAACAAAAGGGTTGTATTTGTATAGTTTAATAAACGGCGTTGAAACTGCAACAACATTTTTTTTTTTGATTAATAAAGTTTTAGTTAAATATTTTGTTAAAAATTATTTAAAATTAAATTTTGAGTAGTTTTTATTTTAAATTTGTTTTTTAATCAATAAAAAATATTATGAAAAAATTATTACTGTCATTGGCTTTTGTGGTTTCTTTAGGAACTGTTCAAGCTCAAAATGTCTATAATTATGGGTTTGGTGGTAGCACTGCAGATCTAACAACAGCTGGTTGGGTGAGAACAAATCAAAGTACGGTTACTGCACCAAATGCACCTTCAACAACTTTGTGGACTATATCTAGCTTTGCGCCAGTTGTAGTAAGTCCTACTCAAAACAATTTGCCGTTCGGCGATACAGTTTTGCCTAGTGGTGCAACTTGTCCAGCACCAAACGGTCAAGCAGGAGGAACCAATTCTTTTGCTTTTGTTAACTATACAAGTACTTCAAGTACTGCTGCTGATGCAATTATAAGCAATTGGATGATTTCTCCTATTGTTGTTGTTAAAAATGGAGATGTAGTGACTTTTTATGCTAGAAGAGGTAAAATACCTGGATCATCTGGAGCTGGTTATGCTGACAGATTACAATTAAGAATCAGTACTGATGGTGCTTTTTCGGTTGATCCTTCTACAGGACCAACAGATGTAGGTTCTTATACAACTATTGCTGCTGATGTAAATCCTACTTTGGCTGCTGATGGTTTTCCAAGCGTTTGGACGAAATACAGTTATACAATGACTGGTTTAACAGGTCCAACAGAATGTAAATTTGGATTTAGATATTTCGTAAATAATGGTGGTCCATCACAAGCTAATGGTGATATAATTGGTATAGACACTTTTTCTGTAGATACACCCGAAGCATGTGCACCTCCAACATCATTGGTTGCATCTGCTACAACAACCTCAGGATCAACAATCACTTGGACAGGTCCAAGTACGGCACCAGCAAATGGTTATGAGTATTATATTTCAACAGTGAATACCGCTCCAATAGCAACAACAATGGCTTCGGGAAGTACTGCTGCTGGTATAACTACAAAAACATTTACTGGCTTGCTGGCTAGTACAGAATATTATGTTTGGGTGCGTTCTGTTTGTGGTAGTACTGTTAAGGGTTCTTGGAGTGCTAGTCCTGCAACTTTCGATACTTCTGCCGCACCTAATTGCCCTACTTTGACCGCACCAACAAACAACAATACCAATGTCGTTTTCGTTAGTGGAAATGCAGTTGTTATGAGTTGGACTGCACCTACAACTGGTACAGCAGTTATTGGTTATAATATTTACTTTGGAATCAGTGTTGCCACATTAATAAAATTAAATGCAAATCCTATTAATGGAACAGCAGCTCAATTATCTGGATTGAATTATGACACCACTTATTTCTGGCAAATTCGTTCAGTAAATGCGGGTGGAGAATCTGTTAACTGTGCCACTTTTACATTTACTACCGAGCAAAGTCCGTTATTACCATACTGTGGGCCATTAGTATTTACTACTGGGGTAGCACCAATTACTTTGGTAAATTTTGCAGGAATAAATAATGCTAGTTCAAATGATGTAGCCACAGGTGTAGCGCACGAAAATTATATTGCTATTCAAGGTCAGGTTACAGCTGGAACTTCATATCCGATAACTTTAAAAGGAAATACAGATGGCAATAATACTGAAAGATTTATAGTTTTTATTGATTGGAATCAAAATGAAAGTTTGGATGATCTTGGAGAGGTTTATTTTAGTGCTCCAACTGCAATGAATATTACAAATTCAACTGGTTTAGATGCTATTCAAGCAGTAGGAAGCATCTTAGTTCCAGCAAATGCACTATCAGGACAAACAAGAATGAGAGTTAAGAAAATTTTTGACGTTGTTGATTTTACAGATCCTTGTTTAGGAACAGAATATGGTCAATCAGAAGATTATACCTTAAACGTTACTAATTTATCTAATTCTTCATTTGACAATGCAAGTTTTTCTGCAATGCCAAACCCCGTTAAGAATATAATAAATTTATCGTATAACAAAAACATAACTAACGTTGCTGTGATTAATTTGTTAGGCCAAACGTTATTGTCAGTAAAAAATGATTCTAAATTGTTAAATCTTGATATATCAAGTTTATCAACAGGTAACTATTTAGTTAAAGTTACAGCTGATAATGAAGTGAAAACTATTAAGGTTATCAAAGAATAATTCTTTAAAATATTTTTAAAAAAGTCATTTTCATTCATTTGTTAATGGCTTTTTTGTTTTAAATAAATTAATACTATATTTGAAATACAATTAATAACAAAATTATGAAAATTTTTACAATTATTATCCGAACCCTAATTGGTGCATTAATGCTTTTTGCATCGATTGTTTATTTTTTTAACTTGTTTCCAGAACCCATAATGACCGGAAATATGAAGATTTTTAATGACGGTTTATTGGCGTCAATTTATTTAATGCCACTGGCCAAAACAATAGAACTGCTTTGTGGATTGTGCTTTGTTTCGGGTAAATTTATGAAAATTGCACCAGTTGTATTGTTGCCCATATCTTTGAATATTTTGCTTATTCATATCTTTATGTCACCAAGTGATATTCCTATAGGTGGATTTTTGTTTCTAGGAAATTGCTTTTTGCTTTTTAGAAATTGGAACAGTTATAAAAGTTTGTTTGTGTTTTAAAATCATAAACTTAAAATTTGAAGTTAATAATTATTTACAAAAAAAAACCCGATAGCATTGTATCGGGTTTTCTTTTCATAAAAATTATTTAATTTATATATTTTTTTTATAATCTATACAAAATTATTTAAATATTACTTTAATTTTAAAATCCACATATCGTTTCCTCCTTTATTTGCAGGAACATCGTTTGTGTTGCTTTGAGAATCACCAACAATTATTAATTCGTTGTTTTTGCTCTCAAAAAAGTCTGTAGCATCTTCAATATTTGAACCACCATAAGTTTTTTGCCAATATAATTTAGAATTGGCTTTATTGTCAATTTCAAAAACCCAAAAATCATTTTGACCATTGTTTATGTTGTCAAATTGGTTTCTAGTATTGCCAACAATTGCAAAATTATTATTGTTTAATTTTTTTATTGTTGTAACAGAATCAAATCCTGTTCCTCCAAAAGATTTTTCCCAAATCAAGTGACCATGATCGTCAATATGTACTATCCATGCATCAAATCCTCCTAGGGGTTTCGATATATTTTTATCAACACTATTAGATTTTCCTGCAATTAAATAAGAATTATTACCAGTTTTGGTAATTCCAAAAGCTTGGTCAATTCCTGTTCCGCCATAGTTGTGCTTCCATTCCAACATACCATACTGGTTTATTTTTACAACCCAATAATCATAACTTCCTTTATTATCATCGACATCAAAATTGGTGCTTTCTGAGTATCCAACCATCACATAACCACCATCATTAGCTTGAACAACATCGTTTATTCTATCGTTTTGGGTGCCACCATAAAATCTAAACCATTGAAAATTTCCTTCGCTGTCAAGTTTAACACCTAGATATTCTCCCGATCCATGCAAAACACCACGATGCCCAATTTGATGTCCAGTTCCGTTGTTTTGCTCGCCGCCACTACCTTGAATTCCTGAATATTCTGCAAAACCAGCTACAAAATAACCACCATCGTTTGTTTGAATTATTTTATGAGCGTGATCGTGGCCGGCAAAGCCATAATTTTTACTCCAAATGATGTTGCCGTATTCATTTATTTTTGCAATAAAAAAATCGTGCATTCCAACGTTTCCAGGCAAATCTCCGTCTTTACTTGCACTATATCCTGCAATCGCAAAATTTCCGTCAGATGTCGCGATAATGCTTGATCCATAGTCATTAAGAGAGCCGCCAATTGTTTTGCTCCAAACTTTATTTCCGTTTACATCTATTTTGGTAATCCAAATAGCGGTTTCTTGGTTGATTTTATTAATATCTCCATCATTACTGATGGTGTTTCCTAAAACAATCATCCCACCATCGGGTGTTTGGACCACACTATTAGTTTTTTCTTCCAACGATCCGCCAAAGGTTTTACTCCAAACAATTTCACCTGAAAATGAAGCATTTTTTTTATTTAAATTTTCATTTTCTTTATCGGAACAAGAAATTAATATTAAAAAAAATGTTGTTATTAAAACTAAATTTTTCATCTAATTATTAATTTAAGTGATGTAGATTTGTTCACTTTTACTACGTAAACACCAGCATTGAGACTTGCAACATCTAGATTAAGAAAATTCGAATATAAATTATCAAACTCTTTTACCTTTTTTCCGATTACATCATATATTTCAACCGAATCAATTTTTATATCAGATTCAATAGTTATTAAATTTTCTGCGGGATTTGGACTTAATTTAAAGCTGTTTTGAACAAATGATGCTGTTGCTAATGCAGCACTTTTTTTAACAATAAAAAGTCCTGAATCTATGTCGCTCATGATGATACTTCCACTTGCAAAAAAAGGATAGGTATTCCAAACACCGTTAAATTGTGCATCATTTGAACTTGGATAAGTATCAAAAAATGCAATTTCGTTCATGGTACTGGTTGTTGTAATGTTGCTTGTATTTAAAATTCGAAGCCCAGCCGTATAACTCGCAAGAAAAAAATCGTTTCCAACAACATATCCATTGTGGTCTATTGCAGGTGTTGTTCCATAATATTCTCCTTTCAAAACCGGATTGTCTAAATCTGTAACATCAATAATAATTGAACGACCATTGAAACCTATGTTAACTTCGTCTAGTTCGTCACTTAAAATCCAATATTTTTTATCTGCAGTAAACCAACCTTGATGGGCGTATCTGTTGTTTGGATATGTAAAATTTGAAATTGTAACAGGACTATTTTTATTGGTCATATCGACAATTGCAACTTTGTCGTCATTGGCACCCATAAATATTTCTTTTCCTTGATAATCAGGGTCGGGACCATCATAAACCACGATTTGAGCATCGTGTGTATATCCATCCATATCGTGGCTACCAACAAAAACTGGTGCAATTGGATTTTGCATATTTAATATATGTGGACCACCACTGACCAAATTTGTTCCGTCGCAATAAGTAAAACCAGTTGCTGGATTACTAGATACAGTGTGGCAATTTCCAAAACCAGTATAACGAGCATCAGCTGCAAAAACTTGTGGAGTTGTAACGTTTCTTAATCTTGTTAAATCAAAAATTTGCATACCGTGGTCGGTAGTTTCGCTTACAATTAATGCATGGTTATTTATTACACTAATTTCTCTCCAAATACTTGAACTATTATCATGCGCCACAACTTTACCTTTGTAGATTGGCGCACTTGGATTAGTAATATCAACAAATGCTGTGTGAGTAGAACATCCCATAATTGCGTATTCCTTATTTGTCAAAGGATCTGTCCACCCCCAGCAACCGCTACCTGCAGTTGGGTCAAAGCCGCCAACGACTCCGCCTATCTGATTAAACGGCATAAATGCTTTTAAATCAATGTTATTGCAAGGATATATACCAGCAAATCCGCCTGTACAAACTTGAGCATTGGACAAATTAAAAGAAAATATCAATAATAAAAGTAAATTTTTCATAAATATTGGTTTTGTTTTTAGTTTTTTATTTTAGATGTCATGCATGTAAGGCTCTATTTTCAGTTGCAGCCAATGCCGCTTCTTTTAAAGCTTCGGCAAATGTTGGGTGAGCATGACTCATTCTTGCAATATCTTCGGCTGATGCTTTAAATTCCATAGCATAAACTGCTGCTGCAATCAAATCTGCACAACGTGCTCCAATCATGTGAATACCTAAAACTTCATCTGTTTTGGCATCAGCTAGAATTTTAACAAATCCGTCTAAATCACCACTTGCACGGGCACGACCTAAAGCTTTGAAAGGAAAACTTCCAGATTTAAAAGCAATTCCTGATGCTGTTAATTGTTCTTCAGTTTGTCCAACAGCAGCCACTTCTGGCCAAGTATAAACAACGCCTGGTATTAGGTTATAATCAATATGTGGTTTTTGTCCAGCTAAAATTTCTGCAACCATAACACCTTCTTCTTCAGCCTTGTGTGCTAGCATTGCACCACGAACTACATCACCAATAGCGTAAATATTTGAAATATTAGTTTGCAAATGATTGTTTACTTCAATCATGCCTTTTTCTGTCACTTTTACACCTGCTTTTTCGGCAGATAATCCATCTGTAAATGGACGACGACCAACAGAAACTAGTGCATAATCTCCGTCAAATGTTACGGTTTCTCCTTTTGTATTTTCTGCTTGAACTTGAATAGCATTTCCGTTTCTTTCTACAGATTTCACTTTGTGCGAAACATAAAATTTCATGCCTTGCTTCTTTAAAACTTTAGTCAATTCTTTAGATAACGAACCGTCCATTCCTGGAATAATTCTATCAAGATATTCAATTACAGATACTTGTGCTCCTAATCTCAAATATACTTGTCCGAGTTCAATTCCAATAACGCCACCACCAATAATGACTAAATGTTTTGGAATTTCAGGTAATTTTAACGCTTCAGTTGAAGTAATAATTCTTTCTTTGTCTAATTTTATGAACGGCAAACTTGATGGTTTTGAACCTGTTGCAATAATTATATTTTTGGCATCGATGGTTTCTGAAGTGCCATCTGCTTTTGCAATTGCTACATGAGTCGCATCTACAAATGAACCTATACCATTGAAAACTGTTATTTTATTTTTGTCCATCAAATAATTGATGCCACCAACTGTTTGATCAACAACAGCTTGCTTTCTTGCTATCATTTTTTCGAGATTGACTTTTACTTCGCCCGAAATTTCGATTCCGTTTTCTTCAAAATGCTTAATTTCAGCATAATGATGTGATGATGACAACAAGGCTTTTGAAGGAATGCAACCTACATTTAGGCAAGTGCCACCCAAAGTATTGTATTTTTCAATTATTGCGGTTTTGAAACCCAATTGTGCACAACGTATTGCCGATACATATCCGCCTGGTCCTGAACCTATAATGACTACGTCAAATGAACTCATAGTTTTTTGTATTTAATTTATTTGTTAGGCAAATTTAATGAATTTTAGAGTAATTAACTAATTTTCTCATTGTCATATTTATAATTAATCAATCCCAATCTTGGGCAATGAAAACCATTTTGTTTCCTTTTGCATTCTTGAGTGTTAGTTGATGTTTTGCAATTTTATAATATTGATAATCAGGCAATAATTTGCAAAATTCGTTTTCTAAATCCATAATGCTGTCACAAACCATTTTGCTTCTAAAAACTTTAGTTAGTTTCAATTTTGTTTTATAAACTTTTAATTGAAAACCAATGTTGTTGCAACCCATTTTGGCAAACGGTCTTTTTAGGTTTGTCAAGTCCATTTTGGCTTTTAGTTGAACCAAATATGTTCTTTTGAATTGTTGAAACTCAACTAACATCCAAACTCTTTTTAAATCTGAATTATTAGATTGTGCGTTTATGTTGTGCGTTTGAAAAATCAAAAAAATCAAAAAAAAATTCAGAAATTGTTTAACGTTTTTCATGTATTTCTTAAAATATTGTTTTTTTAAATAGGTAGATTTAGCTAAAAATAAATGACATTAGATTTCTTAACTTCATTAATCATAAAGGTACTGTGTTTACTACTTATTTGGTTCAATGTTGATAATTTATTGACCAAAAATTCTCGGTATTGTTCCATATCTTTCACTACTATTTTTAGCATATAATCATAATCACCGCTTATGTTGTAGCATTCTAGAATTTCGTTAAATTGTTTTACTTCTGTTTCAAAACCCAAAATATATTCTTTGGTTTGTTGCAATAATTTTATTTGACAAAAAACCACAAAATCTTTATCTATTTTTTTTTGATTGATTAAAACTACATAATTTTTGATGATTTCTTCACGTTCTAGTTTTTTTATACGTTCATAAACCGCTGTTACAGATAGGTTTAGTTTTGAGGATAATTCTTTGGTTGTTTGTTTCGCATCTGTTTGTAACAAATGTAATAATTTTTTATCTGTAATGTCTGGTGTCATGATTTTGTTTTTCTGATTTTAATTGCAATTTTGAATATATAGTTAAATATATACTACAAATTTAATTTATTTTAGTTTTATAATCTATTTTTTAGTCATTGTATTGTAAATAAATTTTATAATTAATTAATTTGAATATTAAATTTCAAACTTTCTACTATAAATAACCACATTATGAAAAATTTTAATCCAGCAGATAAAATACAAGATTTGCAATATTTTGGAGAATTTGGCGGTGTAAATCCATCAATTTCTGACAGTTCTACTTATACTTTTTTGTCGGCCAAAACCATGTTTGATACTTTTGAAGGCAATGCAGAGGGTTGTTACTTATATTCTCGTCATTCTTCGCCAAGTAATTTATATTTGGATAAAGCACTTGCAGTGATGGAAGGGACAGAAACTGCCAATGTTTCAGCATCTGGAATGGGTGCAATTACACCAACTTTAATGCAATTGTGTGGTCATGGAGACCACATTGTTTCTAGCAGAACAATTTATGGAGGAACTTACGCTTTTTTGAAAAATTTTACACCAAGATTTGGCATCAAAACATCTTTTGTTGACATCACAAAACTCGATATTGTAGAAGCTGCAATCAACCAAAATACCAAAGTTTTGTATTGCGAAACGGTAAGTAATCCGTTGTTAGAAGTTGCTGATATTGAAGGTCTTGCCAAAATAGCAAAACGTCATAATTTGAAATTAGTTGTTGATAATACTTTCTCGCCACTTTCTGTTGCACCAATAAAATTGGGTGCCGATATTGTTATTCATTCTTTAACAAAATACATCAATGGAAGTTCGGATACGGTTGGCGGCGTTACTTGTGCCTCGCAAGAATTTATTGATAGTTTAAAAAACGTAAATTCTGGCGCAAGTATGCTTTTGGGTCCAACAATGGATAGTTTGCGTTCGGCTAGTGTAATGAAAAACCTACGAACATTACATATCAGAATGAAACAACACAGTCATAACGCACTTTATTTGGCTGAAAAATTCGAGCAAGATGGTATAAAAACAGTATATCCAGGATTAAAATCTCACCCAAGTCACGAAATTTATTCTCGAATGATAAACCACGAATATGGTTTTGGTGGCATGATGACTTTAGACGTTGGTTCGCTTGATAAAGCCAACGAGTTAATGGAATTGATGCAACACAAAAATTTGGGTTATTTGGCGGTAAGTCTTGGTTTTTATAAAACTTTGTTTTCGGCTCCAGGTACATCAACATCGTCAGAAATTCCGTTGGAAGAACAAAAAGAAATGGGTTTAACCGATGGATTAATTCGTTTTTCTATTGGTTTAGACAATGATATTGAGCGTACTTATTTGTCTATGAAAGCATGTATGATTGAAGTTGGAGTTTTGTAAATCAACATTTTATAATAAAAATCCCATTTCATTAAAATTTTTTTGAAATGGGATTTTTTTTAAAATTATTTTTGAACCACAAACTTTAAAACTTTCTTTTTTTCATTGATTGATAATTCTAGAAAATAAATTCCATCAGATAAACTATTGATTTCTATTTTGTCAAATTTTAATTTTTCTGATGTTAATAATTGTCCCGATACAGCATAAATTTTATAATTATCTACTCCCGAAATTGTATTTAATGTCAGCGTTGTTGTTGCTGGATTTGGACTTACAAAAACTTGGTCAAAAACAAAGTTTTTATTTTTTAGTGGTATTGGATTTATAACTGTAACTTTTAAATCATCAAAATAGAAACCATCAAAATTTTCAAAAGAATCTGACTGAAAACGAAATCTAATTAAAATATTGCTATTGATGTAACTCGATAAATCAACTTCTTCCTTAACCCAAGTATTTTGAATGCCATCATAAATTGGTTGGTTACTAATTTGATTGGTATTGCCTTTGCTTGTATATTTTCCACATTGTGGCACCCAAGTTGCACCGTTGTCATTCGAAATTTCTAAAACGGTATAATCGTAACCTTTTTCCAAACTCCATTTTGCATAAAATGTCAATTCGGCGTGCAAAACATTGTTTAGATTGATGGTATTTTGGGTTTTAATATTTGAATTTTTATTATTCAAATAATTTCCATTTTGCGAATCAGTTATAGATGAATTAGCTGTAAAAAAGCTTGATGTTGTTGTATTCCAGCTATTTGTTGTGGCAATCCATTGTGTGAGATTGTTGCCTGGCTCATTAAAAATAATTGTTTGATTACCATAATACTTTGTAATCGGATATGTTTGAATTGATGTTCCATTATTAACCTCAACATTAAAATTAATTGTTTCTCCTTGTGTAATATTAGAGTTAAGACTTATATTTAAACTATCATTATTTTGAGTATTATAACTCAGATTGCTAAAAATTAAAGGTTGACCTACGCTCAAAATATTTGAAGAAGTGGGGACAATTGATACAATAAAATTTTCATTTTCGACCAATCCTAATCTTTTTAATGAAAAATTAAAAGCAAAATTATTAGTAGATATAAATTTAGGCGTTGTATCATCAATTGTTGCATAATTGTGAACAAATCTTAATGCTGTTAGGTTAGCGTGTAGCATATCACGATTGTTAATTGCTGTTTGGGCTGGCGTATCCCAAAACGATCCACCAACTTCGGGCGTGAAAGCAAAAATTTTATCCTTTTCGGGAGTTGCAACATACATCCAATCGTCAGAAGTGCCAGATGCGGGATACAAATTTGCTGCCAATTGGTTCACATATTTGTTATATTTGACCATTTCGCCCGAAATTCCGTTAAAAATATTATCATCGGGCGTTGGAGAATTTATTTCGTTTCCAAAAGGATACAAAACCAAACTACTAAAAGTATGTGCATTCATTGCGACCAAAAATTTCTTTTGTTCACAAAACCATTTTATTGCAAGATTTTCAGGTTCAGAGAAAGAATTGTTCCCGCAATAAGTTTCGCCAGAAGTGTCGAATGTGATTCCTGTTGTGCCCCAACCATAACTGTAATTCCGATTATTATCTACCCCAAAATTACCGTCTGGATGCATCCGACGATTTTTTCTCCACATGCCACCACCCTGAGGATTGGTATTTTCGTTATGAATATATCCGTCGGGATTGACAATCGGAATGCAAAAGATTTCGGTATTGTTCACTAAATTCCTAATTTCGGTATTAGTGGCATAATTTTCTAAAACATACCACATAAAATAAATCAATTGTTGCATTGAGCCAGGTTCGCGGGCATGATGAACAGCCGTGTACAGAACCTGTTTCTCAGTCTCATCAATATCTGGATTATCAGATATTTTCACGAATTGCAAAGACCTGTTTTCTGATGTTAATATGGTACCAACAGCCGCCTTTTCGGAAATTAAATTTGGATATAAGGTACGCATTTCGTCTAATTCAGCCATGCATTCTGCAAATGTTAAAAAACCAGCCATTGAACCAGTATTATAATTTATTGGGTCAATAATTGTGTTTTCATTACATGCCAACACTGGGATTAGAGCATTTTTATTTTTTTGGAAATGCGTTGTCAAATCGTTGATTATTACTTCAAATTTTTTGCCAGCTTGTTCTAATTTCAAAATTTCTGAAATTGATAATTCACATTCAATATACTGGTTTTTCTTTTCATGAAAATGGTCAATTTGAATGTCACGAATGATTTGATTCATTTCTTCTTTTGAGTTATATAAAATACGAACGCGTTGGTATTTATCTTGCGAATAAACAATTGTTGAAAGAAATAAAATTAAGTATAAGTATTTTTTCATTTTAAATTATTGTTAATTATATTTTAAAAATTGAATTTTTTGACACAATTGAAATGGACTTTTTATTTGAAAATTTGAGATTAATTGAGTCGAAACAATTCGTTTAAATTTGATTTTAAATTATATGGTCAAAAATGTCTAAACCGATAATTTGCTGTTTCTATAGCCATAAATAAAGTAAAAAACCAAACCAATAAGCAACCAAACGCCAAACCACATCCAATTAGAAACTGCCATTCCCGTCAGTAAATAACAACATGAAACCAATCCTAAAAGCGGAATTAGTGATAAGTTTTTAGTAAATGATAAAAATACCATCACAATACACACAATCAAGAAAACGAGCATTGGTAGGTTGGTAGCCATTTTTCCATCAGAAAAATCGAGCATATTCATAAAAAAATTAGGGACAAAATTGATAGTTAATCCTGTTACAAATAAAATTATAGTGGGGAAAATAAATTTAGAATTAATATATGGAATTTTGAATTTTCCCTTGGATTTTTGTTCCAATAATTCGGCTTCACTTTGAGGTGAAAGCATTAATACGCCACCACAAACTAGCACAAATGCAAACAAAGTTCCTATTGAAGTAAAGTCCAAAACAAAATTTTCGTCGGTAAAAAATATTGGAATTCCAACAACCAAACCAGTTACAATTGTTGCAAAACTTGGAGTTTTGTATTTTGGGTGGATTTCGGCAAATTTCTTTGGCATTAGTCCATCTCGACTCATGGTCATCCAGATTCTAGGTTGCCCCATTTGAAAAACTAAAAGTACACTTGTCATGGCTACAACCGCAGCAATTGAAACTATAAACAACATCCATTTAACTCCTTTTAAAGCAAAAATTTCAGCAAGTGGATCGCTCACACCGAGTAATTTATACGACACCATTCCGGTAATTACTAATGCCAAAACTATAAAAACAATGGTGCAAATTACCAATGAATAAATCATTCCTTTTGGTAAATCTCGTTGCGGATTTTTGCTTTCTTCGGCCAATGTCGAAACGGCATCAAAACCTATATATGCAAAAAATACCGCTGATATACCACCCATAACGCCGCTAAAACCATTTGGCATAAAAGGTGTCCAATTGTCAATATCTATATAAAATGCACCAACAATAATTACTAAGATAATGATTGCTAATTTGATATAAACCATTATGTTACTAAAATTTTTAGATTCTTTTGTGCCCCTATAAACCAAGTAAGTAATCAAAATATTGATCACAACAGCTGGCAAATCAAAAATAAGTTTTAATCCGCCCAAAACTGGCGCATTTTGCCAAGCTGTAAAACCTTCACCAGTTTTGTTTTCAAGAAAAGCGGCACGAGCCGAAGTATAGTTTATTGTCAACCATTCTGGTAAATGAAAACCAAAAGTTTCAAGTAAATTGGTAAAATAACCACTCCAGGAAAACGCAATATAAATATTCCCGATAGAATATTCCATTATTAATGCCCAACCAATTATCCATGCAAAAATTTCTCCAAAAGAAATATAAGCATAAGTATAAGCCGAGCCTGAAACCGGTACTCTCGACGCAAATTCTGCATAACACATTGCAGTAAATCCGCATGCAACGGCACACATAATATACAATAAAACAACCGCTGGCCCACCTGAAAAACAAGCATTGCCAATTGCACTAAAAGTGCCTCCGCCGATAATTGCTGCTATTCCAAAAAAAGTCAAATCTTTGACAGTTAAAACTTTATTTAATCCAGAGCCTTCGTGATCGCCTCCTTCTTGAAGAATTGTTTTAGTAGATTTTCTTCGGAATAAATTTTTAAATGACATAATAATGAGTTTGGTTTTTGGTTAATACAGAAAAACAAATATAGTATATTTATTGAGACAAATTTTAAATTAAGTTTTGCTGATTATTTTTGTAAAAACTAAAGTTATTTTGATTAAAAACCAACAAATTTTATAATTTCAGAAATGTTATTATTATCTCAATAATTAATTGATTACGATTTAAATCATTAATTTTGTAAATTAATATTATGCTAAAAAAATATGTCTTTTCTTACCAAATTATCACATTTTTTATTGCTTTTTGTTTTTATTTTTAAAGCGAATGCACAAGAAAATTTGCACCTTAAAAATGAATTTCGTGGCGTTTGGATTGCAACAGTCGCCAACATTGATTGGCCAAAACAACGAACAGATTCTGTAGCCAAACAACAAAAAGATTTTATCGAAATTCTTGATAATTACAAAAAGCTAAATTATAATGCTGTAATTGTTCAAGTCAGAAGCGTTGGAGATGCTTTTTATGAATCAAAATTGGCTCCATGGTCGCGCTTTTTGACTGGCAAAGAAGGTCAAGCTCCCAAAACTAGCATCAACTTGTTGGCTTGGATGATTGAAGAATCTCATAATCGAGGTTTTGAATTTCACGCTTGGTTCAATCCATATCGAGCAACTTCGGATTTGAATTTAAAAAATCTAGCCATGAATCACGACTTTAATTTGCATCGAGATTGGATGGTAAAATATGGTGACAAATATTATTATAACCCGGGAATCCCCGAAGTAGAAGCACATTTAATAAAAATTGTGGAGGAAGTGGTTCAAAATTACGATATTGATGCCGTTCATTTTGATGATTATTTTTATCCGTACCGAATTGCAAAGGTCAAGTTTAATGACAATCAAGCGTATGAAAAATACGGAAATGGATTGTCTCAAGACGATTGGAGACGATCGAATGTCAATAATTTGGTGCAAAAATTAAATATTGCTATCAAAAAAAATAAACCTTGGGTGCAATTCGGTATCAGTCCATTTGGAGTTTGGCGCAATAAATCGCAAGATCCAAGAGGATCAGAAACTCGTGGTGGGCAAACCAACTACGACGATCTATTTGCCGATACTATGCTTTGGGACAATAATAAATGGATAGATTATATTGTACCGCAGCTGTATTGGAGCTTAGAACACAAAAAAGTGTCGCATAATATTTTGCTTAAATGGTGGGCTGTTAACTCTAAAAATGCCGCTTTGTATATTGGTAACGCAACCTATAAAATTACGGCCGATCCCGACAAAAGATGGAACAATCAAAATGAAATTTTTAATCAAATCAATTTGGCTCGAAGCAACACAAATGTTTATGGAAATGCCTTTTTTAGTGCTAAATCATTGGTTAATAAAAATAAATTCACGACCGATTATTTATCCCAAAATCATTACAAATATCTAGCAATTCCGAGAGTGGTTCCTAATTTTCAAAAAGAAATTACCGAATTTCCAATTATAGAGTCGGTCGTTAAAACAAATGAATTTTACAACATCTATTTTCCAATGAGTCAAGTCAGAAGCATTGTTTTGTATGGCGCAACAAATAGTTCAAAAATTGATACCAATGATGCTTCGCAAATAATTGACAGACTATTTGTCAAGAAAATTGGTAATTCCGTTCGTCTAGCAATTCCTACAAGCAAGATTTTTGAAGGTTTTAAGTACGGAATAACTTTTATTGATTTATTTGGAAATGAAAGTAAAATGACTGATCTTTTTCTAAAATAATTAAAATTTATTGTTTTATAAATTTTAATAATAATAAATGATGTTAAGTTGTTTCAAATTAATATAAATTTGCATTTATAAATAATTATAAAAAATATATTATGTCTTTAGTCGGAAAAAAATTCCCAAGTATTGCAGTTGACGCCATTTCAGAAATGGGCGATAATTTGAAAATTAATATTTTTGAAGAAGCAACTCTAAAAAATAAAAAAGTTTTGCTGTTTTGGTATCCAAAAGATTTCACTTTTGTTTGTCCAACTGAATTACATGCTTTTCAAGCTGCATTGCCAGAATTCGAATCGAGAAATACAATTGTAATTGGCGCCTCTTGCGATACTAATGAGGTTCATTTTGCTTGGCTCAATACGCCAAAAGATAACGGCGGGATTGAAGGAGTAACTTATCCAATTCTTGCTGATACAAACCGTAATTTATCAAATATTTTAGATATTTTAGATATTGATTCAACCGAATACAGCGAAGAAACTGATTCAATAATTGTTGAAGGTTCAAATGTTACTTTTAGAGCCACTTATTTAATTGATGAAACGGGGAAAATTTTCCACGAAAGCGTTAACGATATGCCTTTGGGTCGAAATGTTAACGAATATTTGAGAATGGTAGATGCGTATACACACATTCAGGAAAAGGGTGAAGTTTGTCCAGCAAATTGGGAAAAAGGCAAAGATGCAATGACTGCCGATAGAAATAGTACGGCAGCATATTTAGGTTCGCATTAACCAAAAAAAGGTATTTCTTACTTATTGTAAAAAGTGATATAATTTAATTAGAAATCTTTTCTAGTTAACAATTATTTAAATTAAATTTTAAAATCAATGTTAATAGAGTTAACCGAAGATAACCTTCAAGAATTAGTTTCAACAAACGACAAGGTAGTAGTACAATTTTCTGCTTCTTGGTGTGGCAATTGTAGAATCATGAAACCAAAATTCAAAAAAATGGCATCAGAAAACGAAAATATAACTTTTGTTATTGTCGATGCTGAAAATTCTCCAGAATCAAGAAAATTGGCTGATGTTTCAAATTTACCAACATTTGCCACTTTTGTAAATGGCAAATTTGTTAACGAAACGCAAACAAACAAAGCAGAATTATTGGCGGATTTGGTCAAAGAAATTATTTAGAAAAATTTGCTTTTATCAAAAAGTTTAGTCTACAATACAATTTATTAAAATCTGATTTTTAAACCTATATAATTAAATGAAACTCCCAATTATAAAACATTTAACACAGTTTATTGAAGAAAACGATAAAGACTATCTTGTTGAAACCATCGAAGTATTGGAATCATTATGCGAAGTTTCTTCTTTAAAAGGCGAGGAATTAGATGTAATTGGTGAATTGATATCTAATATGTACGGTGCTATTGAGGTTCATAAAATGACCAATAATGGAATGGATAAAAAAGAAGCATTAAACAGCTTTATGAAAAGAGTTTTGGGATCAATAGATAAATAAATTAGAATTTATTTCAAACAATATACTTATTTTATTAAAGACAGTTTATAATTCCAAATTTAGTAAAAAAAATAGACAAATCACGATTACAACAAAGTCATAAAAGTTTTTTTATTTGTAATTTGAAGTTGATATAAGCTGAATTCATGCTACAAATACAACTTTTTGGTTAAACATATAATTTGGTAATTCAAAATTAAATCTTTTTCTTGGTCTATTATTAATTTTTTGAGGTGTTCTTTTAATTACTTATAATATTGCATCTTTGAATTATGGAAAAATGTATTTGACAAAGTATTTTAGATTTTAAAGATAGGTTTAAAACCGATTTAGATTGTATGGAATATTTGGCAGAAATCAGATGGAAAGATGGTTTCAAATGCGTGAATTGTAGTCATACAAAATTCACAAGTCGCAAAAAGAATTTTGCCAAGGGATTGTAATTTGTATCATCATATTGAAAGCCCAATCGTTGGTACAATGTTTCATAGAGTTAGTTTTGGTTTACGCAAAGCGTTTGCAATTGCCTTTGAATTGAGTGCTGCAACCAAGGGAATTTCAACAAAACAAATGGCAAATTGTTGAAAAATTAGTAGAACAACGGTAACAAATTTTATCAGATAAGTAAGAACTGGTATGGCAAGTAGCGAGAGTGTATGCCTATGGATTGGTCAAGGTTTTGTTGACGAATTTGTTTTCGGTGGCAAAGAAGATTTAAAACAAGGACGCAGCAACTATTCAAAAAAAAATAAGTTGGTTGTCGCGGTTGAAACAACCCAAACAGGTGGAATAAAACGTATTTATTTTGACCAGCTTAAAGATTATTCATCAGCAGAGCTACGTAAAATATTTGGTAAGAATATTTCAAAAACCGCACAAATTAAAACTGATCAATGGACGGTATATAAACCACTACTTACAGAATTTGATATTACTTAAGTAAAAAGTAACAGAGAAAGTGCCTCAAAAGAAATACATACGACAATCCACAAGTTAAATCTTGGCTACGAATTACATTTTCTTGGGTTCACGAGCAACACATTCAAAAGTATTTAAACGAGTACAGCTACTGAATTAATAGGTCAAATAACAAGGATAATATATTTGACCTACTAATAAATAGGATGATAACAACTCAAAACATACAATATCAAGACATTACAATAAGTAGTTAAAAGAACCTCAAAAGATTTTTTTCATAACGTTTCAGTATAAAATTAATTTTTTATAAATTTTAATTCTTCAAAAAAATGAGGGCTTTATAATTTAACAATGTACACACCTGATTGTATTTATACAAAATTAAATTCATAATTTTCAACCAATGGCCATGATTTTATTTATATTTGCTCAATATTTTTTTTAAAAGGAATCAAAAGGCAAGAAACAACCCAAATTTAATTTATTTTTACTCAACAATTACTTTTTTCCAAGATTTTTCTGTTTCATTTTTCAATTCTATCAAATAGATTCCTGTACTTAAATCACTGACATTTACGTCAACATTTTTAGATTGCTTGTCAACATTAATTGTCTTTACGAAAGAACCTGTTTGAGAATAAATGTTGATGGTATCTAAACTAGTTTTGGTTTGAATGTTAAAACTGCCGTTAGATGCAGGGTTTGGATAGATTGATGTTGCATTTAATGAAAAATCTTCTGTTCCAAGAACACTAAACGTGGCGTTCCCGTAGCCTCTTGCACCACCATGATAAGCTAATGAAAAACTTCCATTTCCTGGACTTGCGTAAACAAAATCAATTGCTGTTGCAGCATAGTTAAAAACAAAATCATTAGAATCGCCTGTATTAAATGCTCTTGTTGCTACAATTGTTCTTATAGTATTAGCTGTTGTATTCGAAACAATTGTCCAATTTTGAAGCGGATCTACACTTGGATTACTGTTTCCTGTTATTTTTGAATCACTAAAGTTTGTAGCACTTCGCAACACAACGCAATCAACACCTACTGGCATAATGCCTTGCGGTATTCCTGGAGCGCCAAATCCTAAACCATACCAACTGTTTTCTTGACTTGCAATAGTCAATGTTGCAATAGATGTTGTATTATTTAAATCTAGTTTTACACCCAAATTATTGCCCAAAACGACAATTCCTGTGGTTTTTGTTTGTGAAAATGCCAAAAAGTTCGTTAAAGCAATGGCTAATAATGTAATTTTTTTCATAGTATATAAATTTTAGAAGCAAAAGTAATAAAAAAACTATTCATCTGAGATAATATTTTAAAAATATATATACTAAAGTATTGTAAATCATTTCAAAGCATCAATTATTTTTTGTTCACCACCAAAAACTGCATATTCAAATGCTGTTTTACCTTCGTTGTTTTTAATTGACTTATCAGCTTTGTTTTCTAATAAAAGGCGAACTACTTCTAAAGATTTCATCTGCACTGCCAACATCAATGCGGTTGTCCCATTACCATCTACTCCATTTATATTCGCTTTTTTATCAATTAAAAGTTTGATAAATTCTAATTGGTTTTTATAAGCTGCTGCCATTAGCGCTGTTCCCATTGCCGAACTGTAATTTAAATCTTTGACTTTATTGATTAAAAATTTAGCAACATCAGTATTTCCTTTGTAACAAGCCAAAATCAATGTACTACTTCTGTTTTTATCCAACTCATTAATGCTATTTGGATTTTTTTTGAATGCCAATTTCATTTCTTTTAAAGTTCCATTTCGCGCAATATCAAAAACATCTTTTACTTGCGCATTTATTCCTAAGGTAAGAGAAATGAAAATTGTGGTAATAATTTTTTTCATTGTATGTAGTTTTATTTTGTAAAAATAGAATTTTTTGAACAAAATACAAATCAATAAATTTGAAACAGAAAAAAAATATTAAATTACAAAATTAACAGACCATGTTCTCGTAAAGTACTTATTGGTTTGGAATACCAAAATAATTCAAAATTTTCTAAACTGATTTCAAAGTCGGTTTTTAATTCGTTATAGGTAAGTATTTTCTGATTCGAAACCGATATTCTATGTAAAATTTCAACCAGCCATTCTCCTTCCAATTTATTAGTTTGAATTGTGAAACATTCTTTTTTATTATGAAAGGTAAAGTTAATCACCTCCCACGAATTGCCTTTTTTGTTTTTTATAATATTTTCTATAATTGGATTTCCTCCTAGCCAAACTATTTTGGAAGTCGGTTTTATATTAAAGTTATCGTATTGATTTAAAGCATCTAAAATAAAATTTTCATCGATTTTTGTTCTTGGAATTTTAAAATTGAACCAATCCTGTAATTCATAATCAAAACATATGCCGTGCATAAAATTGAATAACGATTTCTTGAGTCCAAAACTAAACTTGTTGTGATCAATGCCTGTTTTGTCTTTAAAATTAACATCGTTATTAGCGAAAGTAATGTGGTTTATTTCAGGAATAACTCCAAATTTTTCGGGATGCATTCCAACTGGACTGTGTGCTGTCAAGGCAAATTGATGCCAAAAACCAGATTGCAAAACGCCAATTTTGAATAATTGCCGCACCATTTCAAGGCTATCAACTGTCTCTTGAATGGTTTGGGTTGGGTAACCATACATGAGATAAGCATGCACCATAACGCCAGCTTCGGTAAAATTTTGCGTTACTTGTGCCACTTGTTCAACGGTAACACCTTTGTCAATTAGCTCTAGTAATCTATCTGATGCAACCTCTAGTCCGCCAGAAACAGCGATACAACCTGCTGCTTTGAGTAAATAACATAAATCACGACTAAAACTTTTCTCAAACCTAATGTTGGTCCACCAGGTGACCGCGATTTTTCGTCTCAAAATTTCAAGAGCGACCTCTCGCATTAATGCAGGCGGGGCAGCTTCGTCAACAAAATGAAATCCGTTTTGACCTGTTTTTTCAAACAATTCTTCAATTCTATCAACAATCAATTTGGCTGCAACTGGTTCATATAATTTAATGTAATCTAAGGAAATATCACAAAAAGTACATTTCCCCCAATAACAACCGTGTGCCATAGTAAGTTTGTTCCAACGTCCATCGCTCCACATTCGGTGCATTGGGTTTACGACTTCGATAACCGAAATGTACCTTTCTAACTGCAAATCAGAATAATCGGGTGTTCCGACTTGTGATTGTTTATAATCTTGCCGAGTTGCATTGTTTTTGTAAACTACTTTTCCTTTCTCAAGAGTAAATGTTCTTTTAAATTCTTTTTCACTTAATAATTTATTTTCAAAACGATCTTTATTTACACTATCAGGCGTTACTACTTCTTTAGATACAAGACTTTGGATTAGTAATTCAACTGGCAATTCTCCGTCATCTAAGGTTATATAATCAAAAAACTCAAAAACTCTTACATCGGTCAACGAGCGCAATTCTGTATTAGGAAAACCACCACCCATAGAAATTTTAATTTCAGGGTAATTCTTTTTTACAAATTGTGCACATCTAAAAGCAGCATACAAATTGCCTGGAAACGGCACAGAAATTAAAAATAATTTTGGGTTGATAGTATCTATTTTTTCTTTTAATAACCTAATAGTAATGGTATCGATGTAAGATAATTCTTGATTCAAAGCTAAATACAAATCATCAAAACTATTAGCACTTCTGCCAAGACGTTCGGCATATCTTGAAAAACCAAAATTTTCATCTACACATTCAATTATAAAATCTGAAATATCTTCGAGATACAAAGTCGCAAAATGTTTGGCTTTATCTTGCGTTCCCATTGTTCCAAATGCCCAACTTGTGTCTTCAAGTTGCACAAAACGCGATGCTTCGGGCAAAAAATTGTCGCCGCAAATTTGCAATGCCAAGGTCGGATTTTTACCTTGTAGGAAAGCGATAACAGCATCAATGGTCTTTAGATATTCGTCCCAAAGTGCATATATTCTTTTAGAATTATTTGAATATTGCTCAATTCCGCCTTTTGGAATTAATTGGCTTAAACCGTTTTTTGAAAACAATTCCAAAATAACTTCAATTCCTAAATCGGCTTGGGTTGACCTAATATTTTTGGTGTTTAAAAAACCTTTTATGTACGCCGTTGCTGGATATGGCGTGTTGAGTTGCGTGAATGGTGGCGTTATTAAGAATATATCGGTTTGCAAAGATTTATATTTTCTACAAAAGTAAATTATATTTTATTTAGGAATGATATTTAATCATTAGAAAATTATTTTTAATTAAATTTACAAAAAATAATTTCATGCCAACTGACAGTGTAACTTTTCAAGATTCTGGATATTTCAGTAAATTAATAATTGATTATTTAAACCAAAAACCTGAACTCAATCAATTTTATAATCGATTTGCAAGTTTAAACAATTTCGCTGCGCAAATGAATGAAAAGGCAAATAATTACAACCATAATAATCGAAAAATTTTGGTTGACGAATTAACAAATCAGTATTTAAAATTAGTTGCAACAGATACAACTTTAAGCAATATTAAACTTTTACAAAATTCAAGCACATTTACAATAACTACGGGTCATCAATTGAATCTTTTTACTGGTCCGATGTATTTTCTTTATAAAATAGTATCGACTATTAATTTATGTGACATTTTAAAAAAACAACATCCTGAAAATCATTTTGTACCCATTTATTGGATGGCTAGCGAAGACCATGATTTTGAAGAAATAAATTATTTTAATCTTAAAGGTAAAAAAATCAGGTGGCAACAAGACTATTCTGGGGCGGTAGGCCGTCTTTCGACAAATGGTTTGGAAGCAGTTTTAAATGTATTTGAAAAAGAACTAGGCAACGGTGAGAATGCCAATTTCTTGAAAGAATTGTTCAAGAATGCTTATATAAAAAATTCAAATTTGGCTGATGCCACAAGGTTTGTTGCCAATGAACTGTTTGGTCAATACGGATTGGTCATTCTTGATCCTGACAGTCATAAATTAAAAAACATATTTAAACCTTACATTAAAAAGGAACTACTTCAGCAAAAATCGTGTGAAAAAGTTTCAAAAACAATTGATGCTCTAAAAGATTATAATGTTCAGGTCAATCCGCGAGAAATTAATTTGTTTTATATAGATAATAATTTGCGGGAACGAATCACTATTGCAGATAATATTTATAAAATAAACAATACCGAAACAACATTTACAAAAACTGAAATTTTGCATGAACTAGAACTTTTTCCTGAGAAATTTAGTCCAAATGTAATTTTGAGGCCTTTATATCAAGAGATTATTTTACCAAACTTATCATACATTGGTGGTGGTGGTGAAATTGCCTATTGGTTGGAACTTAAAACAATGTTTGAAAATAACGAAATAACTTTCCCACTATTACTACTTCGGAATTCTGTTCTTATTGTCACGAAAAAACAAGTTGACAAAGCCAATAATCTAGATTTGAAATGGTTAGATTTGTTCAAAAAACAAGATGAGTTGATAAAAAACCAAACCATAAAAAAGTCTACTATCGAAATTGATTTTACTTTTCAAAAAAAACAATTGCAACAGCAATTTCAGGCACTTCATGAACTGGCAAAACAAACAGACAAATCGTTTGTTGGAGCCGTAAAAGCGCAAGAAACTAAACAGATAAAAGGTTTAGAAAATCTCGAAAAAAGATTATTAAGAGCTCAAAAACGTGTTTTGCATGACGAGTTAAATAGAATTACCGATTTACAAAACCAGCTATTCCCAAATAAAGGATTACAAGAAAGGCAATTGAACTTTTCCGAATTTTATTTAGAATATGGCGATTTATTGATACAAAAATTAATGAAAACCCTGAAACCGACCGTTTACGAATTCGTTATCGTTGATTTTTAACCAAACGATTATTTTAAAAAAATAGGCTTTAGCCTAATTAATATACGGTAAATTGATAATACCTTTAAATTCAAACCAAGCGGTAAAAGATGTTGCAATTAATGTTACCGTTTTCTTGATAGGGCTTTGATT
>JAYVIW010000084.1:0-2345 GCA_043769905.1 Bacteroidota bacterium
ATCATTTTAAGAAACAAAAAGGCAAAATTTATTTACAATGAAGTAGAGAATTGTTATGAAATTTTATTAAATCAACAATATTCTAAAACATAACCAAAAAAATTTAGCTCAAAAAAAAATCCCAAACATTTAATAATTGTTTGGTTTTTTTTGCAACAAGATTTTTTATTGTTTTCGATAATTGTTAATCAATAATCATTTCAGGAATCTCACCATCAATAATCAAATTTGCTTTAGTTGATGCAATAATATGTTGGACAGAAATGCCAGGAGCACGTTCCAAAAGTTTGAAACCTTTTGGAGTAATTTCTAAAACCGCCAATTCGGTAACTATTTTTTTTACGCAACCCACACCTGTAAGTGGTAAGGTACATTTTTTTAAAATTTTGCTCTCGCCAGCTTTATTAACGTGCATCATAGCTACGATAATGTTCTCTGCCGATGCTACAAGATCCATTGCGCCGCCCATTCCTTTGACCATTTTGCCTGGAATTTTCCAATTGGCAATGTCACCATTTTCGGCTACTTCCATCGCACCTAGAATTGTCAAATCGACATGCTGTCCGCGAATCATTCCGAAACTGGTTGCAGAGTCAAAAAAACTTGCTCCAGCAAGTGTCGTAATGGTCTGTTTCCCAGCATTGATAATATCTGCGTCTTCATCGCCCACGAATGGAAATGGTCCCATGCCAAGCACACCATTTTCTGATTGAAATTCTACTGCAATATCTTTGCGGACATAATTAGCAACCAATGTTGGAATACCAATTCCGAGGTTTACAAAATAATTATTTTGAACTTCTTGAGCGATGCGTTTTGCTATTTGTTCTTTTGTGAGCATGTTTTTAATGTGTCAATTTTTAATATGTTAATTATAATAATTCGTGTTATCATTCATTTTCTAATTAACAAATTTTTTAATTATTTAATTCTTACAGTTCGCTGCTCAATCCTTTTCTCATATTTCTCTCCCTGAAAAATACGCTGTACTAATATGCCGGGAATATGAATTTGGTTTGGATCCAACTCGCCAGCTTCAACCAATTCTTCGACTTCGGCAATGGTTATTTTGGCGGCTCCGCACATGCAAGGATTAAAATTTCTGGCTGTTCCTTTAAAAATCAGGTTGCCAGCCGTGTCGCCTTTCCAAGCTTTTACGATTGCAAAATCGGCTTTAAAGGCATGTTCCATCACGTGCATTTTACCGTTAAATTCTCTGGTTTCTTTGCCAATAGCAACTTCGGTTCCGTAACCTGCAGGTGTAAAAAATGCCGGAATTCCTGCTTGTGCCGCCCGACATCTTTCGGCCAATGTGCCTTGAGGAATCAATTCTACATCAAGTTCTCCAGATAGCATTTGTCGTTCAAATTCGGCATTTTCACCTACATAAGACGAAATCATTTTTTTGATTTGTTTTTTTTGTAGCAATAAACCCAAGCCAAAATCGTCAACTCCGGCATTGTTAGAAATGCACGTTAAATCTTTGACTTCTTTGTTGACCAATTCGGCAATGCAGTTTTCGGGAATGCCGCACAAACCAAATCCGCCCAACATTATGGTATTTCCGTTTTCGATTCCTGATAATGCTCCGTGAACGTTATTGACTTTCTTGTTTATCATTTTGTTTTGAAATGTTTTTTGAATAAATTGAATTTTTATTAAACAATTTAATATACAGACTTATTATAATGCAAATGTAGTAAGTTTAATAAAAAATAAAGCTATTCACTATAAGGAAGTTTTATTTCTTTAAAAAAATCTGATAAAGTTATGTTTAATGTAAAGAAAATTGGTATCGTAACTTTTATTTTACATCATTTGAAATAAAATTAAATAGTTCAGTTGTGTTAATTTCTAAAGCAACCGACAAAGCTTTAACTGTTGAAATGGTTGTATTAATTTCACCTCTTTCAATCCTACCAACTTGAGATATTGGAATATCAGATGAAAAAGCTAAAGTTTCTTGAGAAATTTTTTTACTCAATCTTACTGTCCTTAAATTTTCACCAAAAAGCTTTATATAATTTAAGTCTTTTATCTTATTCACTTTACGAAAATGAATATTGTTTGAAAAATAAATAAACGCATGTATGCGGTATTAATATTTTTTTTCTATTTCTGCTTTTAGAAAATATTAACAACTATAAATTTGCTTTTAGTTTTAATGAAAATTTTAATTTAAGCATCAAATAAATCAATGATATTTAGAGTTTTAACATTAATTTTAATGTTTTTATTTGTCAATAGTATGCTGCGACCTATTCTTTGGACAAATATCTTATAAATTAAGATAGGATTTAAATTATTTTTTTAGGTTTCTTGGCTAAAATCGGAGATAACTTTTT
>JAYVIW010000085.1:0-60966 GCA_043769905.1 Bacteroidota bacterium
AACAGTTAGAGATACGGAAGGTGGCGTAAATTATAGTTGTGAAGATTATGTAATAAAAGGTATTCAGACCATTGATTATCCTCATTATTTCACACCAAACGGAGATGGAATAAACGATTCTTGGAATATTAACGGTTTGAGTAGCCAAATTGATTCAAAAATTTATATATTTGACCGTGAAGGAAAATTGATGAAACAAATGAGTGCAAAAGGTGAAGGCTGGGATGGAAAATATAACGGAAATCCAAGTCCCTCTTCAGATTACTGGTTTACAGTTGACTTTATAGAACAATCAATTTCAAAACAATTTAAGTCCCATTTCTCACTAAAAAGATAGCAAGAATGAATTTTAAAAAAAATTATTTAATAGTAGTACTGTTTATTGTACAATTTACTTACTCGCAAGAAGGTTTGCCAGTTTATTCAGATTATTTGTCTGATAATTATTTTTTGTTGCACCCATCTATGGCTGGTATATCCAATTGCACCAAATTAAGATTAACCGGTCGCCAGCAATGGTTTGGTCAAACGGATGCCCCATCATTACAAACATTAAGTTTAAATGGAAAGCTAGGCGATAGAGACGGTTTAGGTTTGATTTTGTTTAATGACAAAAATGGCTATCATTCTCAAAAAGGAGCAAAATTGGGTTATGCTCACCACCTGATGTTTTCTAGAGACGATATTGATTTGAATCAGTTGTCATTTGGTTTGAATGTAGGGTTTATTAATAGCCAATTAGATGAAACCAGTTTTTTTATTAATAATCCGACTTTTGACCCTGTAATTGCCGGAATTGAACAGCAAGTAACGTATTTTAATATGGATATAGGAATGACATACAGTTTTCTTGATTTTTATACTCATTTTACAGTAAAAAATGCATTAGCTAGTGAAAGAAGACTTTATTCTTACCTTGAGCCTACGAACTTGCGACGAATAATAATTAACTCCGGTTATACTTTTGGAGATAACGAATCTTTGATGTGGGAACCATCAGCAATGTTTCAATATGTAACACAAACAGAAGAAAGTAATGTTGACTTGAATTTGAAAGTATACAAAACACTTGATTTTGGACAGGTCTGGGGCGGATTGTCTTATCGCAGAAGCCTTGACGGAGCAGAATATAAGGACGGAGAGTCGATAGCACAGCAAAATTTGCAATATTTTACGCCAATATTAGGAATTAATTACAAGCAATTTATGTTTGCCTATACATATTCTTACTTAGCTGGAAATGTTAATTTTGACAATGCTGGTTTTCATCAATTAACAATCGGTGCCAATTTGTTTTGTAAACCTGAAAGGTACAGTTGTAATTGTCCTGCTAATAATTAAAATAATAACAAATTGTCCTCACAAAACGGGGACATTTTTTTTAGAAAGAATTATGATAATTAAATCAGTTAACGGAAAATTTCCAAATATTCCAAATGATTGCTACGTTGCCGAAAATGCCACAATTATTGGTGACGTCACGTTTGGCGAACAGTGCAGCGTTTGGTTTAATGCCGTTATTCGTGGTGATGTGAATGCAATAACAATTGGCAACAAAGTCAACATCCAAGATGGTGCTGTTGTGCATTGTACTTATCAAAAACACGCTACAACAATTGGCAATAATGTTTCAATTGGTCACAATGCTATTGTGCATGGATGTGAAATAAAAGACAATGTTTTGATTGGAATGGGTGCAATTGTTATGGATAATTGTGTGGTAAATAGCAACTCAATTGTAGCTGCTGGTGCAGTTGTAACTCAAAACACGGTAATTGAGTCGGGTAGCATTTGGGCTGGCGTTCCTGCTAAGAAAGTAAAAGATATTAATGAGTCAGATTTTGCAGGCGAAATAGACAGAATATCAACTAATTACGTGATGTATTCCAGTTGGTTGAAAGAATAATATTATAAATCGTCAATATAGATATTATCTGTCAGCTACCAAGTAATTATAAAAATACCACAATTTCATATTAGAAATTGTGGTTTTCTTTAAACTAAATATTTATTTTCTAGAAGATAAAACCCAGTGACATTTGCAAATATTGATTTTTATATCTTGGTGTTGAATCGTTTCCGTCGGCATTTGATTTGTTAATATCCCATCCGCCTTTTACTCCGATTATGAAATTGTTAATGTCAACATCGGCACCAACTACAAATCCGAAAATGTTTTTCTTGTAATTGTCTTCATTAATGTCTTCTTGATCTGATGTTGTAGTATTGCCATTAAAGTCGTTTTTCACATTCAATAAATACGAGAATTGAGGTCCTACCAAAACCGTTACATGATTAATTGGTTTCAATTGAAGTTGTAGTGGAATATCCAAATAGGCCATTGTTCTACTGAATTCATAATTGCCAAAAAGTGTTTTTCCAGTTGCTTTAAAACCTTTTTCAGAATACAAAACTTCGGGCTGAAAACCAATAAATTTTCCTAATGGAATAGCGATAAATCCACCTGCTGCTAAACCAAATTTGCTTTCGGCAACAAAATCTTTGCCTTCTGTGTCATAAACATTGGCAAGGTTAGTACCAGCACGAACTCCAAATCTTAAACGTTCTCTGTTTTCTGATGCATCTTGCGAATAACCAAAACCGATGCTTAGGCACGTAACTAATAGTACTAAAATTTTTGCGTTTTTTTTCATAATAAATTTTTATTTGTTTTTGAATTATTTATAGTGCAAAGATCATTGGTTCAAAAAGAAATAATGTTATACAAAAAGAGCAAATTGTTACATTTTTATATTATGAAATAAATTACAACTTTTTGATGGGTTGTAGTTTTCGTTTAGAAAATTGTTTACAAAGATTGAAAGTAGTTAGTAAAAATGATTTCTTATAATAAATTTTTATTGGCTATTTTGAAACTTGCTGGCACTTTTTGATAAAAATGGCTCTTGCTTGATTAAATTTAAGATCAATTACCTTTTTTAAATCTTCACAGTAATCTTCTTTTATTTTGTAGTTTATAAAATAAATAGCACGGTTGTAATATCTTTTTACTTTTTGCGGATTTAAATTTATAAATATATCAAAATATAATCTAGCTTCTTTTTTATTTAAATAAGCCAAGCAAAAAGCACTTTCTTCAATGTCTTTCGGATTATTGGGCTCATTTTTTAACATAATATTAAAATGTTCGAGCACAAGTTTGCATTAATTCAAATTCTTTCTTAAAATCTCTCTATTTTGCATTGCTTTTCTGTTTTCAGGTGCAATAATCAAACATTTTGTATCGTCCTCAATTGCTTCTTTTTATTACATATTAATAGATTAGGCGAATGCACTATTCTCTAAACATTTTACTGAAGTTGGATTTATTTTCAGGCAAATTGTTAGATCTTCAATTGCTAGTTTATATTTAAATAAATCTAATGCATTTTTTGCATTACTAAAACGATATTCAAAATTATTATTTATTGCAATCGCATTATTATCTATCAAAGCTTTAATGAAGTCTTTATGAGCATTACGATAAAAACCGCAATTTTTTTTTTGCACTTATATCTACTTCAATTAATGAATTAGGTTTTTCGGTAATATTGTTAAGTTCAGATTTTGTAAGATTTCCATTTGGCTGTGAAAAAATAAAAATTGAATTTGTTATAATCAAGAATTCAAGTATTTTTTTAAAGTGAATTTTTGAAGAAATTAAAAATCCCAAACAATAAATGCGGTTTATTGTTTGGGATTTTTATTAATATCTAAATCATGTTACCAACTGCCTCCACTTCCGCCGCCTGAGAATCCGCCGCCGCCGAATCCGCCGCCAAAACCGCCGCCGCCGAATCCGCCACCTGACGAACCACCAAAACCGCCGCCACTGCGACCTAAATTGCTTAGAATAATCGCATCAAGCAAAGTGCCAAAACCGCCGCCACCGTTGCTATTTGAGTTGCCATTATTTTTGTTACCTCTTGAAATAATGTAAAGAAAAATCAAAATCAAAATTCCATAAAATATAATTTTTCCTAACGGTATTCCAGTATTATTTTGTTTTCTCGTGCCTTTATATTTGCCTATGAAAACTTTAAAAATAGCATCGCTGCCCTTGTCTAAACCATTATAATAACTACCCTTTTTGAATTCTGGAATAATTATATTTCGAATAATTTCTCCACCAATTCCTGCCGATAATCTGTCTTCTAGACCATAGCCAGCTGATATCCATATTTTTCTTTCGGCTTTTGCCAATAATATAATGACGCCATTATCGTTTTGTTGTGAACCACCAATTCCCCATGTTTGTCCCCATTTAGGTGTTAAAATTCCAATGTCTTCACCGTTTAAACTTTCAATGGAAATAACCACGATTTGCGTTGATGTTGAGTCAGAATAACGTACTAATTTTTCTTCAAGTTGTATTTTTTCGTTTCCAGATAAAATATTTGCATAATCGTAAACCGAGGTTTGAAATTTTGGTTTTTCGGGAATTTTAAATTGGGAAAATACTGTTTGTATTAACAAAAAACAGCAAAAAATGAGTCCAAGAAATGATTTGTTATTATTTTGTAAATTCATTATCCTTTTGATATTTCGTTAGGCAATTCGTTTACATCATTTTGATTGTCAAACGGAAAATAATGTTTCAATTGTTCGCCAGCCATTGTTATGCCATCAATTAATCCTTGTTTGAACTTGCTGCGCTGAAAACTATTAGCAATGACTTGTTTGGTTTTATCCCAAAAATCATCTGGAACACGATTGTTAATGCCCGAATCTCCACAAATTGCAAACAGTTTATTTGCTATCGCAACATAAATTAAAACACCGTTTGCATCTTTTGTTTTATCCATTCCAAGTTCAAAAAAAACTTCTTTGGCACGATTGATGGCACTTATAGTAGTTGATTTTTCGAGATGTACACGAATTTCGCCAGACGTATTGCGCTCGGCAGCACAAATTGCTTTAACAATTTCTTGTTCTTCTGCTTGGGTTAAAAAATCTTCTACTTTTGACATTTTTTTAGATTATAGTTTTAAGTTTCAGTTTTCTGAAGTAAATTATTAATCATAAACTGAAAACTGAAACTGAAAACTTAATTAAACTGAAGCTTTTAATTAGAACTTTACTTCTGGCGCTTTGTCTGCACCAGCAACCGCTTGGAAATATGCTTTTTCTTTATAGCCTCCTAAAAAGAAACTCTGCGGCATTGCCAATATATAGGTGTTGTAACCTTGTACAGACTCGTTGAAACGAGTTCTTGCAGTTAATATCTGATTTTCTGTGCTTGCTAATTCGTCTTGTAATTTCAAGAAATTTTCATTGGCACGCAATTGCGGATAGGCTTCTACCGAAACCAATAATTTTGATAATGAGCTAGATACGCCACTTTGCGCTTGATTGAATTGGGCCAATTGTTCAGGAGTAATATTTTTGGGATCAATATTGACAGATGTTGCTTTTGCACGTGCTTCGATTACTGCTGTTAAAGTTCCTTTTTCGAAATCGGCCGCTCCTTTGACTGTTTTTACCAAGTTATCAATCAGGTCATTACGACGTTGGTAGGCAGTTTGTACGTTTCCCCATTCTTTTTCTGTTGCTTGATTATAACCTAATGCTGAATTTTTAAGTCCCATCACCCAAAACGCAATAATTGCAATTAATCCTAAAATAATTCCAATTGGTAAAAGTTTTTTGAAGTCCATTTTTTTTATTTTTAATTAGTTATTTGATATTAATTTGTTTTTGTAATAAATCTAAATCTTAAAATGATAATATTATGTATAATTTACAAAGTCGATAATTACAACTCTAATTTGATACGCAACAACTGTGCCTTAACAGTTTCAAGTTTAGAAATAATTTCAAATTTGTCTAAAGTTTTTTTTTGCCCCTCTTTGAGATGGGTTTTGGCTCCATCGAGCGTAAAACCCCTTTCTTTAACCAAATGAAAAATCAATTTTAAATTGTTGACATCTTCAACTGTAAACATTCTGTTGCCTTTTGCGTTTTTTTTTGGCTTTAGAATATCAAATTCTGCATCCCAAAAACGTATCAACGATGCATTGACATTGAATGCTTTTGCAAGTTCACCAATGCTGTAATAACGTTTATTTTCGGGTAAATCGATGTGCATTTATTCTAAATTAATCAGGTTTGATAGTTCGAAAATTTAAATGTCTTAACTAAAATGACCATAATATTAATCAAATGATTGATTCTCTTGGTTGGCAATCTTCGATATAGCCAAATATTCTGCTGCTGAAATATTACCATAATAAAAGTTCAATGGATTGACCACTGCACCGTCTTTATGTACTTCATAGTGGCAATGTGGTCCTTGTGAACGCCCTGTACTTCCAACATAACCAATTATATCGCCACGTTTTACTTTTTGACCAGGGCCACAATTATACTTGCTCATGTGTGCATAAAGCGATTCGTAACCAAAACCGTGCTTGATGACAACATGATTGCCGTAACCAGAAGCAGCAGCATCTGCCCGTTCAATAATTCCATCTCCTGTGGCATAAATGGGTGTACCCGTTGCGGCCGTAAAATCCATGCCTTTGTGCATTTTTCTTATTTTAGTAAACGGATCACTTCTGTAACCAAAACCTGAAGCCATTCGTTTTAAATTTTCATTTTTAACAGGTTGTATTGCTGGAATTGCAGCTAGTAATTGTTCTTTGGTTTTGGCCAATAACAATATTTGATCTAACGATTTGGACTGCACCACCAATTCTTTTGCAAGAATATCAACCCGTTTTGAGGTATTAATTACCAGATCAGAATTGTTGAAGCCTGCCAATTGTTTGTAACGATTTTTGCCAGACATTCCTGATTTACGAATTTTGTCGTCAATTGGGTTGGCGTTGAAATATATTCGATATAAATTGTTATCTCTATCTTCGAGATTGTCAACAACTTCGTCAATCAAGTCCATTTTACGATTCAATATAGCATATTGAATTTTCATGTTTTGAATTTCGCGGGTTTGTATTTTATCTTTTGGCGTTTCAAAGAAACTAGAATTGATAAGTACCACAAATGCCAAAAATCCAAAAAGTGCAGATGCTAATAAAAATAAGGCGATGTATCCAAATTTGGTTGATTTTTTGGCTTTTATTTTTCGATATGCGAGGTTTTCTGAGTCGTAATAATATTTTACTTTGGCCATTTTTTAAGAGCAGCGTTTTTATTTTTGTTAAACAAATTTAGTGAAATTTTTTTAGAAATAATTTATTGTTTTGATTTATTATTTCGACAATGACGTTAAGCTTCTTAAGTGGGTTCATTATATTACCAAGTTTCAATTTTTATTAAATTATTCATTAATTGTTTATAAAACATAGGTAAAAGTAGCATTTTAGCCCTGTTTGTGATAACAAACTCAAAAATAAAAAATGATCAATTGATTGAATGATATTTTAATTAGGGATAAATTGAACGTATTAAACGAAATCAAAAAATTAAAATAAGATTCAGATTTTTATAACAGTAATTTATGGACTGATTTTTGATAGCGAATAATTAAATTAATCAAAACTTCAATGTTCAAAATAATCATTTCATTTCTTGCAATTTGCTTAATTTTTATGCTTTCTAGTTGTGCAACAGCTTCCAAAATAGAGGCAATGAAACCCGAACCTGATGATGCTGCACCACTTGTTTATGAAAATCTGTTTTCATACATTAATATTCCAATTTTAATAAAATTAAAGGATATTGAAAACAAGACCAACACCTTGATGAACGGTTTGATTTATGAAGATTCCAATATTGACGATGATGATATTGAATTGAAAGTATGGAAGTTACTGCCTATATCGATAACCAACGCTGATGGAAAACTAAAAACTGTTTTGCCACTAAAAGTTAATGCGAAATACCGTTATGGTATTAAGAAATTGGGTATTGATTTGAGAGATACCAAAGAGTTTAACCTCAATGGTGTTGTAACTTTATTAAGCGATGTACACTTAACCAACTGGAAAGTTAGCACCAAAACCAAACTAGAAAATATAGAATGGAGCGATACTCCTACGATGTCGATTCTAGGAAAGAATATGCCAATAACTTACTTAATTAATCCAGCTGTAAGTGTTTTTAGATCCAAAATCGAGAAAAAAATTGACGAGAGCATAGAAAAATCAATGGATTTCAAACCCAATGTACTTGATGCGCTTGAAAAAATATGTACACCATTTGAGATGAATGCCGCTTTTCAAAGTTGGTTACGAATTGTCCCATCAGAATTGTATACAACTGATTCAAAGTTGGTTAAAGAAAATATATCTTTACAAATGGGACTCAAATGTAATATGCAAACATTGATTGGTAACAAACCAGAAACTCGGTTTGATAAAGACAAAATAGTACTGAAACCAGTTACAAAAATGCCCGCTGATGTTTCGGCCAATATTGTTGCTGTTTCCAATTATGCTGATGCTTCGAGAATCATCACCAAGAATTTTGCTGGTCAAGTTTTTGGTTCAGATTCAAAAAAAGTGACAGTACAAAAAGTAAATATTTGGCACAAATCAGGCAAAATGGTTGTTGCGCTTGATGTTTTGGGGTCGATCAACGGTACGATTTATTTGATTGGTTTTCCGCAGTATAATGCTGAAACTAAAGAAATATTTTTTGACCAATTAGATTATGCGCTAGACACTAAAAGCAAATTAATTCGATCCGCAAATTGGTTGGCACAAGGTCTGATTTTAAAGAAAATTCAAAAATTATGTCGCTACTCTATTACCCCAAATGTCGACGAAGCCAAAAAAAGCATGTTGCAATATTTGAATAATTTTTCGCCAATGCCAGGAGTTTTTGTTAATGGAAAAATAGAAAGTATTGACTTTCAAAAGATTCAATTGTCCAATAAAGGGATTCTCGCGTTCATAAAAATCAATGGAATTGTCAATGTCAATGTTGATGGGTTGAAGTAATTAATGATTTTCTAAATTAGTTTTCATTTTTTCATCATAAATTATTTTTGCATTTGAACTGCCAATTCTTTTGGCACCTAGTTTTATAAAAGTTGCTGCTTCAGTATAAGTTTTGATTCCTCCTGATGCTTTTATTGGCAATGGTGAAGCATTTTCAAGCATCATGATAATGGCTTGTAAGGTAGCTCCATTATGAAAATTGTTTCTAGTTTTATAAAATCCTGTTGAAGTTTTCACAAATACATTACCGAAGTTTTCTTCTTTAAAATTAGCAATCACAACATTTTTTATGAGTGCCGATAATTGAATAATTTGTTTATTGTTCAATGCTGCAACTTCGATTATCCATTTTATAGTTTTGTTGTTTTGAATGCAAAGTTTTGTGCATTCTAAAATTTCATTCTTTACAATTTTAATTTCTTTCTTTTTGAATGCCCTATAATTGACTACAAAATCAAGCTCATCTGCTCCATCAAAAATAGCCAAGTTGGCTTGCTCAATTTTTTTTTCAAGTCCGCCTTTGCCTTTTGGAAAATCTATAACAGTTCCAATCAAAAGTTTAGATTTGGTTTTATTGACCATTTCATTTGCTAAAGAAACATGTTTTGGCCGGATCATTACTAGCTTGAAATTTTCTTGAATCGCTTCTTGAACATAATTCTTCACCATTTCAATATCTTTTTTATCTGAAACTGATGCTTGTTTGGCAGTTTTAAGGTAATTCGACTCTAAACATTGTTTGAAGTTCATAATGTAAATTTACAAAAAAATGCAAATAGATTTATTAATTTTTAGCACATTTAACGATGTTACTATTTTCTGAAAAATTTTAGAACTATTTGAGTCTTGCTTAATTATAATTTTTTATTAATTAAACAAGGCAAAATTTTATAGTTGTTAATTAAATTCTATATTTGTGAAAACCGAAAGATTGTTTATTTATTATGGTAGGAAATCACAAAAAAGAAGGCAGATATAATTTTTATGAAGTTGGTGAGGGTACTCCAATAGTCATTTTGCATGGTTTGATGGGCGGTTTGAGTAATTTTCAATCTCAAGCGGATTATTTTTCTGATCGAGGTTATAGAGTTATTATTCCAGAATTACCACTATATTCCTTAAATTTATTAAAAACAAATGTAAAAGCTTTTTCTAAATATGTAAAAGATTTTATAACCTATATAAAATTGGAACGTGTTATATTGTTAGGAAATTCACTTGGAGGCCATATTGCATTATACCACACCAAAATGTATCCGGAAAAAGTAGCTGGATTGATTATAACAGGAAGTTCTGGACTGTATGAAAGCGCTATGGGCGATAGTTACCCGAAAAGAGGTGATTATGAATACATAAAAAACAAAACTGAGGTAGTTTTTTATGACCCAAAAGTGGCAACCAAAGAAATGGTTGATGAAGTTTTTGCGATAGTGAATGACCGAATAAAAGTTATAAAAACATTAACAATTGCGAAAAGTGCTATTCGTCATAATATGGCCAAAGATTTGCCGAAAATGCACGTAAAAACTTGCCTGATTTGGGGTCGCAATGATGCAGTTACACCGCCAGATGTTGCCGAAGAGTTTCATAAACTAATGCCCAACTCTGAATTACATTGGATAGATAAGTGTGGTCATGCTGCTATGATGGAACGTCCTGTCGAGTTTAACGAAATTGTTGACAAATGGTTGTTAGAAAGTCATTTGGCTCATTAAATTAAGCTCATGTTATCGTTAATTCAAAGATCTAATAATAATTCTTTCGCAAATAATTTTTAATTTTTTCTAACAAATATATTAGTTGTCATGTTTTAATGAATCACATTTTTTTAAATTAATTAAAGTTTTTTTGTTTATTTTTTTTCGAGAAATTTTAAACATGACGCTACTTAATTTTTTTAATTTAAAATAATATTTAATATCAATTTAAAAATCTGAATAGTAAAATAGTTTTTTTTATCTATGAGGATTAAACAAAAAAACTACAATATTTTTTAAAAAATTAAAATATTTTTAAAATAAAAAAACCTCGCAACTGCGAGGTTTTTAAATAAACTAGAATTAAATTCTAATTATTTTTTCACAGCATCAGCAGCAGCTTCTACAGTTGCAGCAGCAGCTTCAGTAGTTGCAGTAGCAGCAGCTTCAGTAGTTGCAGCAGCAGCTTCAACAGCAGCAGCAGCAGAATCAACAGCTACTTCAACTGGAGCTTCAACAGCTTCAACTGGAGCTTCAACTGGAGCTTCTTCAGTTTGTTTACAAGATACTACAGTTAATGTAGCGATTACAGCTAAACTTAAAAATAAATTTTTCATTTTTTTTAATATAAAAGGTTAATTATTAATTCGAGGCAAAGATAATACTTTTTTTAATATTATGAAATATATATGAAAATATCATCATCACAACTTCTTTAAATACTACAAGTACCGTGCCAAACTTTATTACTAACTAAAATATTTATAAATATTTTGATTTTTCTTACGACTTCGATTTCGAAACTTTTTTTACTTTAGGATGAACTAATTGTAATTCATCGATTATGTTTTTGGCACCTGCATATTTATCGATTATAAATAAAATATACCTAGCATCGACCATAATATTCCTGCAAATTGCTGGATCATAATTTATATCACTCATTGTTCCTTCCCAAACTCTATCAAAGTTCAGACCAATCAAGTTGCCGTAAGCATCAATTGTTGGACTGCCCGAGTTACCGCTAGTTGTGTGGTTGGTGCCTATGAAACACACAGGAACTTTACCGTTTTCAGAATATTGTCCAAAGTTTTTTTTATTATATAGGTCTAACAATTTTTTAGGAACATCAAACTCATAGTCATTTGGAACAAATTTTTCTATAACTCCATCTAAATAGGTTATGTAATCATAAACTACACCGTCTCTGGGTGCATAACCTTTTACTTTGCCGTAGGTTACCCTAAGTGTGCTGTTTGCGTCGGGAAATATGCGTGGGTTATTGCTCAACTCAAGTTGGGCTTTCATGTAAGTACGCTGCAAACTGATATTTCTTAAATTTATTTGGTCAAATTTTGGAGCAATGTTTGTCGTATAATTATCGACAAGTTCTTTTGTAAACGCATAGATGCTATCATTATTTAAATTTTTAATTACTGCAGCCGAATCACCATTTAACATATTCTGTAATCCTATTAAGGTTGTCAAATTGGTCTTTTGGTAAATATTATTTATCAAAGTAGTATTAGTATTAAGTAATGTATTGCTTAAAAATTGTTTTGGTGATTTTGTAGTGTACAAGTCGATTAATCTTTCATAAACTTTTGAGTCAATATTTACGTTATAATCTTTATAAAAATCTACCATTTCATTCATTAAAGCCTCTTTTCTTGACGTAAAAGCTTGCTCACCTTTATTTTTTAGAATTTGTTCTAATTGGTATAGTTTTACTGCTGTTGCTAACAATTCAGTATTTCTTAATACTACCTCAATATAATAATTTCTGGCAAGATTGACATCTTTTATATCGATATAATTTTTTTCAAAATCTTGTAATAAATTACCATATTCGGCTTGTTTATTAGCTTTTATAACATCAGCCTGAAATTGTTTTTCTTCTTTCTGTTTTTTTGCAATTGCATTTGATTTTATTAATCCTTGGTTTTCTCCTACCCATTTTTTCCAGTAATTGGCAATACCAGCATATTTAGAAGCATATTGAATTTTAATTGCGTTGTCTTTACGCATATAGGAGTCAGTAATTTTTAGAGCATTTTCTCTAATTTCTATCTTTGCAGGATTCAAACTGTTTTGAATTTCTGCAACAGCAAAACTAGGTAAATATTCTTGAGTCCGACCAGGAAAACCCATGACCAAAGTAAAATCGTCTTCCTGAACACCGTCTAATGATATTGGAAAAAAATGTCTTGGCACAAATGGTTTATTGTCTTTAGAATATTTTGCTGGTCGGTTATTGGCATCAGCATAAATTCTAAACATCGAAAAATCGCCTGTGTGACGTGGCCAAACCCAATTGTCCGTGTCAGAACCAAACTTGCCGATTGCACTTGGCGGTGTACCAACCAATCGAACATCTTCATAGCTTTCGGTGACGAATAAGATGTATTGATTGCCTTCAAAAAAAGTTCTAATTTTGTTTTCTTGCCAAGCCTCTTTTTTAAAACTAGCCGATGTTTTGGCAATATTTTCTTGAATTTTCTTTTGTCGGTCTGACTCAATAACGATACCTTTAGTCCCCTCTAATATTTGACTGGTTACATCATGAATACTGACTACAAACGTAACTTCAACATCTTTAGCTGGCAGTTCGTCATTCATTTTCATTGCCCAAAAGCCGTTGGTTAAATAATCTTTTTCTACAGACGATAAATTTTGAATAGCATCAAAACCACAATGATGGTTGGTCAGCAACAAACCTTTGTTAGAAATCATTTCGGCTGTACAACCGCCATCAAATTGCGGAACGGCGTCTTTTAGGCTAGATTTATTGGTGTCGTAAATATCTTTTGCAGTCATTTTCATACCAAGGTTTTTCATTTCGGTTTCGTTCATTCCATTCAATAAAGACGGAATCCACATGCCGCCTTGTTGCGCTTGAAGATTTATTACTACTAATAAAAATAAAATTTTAAGGTTTTTCATATCGATTTTTGATAATTTTTTTAAAGGTGCAAGATAAGTTTTTTTAAGAATAAAATAGTTCTAATATTAAATTATGATGTTTCAAAACATTTTTTTTATAATTTTTAACATAGAGATTTGCCAAGTTTTCTTCTGATAAAATTCCTAAATAAATTTTACGATATATATATTCATAACATTTTTTCTTTAAATATTAATTTCCTTATGATTCTTGTTTTTTCTATTGATCTCTATGTCAAAAAAAAATCCAACTATAAAGTCGGACTTTCTATAAAATAATGACATTCTCTAATTAATTTCGGATGCTAATTTTTCAAATATATGTTAAAAGAACCGCCGTTATAAGTAAAAACAGCGTAATTATCGCAATCGCCATTACCATAATCTAACGTTGCAATTCGTGTGTTTCTCACGTAAGATATAACGCCTTGGCTAATAGCACTATTAAAAGGATAACAAGAAAGATTTACAATTAAAGGACTTGTAATTGTACTGGTTTGAACTATCGTATTTGGGTAGGTTGTTGTCCAGCTTCCTGTTACGCTATAAATATTGTCGGTTAGTGTCAATGGCGTATCATAACCAGCAGTAATTTCGCATGTTCTTGTTCCAACTCTTGTGAAAACTCGTCCATCAACAGCCGTCATGGTCATGTCCAAATTCATAACCACAATTGGATGCGAGGTCGATGAGCCTGATGCAGTAGTCATTGTTCGTACAAATGTCTTGGTACCATTGATTTTTTTTGAGTTATGATAAAAATCTACAAAAGTATAAGTAATGGTGTGTGATGTTGCACCTGGATTATAAATAAAACTTAATGCAATTTTACCTCTCAGAATATTACCATTAGCCAGTTCACAACCAGTTGATCCGAAATCTATTATTTTGGTAACCGTACTCCCCACTGCTGGTGTTGTCCCAACCGCTGGAACTCTAACCATTGTGGCACACGCTGGTAGAGAAGTAGCTGTGGTAATGTTTGATTTTCCTGAACCAGTTGCAATTGTTGTTTCAAATTGTTCTTCAACCAAACGACCAACATCATCAATAGCTATGTCCATTTGAGCATTCATTTTGGCTTCGTCACTTGTTATTGTTGTATTGTCAACGTCCTTCTTGGAGCAATTTATCATTAAAAATGAAAAAATAGATACTAAAATTAAAAGTTTTGGTTTCATGATTTGATTTTGTTGTAAAGTTAATATTAAACACAAATATAGTAATGATTTAATAAGAATATTTAAAATATCAAACTTTAACATTTGAAACTTAAAACAATATAAGTATCTTTGAACATTCAATGAATGTATCAGCTCAAATAAAAAAACCTATTTTGCTAGAAATGGAACTTTTCGAAAAAAAGTTCTTTGATGCTATGTCGTCTAAAATTGCTTTATTGAATCGAATAACCTATTATGTGGTTAACAGAAAAGGCAAACAAATGCGACCAATGTTCGTTTTTTTAACTGCTAAAATGTTAGCAAATGGAACTGTAAACGAACGAACTTATAGAGGTGCATCGGTTATTGAATTGATTCATACTGCAACATTGGTTCATGATGATGTTGTTGATGATTCTAATCGCCGCCGTGGTTTTTTCTCTATAAATGCATTATGGAAAAACAAAATTGCAGTCTTGGTTGGCGATTATTTATTGTCAAAAGGATTATTATTATCAATAGACAACAATGATTTTGATTTGCTAAAAATTATTTCGGTTGCTGTTCGAGAAATGTCCGAAGGCGAATTATTGCAAATAGAAAAAGCCCGACGACTCGATATAACCGAAGATATTTATTACGAAATTATCAAGAAAAAAACAGCAACCCTAATTGCTTCTTGTTGTGCACTCGGAGCCAAATCGGTAGTCGAAGACGAATTTCAGGTCGAAAACATGAGGCAATTTGGCGAATTAATCGGAATGGCTTTTCAAATTAAAGACGACTTATTTGATTATTCTGATGACGCAATTGGCAAACCAACAGGCATTGACATTAAGGAACAAAAAATGACTTTACCGCTAATTCATGTTTTGAATAACTGTACTGACAAAGAAAAATCTTGGCTAATTAGCTCTATCAAAAACCACAACAAAAATAAATCTCGGGTAAAAGAAGTCATAAAGTTTGTTATCAGCAATAGCGGATTGTCTTATGCCGAAGCAAAAATGGAACAATACAAACAAGAAGCACTTCAACTTCTTAAAAATTATCCAAAGTCAGATTATAAAGATTCACTGATTTTGATGGTCAATTATGTTATTGAACGTAAAAAGTAATTATTATTACGAAAATTACAATTACACAACCTTTTATTTTAGGAATTTATTTTATTTCTAGAATCTAATGAAAATTAGAATTCTAATTGCATTTATATTTTATTAATCAAATGCGCAACAAAACTCTCAACTTATTGGAGAAGTCAATCGGCGCTGGTTTGTTGTAATTTAAAACCTAAAAACATCAAATATCAAGAAGCAACAATTATTCTTATGAAACACATTAAAGGCAACTCACCATACCCAAAAACATTCTTTCTTGCTTAAAGGGATTATTTATGTCATTAATAACACTGTTTGACCCTTGAACAGAAAGTATTGTCAAAGGCAATTGGCATGCAAACAGACTGTAATAATATCCAAAGGATCGAAAATTACAGCAATTAATCAAGAAACCTTGACTGCAATTTTTATGAGCACTATACCAACTATTCGATCTGGCGGAATAATGGCTTCGATTTATAAAAAAAAACATTGCATAGCAGTATTGATGAGACCGATTTTGACAGCGATTCTATAATCATGAAATGTCTGCGTATAGAATTTTCAGAAAAAAAATGACATAAATACTACTGCCCTATATTTTGCCAAAGAAAAATGAAAGTAAAAGCGAAATTGAATTTTTGCCATCGTTACCGATGTTAACAAGCCGTAGATAAAACAAAAAATCTCAACAATTAAAAAAGTTGAGATTTTTTTTGGATTCATACAAAACTATTTTATTTAATTAAAAGTAACTAAAGACAAAAAAAATTTATTTTGGAATTATTACAATTAATTATTTAGTTTTTAAACTGATTAAAAACTCATATAATTTTAAGTTTTTTTTAATTACTGACTAAATTAAAATAAAAAAATCGTAACTCTTTATAAATAAAGACATTACGATTTAGTTTTGTACTCGGGACGGGACTTGAACCCGTACGACCATTACAGTCACTGGATTTTAAGTCCAGCGTGTCTACCAATTTCACCACCCAAGCAGTAAATCCTACATTTCTGTGTGATTTATGGTAATTTGAGCGAAAAACGGGGCTCGAACCCGCGACCTCGACCTTGGCAAGGTCGCGCTCTACCAACTGAGCTATTTTCGCATTATATTTATGAACGCAGCAATTATATATTATTGCGACTGCAAATTTAATACTTTAATTTGTTTTTGCAAGTGTTTATTTAAAAAAATGATGTAATTTATTTTAATAATTTGATTTTAAGAACATTAAATTTTTAACATATTGAATAATTTATTATTTCTTAGTTTAATTGAACCTTTTTTGTTTTATTTGAATTTATAAATGATTTTAATATAATGATTATTGTCCACGATTTCTTTAATCTATACCAACAATACAACGTCCTTGTATATAATGTTGCGCTTAATTATTTACAAAATGTTGAAGATGCCGAAGAAATTACTCAAGATATATTTGTAAAACTTTATAATTCACTTGATAAATTCAAAGAACAGTCAACCATAAAAACTTGGATTTATCGAATTACCATCAACAAATGTTTGGATTTTATAAAACATAAAAATAGCCAAAAACGTTTTTTTGTTTTTGGAAAAAAATCTCAAAATGAATTTGAAATTCAAAAAATTTCAACGTATGAACACCCTGGAATTTTATTAGAAAATCAAGAAAATGCTGCTATTTTATTCAAAGTCATTAATGAATTAAATGAAAACCAGAAAACAGCTTTTATACTTTCTAAAATCGATGGTTTGAGCAATCCTGAAATTGCCGCAATTATGCAAGTCAGCATTTCATCGGTTGAGTCACTGATTTTTAGAGCAAAAACGTCTTTGAAAGAAAAATTATCAAATAAATTTGAAGCGTACCGCAAGAAAAAATAATTAAAGTCGTCTAAAAGATTATGGATAATGATAATTTCATCAATGAGATCATAAGTAGCACCAATGGAATGACTAAAGTTGTTCCAAAGGATAGTTTATTGCTAAATATTCAAAATAAAATTAATAGAGACAATTATATTTCTAGTACAACACTTTGGAAAGTTGCAGCATCGATTTTTATATTGATTTCATTGAATTTTATTTCTCTTGATGCGAATAGAACGTTGTTTACAAAAAATAATTCTTCTTTTGAAAACAATTTAAATAAAAGCAATCAATTATACTAAATAATGGAAAAAACAAAACTACTAACTTGTGCGGTGATAGCCCTGTTGGTATTAAATTTTGGAGTTTTAGGGTTTTTATTTTTTTCAAAAGAAAAAGAACGACCAAACGGGCGACCAATGCCGAAGGAAGTTGTGATTGAAAAACTGGGTTTTGACAAAAATCAGGTGCAAGTATATGATAAATTAATACGTGGGCATCGTGATAGCATCAGGGCAATAGATGATGCTATTTGTAATACAAAAAACAAATTGTATCAATTATTAAATAATGAAACTATTGCTTATCAAAAAGACAGTTTAATTTCAAAAATCGCTATGCATCAAGTTCAAATCGAAAAAATTAACTTTAATCATTTTAATGATATAAAAAAAATTTGCAATAAAGAACAAGTAGAAAAATTTGAAGATTTAACTCTAGAATTGACTCATATATTTTCTAAAAAACCAAAAATAAGACATGATTAAAAAAAATATTTTTGGAATACTACTGTGTGTTTTTTGCTTTCAGTTTTTATTTGCACAAACCGAAAAAGATTCACTATTTCTCAAGGTCAATTTGAAATATGGAAATCATTCGTTAGAACTTAACAAAAAATATATTTCTAAAAATGATACTTTAGAAATTAGTTTGATAAAGTTTTATTTATCGGGAATCGAAATTGAATATAACAACAAAACTACTTTTATTAAAAAAAATAGTTATCATTTAATTGATGGCGAAAAACACGAAACATTAAAAATTCCGATTTGTAAAAAAAATAATTTAGCAATTTCAAAAATAAAATTTAATATCGGTATTGATAGTTTAGCTAGTGTTTCTGGTGCAAATGCGGGAGATTTAGATTTACAAAACGGCATGTATTGGGCTTGGCAAAGTGGTTATATCAACATGAAAATAGAAGGAAAAAGTAACAGTTGCAAAACCAGAAAAAACAAATTTCAGTTTCACGTTGGTGGTTATTTGAAACCAAATTATGCGCTGAGAAAAATTAATTTTAGTGGGAATATTCATGACAATATCAATTTAGCAGTTGATTTGTCGCAAATTTTTGATTTTATTAGTTTACAACAAAACAATTCTATTATGATTCCTGGACAAGATGCTATGCAATTGGCTGATTTGTCTAAAAATATATTTCGATTAGAATGATAAAGCACTTTGCATATCTATTTTTGTTTTTAGGAATTGTACTTTCGCTAAGCTTTTTTTGCTTAGAAACAACGCCTATTTATTTTGATGTTCCGAAAGGTTTCCCAAAACCAATTTACGATTTTAAAAATAATCCAGTAACTGAAGAAGGTTTTCAGTTGGGCAGAAATTTGTTTTACGACCCAATTTTATCTAAAGACAACACTATTTCATGTTCAAGTTGTCATTTGCAACAAACTGGTTTTACGCACGTTGACCACGATTTGAGTCACGGAATTGATGGTAAAATTGGCACTCGAAATTCATTAACCTTGCAAAACTTGGCTTGGACTAAAAATTTTATGTGGGATGGTGGTGTGAATCATCTTGATGTTCAAGCAATTGCTCCAATTACTAGCGAGGTAGAAATGAATGAAACTTTAGAAAATGTAGTTGCTAAACTTCAAAAAAGTGAAAAATATCAGCTTCTTTTTGAAAAAGCATTTGGCACCAAAAAAATTACTGGACAATTAGCTCTACAAGCCATTTCGCAATTTGTAATAATGCTCAAAACATCGAATTCTAAATACGATAAAGTGATTCATAATGAAGAAAAATTTACCGAAATGGAGCAAAAAGGATACGATTTGTTTAAAATTAATTGCGCTTCGTGTCATCAAGAACCACTATTTACATCGGGCAAATTTGAAAATAATGGGTTAGCAATTGACGAAACCTTGAACGATTTTGGGCGAATGAAAATTACTCAAAACCCAAACGATTCGCTGAAATTTAAAGTGCCAACACTTCGAAATGTTCAATTTACATATCCGTACATGCACGATGGTCGTTTTAAAACCTTAACAGAAGTTGTTAAACACTACAATTCTGGAATTCAAAAAAGTAAAACATTATCTAAGCAGTTACGTAAATCAATGCAATTATCCGACAATGAGAGAACCGAAATAGTCACATTTTTAAAGACCTTGACAGACAAAGAGTTTCTTTATAATTCAAAATTTTCTTATCCCAAATAAAATAAATAAATTATTTAGCAAGAATAAATTTTTTTTTTTTCGTCTAAATATAAAAACTATAAAACTATGAAAAGCCAACTTAATTTAACCTTAACGCTATTGTTTTTATTGGTGTACAATTGTTATTCTCAATACACAAATATTACTATTCCTGAAGCTTTGTATGGAACAACATTTAATCTCAATATACACGAATCAATACGACAAATAAAAACTGGTAATCAAACCATAACTGGTTCAATAAACAACGAAACATTTTGGGGTCCGACTTTATTTATAAACAAAGGAGCTGACGTTAGTTTTAATGTTACCAATAATTTAAATGAATCTACAACTTTGCATTGGCACGGAATGCATCTTCCTGCGGTAATGGATGGCGGTCCACATCAAGTAATTCCACCAGGAACGCTGTGGCAGCCGTACTGGACTATGAAAAATAATGCAAGTACTTACTGGTTTCATCCACATTTACATGAAACTACAGAAGACCAAATTACAAAAGGAGTTGGTGGTCTAATGATTGTTAATGATCCTATCGAATCGGCACTTGCATTGCCAAGATCATATGGTATAGACGATATTCCATTAATATTAACAAGTAGAAATTTTAATACATCAAATCAATTTACAGTAGGACGAGCATATGGAGATTTCATGCTAACAAACGGAACGTTAAACGGACAATTTACATTACCTAAACAAATAGTACGTTTACGAATTTTGAATGCAGAAATTGAACGAGGTTATAATCTTGGTTTTAGTGACAATAGAACATTTTATGTTATCACAAACGATGGCGGACTCTTAAATGCCCCAGTTGCCGTAACAAGGTTACCTGTACATGTAGGTGAACGCTATGAAATATTAGTTAACTTAGCAAATGATGCTGTGGGTAATACTTTTGATTTAAAAGCCTATAACTCTGGTCAATCTAATAGTTTTCCAGGAGGTGAACCAGGAACTACAGGTCGATTTGGAAGTTTGTTAAACAACACCACTTTTAATGTTTTGCATATTAATGTTGGTGCCACAACCAGTAACCCCGTTGTTGCAATACCAGCAACATTAACAACAAATACTTATTTAACAGCTGCTGATGCAACTGTAAACAGAACCGTTTCAATAACTGGCGGTCAAGGAGGCGGTACAACCCCTTTTACTTTTGATAATACTATTTTTAATACTGCAACAATTAATAAAACTCTAACTGCAAATACAACTGAAAAATGGACAATTGCAAATACCCCAAATGCAGTTTTTGGGCACAGTTTTCACATTCACGATGTACAGTTTAAAATTTTAACCAGAAGTTCTGGCGCTGTTGGTGCTTACGAATCGGGTTGGAAAGATAGTTTTTTTATTAGTAAAAATGAGTCAGTAGCATTTGTTGCCCGATTTGCCGACTATTCAGATGCAATTCATCCTTTCATGTATCATTGTCATTTTTCTCAACACGAAGACGAGGGAATGATGGGACAATTTGTAGTTTCAGGTCCTCTAAGCAATACAGAAAATTCATCAACTACCGCAGCATTCACCTTATTTCCAAATCCATCAAACAGTAAACTTTTTATAACTTTAAAAGATACTGCAACAGAGATTTATTATATTACAATTACAACCATGCAAGGACGAGTAGCAATGATGTTGCCCCAACCACAGTGGCAAAATGGAATTGATATTTCAAATTTGGAACCGGGAGTTTACTTATTGCAAATGATGGATAAAGAAAATAAGGGTACTACCACAAGGAAGTTTATTAAAAATTAAATTATGAAAAAATCAAATTTTTTTTTTGTGATTATATTTAGTGTTGTTCTGTTTTTGTTTTTTTCTTTTGATAATAATTTTATTGACAAAGATGAAATTAAAAACTTTAGTTTAAAAGGTGTCGATAATAAAATTGTCTCCCTCCGAAATTACAAAGATGCAAAAGGTTTTGTAATTGTTTTTACATGTAACAAATGTCCATTGGCAAAATTATATACCAATCGACTCAATAAAATAAATGATGAGTTTAAGAAAAAAAATGTATATTTACTTGCCATAAATTCAATGGATACTGTTGCATATGCAGAAGAATCATTTAAGCTAATGCAGTTAAAAGCACAAAGAAACAAACTTACGGTGCCTTATTTACAAGATAAAAGCCAAAAAGTAGCCAAACAATTTAATGCGACACACACACCACAAGTATTCATCATATGGAAAAATAACAAAAATAAATTTATTGTAAAATACCAAGGTGCTATCGATGATAATGCAGCAGAACCGCAAAAGGCAACTAATCATTATGTTACAGACGCTATTAATAATTTACTAGAAAAAGAAACTGTAGCAGTTCCAAAAACAAGTTCCTTTGGATGCAAAATCTATTTTAGGGGAGAAAAACAAAAAATGAATTAACTAAACTATCAATCAATGAAAAAAACAATTACAATTCTAACTTTATTTGCAGCCTTTTTGGTAAATGCACAAACCAATCCAGCCGTAACAGGTTGGTTACAAAACACAACGGGAATAACGGGTCGCCATTATGTTAGTGGAAACTCAACTCCAATTGTCGATGCTGTTTTGGCCAATGTTCAATCTGTAAAATATGATGCAAATAATGTTTATGTTGCAGCAACAGGAATTCCAGCGTATATTACTGGTCCTTTTCAAGATGGAAATCCCTCATTGGCAACGGCTCAAAATAAAATTTTTAAATTCCCTTTAAGTCCAACACAAAACACGGGAACTCCAACAGCAACAACTGGCGGGAATATTGGTGTTTTTATAAATGGTGTTGCCTTATATGATTATCGCGACGGTGTTGCTTGGAATAATACAACAGGTGCATTATGTGGTGGACCAGGAAATCCTTCGTGTCCTGGAGCAATGGGTACAACACAATCGTGGAATCGTGATGCAATTCCTGCCGAAAGAGCTGGTTTTGATTGTGCCAAGGCACATCCAGCCCTGGGAAATTATCATCATCACCAAAACCCAAGTGCTTTTAATTTAGATTTACAAGTGCTTTCAACAGTTTGTGCCACATATCCAGCCGATGGATTATATGTTATCAATACTGCTCAACATTCGCCATTGTTGGGATATGCTTATGACGGTTTTCCTATTTATGGTGCTTATGCTTATACTAATACCAACGGAACTGGAGCTATAACTCGAATGAAATCGAGCTACCAATTGCGAACCAATACCACTAGAGTGAATGGTCCAGCTATTAATCAAGTTGTTGGAACACAAACTATGTTTAATGGCTATTTTAGAGAAGATTATGAATATGTTGCGCACGCTGGTGACGCTACATATTTAGATGTGCACAATGGTCGTTTTTGCATAACACCCGAATATCCTAACGGAATTTATTGCTACTTTACAACTGTTGATGCTAATCACAATTCAGCTTATCCATATGCGGTTGGTCCTACATTTTATGGTAACAAAGTGGCTACAACTGTAACTTCAGTACCAGCTGGAACTACAACTTATTTATCAAACGATTCCTTTAATTTTGACCATGCAAAAGTGATTGTTTATCCTAACCCATCACAAGATTTTATAGCCATTCAAACCGAAATGGTAAAAAATGATATGAAAATAGAATTAATAAATGAGCTGGGACAAATCGTTAAAACATCAAAAATTTTGCAAGGAAGTACTTTGTCAATTATGGAAATAGATTCCGTTTATAATGGTACGTATTTTGTTAAAATTTCTAATGGGAATAACAGTAATAATTATAGGGTTATTATTAAAAAATAAATATTAAAAATTAAAAAAATTAGATAATCCCTACCGCAATTTATTTCAAAAAAGGTATAACCAACAAATAATTAATATTTTATGATAAAATTAAATTTCTTAAACTTAGTTCTTTTAATTACTTCATTTTCGATAGCACAAACCAATCCAATAATTACAAATTGGTTGCAAAACACAACGGGAATAACAGGAAGACATTATTTAAATGGAAATCCAAATCCAATTGCTGATGCTGCATTAGCTAATATTCAAAATGTGCAGTATTCTTCTAATTGGGTTTATGTTACTACTCAAGGTGTTCCGTCATTTATTACAGGCCCGTTTTTTGCCAATCCAAATACTGTTATTACTGCTGCTAATAATATTTATAAATTTCCTTTAAACCCTGTACAAAATTTAGGAATCCCCACCAATACCGGAGCTGGAAATATTGGAGTTTTCATAAATGGTATTGGATTATTTAGTTATGGCGATGGTTTTTCATATAATCCTGCAACTAGTTCTGATGCTCCAACGGGTGGCGCCATATGGAGGCGAGATGCTGTAAAAGCAGAAAATATTGGTTTTGACTGTTCAAAAGCGCATCCAGCCGCACAAGGAAATTACCACCATCATCAAAACCCTAGTGCATTTAATCTTGACCTAATACAACTTTCAACAATTTGCAATTTATATCCGTCTGATGGTTTATATGTCATTAACCCATCAGAACATTCTCCATTAGTAGGCTTTGCATATGATGGTTTTCCAATATATGGTGCTTATGCATACACAAACGGTAACGATGCTTCAAATGGAGTTTCAAGAATGAAGTCAAGTTATCAATTGAGAAATATTACGGCTAGAACACATTATGCTGATGGAACTGATGTGATTGATGGTCCAGCAATTAACACTAACTTCCCGTTAGGCTGGTATCGTGAGGATTATGAATATATTGCACATCCAAATGACCCAACCTATTTAGACGAACATAATGGGCGATTTTGTAAAACACCTGAATATCCTAACGGAATTTATTGTTATTTTACGACTGTTGACAGTAATTATAATTCAATCTATCCTTATGCAGTCGGACCAACTTATTACGGAGTAAAATCTGCGGTAAAGGTTACTTCAATTTCTGAAAATACCATCCCTTATACAACCTTAAACACCAATAATTTTAGTGCAAATGATTTTAAAGTAATTATTGCACCTAACCCATCACAAGATTTTATAGCCATTCAAACGCAAATGGTAGAAAATGATCTGGATGTTACGTTGGTTAATGAATTAGGTCAAGTGGTTAAAACAAGTAAAATTTTACAAGGAAGTACTTTAAGCATTATTGAAACAGATTCAGTTTATAACGGCATTTATTTTGTAAAAATTTCTGACGGTAACCAAAGCAATAGCTATAAAGTAATTATCAAAAAATAAATTTTGAAAAAATTACTATTAAAAAAAAGGTTTATTCAAATGTTAGATTAAACCTTTTTTTTCCAAATTCAATTCAAAAAAATGAAAAAAACATACTTATTTTTTTTAACTACAATTTTTTGTTTGCAAGTAAATGCACAACGCAACGTAATTTTGATTATTGCCGATGATTTAGGCAAAGAATATTGCGATATTTATCCGGATCACGCGCCTATAACTGTTAATTTAACCAACGTAAAACGGCTTTTGCCACGTGGAATTGTTTTTAATAATGCTTGGTCAAATCCACTTTGTTCACCTACACGTGCTGGGATTTTAACAGGCAGATACAGTTTTAGAACTGGAGTTGGTGATGTTGTTGATGGAATGAATCCAAAATTAAGCCTAACCGAAAATACAATACCAAAAGTATTAAATTTATTTGCGCCAAACGGAATTGCCAAGGCGTGCATAGGCAAATGGCATGTTACAACTACTGCTTCAACAGGTTACAGTTACCCGAATACTTTAGGTTTTGACCATTTTGAAGGCAATATGGCAGGAGGTCTTGGAGCAACCGCAGCAAGTTACAGCAATTGGACAAAAATAACCAACGGAGCAAATTCAATATCAACCAATTATGCAACAACCGAAAATGTGAACAATGCCATTTCATACATTTCAAATCAAAATACCTTAAATCCAACCAAGCCGTTTTATTTGCAATTGGCATTCAATGCGCCACACACGCCCTATCATTTACCCCCGATCAATCTACTCACAAACAACACTTTATCCGGAACTGCTGCGGATATAACCGCCAATCCTAGAAATTATTTCAAGGCAATGGTTGAAGCTATGGATACCGAAATTGGACGTTTTTTTGACTATTTGCAAACTTCTGGAAAATGGGATAATACTGATATAATTTTTATTGGCGACAATGGCAATGAAAATTCTGTAGCACAATCAACCCCAGCAAAAGGTACTATTTATCAGGGTGGTGTTAATGTTCCATTCATAATTTCAGGTCCAGATGTTGTCAATCCAAACCGAACCAGTAACGCAATTGTTAATACAGCCGATTTATTTGCAACTATTCTTGAATTATTTGGAAATATGGCTTGGCAATCTCAAATTCCAACGACAACTGTTGACAGTAAAAGTTTGTTGCCCATAATTTTGAATACGCAAACAACTGCCAGACCATGGGCATTTACAGAGCTTTTTAAAGTAACACCCTCCGTAAATGACGGAAAAACAATTAGAAATGATGATTATAAATTAATAAAATTTGCAAACGGAAACGAAAGATTTTTTAATCTGACGATAAATCCAAACGAAACTTCTAATTTGTTAGCTGGAACAATGACAGCAACAGATATTTCAAATTATAATTATTTGTGTACACAATTGGCAACTTTGGTCGGTAGCGGCATTAGTTGTTCAACATTATCATCAGATACTTATTTTTTAAATAATACTAATGAAATTTATGTTGTAGAAAACCCGTTTCAATCCAAAATTCAGTTGAATAACATTTCAAATGATGATGTTTTTGAACTTTATTCTGTTTCTGGAAAAAAAATATTTGAAGGAAAAAACATCTCAAACAACGATTTTTCGTATCTATTAAGTGGTGTTTATTTTGTGAAAGTTGCTAATCAAAATAAGATTTTTAAGGTAATCAAAAGATAAAAGTAATGCATTTCCAAATCTTATCTTTGTTGTTTTTATCGTTATTTGGATATTGTCAAGAAAACAGTACCCACAAAAATATGGTTTTTATAAAAGGTGGTACTTTTGATATGGGAGCAGACAATAACCAAGCCAATCAAGATGAATATCCAAAACATCAAGTAACCGTTTCTAGTTTTTGGATGGATGTTACCGAAGTTACCAATGCACAATTTGCAGCATTTATTAAAGCCACCAACTACATAACAACAGCTGAAAAAAATATCAACTGGGAAGATCTCAAAAAACAATTGCCGCCAGAAACTCCAAAACCATCAGCCGAAAATTTGGAACCAGCATCGTTAGTAATTCAGATAGTTACTGATGAAAACGACCATTGGTGGAAAATGGAGAAAGGTGCTAATTGGAAACATCCATTGGGAATAAATTCTGATATTATCGGCAAAGAAAATCATCCAGTAGTTCATGTTTCATGGTTCGATGCACAAGCTTATTGCAAATGGGCAAAAAAACGATTACCAACCGAAGCCGAATGGGAGTTTGCTGCTCGTGGTAAACTCAACAACAACATTTATTCATGGGGTAATGAATCTGTAAATCAAGGTAAATCTAAACTTAATAGTTGGCAAGGTGAATTTCCTGTAACAAATTTGATTGTTGATAATTTCATAAAATCAGCTCCAGCAAAATCTTTTCCAAAAAATAAATATGGTTTGTATGATATGGCAGGAAATGTTTGGGAATGGTGCTCTGATTGGTATGATTTTAATTATTATTCAACAGTTCAAAATGGAATAAAAAACCCAAAAGGACCCGAAAAAAGTTTCGACCCAGACGACACTTATTCACAAAAAAATGTCATTCGAGGTGGTTCGTTTCTTTGTAATGATGCTTATTGTTCTGGTTATCGAAATGCAAGAAGAATGAAAGAAACACCTGACACATCAATGGAGCACATTGGTTTTCGTTGTGTTGTCGATTAGTATTTTTATTTTTTGGTCAACATTCTTTTAATTTCATTTAACTTCATCATTGCTTCGATTGGTGTTAAAGTATTGATATCGAGATTCAAAATTTCTTCTTTTATTTCTTCTAATAATGGATCATCAAGATTAAAGAAACTCATTTGCATCTCATCTTTTTCTGATTTTATACCAGCCAATGCATCACTTCCATGATTTTTTTCTAACTTTTTGAGAAGCTTTTGAGCTTTCAAAATGACAGTTTGCGGCATTCCCGCCATTTTTGCAACATGAATACCAAAACTATGTGCACTGCCGCCTTTTACCAATTTCCGAACAAATAAAACGGTATCTTTTAATTCTTTGACCGAAACATTATAATTTTGAATTCTTGGCAATAATTCGCTCATTTCGTTCAATTCGTGATAATGTGTCGCAAATAATGTTTTAGCTTTTGATGGATACTCGTGCAAAAATTCGGCAATCGCCCAAGCGATTGAAATTCCGTCATAAGTGCTGGTTCCACGACCAATTTCGTCTAATAATACCAAACTTCTATCAGAAATATTATTCAAAATAGAGGCTGTTTCATTCATTTCGACCATAAAAGTAGATTCACCCATTGAAATATTATCTGAAGCGCCAACTCTGGTAAATATTTTGTCTACAACTCCCATTTTCAAACTTTCAGCAGGAACAAAACTGCCCATTTGTGCCAGTAAAACTATTAAGGCTGTTTGACGTAAAATTGCCGATTTTCCCGACATATTCGGTCCAGTAATCATTATTAATTGCTGAGTTTCTCTGTCCAAGAAAACGTCATTGGCAATATACGGTGTTCCAACGGGCAATTGTTTTTCGATAACGGGGTGGCGACCATTCTTGATGTCCAACTCAAAACCTTCGTGTAATTCTGGGCAAACATATTTGTTTTCTATTGCCAATTGTGCAAATGATGTCAAGCAATCTAGTTGGGCAACTAAATTTGCGTTTAATTGAACTGGTTTGATGTAAGTAGCAATCCAAGCCACTAATTGCTCAAAAAGTTCGGTTTCTATTTTATGAATTTTTTCTTCAGCACCAAGAATTTTAGTTTCATATTCTTTTAATTCTTCAGTAATATATCTTTCGGCATTGACCAATGTTTGCTTGCGAATCCATTCGTTTGGGACTTTGTCCTTGTGCATATTTCGCACTTCTATATAATATCCAAAAACGTTATTGAATGAAATTTTTAGCGAATTAATTCCTGTGGCTTGAGATTCTCGCTGTTCAATTCCTTCAAGAAACTCTTTGCCCGAAGTCGAAATGTCGCGCAATTCGTCCAATTCTTCGCTTATACCACAAGCAATTGCGTTTCCTTTGGATATCGCAACTGGTGCTTCTTGATTTAATGTTTTTTTTATTTTTTCTCTTAACAAATCACAACTGTGCAAACTATCGCCTATGACCTTTAGGGCTTCTTGCGGACTTTGTAATGCCAACGATTTTATTGGAATTATTGCATCTAAAGATTCTTTTAAATAAACAACTTCTCGGGGCGAAACTTTTCCTGTGGCGATTTTAGAAATCAATCTTTCAAGATCTGAAATTTGTTTAATTTGATTTTGAATATTCTTTAATACTGACTGATTTTCTTTGAGATAAGAAACAACTTCATGCCGATTTCTAATTTTATTAATATCTTTTAGTGGCAATGCCAGCCAACGTTTTAGCAATCTAGAACCCATTGGCGATAATGTTTTATCAATAACATCTAGCAATGTTACTGCATTTGGATTATAAGAATGATACAACTCGAGATTTCGAATCGTAAACCGATCCATCCAAACGTATGCATCTTCTGCAATTCTAGCAATAGATGTAATATGTTGCCTTTTATTATGTTGTGTTTCTGACAAATAATATAAAATTGCTCCCGAAGCAATAATTCCTTCTGATAAATCCTCGATTCCAAAACCTTTTAGCGAAATTGTTTGAAAATGATTGGTTAAGGTTTCATTCGCATAATCTTCTTTAAAAACCCAATCTTCGAGATAAAAATTATGAAAATCTTCTCCAAAATGTTGCTTGAAATCGACCTTTTTTTCTTTTGCGATAAGAACTTCACTTGGTTGAAAATTCTGTAACAATTTGTCTATATATTCATCATTGCCTTGAGCCGTCAGGAATTCGCCTGTCGAAATATCCAAAAAGGAAACGCCAATATTTTTTTTACCAAAATAAACCGAAGCCAAAAAATTATTCGATTTAGATTGCAAAACTTCATCATTCATAGAAACTCCTGGTGTAACGAGTTCGGTAACACCGCGTTTGACAATTGTTTTAGTCATTTTTGGATCTTCAAGTTGGTCACAAATCGCAACGCGAAGTCCTGCCTTAACTAATTTTGGTAAATGCGTATTTATAGAATGATGCGGAAAACCAGCAAGTGCCGTTTCGGTTGGCGAGCCTGCACCCCGTTTTGTGAGAGTAATACCTAGAATTTTTGATGCACGAACAGCATCATCGCCAAAAGTCTCATAGAAATCGCCTACACGAAAAAGCAAACAAGCATCAGGATACTTGCGTTTTATTTCGTTGTATTGCTTCATCAAAGGTGTTTCTTTGATCATTTTTTCTGAATTTGGCACTATAATTGTTATTTAATGAATAATAAAAAAAGCGAATTTAATTATTTTTAATGTTTTAAAATTCAAATAAAAAAATAATTTTAAGTAAATTTTATATTTGTTTATTTAAAAAAATATTTACATTTGCTTTATTAATAAAAATTAATTAATATAAAAATGAAAAAAGTAGTATTATTATTAGCAATTGCATTTTTAGGAACAACTGTTTCAAATGCACAAGAAGTTGCAAAAGCAAAAAAAGTTGCAGCAACAACTAAAAAAGTTGCAGCTACAAAAACAGTAGCTGCCAAAACAGCAGCAACGAAAGTTACTGAAGTTAAAAAAACAGTTGACGGAAAAGTTGATGGAGCCAATATTGTTTTTGAAAACGAAACTATTGACTACGGTACAATTCCACACAATGCTGATGGTGCTAGAGAATTTGTTTTCACAAATACTGGTACAAAACCACTAATTATTAGCAACGCACAGGGTTCTTGTGGCTGTACAGTTCCAACAACTCCAAAAGATCCAATTGCACCAGGAGCAAAAGGAAAAATTGGTGTAAAATATGCGACCGATAGAGTAGGTCCATTCACCAAAACAGTTACTGTTACTTCAAATGCTGAAGGAATGCCTTCAAAAGTAGTTACTATCAAAGGAACCGTTTTACCAGATCCAGCAGCAGCAATTCCAGCTGCTCCAGCAGGTTTACCAGCAGCGGGTGCAGCTCAAAAAATGTAATATTTGAAATAAATTATAAAAAAGCTTCCTAGTTTAGGAAGCTTTTTTTATGAATATTTATGAAGTTAAGTATTTTTTTAGAATGAGAAAATTAGAAAATAGAGAATTAGTTAGAAAATCAGTCGAAGATTTTAAGTTGGCAAAAAAAATACCAATCATCATTATTCTTGATGATATAAGAAGCTTGAATAATATTGGTTCGGTTTTTAGAACTGCCGATGCTTTTTTGATCGAAAAAATTTATTTATGTGGCATCACAGCAGTTCCGCCTAATAAAGAAATCAATAAAACAGCACTCGGAGCAACTGAAACTGTAACTTGGGAATATGCCGAAAATATTTTGGTACTTATAGATAAATTAAAAAAAGAAAATGTAAAAGTATTTGCAATTGAACAAGTTGAAAATGCAATTTATTTGAATGATTTTCAGGTCGATAAATCTCAAAAATATGCCATAATTATGGGCAATGAAGTTTTTGGAGTATCTCAAAAAGCAATCGAAATATGCGATGGAACCATAGAAATTCCTCAACTTGGAACAAAACATTCTTTGAATATTGCTGTTACAACAGGAATTGTTGTTTGGGATTTATTCAAACAATTGCGATGATTATCTAATTTTTAATTATTCAATTTAAGCCTTATTTCTTCTAGGATAAACAAATAATCATCTTGTTTTTTGACAAAATCTCTGTCAGAAACATCAATAACTAAAACATTCAAGTCTGGTTGTGACTTGATATAATCCAAATAGCCTTGATTAATTTTTTCAAGATAATCACCTTGAATTTCTTGCTCATAGTTACGACCTCTTTTTTTGATATTTTTAAGCAAGCGGTCAGTATTTTGATATAAATAAATATACAAATCGGGTTTGGACATTTCTTTATAAATAATGTCAAACAATGTTTTATACAATCTAAATTCGTCTTCGTGCAAGGTTACTTTTGCAAAAATTATCGATTTAAAAATATGATAATCGGCAATTATAAAATCTTTAAACAGATCAAATTGAGCTAAATCATCTGATAATTGTTGGTGCCTATCGGCCAAAAAAGACATTTCTAGAGGAAAGGCATAGCGGTTTTGGTCTTTATAAAATTTTGGTAAAAATGGATTGTCAGCAAACCGTTCTAAAACTGTTTTTGCATTAAAATCTTCGGCGATTTTTGTTGTCAATGTTGTTTTTCCAGCCCCAATATTCCCTTCAATTGCTATATAATTAAAATTATCAAGTTTGATGTTTTTTAGTGGTGACTTGATATAATGCAATATGTTGCATTCGCTTTTGTCTGAACAATTTGCAATCAATTCTATTGTTGATTGATTTAAAACAGGATGTTTCCAGTACAAATCTAAATCTTTTAACGGCAACAAAACAAATAATCTTTCGTGCATTTTTGCATGCGGAACAATTAAATTTTCGGTATTAATAATTTCTTCATTAAAATAAACAATATCAATATCGATTATTCTTGCTTCGTAACCTTGAGAAAGAATTTTTTTCCGACCCAATTCTTTCTCAATTTGTATAATCTTCGATAGTATTATTGATACCGCTTTCGACGAATGAATTAGAATTATTGTATTATAGAATTTCTCGCTTTCAAAACCCCAAGACGGCGTTTCATAAATTGGCGCAATTTTAATAACTGTTCCTATTTTTTTGTGAATAAAATCTATTGCAAACTGAATGTTTTCTAGACGATTACCTAGATTACTGCCCAGAGATAAAACAACTTGGTTTTGATTAGTCATATATTTGCAAATTAACCAAAAATAAATTTAGATTTCGATTATATTTGCATACTATTGGAAACTATTTTTAATTTATTTTTTTCAATATTTAATATTTAAAAATTATTTTATGAATTTTTTAAAGAACATTTTATCGACTGTAATTGGAATATTCGTTTTTCTGATGATTGTATTTTTCGGACTAATATTTATAGCGGCGGTTTTTGGTGGTAATTCTGACGGCGTAAAAGTGGCAAATAATTCGGTTTTAGAACTTGATTTATCAGAAATTGAGAATGATTATGCAGGCAAATTTAATTTCAAAGACTTTAACTATTTTGAAACCAATAACAATGGTTTGTCTGATGTTATCAAAGGAATTGAAGTTGCAAAAACCGATGATAATATCAAAGGGATTTCTATTTTAAACAATTCTTCAAACCTACAATTGGCACAAATTAGTGAGTTGAGAAAAACATTAGAAGATTTCAAAAAATCAGGAAAATTTGTTTGGGCTTATGCCAATTCTTTCACACAAAAAGAATATTATCTGAATTCGGTTGCCAATATAATCTACTTGAATCCAGTTGGCGAAATGGATTTCAAAGGGTTGTCTACCGAAGTAATGTTTTTTAAAGATTTTCAAGAAAAATCAGGTTTGAAAATGGAAGTTATTCGCCACGGCAAATATAAATCTGCAGTTGAACCATTTCTTGAAAATAATATGAGCGAAGCCAATAGACAGCAAACCACAGCATTATTAAATTCACTTTGGAACGTGGTTGTAAATGATATTGCTGTTTCAAGAAAAATTAGTGTAGAAAAATTGAACCAAGTCGCAACCGGACTTTTGGCAAGAACTCCAGAAATGGCAAAACAAGAAAAATTAATTGATAAAATTGCTTATGAAGATGAATATCATAATGCTATAAATCAAATGCTTAATCTAGAAAAAGAAGAAAATTATAAAAAAATAAATATTGTTGATTATACCTTTAATATTGCCAACTCATCTATGGATTTTGAAACCAATAAATTGGCAATTATCTATGCACAAGGTGAAATTATGAGTGGCGAAGGCGACATTAATACAATTGGTGAATTATCAATGAGACGTTCTTTACAAGACGCAAGAAAAGACAATGATGTAAAAGCTATTGTTTTAAGAATCAATTCGCCAGGAGGAAATGCTTTGACATCTGACTTGATTTGGAGAGAGATAGAAATCACCAAAAAAGTAAAACCAATTGTGGTTTCAATGGGCAATTATGCGGCTTCGGGTGGCTATTATATTGCTTGTAATGCCAACAAAATTTTTGCGGAATCGTCAACAATTACTGGTTCAATTGGTGTTTTTGGTGCTTTACCAAATTTTACAACTGCCGCCAACAGACTAGGAATCAATACAGTTCAGGTTCGAACCAATGACAATGCTAGCGAATACAGTCCATTTGTGCAATTGGACGAAAAATTTAAAACACTTACAACCGAAAGTGTCGAACGAATTTATAATATATTTGTAAAAAGAGTTGCTGCAGGTCGAAAGATGACTTTCGAAAACGTTGATTCAATTGCTCAAGGTCGCGTTTGGTCTGGTGCCGATGCCAAGAAAAACGAATTGGTTGACGAAATTGGTTCTTTGAACGACGCAGTAAAATATGCAGCCAAACTGACTAAAATAGATAAGTATTCAACCGTAAATTACCCAGTTTTTGAAAAAGATTTTGGGTCTTTCTTGCAAGATGCAGGTATGCCATTTGCAAAATCTAAAGAAAGTATTATAAAGTCTGAAATTGGCTCAGAAAATTATAAAATCTTAGAAAAAGTAAAAAAAATGCAAGCAAGAAAGGGCATTCAAGCCTTGATGCAGTTTGAAATTAATGTTAAATAAGAAAAAGTCCATTTAAAAAAATTATCATGTTCAAAAAAATCCTAAAAATCGTTAGCGTTTTATTACTACTAATAATAACTTCATTATTAGCAATTCCTTATTTTTTTAAAGGTCAAATCAAAGCCAAAATCGAAGCGACAATCAATGAAAAAGTAGATGCGAAAATCAGTTTTGCCGATGCTGATTTGAATCTTTTCAAAAGTTTTCCGAATGCAAGTGTATCTCTTTCTAAATTGTTGATTATAAATAAAGCTCCATTTGAAGGCGATACTTTGGTTTCACTTGATGAACTAAATTTAAAAATGTCAATAAAAGAATTGTTGAAAGACAAAAATGAACCTATTAATATTGAAGGCATTTCTTCAAAAAACGGAATTATAAATATCCGCTTCAATAAAGATGGAGTTGGAAATTTTGACATTGCTTTAAAGGACAAAAAAAATAGTAATGAATCAGGAAGTAGTGAACCTTTAAACCTGAAAATTAGTAGTTATGATGTAGAAAATTTTAGATTCGAATATTTTGATGCGAGCTCAAAAATGAAATTCGTTTTGGATAGTTTGAATCATGAAGGAAACGGAGATTTTGCTGCTGAAAAACTAGATTTGGACACTAAATCGACTGCAAATGTATCTTTTGACATGGATAAAGTCAATTATATGAACAATATTAAATTGACCCTTGATGCCGTTTTAGGAATGGATTTGGTTAATAAAAAATATACTTTTAAAGAAAATAAAGCCAAAATAAATGAGTTGCCTTTGGAGTTCAATGGATTTATTCAATTGGTTGATGCAGGACAAATCTATGATTTGACTTTCAAAACGCCAACATCATCTTTCAAAAACTTTTTGGGATTGATTCCAGGAGCGTATGCATCAAAATTAGATGGTGTGCAAACCACTGGAGACTTTACTGTAACTGGATTTGCAAAAGGAGTTTACACCAAAACAACTGTGCCAAAATTCAATATCACAATTGTTTCAAATAATGCAAGTTTTCAATATCCAAATTTGCCAAAAGCAGTTAAAAATATTGTAATTGATACCAAAATAATCAACGAAACTGGTTTGTTGAACGATACTTTTGTCAACCTTGACAAAATTTCATTCGCTATCGATCAAGACGTTTTTGAAGGACGCGCTAATTTTAAAAATCTAACTGAAAACGCATTAGTCGATGCTGCAATGAAAGGAACTATCAATTTGGCGAATTTGTCGCAAGCTTATCCTATAAAATTAGAAATTCCATTAACTGGAATTTTAAAAGCAGATGTAACTACAAAATTTGATATGTTATCCGTTACCAATAGCCAATACGCCAACATCAATAATGCAGGTACAATGAGTATTGCTGGTTTCAAATATGTTGATGACAACAACAAAACAATGACAATTTCCAATGCAATGATACAGTTTAATCCAAGCCGTGTCAACTTGCAACAATTTAATGCGACTACAGGCAAAAGTGATATAAGTGTGACTGGAGTTTTGGATAATTTTTATGGTTTTATGTTCAAAAATCAAGTATTAAAAGGGAATTTTAATATGGTTTCGAACCAAATCGCAGTAGCCGATTTTATGGCTTCGGGCAATAAAAAAACCGCGCAAACAACATCGATCGAAACTACAAAAACTGGCGCAACCGATGGAATGAAAATTCCAGCCTTTTTGAATTGTGCCATAACCGCTAAAGCCAATATGGTTTTATATGATAATTTAGTTTTGAAAAATGTTTCAGGAAAACTGGTAATTGCTGACCAAAAAGCAACTTTACAGAACGTTAATACTTCGATTTTTGGTGGAACAATTGGAGCAACAGGAGACGTGTCGACCAAAGGAAAAGTGCCGGTTTTTAATATGAATTTGAATTTGAATCAAGTCGACATTAATCAATCATTTACACAACTTGAAATGCTTAAAAAAATGGCGCCGATTGCAGGAATTATTGATGGAAAATTTAATTCAACTGTCAAACTAAACGGAAGTTTGGACAAAACCATGAAGCCTGATATAAATAGTTTAGTGGGAGATTTATTTGGACAATTTCAAAACACTCAAATAAACGCCAGTAAATCCACTTTATTGACAGCATTGACATCAAGTTTGAAATTTATTGATCTTAAAAAACTGAATCTTAATGATATAAAAGCCAATGTAACATTTGCCAACGGAAAAGTAAATGTAAAACCATTTGACATAAAATACCAAGATGTAAAAGCTACAATTGGCGGTACACATGGGTTTGATCAAGTTTTGAATTACAACATCAAGTTTGATCTTCCAGCTAAATATTTGGGCAACGAAGCAGGCGGAATGTTAAGTAAATTAACATCAACTGATTTAGATAAATTGCAAAATATTCCAATAAATGCAATCGTTACTGGAAACTTTTCGAGCCCAAAAATCACAACCGATATCAAAAGCGGCATAGCGGCACTTGGGACGCAATTGGTCAAAAAAGAAAAAGAAAAATTGATTTCCAAAGGCAAAACAGAACTCGGAAACGCCATTGATAAATTAATTAAAAAAGACACAACCAAAGGAGCAAATACGCAAAAAGAAGACATAAAAAATCAAGCAGGAAAATTATTAGACGGCATTTTTGGAAGAAAAAAATAGATTTTTTAAATGGAATAAATTATATAAATAAGATTCTAGACGGTCAGATATTGAATATTAAGATATTTAATATTAACACTTTATATCATTAAATTTTAGACAAACTAAAATTAGACTTTATTTAAAAATTTATATGAAATTTACTTTCTTCGTTTTACGGATTTACAATTAATACCAAAAAAATTGATTTCAAAAACCACAATAGACAATGTTTACGAATTGGCACGAGTCGAAGAGGTTATCGGAGATTTTGTTGTGCTTAAACGGGCAGGAAGCAATTTTAAAGGGCTGAGTCCTTTTTCTGACGAGCGTTCTCCATCATTTATGGTGTCGCCAGCCAAAGGAATTTGGAAAGATTTTAGTTCAGGAAAAGGTGGCAATGCAATTGCATTTGTTATGGAGCATGAAAAATTTTCTTATCCAGAAGCTATCAGATATTTGGCCAAAAAATACAACATTGAGATAGAAGAAAGTGAGCAATCTGCTGAAGAGAAAGCCAATACTGATGTTCGTGAAAGCTTATTTATGGTGTCAGAATTTGCTAACAAATTTTTTCAAGACACATTATTGAACTCTGAAGAAGGTCAAGCAATTGGCCTATCTTATTTCAAAGAAAGAGGTTTTACCAATGAGACTATCAAGAAATTTCAACTAGGATATTCGCCCGAAACATGGGACGCATTTACAAAAGAAGCATTAGGAAAAGGTTATAAATTAGAATTTTTAGAAGCTGTTGGACTAACAATTCCTCGGGAAGGAGGCAATCCGTTTGACAGGTTCAAGGGCAGGGTGATGTTCCCAATTCAATCCATGTCGGGTCGAACTTTGGGTTTTGGTGGTCGAATTTTGACAAATGACAAAAAAGCAGCCAAATACCTCAATTCACCTGCTAGTGAGTTGTATGATAAAAGCAAAGTTTTATATGGAATTTTTAATGCCAAACAGGCTATTGCCAAACAAAATAATTGTTATTTAGTCGAAGGATATACTGATGTTATTCAGTTGCAACAATCTGGAATAGAGAATGTTGTTTCGTCTTCAGGAACAGCTTTAACGCCAGACCAAGTTAGATTAATCAACAGATTGACCAAAAATATAACCGTACTTTTTGATGGAGACGCTGCTGGAATGCGTGCTGCAATTAGAGGTATAGATATTATTCTTGAAGAAGGAATGAATGTAAAAGTTTGTACTTTCCCCGATGGAGAAGATCCGGACAGTTTTGCTAAGAAAAACACTTTTGAACAGATAACCGAATATTTAGAAAAAAACGCCAAAGACTTTATTCAGTTCAAAGCATCTTTGTTAATGAACGAAGCTAAAAATGACCCAATCAAAAAAGCCGATTTGATTCGTGATATGGTTGTAAGTATTTCTAAAATTCCAGACCGCATTAAACGAGAAATATATGTGCAAGAATGTTCTAGAATTATGGATATTTCTGAGCAAGTTTTGGTTAGTACTTTGGCACAATTGTTTCAAAAAGACCAACAAGAAGCAGGTAAACAATTAAAAAAAGAACAAGCCCAAAAAGTTTTTGAGGTTGTAACCAATGAAGAAACTGCTGTTTTAACCGACAAAGTAGATATAATCAATAGGCTAGAAAAATCAATAATTGAAATTTTATTGTTGTATGGTAATATTGAAATTGATTTTGAAAATATTTTTATAAAATTTGACGAAAATAACCTTGAAGTTGAAGTTTCTGAGAAAATAAAATCCAAAATTTTTCAACGCATTTACCTAAATCTTCAAGAAGATGAGGTTGAATTTGCCAATCCTTTGTTCAAGGAAGTCTACGATGATTTGGTTGCTAAATATTTGCAAGACGAAAATTTCGAAAATAAAAATTATTTAAACAACCTCAATCAAGAGCATTCTTTGTTGATTACGGACATTTTAATGGACGATGAAAAATATCAATTACACGCCTGGTTTGAAAAAAAACAAGTTTTTGTAAAAGAAAAGACAAATATCGAAAACTTGACACGATTGGTCAATGAGACTATAATTGCCTACCGAGAATATCTTATTAATAAAGTGACGGCCGAGTTAATGAAAGAAATTCTTAATCCTGAAAATAAAGACACTTTAGAAACGCTAACAGCAATTAATGAATACAACAAACTCAAAGTTTCAATAACAAGAAGTATTGGTCGAATGCGGTCAAATTATAATTAAATCAAGTCCAAATTTTTGGCTTTATTAACCAAATCTAATAGATTTGTGACGCTCAATTTTATTAGCAAACGCAATTTATAGGTACTTACTGTTTTTTCGTTTAACCCCAAAATTACTGCAATTTCGTTATTTTTTTTACCATCACTCAAATGTCTTAGAACTTCGATTTCTCTAGTCGATAATTTTCTATGCAGTCGTTCGCTTTTATTTTGATTGCCAATCATTTTAATACTTTTTTGGACAGCATCGGTCAAAACGATTTCTCCGTAATAAACCTTTAAAATTGCATTTTTTAGAAATTCAAGTTTTTCAGTTTTCCGAATATAGCCTGATGCACCCATTTTTATGCAATTTGGACCATACATTTGCTCAGAATAATTGCTAAAAATTAAAATTTTTGTATCTGGAAAATCTTTTACCAAAGCTTTTAAATCTAGCACACTTGACATACCTGACAATTCAATATCAATAATTAAAACGTCAATATTTTTTTGTTTTAAAGCATCTTTTATTAAATCAAAATTGCCAACATTGGCTACAATTTCTATTTCCGTACTGGTCTCAAAATAAGATTTTATTCCAAAATGAACTACTGGATAATTATCGGCTAGTGCTACTTTTATCATGATTTCATAATTAACATTCGTTTAATGATTATTATTTCGCAAAAATAAACATTTAAAATCAATTAAATCACTATTTTAGACCTAATGCAATATTTAACGTTTTATTACACAAACAGGTATCGGATTCATTTTATGTAAGTTAACATAATTTAACGTTTTGTAAATTTTAAAAACTTCTAATTCTCTTTCAGTCAAATCATTTTCGTTATTGTTTATTGCTGCCCGATTCATTGCCCATTCTAGTTCAACATAACTTGCTCCTAGTTGCTCTTCATCGGTTCTATTATCGCCAAATAAACCGTCTGTCGGTGCAGCTTTTTGAATACTTTCAGGAACATTTAAGTATTTTGCTAATTGCCAAACTTCCGTTTTTAATAAATCGGCAATTGGACTCAAGTCCACGCCGCCATCTCCATATTTAGTATAAAAACCCACTCCAAAATCTTCAACTTTGTTACCAGTTCCTGCAACCAATAAACCATTTATTCCAGCCAAATAATACAATGTTGTCATTCTCAATCGTGCTCTTGTGTTGGCCAATGCTAATTTGAACTTTTTTTCATCATTATTTTTAGGCATTATTTTTTCAAAATTGTCAAAAACCGATGTCAAATCAGTTTCAATATTATCAACTTTTTCAAATCTTTCTTTAAGTTGCGAAATGTGTTCTCGACCACGTGTTACATGACTTGCCGCTTGATGTATAGGCATTTCTACACACAAAACTTTCAATCCAGTCATGGCACACAATGTTGAGGTAACTGCCGAATCAACGCCACCCGAAATTCCAATTACGAAACCATTTACTTTTGCATTTTCGGCATAATCTTTCAACCATTTTACAATCTGATTTGTAACATTTTCGGCATCAATAGTAATTAAATTTTGCATTTTATTTAGTTTTTTTTAATTTCAACCTATTATATTTGCAAAAATAATAACTTTAGAAACACAATAATAATTTTTCGTGATTATTTATGAATTGTTTCAAGAAGCTATTCCAGCTGTACACTTTATCTTTTTTCAATTGCCACGGTTTGAAAACCGCTGTCAATTCAAAAAAGGATGCCGTTTCCATCTGGGCTATGAAAATATACCTCCAAATGAAAAATTTCTTTATTACAATCTTTCTAGCGTTTATGCTTGTTTCTTGCAACAACAAATCTAAAACCCAAAAAGATGTCGAAGCCATTCCTGTTGAAGTCAAAGTAGAAAGATTCGATAGATTGTTTTTTGAGACACCACCAAAAGATTTGGCAAAATTAAAAAAACAATTTCCTTATTTTTTTCCAGTCGGAAATCCAGATTCACTTTGGACAAACAAAATGCAAAACCCATTGTGGAACGAATTGCACAGCGAAGTTCAAAAAAAATACCCGAATTTAAACGATTTACAATCCAATCTCGAAGACTTAGTTCGACACATAAAATTTTATTTTCCAAACTCCAAAACACCAAAATTGGTTACCTTGATTTCCGAAATGGATTATAATTCAAAATCGATTTACACAGATTCTCTTGCCCTTGTTTCCTTAGAATTGTATCTAGGCAAAGAACATAAATTTTATGCCAACGAATTTCCTGATTTTATAAAACAAAACTTTGAACCGTCACAAATAATTCCTGACTTGGTTACAAGTTTTGGACTTCAAAAAATTGCTTTTCCAAGAGACAAATCATTTCTTTCACAAATGGTTTATTCAGGAAAAAATTTATATTTAAAAGACAAACTAACCCCCGAAACCACTGATGATGTCAAAATTGGATATTCTCCAGAACAATTAAAATGGTGCCAAGAAAACGAGGCCTATATTTGGACTTATTTCATTCAAGGTAACTTGCTTTACGATAGCGATCCAAAACTTGCTGGAAGATTTATTAATCCAGCACCATTTTCAAAATTTTATTTAGAAATAGACAACCAATCTCCAGGTCGAGTAGGAGCATGGTTAGGTTGGCAAATGGTTCGTGCCTATGCCGAAATAAACGAATCTAATTTGCAAGATTTATTAAAACTCGATGCTAAAGAATTGTTCGAAAAATCGAATTATAAACCAAAAAAGTAGTTGTTAGGGGTCAATTCATTCTCATAATTATAGCTTGAATGTTATTATTATAACGTGTCAATTGCCGTTGGCGCCTATTTAGTCTCGATTTGTATTTGTCAATTTCTGATTTACTATGCAAACTCAAAATAATTTCTCCAAAGCTCACAACAAATTAAATATAATGAAATCAGAAATAAAATTTCAAGTAGAATTAGACCTTAACCGAGTGCCCGAAAAAATAATGTGGACTGCCGAAGATGGTGGTGTTCAACTTCAAGAAACCAAAGCAATTCTCGTTTCGGTTTGGGACAATCATGCTCAAGAAACTTTAAGCATTGATTTGTGGACCAAAGAAATGCCTGTTGATGAAATGAAATTGTTTTTTCATCAAACATTGGTTGCTATGACCGACACTTTTAATAGGGCAACTGGTGACGAAAAAATGACCGACACTATGAAAGATTTTTGTGATTATTTTGCAGAAAAATTAGAATTAAAAATCTAATATATTTTCTAAAAAAAAATGCTTTTTTTATTATTATAATTGCAAACCATTAAGACCAAACTAAAATTAGTTAGAGGTTTACCGCAATTTATTGAATTTTTCTAATTCATTTAATCTATTTTTGTAGACTTAATTATTTTTTTACAATTACCAATAAGAAATAATTAATAAAAATAGGGTTGTCTAAACAGGTCAATATTCTAAAAAAAATAATGAAAATCAATACAGCAGAATTTATAATAAGTAACTCAGAAGTTGGCAAATGCCCACAAGATCATTTGCCCGAATATGCTTTTATTGGTCGTTCTAATGTTGGTAAATCATCGTTGATAAATATGATTACCAATCATAAAAATTTGGCAAAAACTTCTGGAAGACCCGGAAAAACCCAGTTGATTAATCATTTTAAAATTAATAACAATTGGTTTTTGGTCGATTTGCCAGGTTATGGATATGCTAAAGTATCTAAAAAAACGAAATCTGTTTTTCAAGCGTTCATAACAGATTATTTTGAGACCCGTGAACAATTAGTATGCGCTTTCGTTTTAATTGATATTCGTCATGAAGCACAGAACATCGACATTGAGTTTATGAGCTATATGGGCGAAAGTGAAATTCCGTTTTGTATAATTTTTACTAAAGCAGACAAAATTTCTAAAACTAAAATAGATAGTCATATTGCAGCCTATAAAAAGCAAATGTTTGCCAATAATTGGGAGGATATGCCACAATATTTTGTAACATCAGCAACAGAGCAAACTGGCAAAGATGTTTTATTAGATTATATTGGGGAGGTAAATGAAGATATCTTTAAAAACGGTGGTGCATTTTAAAATTAAATTACAACATTTAAATAATGCATTAAAGCCAAAATTGCTAAAGGTTTTAATAAAAAAAAAATATTTTTTGTAACTTTTTTAATTCCGCTTACGTATAATGAAATATATACATTAAATGTAACCTACACATGAGACAGTTAAAAATAACCAAGCAAGTTACCAATCGTGAAACAGCATCGTTAGACAAATACTTACAAGAAATTGGAAAAGTAGATTTGATTACAGCTGACGAAGAAGTAGAATTGGCACAAAAAATAAAAGCTGGAGACCAAGCCGCGCTCGAAAAATTGACAAAAGCCAATCTTCGATTTGTTGTTTCTGTAGCCAAGCAATATCAAAATCAAGGACTAACACTTCCAGATTTAATTAACGAAGGAAATCTTGGTTTGATTAAAGCAGCACAAAGATTTGATGAGACTCGTGGTTTCAAATTCATATCTTATGCCGTATGGTGGATTCGTCAATCGATTTTGCAAGCCTTGGCAGAACAATCTAGAATAGTGCGTTTGCCATTGAACAAAATTGGTTCTATCAATAAAATTAATAAAATGTATGCTTTATTAGAGCAATCAAACGAAAGACCACCATCTGCCGAAGAAATTGCTAAAGAGTTAGACATGACCGTAAACGATGTAAAAGAGTCAATGAAAAACTCTGGCCGCCATCTCTCTATGGATGCGCCACTTGTTGAAGGAGAAGATTCTAACCTATATGACGTTTTGCGTTCAGGCGAATCTCCAAATCCAGATCGAGAATTGATTCAAGAATCTTTACGTACCGAAATTGAGCGTTCGCTAGAAACATTAACGCCTCGTGAGGCTGATGTTGTTCGTTTGTACTTTGGTTTAGGAGACCAACACCCTATGACACTTGAAGAAATTGGCGAAACATTTGACTTAACTCGTGAACGTGTTAGACAAATAAAAGAAAAAGCAATTCGCAGATTAAAACATACTTCAAGAAGCAAAATCTTGAAAACATATTTAGGATAATCCATGTAGCAAAGTGGAGAATAGATGACGACGGTCTGATTAACTGTTCGTTTTTTGATTGATGATTGAAACTCCGGCTGATTACCGGAGTTTTTTGTATTTAAATTTCAAATTTCGAACTTTAAAAATTATATTTGCAAAAAAAAATTAAAGATGAATACATTAATAGCTCCATCCATACTAGCAGCCGATTTTGCCAACTTGCAACGAGACATAGAAATGATTAATAATTCTAATGCAGATTGGTTTCACATAGATATTATGGACGGTGTTTTTGTACCCAATATTTCATTTGGAATGCCAGTACTTGAGGCTATTTCCCGACATGCAAAAAAAACAATTGATGTGCACCTAATGATTATTGAACCTGACAGGTACATCACAACATTTGCAGATTTAGGAGCCAATATTCTTACTGTTCATTACGAAGCATGTACGCATTTGCACCGCACGCTTCAAGCCATAAAAGCAGCAGGAATGCAAGCAGGTGTAGCTTTAAACCCACATACCAACATAGATTTATTAGAAGATGTCATTAATTATATTGATGTGGTTTGTGTCATGAGTGTAAATCCAGGTTTTGGCGGACAAAGCTTTATAGAAAATACCTACTCTAAAATTACTAAACTAAAAGCATTAATTGAAAGAAAAAACGCCCATACAATCATTGAAATTGATGGAGGCGTAACAGATAAAAATGCCAAAAAATTAATTGATGCAGGTGCCAATGTATTGGTTGCAGGAAATTTTGTTTTTAAATCCAACAACCCAACCAAAACCATTGCGGATTTAAAAATGATTTGAGGTTGGTTTTTATTAGCTGCCTAAAATTAATTGCAACGACTGCATCCAAAAAAAATTCTGGGAAGCAATTCGTGTTATAATTTTATAAAATTTTTCACTGACAACTTGTCATTATTTCGCAAATTGCTTTATCTTTGTAATATTATAATTTTTTATGGAGCACGAAGAAAGCAAGCAAGGCGAAAGTCTGGTTTTAGATTATAAACCCGAAAACACTAAAAAACTTTTTATTGAAAGTTATGGTTGCGCAATGAATTTTTCAGATTCAGAAATTGTGGCATCAATTTTATCTTCAAACGGGTATAACACAACCAATATTCTTGAAGAAGCCGATTTGGTTTTGGTCAATACTTGTTCGATTCGCGACAAAGCCGAGCAAACTATTCGCAAGCGTTTACAAAAATACAACGCTGTAAAAAGAGATTTAAACCCAAATATGAAAGTCGGCGTTTTAGGTTGTATGGCCGAGCGTTTAAAAGATAAATTTCTTGAAGAAGAAAAAATTGTTGACCTTGTTGTTGGTCCAGATGCCTACAAAGATTTACCCAATTTATTATCAGAAGTTGAAGAAGGTCGCGATGCAATAAACGTTATTTTATCTAAAGATGAAACCTATGGAGACATTTCGCCAGTTAGGTTAATGAGTAACGGAATAACAGCACTTGTTTCAATAACCCGTGGCTGCGACAACATGTGTACTTTTTGTGTTGTGCCATTTACCCGAGGTCGTGAACGCAGTCGCGAACCACAAAGTGTAATGATCGAAATTCAAGATTTATGGGAAAAAGGATTCAAAGAAATTACACTTTTAGGCCAAAACGTTGACAGTTACCTTTGGTATGGTGGCGGTTTGAAAAAAGATTTTGTTAACGCTTCGCAAATGCAAATAGCAACAGCTGTCGATTTTGATAATCTACTAGAAATGGTTGCTGTTGGTTTTCCAAAAATGAGAATTCGTTTTTCGACATCAAATCCGCAGGACATGCACGAAAGTATTTTGCATATTATTGCTAAATATCCAAATATTTGTAATCACATTCACTTGCCAGTACAATCAGGAAGTAATCGAATTCTAAAGGAAATGAACCGTTTGCATTCTCGTGAAGAATATATGACCTTAATTGATAAAATAAGAAAAATAATTCCCAATTGTTCAATTTCTCACGACATGATTGCTGGTTTTCCAACCGAAACCGAACAAGATCATCAAGACACTTTATCATTAATGGAATACGTGAAATATAATTTTGGTTATATGTACAGTTATTCTGAACGACCTGGAACTTTGGCTGGACGCAAAATGGAAGACGATGTTACTGAAGAAACAAAAGCCAAACGCTTGCAAGAAATTGTCGATTTGCAACAAAAACATGCTTGGCAACGCAGTGAAGAATTTATCGGTCAAACAGTTGAGGTTTTGGTTGAAAAAATTTCTAAAAAATCAAAAGATGAATTTTCTGGTAGAAATTCACAAAGCATTACAGTTGTTTTTCCAAAAGAAAATTATAAAATTGGAGATTTTGTGAATGTTAAAATCGAAAGTTGCACAAGTGGTACTTTGAAAGGACTTGCGGTTGGTTTTAGTGAAATGAATTAAAATATTAAAAACGAATTAAATGAAGTTTTTAATTCAATTAATATAAAAAAAAGTCTAAAATAATAAAAAGTAATTAGCGGGCTTGTATGGAAACAATACAATCAATAAAACAGCGATTCGAAATTATCGGAAATGATTCGAAACTAAATCGTGCCATCGAGAAAGCAATTCAGGTTGCACCAACCGACATTTCCGTTTTGGTCGCTGGCGAAAGTGGTGTTGGTAAAGAAAATATTCCAAGAATAATTCATTCGCTCTCGCACCGAAAACACGGAAAATATATTGCAGTAAACTGCGGTGCAATCCCAGAAGGAACTATTGACAGCGAACTTTTCGGTCATGAAAAAGGAGCATTTACTGGCGCAACTGGCACCCGTGAAGGCTATTTTGAAGTTGCCGATGGTGGAACAATTTTCCTTGATGAAGTTGGCGAATTGCCATTAACAACTCAAGTTAGATTATTACGAGTTTTAGAAAATGGCGAATTTATCAAAGTAGGTTCAAGCCAAGTTCAAAAAACAAATGTTAGAATTGTTGCAGCCACCAATGTCAATTTATTTGATGCTATTGAAAAAGGTAAATTTCGAGAAGATTTGTATTATAGATTAAGCACAGTCGATATTTTGTTACCAGCTTTACGAGATCGAAAAGAAGATATTCATTTACTTTTTAGGAAATTTGCAGCCGATTTTGCTCATAAATATAAAATGCCACCTTTGAAATTAGATGACAATGCCATTTCTGTTTTACAAAAATTTCGTTGGTCGGGCAACATTCGACAATTGCGAAATATGGCAGAACAAATTTCGGTTTTGGAAACCAATCGTGACATTTCGGGCAATACATTATTGTCATATCTACCAAAAGAAGGCAATAATTTACCATCAGTAATTGGCAAAAAATCAGAAAATGATTTTTCTACAGAGCGAGACATATTGTATAAGGTTTTGTTTGATATGAAAAGTGATTTGCACGATTTGAAGAAGTTAACATTAGAATTAATGAAAAACGGCTCTGCAAAAGTACAAGAAATAAATACTAATTTGATTCAGAAAATTTATGGAAATAAAGAGTCTGAGAGCGAAATCTCTTATGAAGAATCGCCAAGAAATTCAAATTTTAATAATCAAGTTGAAGATGATTTTGATGAAAACGAAGATTTTCAATTTGCTGAAACAGTTGAAGACGAGGAAGAAGAAATTTTGAAGCTCGACAAAAAAGAAATCGAAATGATAAAAAAATCTTTGGAAAAAAACAAAGGAAAACGCAAAGCAGCCGCAGATGAGTTGGGAATTTCGGAGAGAACTTTGTATCGAAAAATAAAACAATTTGACCTCTAAAATAAATATGAAAAAATTAAAATATTTTTTACTCTTGATGATTGGCTTGTTAATGAATAGTTGCTCTATTTACAACTTTACAGGAACAGGAAAAATTGATGCAAAAACCTTTCAGGTTAACAATTTCTTGAACAATGCACCACTCGTTGAACCAGGAATTGAAAGAATTTTCACGTTGCGATTGCAAAACTTGATTCAAAACCAAACGAATTTACGTTTGACCAATTCAGGCGGTGATTTGGTTTATGAAGGCGAAATTTCTGATTTTAGAATATCTCCAATGTCAGCTTCAGCTGGAGATAAAGCGGCACAAAATAGATTGGATATTGCTATAAATGTACGATTTACTAACAAAAAAGTTGAGAATGACAATTTTGAAAAAAAATTTACTTTTTATTACGATTATCCAGCTAATAGTCAATTAGTTGGAAGTCTTTTGACAACAGCATTGGCAGATATTTTTGAGAGAATTACACAAGACATTTTTAATGATTCGTTGGCCAAATGGTAAAACTCAAATTTATGACAAAAAAATTAGTAAAATGAACGTTAATCAGTACAATCATATCATCAATAAACCATTTGCAATTAACGACAAGCAAACAGATGGGTTAGAGAAAATAATTAACGAATTTCCTTATTTTCAAAGCGCAAGAGCATTACATTTAAAAGGATTGTTCAATCAAAACAGTTATTCATATAATACTGCATTAAAAAAAACGGCAGCACAAACTGCCGACAGGGCTATATTGTTTGACTTTATAACATCAGAAAACTTTATTGCCATTCAAAAAAACTATTTTGACATTAAAATCGAAACTATTAACAATATTAAAGTTAATGAAGTTGAGGTTTTAAAAGTAGAGACAGTTCAAGACATTAAAGTAGATAATCTTGAAAAATCAATCTTAAAATCAATTGCATCATTTGAAAACGAAATTATTGTAGAAAAGTTAGAAATTGGTAAACCGCTTAATTTTTCGATCAATGAAAAGCATTCTTTTCAAGAATGGTTACAAATTTCGAGAATTAAACCAATAATTCGAGATGAAATTTTAATAAAAAATCCTGAAAAAGAACAAAAATTAGCACTTATTGACAAGTTTATTGAAAGTAATCCAAAGATTCCTCAAATGGATAAAAATCAAGGAATTTCAATAAATACAAGCCACAAGCCAGAAAATGAAGCTTATTTGATGACCGAAACTTTGGCAAAAGTCTATTTGGAGCAAAAAAAATATGACAAAGCAATTCAAGCTTATGAAATATTAATTTTGAAATATCCAGAAAAAAGTAGTTTCTTTGCAAACCGAATTAAGGATATTAAATTTTTACAACAAAACAATAATTAATTACAATAATCATGTTTACAATTTTTTTAGTTTTAATAACAATCGTATGTTTTTTGTTAATAGTAGCAATAATGGTTCAAAACCCTAAAGGTGGTGGATTATCATCAGCAATTGGTGGTTCACAAATGATGGGTGGCGTCCAAAAGACAACAGATTTTCTTGACAAAAGTACTTGGACTTTAGGTGGCGCTCTATTAGCGTTAATTTTAGCATCAAGTCTCAGTTTTGTAAGCACTGACGCTGCTACTAAATTAACAGAAGAGGTGAGTACTGAAAAACAAAAAATAGCACCAAAAACTATTGGTACACCAGATGCGACTACACCAGCACCAAAAACAAAATAATTTTTTTTATAATATTTAAAAAGCGTTAGCATATTGTTAACGTTTTTTTTATATAAATAGATTAACTTTGCATAAATAAAAATAAATAATTACAAAATGTCATTAAACATAAAACCCCTTGCAGACCGTGTGCTTATTGAGCCAATTGCCGCTGAAACCAAAACGGCTTCAGGAATTTTTATTCCAGATACTGCTAAAGAAAAACCCCAAAAAGGAACAGTTATTGCTGTCGGAAGCGGCAGTAAAGAACATACAATGACTGTCAAAATAGGTGATGCTGTATTGTATGGAAAATATGCTGGAACAGAACTGAAGCTAGAAGGAAAAGATTATTTAATAATGCGTGAAGACGATATATTGGCAATAATCTAAATTTAGTTGCAGGTTTGAAGTTTCAAGTCTGAAACACAAACTAACACATAAAAAATTAAAACAATATTTTTAAAAAAAAAGTAATGGCAAAAAATATAAAATTTGATATCGAAGCGCGTGACGGATTAAAACGTGGCGTTGATGCTTTAGCAAATGCAGTAAAAGTAACACTTGGACCAAAAGGTCGAAATGTAATTATCGGAAAATCTTATGGTGGACCAACAGTTACCAAAGATGGAGTTACAGTTGCAAAAGAAATAGAATTGGCAGACCCATTAGAAAATATGGGTGCTCAAATGGTAAAAGAAGTAGCCTCGAAAACCAATGATCTGGCAGGTGATGGAACTACAACTGCAACAGTTTTAGCACAAGCAATTGTAAAAGAAGGTTTGAAAAACGTTGCTGCTGGAGCCAATCCAATGGATTTGAAACGTGGTATTGATAAAGCCGTAGAAGCGATAGTTGCCGATTTGACTAAACAAGCCAAAGTAGTAGGTAGCGATTCAGATAAAATTAAGCAAATTGCCTCGATTTCTGCAAATAATGATGATGTAATTGGCGAATTGATTGCAAATGCTTTTGCGAAAGTTGGAAAAGAAGGTGTAATTACTGTTGAAGAAGCAAAAGGAACAGATACTTACGTAGATGTCGTTGAAGGAATGCAATTCGATAGAGGTTATCTTTCACCTTACTTTGTGACCAATCCCGAAAAGATGGAAGCAGAGTTAGAAAGTCCTTATATTTTGCTTTATGATAAAAAAGTTTCTTCATTAAAAGAATTGTTGCCAGTTTTAGAGCCAGTAGCACAATCAGGCAAGCCATTATTGATCATTGCTGAAGATGTTGATGGAGAAGCTTTATCAACATTAGTTGTCAACAAATTACGTGGAGCACTGAAAATTGCAGCTGTTAAAGCACCAGGTTTTGGAGACCGCAGAAAAGCAATGTTAGAAGATATTGCAATTTTAACTGGTGGGACAGTAATTTCTGAAGAGCAAGGACATACTTTAGAAAATGCTACATTGGAAATGCTTGGAACAGCAAAAAGAGTAACAATCGACAAAGACAACACTACATTAGTTTCAGGAGCGGGCGAAGCTGACATGATTAAAAATCGTGTCAACCAAATAAAAGGTCAACTTGAAACCACAACTTCTGATTATGATAAAGAAAAATTGCAAGAACGTTTAGCCAAGTTGGCTGGCGGTGTTGCCGTTCTTTATGTTGGAGCAGCATCTGAAGTAGAAATGAAAGAGAAAAAAGACCGTGTCGACGATGCGCTTCATGCAACTCGTGCTGCTGTCGAAGAGGGAATTGTTGCTGGTGGCGGCGTGGCTTTGCTGAGAGCAAAATCTGCACTAAAAGAAGTAAAAGCTAGTAATCCAGATGAAGCCACTGGAATTCAGATTATTTCGCGTGCTATCGAAGCTCCATTGCGAACAATAGTTGAAAATGCAGGTCTTGAAGGTTCAGTAGTTGTTGCAAAAGTTGCCGAAGGCAAAGGAGATTTTGGTTATAATGCCAAAACCGACGAATATGTTGATATGCTAAAAGCTGGAATTATCGATCCGAAGAAAGTAACTCGCGTAGCTTTAGAAAACGCAGCATCGGTTGCTGGAATGATTCTTACAACTGAATGCGCATTAGTAGAAATAAAAGAAGAAGCTCCTGCTCATTCACATAGTCATGGTGGCGGAATGCCAGGAATGATGTAAACTAACTTTTTAATAAAAAAAAGCCGTTTAGATAAAAAAATCTAAACGGTTTTTTTGTTAATTTATTTAATATTTATTTTATTTCTGGACTTTTCTTTAACAACTTAATTAAAACGGGAACAGTTGTTAGCAAAATAATGGCGATAACAATATATTCTATATAATGTTTCAGGTCGAGCTTTAGTTCTTTGAGACAAACTTCATAAAGATAATGACCAGAAAAAATCATTGTAAAAGACCAAATAAAAGAACCTAAAATATTGTAAAACATGAATTTCTTTTTGTCCATAGCGACAAGCCCCGCAACTACTGGTGCAAAAGTTCTTACTATTGGCAAAAATCTAGCAAATACAATTGCTTTGCTACCGTATTTGCTAAAAAATTCCTTAGATTGGTGCAAATACTGTTGTTTGAAAAACATATTGTCTTGACGTTTGTATAAATAGGGACCACTTTTGGCTCCAAACCAATAACCCGTCATATTGCCTAAAATTGCCATTATGGCAACTAATGATGATAAAACTGTTACATTTAAAAAACTACTTGGTGTTGCAATTTGCGCCATTAATGTTTCACTATAAATTCCTGCAAGAAACAACAAACTATCGCCAGGCAAAAAGAAACCAGCCAACAAACCAGTTTCTGCAAAAACTATAAAAAGCACCACAATCAATCCAATTTGAAAGCCGCCAAGTTCAAGTAAAATATAAAATTCTGGATTTAATAGTTGTTTCCAATCAAAATTGTTCATAGTTTTTATTTGAGGTTGTGAAAATAGTTATTTTTTATTGAAGTGAGTGTTTTTTTGTTTTCATTTATTACAAAAATAACATTCTTTACGGGATAATTATTGTCGTTCATATTGGCAACAAGCATGCAGTTTGGCATAATCAAGGTCATTTGCTTTTAATGCGTCGGTGTCGTGACCAGCTTTTGCTATTGCTTTGTGAATATTTAAAACAGTTGTTTTTTCTTCGTTAATTATTAATTTTAAAACTCCTGATTCAACATTCCAAACGGACGATTTAACGCCAGAAACTTTCATTGAAGCTTTTTCTATCCTTTTTTTGCACATTGCACAATTGCCACTCACTTGAAACTCGACTTTTGCATTTTTATTTTTATTGATTTCTTGAGCATTTACAAAATATCCAAAGCATGAAATCAGAATTGTAAGAATTGTATTTTTCATTTTTTTATTAATTATTGAAATTATTTAACGGTATATCGCAAACCTGCATAGAACATTTGTCCAAAAATGGGTTGATACACAATTGATGCATCAAAATTGGAGCCAAACGGATTGTCGGTTCCCAAAATAGCTCTTTCTTGTCTAGTATTTGTAATGTTTTCGCCACCAAAATAAATTTCAAACGCTTTTGAAAAAACCAAGGTTGCTTGAATATTTAACGTAGAAAAAGCACTTGAAAATTCAGCAAATCTATCTTTTGCTGGATTCGATGCTGTAAATGGCAAACGCTGACTACCTATCCAGTTAATTGTTGCGTCTAATTTCCAGTTTTGTCCTTCGTCGTTAAGGCACGATTCGTATTCTAAATTACCAAAAAAACGGTGCTTGGCTTGCAAAGGATTTTCGAAATTTCCTGACAAGTAATCGGTCGAAACATCATAATATTTATATGCTGATCGTAGATTGAAATGTTTTTTGATTTCATAATTAAATTCTAACTGCATACTATTTGCAATTGATTTTCCATCAAGATTATAAAAAAGTGCTGTTTGTGGCGACGCATACAAATCTACAACAGCCTGATTTTGAAAATCTGTACGGTAAAAATCTATCGAAACATCGGCTCTTTTATCATAAATCATAAAATTTTGAGAAAAACTAATTCCGTAGTTCCAGGCAACTTCGGGGTTTAATCCATAAGCATATTTAGAATTATTTACGGTCAACAGATTTTTAGCATTATCTAAAATGGTTAAAGCTCTAGAACTTGCAAAAAGCTGCTGGTTTTCGGCAAAAATATTGGCAGTACGTGTACCTCTACCTGCAGAAAATCTAAAGACTGACTTATCCCATGGATTGTACCGAAAATGAAATCTAGGTGTAAAAAAAACACCTAATCTATTGTGAGAGTCTAATCGACCTCCAATCGAATAACTGATTTTGTCAGCATCGTCATATGTATATTCAAAAAAAGTTCCGACAGAATAGTCAATTCTTCCAACATCTCTAAGGTTTACAAATTCAGCATATTTATCAAAAGCAAAATTAATTCCTGTTGCAAATTTATTATTTGTATTGTTAATTATTGAGTTAAAAATCAAATTCGAAAAATAACTTTCTTGTTGAATGTCATATGTATTTAGACCGAAATAAGACTTTTGGTTATGTTTGTTAAAAGCATTTTGAAAACCAACGCTTTGGAAAGGCATGTCTTTAAAAACATAACCTATTTTGGAAGCTACATCAAACCTGTATGTATTTATTTGCGAACCCCAATGATTGGTGGTGAGTTTGTCAATATCTGGATTGAACATGACGTCTCCAGTTTGTTTTTCGTCTTTCAAATATTTAAAATTCAAGAAACTAACCCAGCCAGTTTCGGTATTTGCATATTGCCAGCGGTTTGTCAAATTTACTTGCTTTGTAAGCGGTGAATCTAGAAATTCATCATCATTCATGTCAAGTTTTGAAATTCGCGTATTTCCATGAAAATAAAAACTTGTTGCTAATTTTGGTGAAAATTTGTGGTTAGCATGAGCATTAATTTCGTATCTAGAATCGGTCGATGCATAAGTGTTTATAAATAATCTATTGTCTTTTAATGGTTTTAATAACTCAGTATTTATTTGTCCTGAAATGCTTTCAAAACCATTAACAACACTTCCGGCACCTTTAGTTACTTGAATGCTTTCTACCCAAGTTCCGGGCGTAAACGACAAGCCATATGCTTGAGATGCACCGCGAACTAAAGGTAAATTTTCTTCAGTAATCATTAGATACGGACCTGTTAAACCAAGCATTTTTATTTGTTTTGTTCCTGTTAATGCATCAGAAAAACTTACATCAATTGACGGATTGGTTTCGAAACTTTCGGCCAAGTTGCAACAAGCTGCTTTGAGTAATTCTTTGCTTGTTAAAACCGAGGTGTTTGTTGTTATTTTTAGTGATTTTTGTATTTTTTTGCGTTCAGCCTGAACTTTTATAGTTTTTAAAGTGTCTTGAGAAAAGCTTTTGATTGCAAACAAAAGCACAAAAAATAGCGCTATATTTTTCATTGTTTGTATAATTTTAAATTATTAATTGTTAGTTTTCATTACAAATAATATTCAAAATTAGGCGTAGAAAATAAGTTGACAATTGCGTTTAAAAATTGGCGGAAGATTTTCTAAAAAGGCGTAAGCAATTGAACTTGAACTTTTCTCGAATTCGTGTATTGTATCAAAGACGTTTTTTATTTTAAAAACTGCTAATAAAAACTGCTTAAATTCAAAGAGGGGAATGTTTTCTTGAAATTTATCCGAAGATTCTTGAATTTGAAAAGACTTATCTGCACAACATTTGTTTTTATCTACTGCAATTGTGCAGCAGTTCTCTTCAGGTGCAACCTTTTGTGTATTTATTATTAAATAAATAGCAGCAATTTTGTCGCCACAATAATGCACATTAAAAGCCAACCCAGAGTTGGAGATCAACAATAGAATAGCTAATAAAAATGTAGTGCATTTTTTAAAAGTCATACACAAAAGTACTAATAATAGAAATCAAAAAATCTTAAATTGTTGTTATTTTATTTGTTGCATTTTCTGAAAATAAAAAGCAGGAAGAAAAAGCAGTAAAAAAATAGGTTGAATTAGAAATCTTCTTAAGTAAAAAAGTGTCATCTTATTATCTTCTGAATATAAAATTAGAATTACAAAAAAAGAAAACACCAACACCAAAAATAAAATAAAGTAGATAAATGCGCTAAATTGCAGCATTTGCGGGTCTTTAAAAACAATATAAATAATTGAAATAGATAACACCGCATTTGCAAAATATCGAAAAAATAATCCTGAAAATAATTTAAAATTATCGATTTTTGGAATTGAATTGTTTTGATAATTTGACCTGAAATAATCTAAAAATGGATCGTAAAACAGCACATCTTCACATGCACGAATGACAATTAGACCAAAGGTCAAAATAAGAATCATAAATAGTTTTATTTTATTTCTAAATAGATTTTTCAGCATATATTGAAAATTTATTAACCCAAATTATCCATAATAAAAAAACAAATCCATAAATAATTAATGGAAAAATCACACCATGCAAAAGATGCTCAAATTCAGGAAATCGATAAAGTAAAACACATAAAAGTGCAATTCGAGCGACATTTAAGATATGTATTGTTAAACTTCCAAGAAGTATAAAAACCAAAGTATGTTTTAATTTTCCAGTAAAAGCGATTACAAATGATATAAATAAAATAATGACGCTCAAGGCATTGCATCCTTCAACAACACGTGCAACATATTTATTGTTATAAATTAATTTGATGCTCGGTTCTAATAAATTTGGTTTTTGAACGGCATTTTGGTTAAAAAAAATCAAACTATCAATTGTGTTAGTGGCGACAAATGTTGTAAAGCCATCAACCTCTTGTGGTTTTTGGTTAAATTGATTTAAATAGCTTTCGTAAATGAGCGAAAGAATCAAGTAACTAATTAAGAATTTGGTCAAAAAAACTATAAACGGTTTGTATTGCAGGAAGATGTTTTTCAATTTTTATTTCAATTTTTATTTAACAAAATTATGCAAAATTTCATCAAAATTTACATTTACTTTTGTAAAAAAATTAAGTCATGAATTTTGAAGATTTAAAAACATTAGTTAATGAAATTATTACCAAGACTAATGATAACAGAGACGAAAAATTATTAAATATTTGCATTTTATTAAATAAAAATATCAGCCATTACAACTGGGTTGGTTTTTATTTCGCTAATCACGAAACACAAACTTTGCATCTTGGACCATATGTTGGAGCAGAAACTGACCATACCATTATTCCGTTTGGTAAAGGAATTTGTGGTCAAGTAGCAGTTTCTAACAAAAATTTTGTTGTTCCCGATGTTGCTGCTCAAAGCAATTACATTGCGTGCAGTTTTACAGTTAAATCTGAGATTGTAATTCCTTTGTTTGTAAACGGCATCAATATAGGTCAATTAGACATAGACAGTCATGTTTTGAATCCGTTCGACTATAAAGATGAACAATTCCTCGAATTTGTAAACGAACAAGTTGCAACTTTATTTTAAAAATCGTTTTTCTTTATTATATTTGCGAAAAATTATTTGTAATATATTTAAGGATTTTTTAACAATGAAGTTAATTTTATTTTTTTTACTGTATTCAGCAGCTGTTTTTTCTCAAATTGAGAAAAAGACAAATACAATTAAAGTTATTCCAAAAAAAAATGAATTAATTAAAACAGTTGATGCAAAAAAAAATCTAAGCAAACTAATTGATATACAAAACAAATCTAAAATTATAGATTCGAAAAAAAAAAATATATTAAAGGAGTCAGAAATTAAGTTGAACGACACAGTTGTAACAATTACAAAAAAAACAATTGAGGAAGCATCTGAGTATGAAAAAATGTTATCATATGATGTTGCCTTTCGGCTTTTAAATTCCTGCAACACTTCCAAATTAAAAAAATTTACAGATGTTGAACTATCTAAAAATTTATTAAAAAAAATTACGTTGAGTTATATTTCGGCTATTTGTGTTAATAATAATGAAGAATATGGCAAGTTCATTAGTTTAGAACTAAAAGAAATTTTGACCAACGAAAATATTCAAACCAACATATATAGGTATTTGATTGAATATGAACGTAAACTTCAAAAGAAAGAAATTCGAATATATATTGACAAAATGGGATTAGTTTCGGTAATAAAAACTTTAAAATGGAAAAACAAATTTGAATTAAAGAAAAAACCAAAACGACGTCCGAAAAAAAAATTAATCGTCGATTCGTTAACAATAATAGATGAAAGTTTTATTATTAGGAATTAATTGTTACTTTTGCATCGTCTTAAAAAAGTTTTAAGACCTACATAATAATCATTTATAAGATATTAAAATGTATTTATCTAAAGAAGTTAAAGAAGAAATCTTCGCTAAACACGGAGAAAAAACAAACACAGGAAAATCAGAATCTCAAATCGCATTGTTCACGTTCAGAATTTCGCATTTGACTGAGCATTTGAAAAAAAATCGTCACGATTACAACACCGAACGCTCACTAGTATTGTTGGTAGGAAAAAGAAGAGCACTTTTAGACTACCTCAAGAAAACTGAAATCAATCGTTACCGTGAGATTATTAAAGAATTGGGTATTAGAAAATAATCAATACAATAGGAGGTGCGTAAGCGCCTCCTTTTTTATAATACAATCCCAAACGAACTAAAATTAATAATAACTTTTGTTAATAGAATTGTTGGGGTGAAAATTTGGTTTATCATTGGTCCAAAGTAATAAAGTAGATTGAGACAAAAAAAGAACCTGATAACAGGCAAAAAACCAATGTAAAAAATTAAAAAAGGAAAAATTATGATTCCACAATTATTTGTAGAAAACATCGATTTAGGTGATGGCAGAAACATCACAATCGAGACAGGTCGTTTAGCTAAACAAGCTGACGGATCTGTAGTAGTTAGAATTGGTAAAACTGTAATCTTAGGGACAGTTGTATCTTCAAGAAAAGCAAGTCCTGGTATCGATTTCTTGCCGTTAACGGTAGATTATCGCGAAAAATTTGCAGCAGCAGGCCGTTTTCCAGGAGGTTTCTTCAAGAGAGAAGCACGTCCTAGCGACAACGAAGTGCTAACAATGAGATTAGTTGACCGTGTTTTGCGTCCGCTTTTCCCAAGTGATTATCACGCAGAAGTTCAAGTTATGATTCAGTTAATGTCTCATGATGAAGATGTAATGCCAGATGCATTAGCAGGATTAGCCGCTTCGGCAGCTTTGGCATTGTCTGATATTCCATTTGAAACATTAATTTCTGAAGCTAGAGTAGGAAGAATTGACGGTAAATTTATCATCAATCCAAGTCGTGCACAATTAGAATTGTCTGATATCGACATGATGATTGGAGCTTCTTCAGATTCTATCGCCATGGTAGAAGGAGAAATGAAAGAAATTTCAGAAGCAGAAATGTTAGAAGCTATTAAATTTGCACACGAACACATCAAAAATCAAATTGCTGCACAAGAACGTTTGCAAGCTGCTTTTGGAAAAAAAGAAGTTCGTACTTACGATCAAGAAAAATCTGACGAAAGCATTCACGCTAAAGTGAAAGCCGCTGCATATGATAAAATTTATGCTGTTGCAAGCAAAGGTTCTGCAAAACAAGAACGTTCAGCTGCATTTGCAGAAATCAAAGAAGAAGTAAAAGCATTATTTACAGAAGAAGAATTGGCCGAAAATGGAGATTTGGTTTCTAAATATTTTTATAAAGTAAATAAAGAAGCAGTTCGTAACGTAACCTTAGATTTAGGAACACGTTTGGACGGAAGAAAAACTACCGAAATTCGCCCAATTTGGTGTGAAGTAGATTATTTACCATCGGTTCACGGTTCGGCATTGTTTACACGTGGAGAAACTCAAGCATTGGCAACAGCAACTTTAGGAACTTCTAGAGAAGCCAACCAAATTGATTCGCCATCTGAACAAGGAGAAGAAAAATTCTATTTACATTATAACTTCCCACCATTTTCAACAGGAGAAGCGCGTCCGTTAAGAGGAACTTCTCGTCGTGAAGTGGGTCATGGAAACTTGGCGCAACGTGCTTTGAAAAACATGATTCCTGCAGATTGTCCTTATACAATCCGTGTCGTTTCAGAAGTTTTAGAATCTAACGGTTCGTCTTCTATGGCTACGGTTTGTGCTGGAACATTATCTTTGATGGACGCTGGTATTCAAATGATTAGACCAGTTTCTGGAATTGCAATGGGATTGATTACTGATGGTGATCGTTACGCAGTTTTATCTGATATTTTAGGTGATGAAGATCACTTAGGCGATATGGATTTCAAAGTAACGGGAACTTCAGAAGGAATTACGGCTTGTCAAATGGACATCAAAATCGATGGCTTGAAATATGAAATCATGGAAGCTGCATTAGCGCAAGCTCGTGATGGTCGTTTGCATATATTAGGAAAATTAACCGAAGTATTGGCACAACCAAAAGCAGATGTTAAGGCGTATGCTCCAAAAATATTAATGAGAACCATTCCTGGAAACTTCATTGGTGCGTTAATTGGACCTGGTGGAAAAGTGATTCAAGAATTGCAAAAAGCTACCGGTTGTACAATCGTTATCAACGAAGAAAACGATATGGGAATTGTAGAAATACTTGGAACAGATCCAGACGGAATTGCAAAAGTACTAGCTAAAATTGATTCTATCATTTTCAAACCACAAATGGGTGAGGCTTATGAAGTGAAAGTAATAAAAATGTTAGATTTTGGTGCTGTTGTAGAATATACTGATGCTCCAGGAAACGAAGTTTTATTACACGTATCTGAACTTGCTTGGGAAAGAACCGAAAATGTTGCCGATGTGGTAAACATGGGTGATGTATTTATGGTGAAATATTTAGGTTTAGATCCTAAAACTCGTAAAGAGAAAGTATCTAGAAAAGCCTTGATGCCAAGACCTC
>JAYVIW010000086.1:0-2314 GCA_043769905.1 Bacteroidota bacterium
TATTATGAACAGAATACTTTTACTTTTATTACCCTTTTTTACATTTGCACAAGTAAATTTACCGAGCGTTCCACAAGCTACACAAATGCCAAATTACAGTAATCAAAATTACTCAAATCCAAATAATAGAAATATAGCTCCTAGTTCTCCAAATCAATATTTTAATAATGATTTAGACAAACAAAGACAACAAAAACAACACGACCAAATAATGCGTGAGGTTGAACAAAACGAAAAACTCCGTATTGAAACATTAAGTCAAGTTCAACAAGATATAAACGAACTCAATTATTACAACCAATTCAATCTTCCGTCACTTGCAAACAAAAAAGGAACAGAATATTACCGAAATGTTTATGATAAAATGCTTAATTTAAATATTGAGGATTATTCAATTAAAGATGTAAACTTTCAAATCGAAAACGCCTATTTCGAGGACAAACAAGACAAAGCCGAATTCGACAAAATCATAAAACAATCTGGCGAATTTATAATTGCCAAAATGAAAGAATTGCACTATGATATAAATAGTAATTCCGCCAAGAATTTTATGATTTTTCAATTCTTTGCTGAAACGTTACAACTCAAATCAAACGGAGTAAAACATTTTCCACTTAAATATGATTTTGAAGATTTTTGGGGTAGAAAAGATTGGTCAAAAATGTTTGTAACCAAACTGTTAAAAACCAAAACGGGTCAATGTCATTCAATGCCTCTTCTCTACTTAACACTTGCCGAAGAAATTGGAGCAGTAGCCTATTTGTCGCTTTGCCCTAATCATACTTACATCAAGTTTCAAGACGAAAATGAAAAATGGTACAACCTTGAACTTACAAACGGAATGTACACCGTTCCTTCTTTCATTTTAAATTCAGGTTTCATAAGAGCAGAAGCAATGCAAAATAAAATCTATATGCAAAATCTATCTAAAAAAGAATTGCTTTCACAATTCTATGTAGATTTGGCATCAGGATATTTGCATAAATTTGGCTATGACAATTTTGTAGAAAAAGTAGCAAATAAAGCATTAGAATTAAATCCAAATAGCATCAATGCAAATATGGTAAAAGCAAATTATAATAGTGAAAGATTGGTTTACGCATTAACACAGTTAAAAATAAATCCAGAAAATAAAGAAGATTTAGAAAGAATTGGAAATTATCCAGAAGTAATTGAATTATTTAAAACGAGAAACAAACAATATCAAGTAATCGACGATTTAGGTTACCAAGAAATGTCTATTGAAGCATACGAAAGGTGGTTAAGTTCATTACAAATAACTAAAAACAAACAGGTTAATGAAAACATTAAAAAACAATTTAGAGATGTATTTATCAAAAAAGGAAAAAACTAAATAATGAGAAAAACAATATTTTTAGTCCTAATACTTTTTTCAAAGTTTTGTGCTACCGCACAAAATCAAGAAAAACTATTTGAACAAAGCTACGCTTTGCTCAATAGTATGCTTGTCGATGAGAACAATTATAGTTTCAAAAATGCAGTTTTCTCTACCGAAAATGCTTTTCTCAATGGTAATTTAGATACTCTTTACAACAATAAACAAATCAAATTTTTAAAAAGTTTAAGTACTGCTATTTTGAACAATAAAACTCTTGAATATACTGAAAGGGACAGAGAAATTGTACACAAACGAGCTTCTATTTTCTCGATTATGTGCGATTCAATTCCCATAATTTATAAAGACACTTTATATAAAATCAAACCTTTTGGTTATGATTTTAATGATGTATTTGGTCACAATCAAAGACAAAATCTTTTTGTTTCAAAACTATTGCAAACCAAAAAAGGCAATTGTCATTCGTTACCTTATTTATACAAAATCCTTGCGGAAGAAATAGGAATACAAGCCAATTTGGCACTAGCACCAAATCACGTTTACATTAAACATCGAAGCATAAAAGACGGTTGGTATAATACCGAACTTACGAGCGGAATTTTTCCTGTCGATTCTTGGCTTATGGCTTCGGGATTTGTGCATATTGATGCTATCACAAACGGCGTTTATATGAAAGCCTTAAACAATCGAGAAAGTATTGCACTCGTTTTAATCGATTTAGCTGACAATTATAATAGTATATTCCCTAAAAACGATGGCGAATTTGTTTTAAAATGTTGCGAAATCGCAATCAAAGAATATCCAAACTTTGCAACTGCACTAATTTTAAAAGCGGAAACCCACAAAAAACAAATCGAAAAAGAACAAGACAAAACCAAACACGATTTGCTTTTCAAAGATTTAGAAAAAGAATACGCACACATACACGAAATAGGCTATCGTAATATGCCCGAAGAT